>NZ_JBDHSP010000012.1:0-75015 GCF_039808215.1 Paracoccus sp. (in: a-proteobacteria)
GCCCGCAAGTTACTGTTTTACTTCTACTTTTTTACTCACTCGTTCACATTGCCGGACTTGACATCCGCCTTCGGAGGCCGACACTCTATCCAGCTGAGCTACGGGTGCCTTCTGCTTGCGCAGTGCTTACGCAGATTTCCTTCGAGTTGGAAGACCAGAAACCCAGTCTTCAATTTGTTGTTTTTACGCCTTCTTTCTTATCCCCACGATCAGCAGAG
Organism: Paracoccus sp. (in: a-proteobacteria); assembly: GCF_039808215.1. Lineage (GTDB taxonomy): Bacteria > Pseudomonadota > Alphaproteobacteria > Rhodobacterales > Rhodobacteraceae > Paracoccus. The sequence goes on from NZ_JBDHSP010000012.1 coordinate 219, forward strand.
AGGGTTGACAGTAGCCTTCCGAGGGTAGCGTTCTATCCAGCTGAGCTATAGGACCCCGGTCTTGCGGGCCTCCGCGTCTTGTTCATTTCCGTCCTTGCCCTGTCGCCCGACGCTTGCCCGGGAAAGGCGTTCCCCGAGGTTGCGGCCGTGGCTATGGCGCCCCCGCTGATTAGCCGGAAACCACCTGCTCTGCAATGGGGTTCAGGCGAAAAGCTCGCGGCAGAAGCCAAGGCCGTCGATCAGCGCATCGACCTCGGCGCGGGTGTTGTACATGGCAAAGCTCGCCCGCGCCGAGGCGGTGATGCCAAAGAACTCCATCAGCGGCATGGCGCAATGCGTGCCAGCGCGCACCGCGATGCCGCGCTTGTCAAGGATGGTCGAGATGTCATGGGCATGCGCGCCCTGCATGGTCATGGAAAAGATCGCGCCCTTCTCGGCCGCATCGCCCTGCACCGAAAGCCAGTTCAGATCGCGCAGCCGCGCGCGCGCATGGTCGCGCAGGTCGCGCTCATGCGCGGCGATCTTGTCCATGCCCAGCGCCATCAGATATTCCAGCGCCGCGCCCAGGCCGATCTGGTTGACGATGCCCGGGGTGCCGGCCTCGAAGCGCAAGGGCGGGTCGGCGTAGTCCACCGTCTCGCGCGTGACGGTGCGGATCATGTCGCCGCCACCCATGAAAGGGCGCATCTCGGCCTGGCGTTCGGCCCTGATCCAGATCGCCCCGGACCCCGAGGGCCCGTAAAGCTTGTGCCCGGTGATGCAGTAGAAATCGACCCCCAGCGCCGCCACATCCACCGGCATGTGCACCGAGGCCTGCGAACCGTCGGCCAGCACCGGCACATCCGTGCCGCGCGCGACGGCGCCGACATCGACCACGGTGCCGGTCACGTTCGACATATGCGTCAGCGCGATCAGCTTCGTGCGCGGGCCGACGGCGGCCAGAACCTTCTCGGCCGGCAGGCTGCCGTCAGGCTCGGGCTCGACCCATTTCAGCACCACGCCCTGGCGTTCGCGCAGAAAATGCCAGGGAATGATATTGGCGTGATGCTCCAGCACCGAAAGCACGATCTCGTCGCCTGCCTGCAGCCGCGGCGCGGCCCAGGCATAGGAAACGAGGTTCAGCCCCTCGGTCGCGCCCGAGGTGAAGATCACCTCATCTTCGCGCGAGGCATTCAGAAAACGGGCGATGATGGCGCGCACGCGCTCGTAATTGTCGGTGGCCAGATTGGACAGGAAATGCAGGCCGCGGTGGACATTGGCATATTCATCCTCATAGGCGCGGCTGATCGCCTCGATCACCGCGCGCGGCTTTTGCGCGCTGGCGCCATTGTCCAGATAGACCAGCGGCCGGCCGTTCACCTGCCGCGACAGGATCGGGAAATCGGCGCGGACCTTTTCGATGTCAAAGCTCATGGGGTCACCTCGGGGACGATGCCGAATGCCGCCGCGATCAGCGACAGCAGAAAGCCCAGCAGAAAGACGCTGCCAATGAATGCCAGGGCCACCTTGCCGGTGCTGGCAAACCCGTGCAGCGCCTTGGTCATGGACACGGCCAGATAGATGAACAGGCCGAAGGCCAGCATCGACAGCAGCGAGGCAGTGGCGGGAAACAGCGCCATCATCACCACCTGCATCGCCTGCAACCCGACCAGCACCAGCTCGATCCAGGCGATGATCAGCAGCGCGTCGGCAAAGCTGCCGCGCCCGCCGAAGCTGCGCCCGACCTGCGCCACCATCACCGCCGAGACCGTCATCACCGTCAACTGGATCGCCGCCAGCGTCGCCGGCTGCGACAGCATGCGCGACACCGGATGATCCACCTCGACGGGAAACATCAGCAGCGACAGGCCCGCCAGCAGCGTCGAGAGGCAGACCGCCAGAAACAGCGCCATCCAGCGCGCCGCCAGCGGCAGGTCCAGCGCCTGCAGCATGCGCACCGCCGCCGCCGGATCGCGCAGGGTCACGATCACCATGTCGCCCAGATTGCCGATCTTCATCGCTTCCCCGCCAATGCGCACAACCCCGCCCCCCATATCACCAGAAAGCCGAGCCCCGCCATGGCCTTTGTCAATGACAGCGCCGGGCCGGGGCCGATCAGCCCCGCCACCAGCCCCGAGAGCAGCATCGCCGGTGCCACCGCCAGCAGCGCCCAGAACAGCGCCAGCCGCGCCTCCGGCCCCGTCACCGGCCAGGGCGTCAGCCGCGACAACGCCGCGCTGAGCCCGGCCAGCGCATAGGCCAAGAGCGGCATGACGAACATCACCGCCAGCAGCGCGCCCCCCATGCGCGCGCCCAGCGGAATCCCGGGCTGCAACTGCGCGGCGCGGGCATGCGCCGGGGCCTGCGCGACCAGAAACATCAGCATGGCCGCCATCAGCACCACGATCAGCACCCGGTCAGGCATGCCGCGCAGAGAGCGCACCACCCTGCCCGGCGCCCACCAGCTTTGCAGCATCCGCGGAAAGATGCCCGCCCGGCTCATGCCCTGGCCGGATTTCCCGCCCGCTCGGTCAGCCAGTGCTCCAGCCGGCCAAGGATGTCGTCACGCAGGCGCGCATCCTCGATCTCGTCCAGCGCATCGGCCAGGAAGGACAGCACCAGCAGAACGATGGCACGCTCCTTGGGCACCCCGCGCGAGCGCAGGTAGAACAGCGCCGTCTCGTCCAGCGCGCCGGTGGTCGATCCGTGCGAGCATTTCACGTCGTCGGCATAGATTTCCAGTTCGGGCTTGGCGAGGAACTGGCTGTCCTCGTCCAGCAAGAGCCCCTGGCTGATCTGGTAGCCGTCGGTCTTTTGCGCCCCCGGCCTGACCAGGATCTTGCCCTGGAAGATGCCCTCGGCGCCGTTCTTCAGCACCTTCTTGTAGACCTGCCGGCTTTCGCAGCGCTCGCCGGCATGGGTGACGAACACCGTGTCGTCGTGATGGAAACGCCCAAGGCTGCCATCGCCCAGAACCGCGGCGGCGATATGGGCCACGGCATCGTCGCCGGCGATGTCGATCACGCTTTCATTGCGCATCATGTGGCCGTTGACCGCCAGCGAGAAGGACTTGAACAGCGCCCCGGTACCGACGCGGGCAAAGACATGCGCAAGGCCCAGCCGCTCGTCATTGGCGCGCTTGGCGGCGATGTGGTGCAGTCTGGCGCCGCGGGCCAGATCCGCCTCGATCACCACATTCGAGCGCGCGCCGATCTCGCCGGTCTCGAGCAGCGTCAGCTCCGCGCCGTCCTCAAGCTGCAGCACGTGATGCACATGCACATCAGTGTCGACACCCGAGCGGCGATAGGTGACATGCACCGGGCGCGCCACGCGGCCGGTGACGCGGATCAGCACGCCATCCGCCGCCGCCAGCGTGTTCAGCGCCGCAAAGGGGCGCGCGACCGGCTGCTGCCCCGCGGCCTCTAGCCGGCCATAAAGCCCCTCGGCCCAATGCGCGCCGCCGGTATCGGCTGCGGCCAGCGTCGCGATCTCAAGCCCCTCGCCCGCCAGCGGATCCGAGGCCTCGGCATCGAATCGTCCGTCGACGAAGACCAGCGTCAGCCGCTCCAGCCCGGTGAACAGCGTCGTCTCGCCGGCGGCGATGGCCAGCGGCGCGGGGCTTGCCGCGTTGAAGGGCGCGGGGTCGGTATAGCGCCAGTATTCGTCGCGCGGCCCCGGCAGGCCCATGTCCTGCAACCGCGCCGCGGCATCGGCGCGCGCGGCGCGGGTGAATCCGCCCTGCGGCGGCAGCAGCGCCGCAAGCTGCGCGGCCAGGGCCGTCGCCGCGGGCCGGGCCTTGCCCTCGACCGAGGGCGCCTGCTCGGCAAGAACAGCCGTGTCCGCCATCAGCCGACCTCCGCCAGCAGATCGCCATAGCCGTTCTGCTCGACCTCGAGCGCCAGCTCCGGGCCGCCCGACTTGACGATGCGGCCATCGGCCATGATGTGGACGACATCGGGGCGGATATGGTCCAGAAGCCGCTGGTAATGCGTGATCACCAGGAAGGACCGCTCAGGGCTGCGCAGCGCGTTCACGCCATCGGCGACCAGGCGCATCGCATCCACGTCAAGACCGGAATCGGTCTCGTCGAGGATGCACATGCGCGGCTCGAGCATGGCCATCTGCAGGATCTCGTTGCGCTTTTTCTCGCCGCCGGAGAAGCCCACGTTCACCGGACGCTTGAGCATCTCGCCGTCGATGTTCAGCGCCTTGGCCTTGGCGCGCACGATTTTCAGGAACTCGGCCGAGGACAGCTCCTCCTCGCCGCGCGCCTTGCGCTGTGCGTTCACCGCGGTGCGCAGAAAGGTCAGGTTGCCGACGCCGGGAATCTCGACCGGATACTGGAACGCCAGGAACAGGCCGGCGGCGGCGCGCGCCTCGGGCTCCATCCCGAGCAGGGCCAGATCGTCCAGATGCGCCTCGCCCTCGGTGACCTCATAGCCGTCGCGGCCCGACAGTACATAGGACAGCGTCGATTTCCCCGAGCCGTTGGGCCCCATGATCGCATGCACCTCGCCCGCCGGGACGGTCAGATCGACCCCCTTGAGGATCTGCTTGTCCTCATCCTCAAGTTTGACGTGCAGGTTCTTGATTTGCAGCATGACTGGCTTCCTATTCGGCGCTTGCGGCGGCAGCGGGGACGGGTGCTGCCGGCAGGTTATCGGTGAATTCACGGTTCCGGACGGTGCCGGTGGCGGGGCGGGCGATCATCCCACCGATCCTTCCAGCGAGATGGCGACCAGCGACTGCGCCTCCATGGCGAATTCCATCGGCAGCGCCTGCAGCACCTCGCGGCAAAAGCCGTTGACGACCAGCGCCACCGCCTCTTCCTCATCCATGCCGCGCGCGCGGCAATAGAACAGCTGGTCGTCATCGACCTTGCTGGTGGTGGCCTCGTGCTCGACGCGGCTGGTGGTATTCTTGACCTCGATATAGGGCACGGTATGGGCGCCGCATTTGTCGCCGATCAGCAGGCTGTCGCATTGCGTATAGTTGCGGCTGTTTCTGGCGCGCGGATGCATGCTGACCAGACCACGATAGGTATTCTGCGCCTTTCCGGCAGAAATTCCTTTGGAAACAATGCGTGAGCGGGTATTCTTCCCAAGATGGATCATCTTGGTCCCGGTGTCGGCCTGTTGCATGTTGTTGGCGATGGCGATGGAATAGAACTCGCCCTGCGAGGCCTCGCCGCGCAGGATGCAGGAGGGGTATTTCCAGGTGATCGCCGAGCCGGTCTCGACCTGGGTCCACATCATCTTGGCGCGCGCGCCGCGGCAATCGGCGCGCTTGGTGACAAAGTTGTAGATGCCGCCCTTGCCTTCCTCGTCACCGGGGAACCAGTTCTGCACGGTGGAATACTTGACCTCGGCATCCTCGAGGACGACGATCTCGACCACCGCCGCATGCAGCTGCGCGATGTCGCGCTTGGGCGCGGTGCAGCCTTCAAGATAGCTGACATAGCTGCCCTTGTCGGCGATGATCAGCGTGCGCTCGAACTGCCCGGTGTTTTCGGCATTGATGCGGAAATAGGTCGACAGCTCCATCGGGCAGCGCACGCCCGGCGGCACATAGACGAAGCTGCCGTCCGAAAACACCGCCGAGTTCAGCGTGGCGAAATAATTGTCCGATTGCGGCACGACCGAGCCGAGGTATTTCTTCACCAGTTCCGGATGCTCGCGGATCGCTTCCGAGATCGGGCAGAAGATCACCCCGGCCTTGGCCAGTTCCTCCTTGAAGGTGGTGCCGACGCTGACGCTGTCAAAGACCGCATCGACCGCCACCTTGCGGCCCTCGGCGGGCGCACCCGCGGCGCCCTCGACGCCTGCGAGGATCATCTGCTCCTTCAGCGGAATTCCCAATTTTTCGTAAGTGGCCAGCAGCTTGGGGTCGACCTCGTCGATCGACTTGGGCTTGACCTGCATGCTTTTCGGGCGGGCGTAGTAATACTGATCCTGATAGTCGATCACCGGATAATGCAGCATCGCCCATTTCGGCTCGCTCATGGTCTGCCAGCGCCGGAACGCCTGCAGCCGCCATTCGGTCATCCATTCCGGTTCTTCGTTCTTCTTCGAGATCAGCCGGACGATGTCCTCGTTGACGCCCTTGGGGGCGTATTCCATCTCGATCTCGGTGTCCCAGCCGTATTTGTAGGACCCCATGTTCTGCACGGTCTCGACGGTCTCGCGGTCAACGCCTTCCCGGACTTCGATTGCATCGCCGATCTCAACAGCCATCTCAAACCTTTCCTGCGGTCGCCCGCTGATCATTCCTCTGCCGCCAGCGGTCATGGGCCGCCAGCCAGGCATCCGCAAACCTCATCACGTCCCGAGCGTCCGTGGCCGGACCGATCGAGACGCGGATCGCATCGCCCGCCCGTTCCGGCGCGATGCCCATGGCCGTCAGCACGGAGCTTGGCCGGACCTTGCCCGACGAACAGGCCGAGCCTGCCGACACGGCAAAACCGGCAAGATCCATCTGCATCACCTGCGTCTCTCCGCGCCAGCCGGGCGTCAGGATGGACAGGGTATTGGGCAGGCGGCGGGACTCGCGCCCCGGGAATGTAACCATTTCCGCCCCGGATTCCAGCCTGTGCAGCAGCGAATCGCGTATTTCCGAGATTTTTTCTCCGATTCCTTGATCCAGATCATATTGAGCCGCGCGCGCCGCCGCGGCAAAGCCGAGGATGCCGATCAGATTCTCGGTGCCGGCGCGGCGTCCCTGCTCTTGCCCGCCGCCGCGGATGCGCGCTGCCAGATCGGTGCCGCGCCGGACCACCAGCGCGCCGATGCCGCGCGGCCCGCCCAGCTTGTGGGCGCTGACCAGCCCGGCCCCGATCCCCAGCCAGTTGAAGGCCAGGGGCACCTTGCCGAAGGCCTGCGTCAGGTCCGAGACCGCCAGCCCCTGCGGCAGGTCCTGCAGAACGCCGGTTTCGGAATTGGCCAACTGCAGCGCCGTGCGCGCGGGATCGGCAACTGCCACCTGCCCGGCGCCATCCGCGGCCAGGACCGGATCGCACCAGGCCAGCACGGCCGCATGCTCCAGCCCGGCGCAGGCCAGACCCCGGTCCTGCAGCACCAGCGCCGCCGCCTCGGTCGCACCCGAGGTGAAGATCACGTCCTGACCCTCGGCCCCCAGCGCCGCCGCCACCTCCTCGCGCGCGCATTCCAGCGCCATCTTCGCCGCCCGCCCCTCGGCATGGACCGAGGACGGATTGCCGACGATGTCGCAGGCCGCCTGCATCGCCGCACGCGCCTCGGGGCGCAGCGGCGCGGTGGCGTTCCAGTCCAGATAGACCCGGCTCATGCCAGTCCCTCCGCCGCCAGGTCGCGCGCGTCCAGCGCCTCGGCGACGCGCTCGGCCAGGCGCCGCGCCACCTCGGATTTCGACAGCCGCGGCCAGGGCTCGGCGCCGCTGGCAGAGATCAGCGTCACCGCGTTCTCGGCCCCGCCCATGATGCCGGTGGCGGGGCTCACGTCATTGGCAAGGATCCAGTCGCAGCCCTTGCGCGCGCGCTTGGCGGTGGCATTGGCCAGCACGTCGTCGGTCTCGGCGGCAAAGCCCACGACCAGCGCCGGACGCCCGCGCCCGAGCCCGCTGATCCAGGCCAGGATGTCCGGGTTTTCGGCGAATTCCAGCTGCGGCAGGCTGCCCGAGGCATCCTTCTTGATCTTGCCGCCGCGGGCGTTGGCCACATGCCAGTCGGCCACCGCCGCCGCCATGATCGCGGCATCGGCGGGCAAGGCGACCTCGACCGCCTCGCGCATCTGACGCGCGGTCTCGACCGCGATGACCTCGACGCCGCCGGGGGGCGGCACCTCGGCCGGGCCGGTGACGAAGCTGACCCGCGCGCCCAGATCGCGCAGCGCCGCGGCGATCGCGCTGCCCTGCGCGCCGCTCGAGCGGTTGGCGATATAGCGCACCGGGTCGATCGGCTCATGCGTGGGACCCGAGGTCACGATCACATGCCGGCCCTGCAGCCGCCCAGCGGGCAGCGCGATCGCGGTCTCGGGCATCAGGCGCAGCGGCCGCTCGCGGTCCAGCAGCGCCCGGATCGCGGCGAGGATCGCCTCGGGTTCGGCCATGCGACCGGGCCCGTATTCGCCGCAGGCCATGTCGCCCTCATCGGGGCCGATGAAACGGATGCCGTCCTCCTCGAGCGTGTCGCGGTTGCGGCGCGTGGCGGGGTGCTGCCACATGCGCACATTCATCGCCGGGGCGGCCAGCACCGGCTTGTCGGTCGCCAGCAGCAGCGTCGAGGCCAGATCGTCGGCCAGTCCCGCCGCCATCTTTGCCAGCAGATCGGCGGTGGCCGGCGCCACCACCACCAGATCGGCGGCGCGCGACAGCCGGATATGGCCCATCTCGGATTCGCGGGTCAGGTCGAACAGGTCCTGATGGCAGGGCGCCTCGGCCAGCGCCGACAGTGTCAGCGGCGTGACGAATTGCGCGCCAGCGCCGGTCAGCACCGGCACCACCGCCGCGCCCTCGCGCCGCAGCATGCGGATCAGTTCGGGGATCTTGAAGGCGGCTATGCCGCCGCCGACGATCAGCAAGATGCGGCTGCCCTGCATGGCGATATCCTCTGCCGTGACGCTCGTCTCCGACATAGGCCCAAGCGGGTGCCGGAACAAGCAAGCGCCGCCATTAACCAATCCTTAAGCCGCGCCAGACTACCACAGGCAGGGGGAACGGGGGCGGAAATGGTGGCGATTGCCTATACGGTCGCCTTCGACGGGGTCGAGGCGCGTCTGGTCGAGGTGCAATGTTCGGTGGCGCCGGGCCTGCCGGGCTTTGGTATCGTCGGCCTGCCCGACAAATCGGTCAGCGAGGCGCGCGAGCGGGTGAAATCCGCCTTTGCCGCGCTGGCGATCGCCCTGCCCTCGCGTCGTATCACCGTCAACCTCTCGCCCGCGGACCTGCCCAAGGAGGGCTCGCATTTCGACCTGCCGATCGCGCTTGCGGTGCTGGCGGCGCTGGAGGTCGTTCCCGCCGAGGCGCTGGCGCAATTGGTGGCGCTGGGGGAACTGGCGCTGGACGGGCGGCTGTCGCCGGTCTCGGGCGCCCTGCCCGCCGCCATGGCCGCGGCGGCAGAAGGCCATGCGCTGATGGTGCCGCACGCCTGCGGCGCCGAGGCGGCCTGGGTCGGCGCGGTCGCGGTGCTGGCGCCGCGCAACCTGCGCGAGGCGATCGACCACCTGACTGACCGCGCGCCGATCGCCCCGGCGCGACCCGGCGAGGCCGCGATCCCCGAGGCGGGCGAGGACCTGGCCGAGGTCAAGGGACAGGAACGCGCCCGCCGCGCCATCGAGATCGCCGCCGCCGGTCGCCACCACCTGCTGATGGTCGGCCCGCCCGGAGCGACCAAGACCATGCTGGCCCGGCGCATCCCCGGCATCCTGCCGCCGCTAAGCCCGCAGGAGGCGCTGGAGACCTCGGTGATCCATTCCGTCGCCGGGCTGCTGAAGCATGGCGCCATCTCGCGCGTGGCGCCCTTCTGCCAGCCGCATCACACCGCCTCGCAGGCCGCGATCATCGGCGGCGGTCGCCAGGCCGGGCCGGGCCAGGCCAGCATGGCGCATAACGGCGTGCTGTTCATGGACGAACTGCCCGAATTCGAGCGCCGGGTGATCGACGCCCTGCGCGAGCCCATCGAGACCGGCGAGATCCACGTCTCGCGCGCCAATGCCCATGTGCGCTACCCGGCGCGTTTCCTGCTGGTCGCGGCGGCAAACCCCTGCCGCTGCGGCAATCTGGCCGATGCCGCCCAGGCCTGCGCGCGGGCGCCGGTCTGCGGCGCGGATTATCTGGGGCGGATCTCGGGGCCGATGATGGACCGGTTCGACATGCGCATCGAGGTGCCGCAGATCTCGCTCGAGGAGATGCAGCTTCCCGGCGGCGGCGAGCCCTCGGCCGCGGTGGCGGCACGCGTCGCTGCGGCGCGCGCCATCCAGACGCAGCGATTCGTCAGTCATCCTGGCATCCGGGTGAATGCCGACGCGACCGGACGCCTGCTCGAGGAGATCGCGCCGCTCGACCGCGACTGCCGCGACCTGTTTGCGCGCGCGGCCGAGCGTTTCGGCATGACCCCGCGCGGCTATCACCGCATCCTGCGCGCGGCGCGCACGGTGGCCGATCTTGACGCCTCGCCGCAGATCCGACTGCCGCATCTGGCCGAGGCGCTGTCCTTCCGGCTGGTCTCGGGCCGGCCCGACTGATCAGCGGCGCGCGGCCAGGCGGCGCTCGACCGCGTCCCAGATCAGGGCGGCGGCGTTGATGCCGTCGAAACGCTCAAGCTCCTGGATGCCGGTGGGCGAGGTCACGTTGATCTCGGTCAGCCAGCCGTCGATCACGTCGATGCCGGTGAAGATCAGACCCTTCTCGCGCAGGGCGGGGCCGATGCGGGCGCAGATCTCATGCTCGCGCGCGGTCAGGCCGATCTTTTCCGGTCGCCCGCCGACATGCATGTTCGAGCGCGCCTCGCCCGCGGCCGGAACCCGGTTGATCGCCCCGACCGCCTCGCCATCGACCAGGATGATGCGTTTGTCGCCCCTGACCACGGCGGGCAGATATTTCTGCGCAATGACCGGCTCGCGGCTGTTGGCGAGGAAGGTTTCCACCAGCGACGAAAGATTCGGGTCGTCGGGACGCATGTGGAAGATGCCGACGCCGCCATTGCCGTAAAGCGGCTTCAGGATGAAATCGCCGTGACGTTCGCGAAAGGCGCGGATCTGCCCCAGATCGCGGGTGATCAGCGTCGGCGGAGTCAGGTCGGGGAAATCCAGCACCAGCAGCTTTTCCGGGCTGTTGCGGACCCAGAAGGGATCGTTGACCACGAAAGCCTTCGGATGGATGCGGTCCAGCATATGCGTGGTGGTGATATAGCCCATGTCGAAGGGCGGATCCTGGCGCAGCCAGACGACATCGAAGCCGGACAGGTCGACATCCGCCCAGTCGCCGAAGCTGACGTGATCGCCCGCATCGCGCCGCAGCGTGACCGGCCGCCCCCGGGCCATGATCCGGCCCTCGTCATAGCTGAGGCGGTCGGCGGTATACTGGAACAGCCTGTGACCGCGTGCCTCGGCCTCGAGCCCGATCCGGAAAGTGCTGTCACCGGCGATCGAGACATGCTCGATCGGGTCCATCTGAAGCGCGACATGCAGATTCATGCTGTATACTCCGGCTGTGTCGAGCCGAGTTCTCGCGCGCATGGCGCCTCAATGCAAGCCAATGCAAGCCGAAGTCAGATCGCCCCGAACGCGTTCTCGAGGATCTCGACGCGCCCGAAACGGTCGACCAGGGCCGCGTCAAAACGCATGGCGGTCAGCAGGCCCGTCGGCAGGCGCCCGCAATATTCAAGCGCGGCATTGCAGATCCGCGCAATCTGCCTCGCGCCGATCCGGCCTGCGGCCCCGGCATGGTCGGCAGATTTCTTGACCTCGACAAAGGCATATTCATCGTCCTTGCGCAGGACGAGATCGATCTCGCCGCCCTGACCGCGCCAGCGCTCGGCGACCAGTTCGTAGCCACGACGGCCATATTCGCGCGCCACCGATTCCTCGGCAAAGCGGCCGGCTGAATGGGCAACGGCACCGCGCCGCCCCCTTGCTCCGATCCGCACCGCCATGGCTTCCGCTTGCGTCATTCGCTGTCCTTTCGCATCTCCAGCGCCAGGGCATAGACATCGCGCCGTGCCAGGCCAAAGCGCGCCGCGACCTCGGCCGCGGCCTCCTTGACCGGCAACCGCCCGAGAAGCGGCTGCAATGCCTTGCGCAGGCTGTCATCGTCTGCCACCGCGGGTTCGGGCTGGCCGAAAAGCACGACGATCTCGCCGCGCAGCCCCTCATCGGGGATTCGAGCCAGCAGCGTCGCCGCGGTTCCGCGCATCACTTCCTCGAATTTCTTGGTCAGTTCCCTGCAGATCACCGTAATCCGATTCGCCTCAGTCTCGCAGAGATTCTCCAACAATTGCCTAACGCGGCGCGGGCTTTCAAAGACAATCACCGTGGCCTCGACCCTTTGCCAGCTTTCGATCCACCTGCGCCGCGCCCCTGCCGCCGATGGCGGAAAGCCCACGAACAGAAAGCGGTCACTGGGCAGGCCGGAAACCGAAAGCGCCGCCAGCGCCGCCGAGGGGCCGGGCAGCGCGCGCACGGTGTATCCCGCCTCGGCGGCATCGCGCGCCAGCCGATAGCCCGGGTCGGCGACAAGCGGCGTGCCCGCATCCGAGGCATAGGCCACCGACCTGCCCCCGGCCAGTGCCGCCATGATCGCGGGCCGCTGCCGGTCGGCATTGTGGTCGTGATAGGCGATGATGCGGCGCCCGCGAAGCGCGATGCCGTGGATGTCCATCAGGTGGCGCAGGTTGCGCGTGTCCTCGGCGGCCAGCAGATCGGCGGCATTCAGCGCATCCAGCGCCCGAAGGGTGATGTCGCGCGCCGAACCGATCGGCGTCGCGACCAGATGCAGCCCCGGCTCCAGCGGCGCGGTGCCGACATTCAGCGAGACCGGCCGCGCACCCGCGGCGCCGTGGCTGGCGCTGTCTTCCATCACGCAGTCCTTTCCTTGGTGGCGGGGCAAGTTGCCATGTCCGGGATATGCCAATAACGTGCCCCCGTTAACCCCCCCGGCCCCGACCTACAGGGAATCACGCCATGACCGTCCTGACAACGATCCGCGGCGCCTTCGCCTTGCGCCCCCTCGCAAGGATCGCAGCCCTTCTGTCCGCAATGGCACTTGCCGCATGCGAGCCGATCGATCTGGCGTCCTCGGGTCCGCAGAGCGGCCCGGGCATCGACCCCTCGCAGCCGGTGCCAGTGGCGCTGCTGCTGCCGGGCGGCAATGCCGATCTGGACTGGCTGGCGCGTTCGCTGGCCAATTCCGCCCGCATGGCGGCGGCCGACGCCCAGGGGGCGAGGATCGATCTGCGCATCTATAACGCCGGCGCCGATCCGGGCCAGGCGGTGACCCAGGCCGAGCAGGCGGTGGATGAGGGCGCAAAGATCATCCTCGGCCCGCTGTTTGCCGACAGCGCCAATGCGGTGGGCAATGCCATGGCGCCCAGGGGCGTCAACGTGCTGTCCTTCTCGAACAATCCCGACATCGCCGGAGGCAATGTCTTTCTGCTGGGCAATACCTTCGACAACGTGGCCGACCGCCTGGTGCGCTTTGGCGTCCGGAACGGCAAGCGCCGGATCATGCTGGTGGCCGAGGACGACGCCGCCGGCCAGGTCGGTGCCCGCGCCATCGAGCGCGCCATCCAGCGAAACGGCGCCACCCTGGCCGGCAGCATGACCCATGCGGTGTCGCGCCAGGGCATCGACGCCATCGTGCCCAATGCCGCGCAGGCGGCGCTTTCGGGCAATGTCGATGCGGTGTTCCTGACCGCGAACCAGGGCGCGGTGCTGCCCTATCTGACCGACCGGCTGGCCGATGCCGGCGTGACCTCGCAGAGCGTGCAGATGATGGGCCTGACGCGCTGGGACCAGCCAAGCGCGCGGCTGGCCCTGCGCGGCGTCCAGGGCGGCTGGTTCGCCATTCCCGACACGGCCCTAAAGGCGCAGTTCGAGCAGCGCTACCGTTCCGCCTATGGCGAGACCCCGCACGATCTGGGCTCGCTGGCCTATGACGGCGTGGCCGCGATCGCGGCGCTGGTGCGTGCGGGCAAGCGCAATGCGCTGACCACCGCCGGGCTGACGCAGAATTCGGGCTTTGCCGGCATCTCGGGCGCCTTCCGCCTGCGCCGCGACGGCACCAGCGAACGCGCCCTGGCGGTGGCCACGGTGCGCAACAACCAGGTGGTGGTGCTGGACCCGGCGCCGCGCAGCTTTGGCGGCTTCGGGTTCTGAGCTTGGGCGGAACCGTCCCCGAGGCCCCGGCGCAGGCCGGGCCGGCGGCGCTGCTGCCCGGGCTTGCCGCGGCGCTGGCCGGCGTCTCGGAACCGCGCGAGATCCGCACCCGCGCCGTCGCCTTCCTGGCGCGGGCGCGCAGCGATGCCATGGCCGGGATCGCGGCCGAACTTGCCGCCCATCCCCGCGCCGGGCGCGAGACCGTCGCCGCCATCGCCGCCCTGACCGATGCCCTGGTCAGCGCCGTCCACCATGTCGCCACCACCATCCTGCACCCGCAGCTCAACCCCACGGACGCCGAATGCCTGGCCGTGCTGGCCGTCGGAGGCTATGGCCGCGCGGAAATGGCGCCGCAATCCGACGTGGACCTGCTGTTCCTGACCCCGTGGAAGATCGGCGGCTGGGTCGAAAGCGTGGTCGAATCCATGCTCTACATGCTGTGGGACCTGAAGCTGAAGGTGGGCCAGGCCACGCGCTCGATCGACGATTGCCTGCGGCTTGGGACGGCCGACATCACCATCCGCACCAGCCTGCTTGAGCATCGCCTGGTCTGCGGCCATGCCGCGACCGCCGAATCGCTGCGCGAGCGGCTGTTTGGCGAATTGTTCGCCGGCTCGATCCCCGAATTCATCGAGGCCAAGCTGGCCGAGCGCGCCGCCCGCCACCAGCGCCAGGGCGGCCAGCGCTATGTGCTTGAACCCAACGTCAAGGAGGGCAAGGGCGGGCTGCGCGACCTGCAGACGCTGTATTGGCTGGCGAAATACATCCACCGCGTCGACCACGCCGCGGAACTGGTGGCGCTGGGCTTTTTCACCCGCGAGGAACACCTGACCTTCTGGCAGGCCGAGGATTTCCTCTGGGCGGTGCGCTGCCATCTGCACATGATCGCCGGGCGCGCCTCGGACAAGCTGACCTTCGACATGCAGGTCGAGGTTGCGGCGCGCATGGGCTATCGCGACCTCGGCGGGCGCCGCGCCGTCGAGATCTTCATGCAGGATTATTTTCTGCACGCCACCCGCGTGGGCGAGCTGACGCGGGTGTTTCTCGTGGCCCTCGAGGCGCGCCACCTCTACAAGGCGCCGGTGCTGAACAGGCTGTTCCAGCGTCGCCGCATCCGCGCGGGCTATCGCATGAACCACGGCCGCCTGACCTTTGTCGACGAGACGCATTTCCTCTCCGACCCGCTGAACATCCTGCGCCTGTTCGAGGAGGCGCTGCGCACCGGCATCCTGATCCATCCCGACGCCATGCGCGTGGTCACGGCCAATCTTGACCTGATCGACGACCGCATGCGCTCGGACCCCGAGGCGGTGCGCATCTTCCTTGACCTGCTCTTGAAGCATGGCAACCCCGAACGCTCGCTGAGGCGGATGAACGAGCTGGGGGTGCTGGGCGCCTTCATCCCGGAATTCGCCACCGTGGTGGCGATGATGCAGTTCAACGTCTATCACCACTACACCGTGGACGAGCACCTGATCCAATGCGTCGCCGCGCTCGCCGCCATCGAGCGCGGCGAGGATGCCGAGGACCTGCCGATGACCAGCGCCATCATGAAGCGCCGGATCAACCGCCGGGTGATCTATCTCGCCGTGCTGCTGCATGACATCGGCAAGGGCCGGGCCGAGGACCACTCGATCCTTGGTGCGCGGCTGGCGCGGCGGGTCTGCACCCGCTTCGGCCTGCCCGCCGATGAGGTCGAGACCATCGAATGGCTGATCCGCAACCATCTGCTGATGTCGGACGTGGCGCAGAAACGCGACATCGCCGACCCGCGCACGCTGCGCGACTTTGCCAAGGCGGTGAAGACGGTCAAGCGGCTGGACCTGCTGCTGGTGCTGACCGTCTGCGACATCCGCGGCGTCGGCCCGGGCACCTGGAACAACTGGAAGGCCATGCTGCTGCGCAAGCTGCACCGCGAGACCGCGCAGGCGCTGGCCAGCGGGCTTGAGGAGTTGAACCGCGACAAGCGCATGGGCGAGGCCAGGCGCGCGCTGCGCCACCTGCTCAGCGCCAAGGGCTGGGAGCCGCGCGCGATCAAGGCGGAACTGTCGCGCCATTACGACAATTACTGGTCCGGCCTGCCGACCGAGACGCAATATGTATTCGCCAACATGCTGAGCGGCCTGGGCGACGCCGAGATCCGCACCGACCTGCACCCCGACACCGACCGCGACGCGACGCGCGCCGCCTTCGTGCTGGCCGACCATCCCGGCATCTTCTCGCGCATGGCGGGCGCGCTGGCGCTGGTCGGCGCCAATATCGTCGATGCGCGCACCTATACCACCAAGGACGGCTTTGCGACCGCGGTGTTCTGGTTTCAGGACGCGGACGGCCATCCCTATGCCGCCGACCGCCTGCCGCGCCTGCGCAAGACCATCGAGCGCACCCTGAACGGCGAGATCGTGGCGCGCGAGGCCCTGGCCGGGCGCGACAGGCCGAAGAAACGCGACAGCGCCTTTCGCTTTCCCACCCATGTCACCTTCGACAACGAGGCCTCGGATGTCTATACCCTGATCGAGGTGGACACCCGCGACCGCCCGGGTCTGCTTTACGACCTGACGCGCACCATGGCCGACAACCACATCCAGATCGCCAGCGCGGTGATCGCCACCTTTGGCGCCCAGGTGGTGGACACATTCTATGTCAAGGACATGTTCGGGCTGAAACTGCACCAGCCCCATCGCCGCGAGGCCCTGGAAAAGAAGCTGCGGCAGGCCATCAAGGACGGGGCCGAACGCGCCGGGCGCGCGCCAGATGACCAGCCCTGAAATCACGGAAAAGACACATGCAACCGATCAGACTGTTCCGGGGCTTTCTCTCGGTGGGCGCCTGGACGCTGCTCAGCCGCATCGTCGGATTCGTCCGCGACGCGATGATCGCGGCCTTTCTTGGCACCGGCCCGGTGGCGCAGGCCTATATCGTCGCCTTCACCCTGCCCAACATGTTCCGCCGCTTCTTCGCCGAGGGCGCCTTCAACACCGCCTTCGTGCCGATGTTCGCCAAGCGGCTCGAGGCGGGTGAAAACCCGCGGGCCTTTGCCGAAGAGGCCTTCTCGGGCCTGGCTTTCGTGGTGTTCCTGGTCTCGGTCGCGGCGCATTTCGCCATGCCCTGGCTGGTGCTGGCGCAGGCCGCCGGCTTTCGCGGCGATGAGCGTTTCGACCTGGCGGTGACCTTTGGCCGCATCTGCTTTCCCTATATCCTGTTCATCTCGCTGACGGCGCTCTTGTCGGGGCTTTTGAACGCGGGCGGGCGCTTCATGGCGGCGGCGGCGGCGCCGGTGCTGATGAACTTCATCCTGATCGCCGCCATGGTCATGGCGGATCGGCGGGGCTGGGACATGGGCCTGGCCATGGCCTGGTCCACGCCGGTCTCGGGGATCGCGCAGCTGGCGGCGGTCTGGTGGGCGGCCAAGCGCATGGGGTTTCCGCTGCGCCTGCGCCGGCCGCGGCTGTCGCCGGACATGCGCCGGCTGCTGGCTATCGCGGCGCCGGCGGTGCTGGCCGGGGGCGTGGTGCAGATCAACCTGCTGGTCGGGCGCCAGGTCGGCTCGTTCTTTGACGGCGCCATCGCCTGGCTCAACAATGCCGACCGGCTGTATCAGCTGCCGCTGGGCGTCGTCGGCATCGCCATCGGCATCGTGCTGCTGCCCGACATCTCGCGCCGGTTGAAGGCCGGGGACACCGAGGGCGGCCGCCATGCCTATAACCGCGCGGCGGAATTCGCACTGTTTCTGACCGTGCCGGCGGCGGTGGCGCTGGTCATCGCCGCCGAGCCGCTGATCTCGGTCCTGTTCAAGCGCGGCGCCTTCCTTGCCGCCGATGTCGGCCCCACCGCGGTGGCGCTGGCGATCTACGGCCTGGGCCTGCCGGCCTTCGTGCTGCAAAAGGTGTTGCAGCCGCTGTATTTCGCCCGCGAGGACACACGAACCCCGTTCCGCTTTGCCGTCTGGTCGATGCTGGTCAATGCCGGCGCGGCGCTTGGCCTGGCTCCGCTGATCGGATTTTCCGCCGCGGCCTGGGGCACGACCATCGCCGGCTGGACCATGGCGGCGCAGCTGTGGCTGGGCACGCGCAATTTCGGCGCCGCGACCGAACTGGACGCGCGGCTGCGCCACCGCCTGCCCCGCATCGTCGCGGCATCCGCGGTGATGGGGCTGGTGATCTGGGGCCTGGTGGCGGCGCTGGACGAGATGCTGCAGGCGCCGGGCCTGCGCTATCTGGCGCTGGCGGCGCTGGTCGGCGCGGGCATGGCCAGCTACGGTGCGGCGGCGCTGGGCTTCGGCGCCATCCGGCTCTCGGACCTGCGCGCCGACCTGCGCCGTCAGCGCTGACGGATCTGGCGCATCACCCGGCCGATGCCGCCCGGCACCAGCAGGAAGGACAGGGCAAAGCCGCTGCCAAAGCCGGCGATCTCGGCGATCCAGGTCGGGCTGCCGTCCTGGAACAGGATGCCAAAGACCAGCTGGAACGCCAGCAGCATGCCGATCAGGCTGAAGGCGCGCAGGCGGTTGGCGTTCTGCTGGCCCAGCCGGATCCACAGCAGGAAGGTGAAGGCGCCGACAAAGCCGTAGACCGCCGGATAGCCGCCGACCAGCGGCGGAAAGCGGAACTGCGGCAGCATCGCCGCCGCCAGCGTATAGACCAGCGCCCCGCCGACGGCCGACCCCAGAAACAGCGCCAGCACCGCCCAGGGGCGGAACTGCTGCGCGATCAGGTTCCCCAGCGCCAGGGTGAACACGATGACGAACAGCGCATGCGTCAGCGACAGATGCACGAAGGCATAGGTCAGGATGCGCCAGCCCTGCTCTGGCACGACCAGGCCCATCTGCCACAGCCGCAGCAGCAGGTCCGGAACGAAGGCGCTGCGCTCGACCGCGATCTGGCGCATGGCCAGCCCCGCGCCCTGGCCGCCGCCGCCCAGAAAGCCCAGTTGCGCCAGCCCGAACAGGGCCTCGCTGGCGATCATCGGCAGGGCGATCATCCAGATCACCGCGGGCACCGGGTTGAGTGGCGATTCGGCATGGCCGGGGCGCATCGGATGTCCTTCTCTCTGGCGGGGGCGGTTGCGCCCGGTCGGGGCAAGAGGTAAGCCACGCATCGGGATTTTCCAAGCAGGTAGTGCCATGACCACGAGCTTCGCTCCGCGCATCTTCTCCGGCATCCAGCCCTCGGGCGGGTTGACGCTGGGCAATTACCTCGGCGCGCTGAAGCGCTTTGCCGAATACCAGGGCAAGGGCGCCGAGACGATCTATTGCATCGTGGACCTGCATGCGATCACCGTCTGGCAGGACCCCGAGAAGCTGCGTCACAACACGCGCGAGGTGGCGGCGGCCTTCATGGCCTCGGGGGTCGATCCCGAGGTCTCGGTGTTGTTCAACCAGAGCCAGGTCTGCCAGCACGCGGAACTGGCGTGGCTGTTCAACACCGTGGCGCGGGTGGGCTGGATGTATCGCATGACCCAGTTCAAGGACAAGGCCGGCAAGAACAGCGAAAACTCCAGCCTTGGGCTGCTGGCCTACCCCTCGCTGATGGCGGCCGACATCCTGGCCTATCACGCCACCGCCGTGCCGGTGGGCGAGGACCAGAAGCAGCATCTGGAACTGACCCGCGACATCGCCGCCAAGTTCAACCATGATTACGGCACGGATTTCTTTCCGATCACCGAGCCGCTGATCGAGGGCACCGCCACCCGCGTCATGTCGCTGCGCGACGGGTCGCGGAAGATGTCGAAATCCGACCCTTCCGACGCCAGCCGCATCAACCTGACCGACGATGCCGACGCCATCGCCCAGAAGATCCGCAAGGCCCGCACCGACGCCGAGCCCCTGCCCGGCCGCATCGAGGAACTCAAGGACCGGCCCGAGGCGCGCAACCTTGTCAACATCTTCGCCGCCCTGACCGGCGAGACCGAGGAACAGGTGCTGGCGCGCTTTGAAGGCCAGGGCTTTGGCAGCTTCAAGCCCGCCCTGGCCGAGGTCGCGGTCGAGGTGCTGGCGCCGATCACCCGCCGCATGGCCGATTTCATGGCCGACCCGGCCGAGATCGACCGCGTGCTGGGCCGCGGCTCGGACCAGGCGGCGGCGATCGCCGGCCCGATCGTCGAGCGCACCAAGGCCATCATGGGCATGATCCGCTCGCGCTGATGACTTCCGGGCGGGATGGGTTATGCTTGCCCCATCCCGCAGAACGGGCCTGCCGACAGACGGGAAGAGACCATGGCTGATCAACTGTCGAGGATGCTCGGCGAACGCCCCTGGCTGCTGGCCGACGGGGCGACCGGGACCAACCTTTACAACATGGGCCTGGCGCCGGGCCAGGCGCCGGACCTGTGGTGCGAAAGCCAGCCCGAAAAGGTGCGCGATCTGCACCGGCAGATGATCGCCGCCGGCGCCGATGTGATCCTGACCAACAGCTTTGGCGCCAACGCGAACCGCCTGCGCCTGTCGGGCGCCGCCGACCGCGTGGCGGCGGTCAACCGTGCCGCCGCGCGGCTGGCGCGGGACTGCGCCCGCGAAAGCGGCCGCGCCGTGGTCGTCGCCGGCTCGATCGGCCCCACCGGCGAGATCATGGCGCCCATGGGCCGCCTGACCGAGGCCGAGGCCACGGAACTGTTCACCACCCAGGCACAGGCGCTGAAAGAGGGCGGCGTGGACGTGCTGTGGGTCGAGACGATCAGCGCCGCCGAGGAATTCCGCGCCTTCGCCCGAGCCGCCCAGGCGGTGGCCATGCCCTGGTGCGGCATGATGAGCTTTGAATCCGCCGGCCGCAGCATGATGGGCGTGACGCCGCCCCAGCTTTCGGCGCTGATCGACCGGCTGCCCAACCCCCCCATCGCATATGGCGCCAATTGCGGCACCGGCCCGGCCGAACTGCTGCGCGCGGTCGCGGGCTTTGCCGCCTCGGGCTGCGAACGTTCCTATATCGCCAAGCCCAATGCCGGCGTGCCACGCTATCACGAGGACGGGCTGGTCTATGACGCCACCCCCGCGGCCATGGCTGAATTCGCGGTCCTCGCCCGCGACATGGGTGTGCGCATCATCGGCGGCTGCTGCGGCACCACGCCGGCACATCTGGCCGCGATGCGCCAGGCGCTGGTCGAGGCGCCGCGCGGGCCGCGCCCCAGCGCCGAACTGGTCTCGGCCCGCATTGCCGCGGCCATGACCCGGCCCGAGTGATCAAAACAGCGCCAGCTGCTGCCCGGCCGCCGGCGGCGGGGCAAAGCGGCTGCAATCCAGCACCTCGCCTGTGCGCGCAAGGCCCAGCCGCCGGCAGGCCAGGCGAAAGCGCTGCTGCAGCAATTCGGCCTCGACGCCCTCGCCGCGCATGCGGCTGCCAAAGCGCGGGTCGTTGTCGCGCCCGCCGCGCATCGCCCGCACCCGCGCCATGACATGGCCGGCCCGGCCGGGGTGATGGCGCTCCAGCCAGTCGCGAAACAGCGGCGCCACCTCCAGCGGCAGGCGCAGCGGGATCATGCTGGCGGCGCGCGCGCCGCTGTCGCGGGCGGCCAGCAGGATGCGCTCCATCTCGGGCTCGGTCAGCACCGGGATCACCGGCGCGACCATCACCCGCACCGGCACGCCGGCATCCGACAAGGCGCGGATCATGCGCAGCCGCGTTTCGGGTGTGGGCGCGCGCGGCTCCATCTGCCGGGCCAGCGCCGCGTCCAGCGTGGTGACCGACACCCCGACCGCCGCCTGCCCCCGCGCCGCCATCGCCGCCAGCAGATCCAGATCGCGCAGCACCAATGCCCCGCGCGTCACCAGGCTCAGCGGGTGGTTCCAGTCGTGCAGCACCTGCAGGCAGCCGCGCATGATACCCCGGCTGGCCTCGATCGGCTGATAGGGATCGGTGATGGTGCCGAAGGCGATCGGAGCCACGGCATAGCCGCGGCGGCCGATCTCGGCGGCCAGCAACTCCGGTGCGTTCGGTTTCGCGGTCAGGCGGGTCTCGAAATCCAGCCCCGGCGACAGCCCCAACCAGGCGTGGCTGGGTCGGGCAAAGCAATAGATGCAGCCGTGTTCGCAGCCGCGATAGGGGTTCACCGAACGGTCGAAGGGAATGTCGGGAGAGGCGTTGCGGCTGATGATCGAGCGCGCGCGTTCCTCGGCCACCTCGGTGCGCAGCAGGCTTTGCGCCTCGGGGATGTCCCAGCCGTCATCTTCGCGTTCGCCGTGAAGGCGCTCGTATCGTGCTGCCGGGCGGCTGTCGGCGCCGCGGGCGCGCAGGATCTCATCGGGGTTTCGGGGCGGCAGGGTCATCGCAACAAGTTAAAACATTCAGCGAACATACGCCAGATGGCCCGCCCGCTCCAGAGCGCGGACTGTTGCGCAGGAAACTACGGCGCGCGGCAATTTCACCGCCCGGGCTTTGCCGGCGCCCGTGGGTCGCCCATATTGAACGCAGGGGAGGTTGCCATGCCATTGCCGCATTTCCTGATCCTGCTGCTGGCCGTGATCCTGGCCGCGGCGCTGACGCTCTGGGCGGCCAGCGCGCTGGGGGTGGCGGTGCCGGCGCTGGCCTTGCTGCTGGCAGCCGGCCTTGTCCGCCTGGCGCATCGGCGCCATCAACAGAACTGACCGGCGCGCGGCAATGAAAAAGGGGCGCCCAAGGCGCCCCTGATGCGGGATATGCGCGGCCGGTCAGGCGGCGCGGGCGGTCAGCACCGCATCGACCTTCTTCTGCGCGCCGGCCTCGTCCATGCCGCCGACGGCGGCGACCTCGCGGGTCAGCCGCTCCAGCGCGGCCTCATAGAGCTGGCGCTCGGAATAGGACTGTTCGCGCTGGTCGTCGTTGCGGTGCAGGTCGCGCACGACCTCGGCAATCGACATCAGGTCGCCCGAGTTGATCTTCTGTTCGTATTCCTGGGCGCGGCGCGACCACATGGCGCGCTTGACCCGGGCCTTGCCTTTCAGCGTGTCCAGCGCGCGCTCGACCAGATCCGGCGTCGACAGGCCGCGCATGCCGATCTCGCTGGCGCGCGCGGTGGGCACGCGCAGGGTCATCTTGTCCTTCTCGAACGAGATCACGAACATCTCGAGGCGCAGGCCGGCAACCTCCTGCTCTTCGAT
This sequence comes from Paracoccus sp. (in: a-proteobacteria), assembly GCF_039808215.1. Lineage (GTDB taxonomy): Bacteria > Pseudomonadota > Alphaproteobacteria > Rhodobacterales > Rhodobacteraceae > Paracoccus. The sequence goes on from NZ_JBDHSP010000012.1 coordinate 23,109, forward strand.
CGAGACGATGCGACCCACGCCATGGGTCGGGTAAACCACGAAATCATCGGGACGGAATTCGGTCTTCTTGGCTTTCGACATAGGGCTTCCTTCGCAACTGCGCCGCATGACGGCACAAAAAACCACAAGACGGGGGCTGATCCCCCGCTGCGGGTCAACTTGGTGTCCTTGCAATCCTGGCCAGATCATCGGTCAGAGCAGGCAGCAGCGCCGAATGGGCCACCGAAGCGGTCCATTCGACGCGATCTGGCGGCACCATAGCACAAAAAACGCCCCGGATCAAAGCTTCGCTGCAATGCAGCAAGATCCGGGGCCGGCGCCGGCGGCACCCCTGAAAATCAAGACGAAAACCCTGCGAAACTGCCGATCAAGCTGCGGCGCGCGGCGCGAATCAGTCGCCCGTTCCCGGCGCCTCGGAGAAATATTTCTCAAGCTTGCCCGACACGCCGTCCATTTCCTGATAACCGGGCATCGGGTCCTTCTTGCGGGTGATCACCGGCCATTGATCGGCGTATTTGCGGTTGAACTCGACCCATTGTTCCATGTCCGGCTCGGTATCGGGGCGGATGGCATCGGCGGGGCATTCCGGCTCGCAGACGCCGCAATCGATGCATTCGTCGGGATGGATCACCAGCGTGTTCTCGCCTTCGTAGAAACAGTCCACGGGGCACACCTCGACGCAATCGGTGTATTTGCACATGATGCAGTTGTCGGTGACGATATAGGTCATGGCGCGTTCTTCCTGTTTCCTGCAAGGCTAGTTACGCCCGCAACCCGCGGCATTCAAGGCACCGGCGGGCGAAAAGACCGGCATGCGACGATGCGCCGCCTTGGCAGGACGCCATCCCTCTGCCAGCGCGGGCGCCGGAACGCCGTCCCGCGCCAGGCCGCCGGGTGGCGGAACTCAGCCGGGAATGTCCTCATAAAGCAGGGCCGCCTCGCTGGCCGGGCCGCGACGCTCGCCCAGCAGCAGTACCCGCAGCACCCGCACCCGCCCATGCGCCGAGACGGTGACGACATCGCCGGGGCGCAGCGAATGCGCCGGCTTGCTGCAGGGCTGGCCGTTCACCCGGATGCCACCGCCGCCGATGGCATCGGCGGCGAGGCTGCGGGTCTTGAACATCCGCGCATGATGCAGCCAGCGATCCAGCCGGATCGTGCCCGCATCCCCGCTCACGTCCTGGTCTTGAGCGAGGCGAGGATGGCGAAGGGGCTGTCGGGATCGGCCTTCTTCTCGGCCCGCGGCGGGCGCGCCTCGAAGTTCTTGGGCGCGTCGTGGCGCGGCTTGCCCTTGCCCTCGTGACGCGGCTTGCCCTTGGGGCCGCGCTCCGCACGCTCACCGCGTTCGGGCCGCTCGCCGCGCGCCTCGTCGCGGCGCTTGCCCTCGAAGGGTTTGCCCTCGCGCCGGCCCGCCTCGCCCTCGCGCTCGCGGCGCGGGCCGCGTTCGCCCTGCGGGCGCGCTGCCTGGGCTGGACGCTCGCCGCGGTCGGGGCGGCGGTTGCCGCCACGCGGTCGCGGCGCCCAGGTGAAGGTGTAGAATACCTCCTGTTCGGCCGGCGCCGCCTCGGGCGCATCGGCCTCGCCGGCGGTCTCGGCCTCGGCGGCCTTGCGGGCAGCCTGCTCGGCCTCCCATTGGGCGCGGGTCTCGGCGACGAGGATGCTTTCCTCCTCGGTCAGCGGGTTGTCGCTTTCGGCGGCTTCCGCCGCCGCCTCGGCGACCGCTTCGGCCACGGCCTCGGCTACCGCGGCCTCGGTGCGGATCTTGGCGCGCTCGCCGCGTTCGGCGCGATAGCCTAGGCCCTGCATCAGCCCGGCGAACTGTTCCAGCGTCATGCCGGTGATCGACAGCATGTCGGGCTTGGCCTCGAAACCGCCGCGCGTGTCCTGCGCGCGCAGCATGTCGGCCAGGCGCTCCAGCATGTCGATGCGGATGGCGCGATCACCCGCCGGGTGATAGCCCGAGAGCGTGTAATAGCCCTTGGGCACCGAGGGCAGGTTCGGGATGGTCACCAGACCGGGCGGCGGGCTTTCCGGGAACTCGGCCAGGCCCTGGTCCAGCCCCCACAGCACCAGCCGCAGCCGGGTTGGCGCCGGCTTCAGCAGCGCCGGCTGGAAGATGGTGAACTGGCCAAAGCGCACACCATGCTTGCGCAAGAGCCCGCGCGCCTCCTGGTCCAGATCCTTGACCTCGGCAGCGACGGCATCGCGCGGCAAGACGCCCAGCGCCTCGGCCAGGCGGAAGGCAAAGCCGCGGGCCAGGCCGGTCAGGGTCTCGTCGTTCCGCATCGCCAGGAGCGGCTCGAAGCCGGTGGCGATCTTGCGGTCGATGAAATGCTGCAGGCGGCGGCGCACCTTCTCGACGATCTCGGGGCCGGCCTCCTCGTCGACAAAGGCCTCGACGCCGGGCTTCAGCGCCTCGGCTCCCTTGACCAGCTTGCCCACGGCCGATGCGCCCCACATCAGCCCGCCCTGTTCGGTAAAGTCCAGCTCGGTGTCGGGCGCGTTGTAGAAGCGGTCGGCGCGCAGGTGGAACTCGGGCTTAAGCGCCTCGTAGGAGGCGCGCGCCAGCATGCGCGCCTCGTCCCCGGTCGCAGTCGGATCGGCGCGAAAGCGGAATCCCTCCAGACGGCCGGCGAACTCGCCCTCGACCGTCACTTCGCCCTTGTCATTCACCTCGGCCAACAGGCTCTCCTTTTGCTTGAGCCGGCGCATCAGCACTGAGGTGCGCCGGTCCACGAATCTTTGCGTCAGCGCGGTGTGCAGCGCATCCGACAGGCGATCTTCTACAGCGCGCGTCTGCGCCCGCCAATGGCTTTCATCCGAAACCCAGCCGGAACGCTGGGCAACATAGGTCCAGGTGCGGATATAGGCCAGGCGCTTGGACAGGGTGTCGATATTGCCCTGGATCTTGTCGATGCGCGCGACCTGGGCTGACAGCCATTCCGCCGGCACGCCGCCCTGGCGCAGAAAGCCGAATATCCGCGCCAGCAGCGTCGCATGTTCCCCCGCCGAGATGGCGCGGAAATCGGGAATGCGGCAGACATCCCACAAAAGCCGCACGTCCCTGGGGTGCGACAGTTGCGCATGGATCTCGGGCATCGCCACCAGCGCCTTGAGCGCGCGCAGGTCGTCCGCCTCGCGCCCGCGCGTCAGCCAGGCCGAGACCGGCGCCGCCTCGAGGCTGGCGACCAGCCGCTCGACGGTGCCGAACTCCAGCGCGGCATTTCGCCACATCAGCCGGCTGATCGGCTGAAAGCGGTGGTTCTCGATCGCCTCGATCAGCCCCTCGTCAAGCTGGCCGGCGTCGCCGGTGAGGCCGAAGGTGCCGGGTTCGGTATGGCGCCCGGCGCGGCCGGCGATCTGGCCCAACTCGTGCGGGAACAGCGGGCGATGGCGGCGGCCGTCGAATTTCTCGGTCCCCGAAAAGGCGACATGCTTGATGTCAAGGTTCAGCCCCATGCCGATGGCGTCGGTGGCAACCAGGTAATCGACCTCTCCGGCCTGATACATGGCCACCTGCGCATTGCGCGTGCGGGGGCTCAGCGCGCCCATGACCACGGCGCAGCCGCCCTTCTGGCGGCGGATCAGTTCGGCCGTGGCATAGACCTCATCGACGGAAAAGCACACGATGGCCGAGCGCGCGGGCATGCGGCTGATCTTTTTCGACCCGGCCCAGGTCAGGGCGGAAAAGCGGTCGCGGCGCAGGAAGAACGCCTGCGGCACCAGCGCGGCGATCGCCGGGCGCATGGTGTCGCTGCCCAACAGCAGCGTTTCGTGCAGGCCCCGCATGTGCAGCAGCCGGTCGGTAAAGACATGGCCGCGTTCTGGGTCGGCGCAAAGTTGCACCTCGTCGATGGCGACGAAATCGGCGCCGACCTCGGGCATGGCCTCGGTGGTGGCGACCCAGTATTGCACGCGCTCGGGGACGATGCGTTCCTCGCCGGTGACCAGCGCCACGACCGAGGGACCGCGCGCCTTCACGATCCGGTCATAGACCTCGCGCGCAAGCAGGCGCAGCGGCAGGCCGATGACCCCGGTGCGATGCGCCAGCATGCGTTCGATGGCGTAATGCGTCTTGCCGGTATTGGTCGGGCCGAGAACGGCCGTGACCCGCGATCTGCCGTTCATCAGGCGTCCATGCCCTGCAATTCGCGTTCAAGGCGCTGCACGGCGTCGCGGGCGTCCTGCTGGTGCGGGTGGATGCGCAGGCTTTCGCGCAGCGCCTCCAGCGCGCGCCGGCGCTCGCCCAGCTCCTCAAGGATGCTGCCCAGCTGCGTCAGCGCCGGGAAATGGCGCGGCTCAAGCTGCAGCGTGTGCGCCAGGTCCGACAGCGCCGGGCCAAAATCGCCGTTCAGGTAAAAGGCCACGGCGCGCAGGTGCCAGCCGGCGGCGAAATCCGGCGCATGGTCGGTCAGCGCCGTCAGATGGCCAATGGCCGACAGTGTGTCGCCCGCGTCCAGCGCCGCCTCGCCGCGCTTGTAGAGCAGGTCCATGGCGGCCGAGCCCGAGCGCGACCAGATGCGCAGGATGTCGGCCTCGGCGCGCGCCCAGGTATCGCCCCCGGGCTGGGCCAGTTCGGCAAACAGCAGCCCAAGATCCTCGGCCGCGCGACCGCGCGCCGCCACGGTCGGCTCGGCGGGGGCGGCAGGCTCGGCCAGGGGTTCGGCGAGGGCGGGATCAGTGGCATTTTCATCAGTCCCGCCTTGCGGCGGCAGTTCCTGAACGGGTATGGCTGGCGCAACCGCGGGCGCGCAGTCCCCCGCCCCGGCGCCGGCCAGCACCAGAAGCAGCCCTGCCGTGACGGCACGATGGAAATGTGGGACTGGCAAACGCATAAGCACCATGTAACTTTCCAATCACGCCATTTCCAGACTCGAGGAGATCAAGAATGAGCAAAGTGGTCGAGGCCGCCGTGGCCGCGCTGGACGAAAAGGCCAAGGGTTTCGACGGCACCGCCAAATTCGTCATCGAGGGCGAGGGCGCGGTCTATATCGACGCCAGCGGCGCCCGCGCCGCCGATGACGAGGCCGACGTGACCCTGACCGCCAGCCGCGAGACCTTCGAGGGCCTGCTTTCTGGCGACGTGAACCCGACCGCCGCGTTCATGACCGGCAAGCTGAAGGTCGACGGCGCCATGGGCACGGCGATGAAGCTTGGGGCGCTGCTCTCCTAGGCGATGGACGCGGCACCGTTTTTCAGCTTTCCGGACGATCCGGCGCCCGCAGCCTGCGCCTTCTGGCTGCAGGCCGAGGACGGGATCCGGCTGCGCGCCGCGCATTGGCCGGCCGCAGCGGCGGCGGGGACGGTGCTGCTGTTCAACGGCCGCGCCGAATATCTCGAGAAATACGCCGAGACCGCGCAAGACCTCAACCGCGCCGGTTTCGACGTGATCTCGCTTGACTGGCGCGGACAGGGGCTGTCGGACCGGCTGCTGCCCGACCCCCGCCCCGGCCAGATCCGCGACTTTGCCGATTATCAGCGCGATGTGGTGGAACTTCTGGTGGCGGCGCAGGACCTGGCCCTGCCCCGGCCCTGGCACCTGCTGGCCCATTCCATGGGCGGCGCCATCGGCCTGGCCGCGCTGGCGACCGGCCTGCCGGTGCAAAGCGCGGTGTTCTCGGCGCCGATGTGGGGTATCAACCTTGGCCGCGTCCCCGAGCCGCTGGCGCTGGGCCTGGCGCGGCTGGCCAGCCGGCTTGGCCATGGCGGCAGGCCCGCGCCCGCCTCGGGCGGGCTGCACAGTTTCGTGCTGAAGGACGGATTCCTCGACAATCCGCTGACCTCGGACGGCCGCCGCTGGGGCCGGCTGGTCTCCGAGATCGCCTGCTGGCCCGAGATCGCGCTGGCCGGCGCCAGCTATGACTGGCTTGGCGCGGCGCTGCGGGAATGCCGCCGCCTGGAGGGGCTGCCCGCCCCGGCGCTGCCGGTGCTGATCGCCGTCGGCCCGCAAGACGGGGTGGTCTCTGCGGCCGCCGTCCGCCGCCGCGCCGCCGCCTGGCCGGGGGCGGAACTGCTGGAACTGCCCGGATGCCGGCACGAGGCGCTGATCGAGCGCGAGGCGCTGCGCGAGACGTTCCTTGCCGCGGCCATCGCGCATTTCCGCGCCGCCGGCTGACCCCGAGCCTGACCCCGGCCTTTTCCCGACACGATCTGCCGGCCTGTCGTCGCAGCGGCCACCGCCATGAAAAGGGCCGCCCCCTGCGGGACGGCCCTCGTTTCCTGCCTGAGGCGGATGCTTACATCATGCCGCCCATGCCGCCCATGTCGGGCATGCCACCGGCCGGAGCTTTCGGCTCGGGCTTTTCGGCGATCATGGCTTCGGTGGTGATCAGCAGACCCGCGACCGAGGCCGCATCCTCCAGCGCCGTGCGCACGACCTTGGCCGGGTCGATGACGCCGAACTTGAACATGTCGCCATATTCTTCGGTCTGGGCGTTGAAGCCAAAGGTCTTGTCATGCGACTCGCGGACCTTGCCGGCCACCACGGCGCCGTCGACGCCGGCGTTTTCGGCGATCTGGCGCATCGGCGCTTCCAGCGAGCGGCGAACGATGGCGATGCCGGCGTCCTGATCCGAGTTCTCGCCCTTCAGCCCGTCCAGGGCCTTGCCGGCCTGGACCAGGGCCACGCCGCCGCCGACGACGATGCCTTCCTGGACCGCGGCGCGGGTGGCGTTCAGCGCGTCATCGACGCGGTCCTTGCGCTCTTTCACCTCGATCTCGGTGTTGCCGCCGACGCGGATGACGGCGACGCCGCCGGCCAGCTTGGCGACACGTTCCTGCAGCTTCTCGCGGTCGTAGTCCGAGGTGGTCTCCTCGGCCTGTTGGCGGATCTGCGTGACGCGGGCCTCGATCTCGGCCTTCTCACCCGAACCATCGACGATGGTGGTGTTGTCCTTGTTGATCGAGATCTTCTTGGCGCGGCCCAGCATGTCGACGGTGACGTTTTCCAGCTTCATGCCCAGGTCTTCCGAGATCACCTGGCCGCCGGTCAGGATCGCGATGTCCTGCAGCATGGCCTTGCGGCGGTCGCCGAAACCCGGAGCCTTGACGGCCGCGATCTTCAGGCCGCCGCGCAGCTTGTTGACCACCAGCGTCGCCAGGGCCTCGCCCTCGACATCCTCGGCCACGATCAGCAGCGGCTTTTGCGACTGGATCACCGATTCCAGCAGCGGCACCATCGGCTGCAGCGACGAGAGTTTCTTTTCGTGCAGCAGGATATAGGCGTCTTCCAGTTCCGCGACCATCTTGTCGGCATTGGTCACGAAATAGGGCGAGAGGTAGCCGCGGTCGAACTGCATGCCCTCGACCACTTCGACTTCGGTCTCCATGCCCTTGTTCTCTTCGACGGTGATCACACCCTCGTTGCCGACGCGCTGCATGGCCTCGGCGATCTGCTGGCCGATGAAGGCCTCGCCATTGGCCGAGATCGTGCCGACCTGCGCCACTTCGGACGAATCGTTCACCGGGCGCGAGGCCGACTTGATGGCGCTCACGACATTGCCGGTCGCCAGGTCGATGCCGCGCTTCAGATCCATCGGGTTCATGCCGGCGGCGACGGCCTTCATGCCTTCGCGCACGATGGCCTGGGCCAGCACGGTGGCGGTGGTGGTGCCGTCGCCGGCCTCGTCATTGGTGCGGGCCGCGACCTCGCGCACCATCTGCGCGCCCATGTTCTCGAACTTGTCCGACAGTTCGATTTCCTTGGCGACGGTCACGCCGTCCTTGGTGATGCGCGGCGCGCCGAAGGACTTGTCGATGACCACGTTGCGGCCCTTCGGGCCCAGCGTCACCTTGACCGCATCGGCCAGGATGTTCACGCCTTTCAGCATCTTGTCGCGGGCGTCGCTGTTGAACTTGACTTCTTTGCCAGCCATTTTCTGTGTTCCTTGAATTGGTTACCGGGAAAGGACGATCAGGCGATGATGCCCAGGATGTCGCTTTCCTTCATGATCAGCAGCTCTTCGCCATCGACCGTGACTTCGGTGCCCGACCATTTGCCGAACAGGATGCGGTCGCCCGACTTGACGGCGGGCGCGATCAGCTCGCCCGAGTCCTTGCGCGCGCCTTCGCCAACCGCGATCACTTCGCCCTCGGCGGGTTTTTCCTTCGCGCTGTCGGGGATGATCAGGCCGCCCTTGGTCTTTTCGTCCGACTGGACGCGACGGACCAGAACGCGGTCGTGCAGCGGTTTGAAAGCCATGTGAACACTCCGGTGCTACAGGTTGTTATACGTTGTTGTCACTCATACTTGGTGAGTGCCAATGACGCCCATCTAGGCAGCGCCACCCGCCCTGTCAACGGCCGCAGCCGGGGAAATTTCCGCGTGAATTCCGCTTGACGGCGATTCCGTGCCGCGGCTACGCCCGGAGAAAGGCTGGCGGCGGGGGCAGGCATGAACGGGCGGCTGAAGGTTCTGGTGATTGCCGAGGCGGCAAATCCCGAATGGGTTTCCGTGCCGCTGGTCGGCTGGTCGCTGGCCTCGGCGCTGCGCGAGGTGGCCGATGTCCATATCGTCACCCAGGTCCGCAACCGCGAGGCGATCTTGCGTGCCGGGCTGGTCGAGGGGCGCGACTTCACCGCCATCGACAGCGAGAAACTGGCCGCGCCGATGTGGCGCCTGGCCGAACGGCTGTCCATGGGCAAGGGCGTCGGCTGGACGATGAAGACCGCGGTCTCGACCCTGGGCTACGGCTATTTCGAGCGCCTGGTCTGGCGCGCCTTCGGCGGCGACATCCGCGCCGGGAAATTTGACCTCGTGCATCGGGTGACGCCGCTGACCCCCACCGCCAGCAGCCGCCTGGCGCCGCTTTGCGCGCGCGCCGGCGTGCCCTTCGTGCTGGGGCCGCTGAACGGCGGCGTGCCCTGGCCCAAAGGGTTCGACAGCGAAAGGCGGCGCGAAAGGGAATGGCTGTCCTATGTGCGCGGCGCCTACAAGGCGCTGCCCGGCCGCGGCGCCATGCTGCGCGATGCCAGCGCCATCATCTGCGGCTCGCTGCACACCCTGGGCGAGATCCCGGCCCGGCACCGCGACAAATGCATCTGGCTGCCCGAGAACGCCATCGACCCGGCGCGGTTCTGCCTGACCGCGCCGCAGCCGGGCACCCTGCCCCTGCGCGGCTGCTTCATCGGCCGGCTGGTGCCCTACAAGGGCGCCGACATGGCGATCGAGGCGGCGCTGCCGCTGCTCAGCGCCGGCAAGCTGGTGCTCGACATCATCGGCGACGGCCCGCAGGCCGCAGATCTGCGGGCGCTGGTGGCGCGCGAGGGCGTTCAGGCCGCGGTGCATTTCCGCGGCTGGCTGCCCCATGCCGAGGTGCAGGACACGGCGGCGCAGGCGCAGCTGCTGGTCTTTCCCTCGGTGCGCGAATTCGGCGGCGGTGTCGTGCTCGAGGCCATGGCGCTGGGCGTGGTGCCGGTGATCGCCGATTATGCCGGTCCGGGCGAACTGGTCGATGACACGACCGGCTTTCGCATCCCCATGGGCAGCCGCGCCGAGATCGTCGCGGCGCTGCGCCGCCAGCTGATTGCCATTGCCGACGATCCCGGGGCACTGCCGGCGATGGCGGCGGCGGCGCAGGCGCGGGTCATGCGCGATTTCACCTGGCCGGCCAAGGCGGCGCAGGTGGCGCGCATCTGGCAGGCGGTGGTCGCCGGGCACAAGCCGGCGCAGGAACTGCCGCTGCCGCGCCGGGCTGGCACCTGAGCCCTACCCGTGCCATGCTGGCGCCACAACCCCGCCGGAACCGCCATGCGCCTTGCCCCTGTCCTTGCCGCGCTCTTTGCCCTTGTCTCGCTGGCCCTGCCGGCGGCGGCGGCGCAGGACTGCCTGGGCCGCAACCTGTTCCAGAGCATGGCGCCGGCGCGCCTGGCCGAGCTGCGCGCCGCGACCGACCGTGTGCCCTATCACCACGGCCTGTTCTGGCGCGCCGAAAAGGACGGGCAGGCGATCACGCTGATCGGCACCTATCACTTTGCCGACCCGCGCCACGAAGCGACTCTGCGCCGCTTTCGCCCGGCCCTGGCCGAGGCCGGCGCCCTGCTGGTCGAGGCCGGCCCCGAGGAGGAGGCGCGGCTGGCCGCAGCCATGAGCGCCGATCCCGGCCTGATCGTGAACCCCAAGGGCCCCACCCTGCCCGAGCGGCTGTCCGAGCGCGAATGGGCGGCGCTGTCGCGGGCACTGGCGCAGCGGGGGTTGCCCGCGGTGATCGCCAGCCGGCTGCGGCCCTGGTATGTCGCGGTCATGCTCGGCGTCTCGCCCTGCATGATGCGCCTCGTCGAGGAAAGGGGCGATGCCGGCGGGCTGGACCATCTGCTGACCGAGGCCGCGGCGGAACTGGACCTGCCCGTGCGGGCGCTGGAGCCCTGGGACACGGTGCTGACGCTGTTTGCCGGCATGACCCCGGCCGAGGAAGAGGACATGATCCGCGCCGCCCTGCCGGCGGCGGAACATGCCGACGATTACGCCGTGACGCTGAGCGACGCCTATTTCGCCGGCGAAAGCTGGATGATCTGGGAATTCGGCCGTTTCGACGCCTATGACCGCTCGGGGATGACGCGGGCCGCGATCGACGCGCAGATGCACCTGGCGCAGGACAGGCTGATGGACAGGCGCAACCGTGGCTGGATCGCCCCGCTCGAGGCGGCGGCGGCCGAGGCGGCGCGCCAGGGCAAGGGCGTGGTCGCCGCCTTTGGCGCGCTGCACCTGCCGGGCAAGCAGGGCGTGCTGCGCCTGCTGGAGGAACGCGGCTGGCGCATCAGCCCGATCGAGATGGAGGGGACAGGCCATGGCGGATGAACTCTGGCGCGAGGAACGCGAATTCTGGCTGGCGGGCGTGGCCGAGGCGGCGCGCCGGCTGGACGGCGCCTGCCTGATCGCGCTGTCGCCCATGGGCATCCTGGACCGCGCCGGCACCGTCGCGGCGCTGCAATCCGGGCCGCGCTGGCAGGAGGTCACGCTGAGCGAGCGCGCCAGCATCGAGACCGACGATGTCTGCGTGCTGGCCTATCGCGCCACCGCACGTCGCGCCGGGGCCGGGACCTATCGCGCGCTCTGCACCACCACCTGGATCCGCCGCGGCGGCGACTGGCGCATCCTGCAGCACCAGCAGACGCCGGTGTGATGCGCCGGCCGATGCAGCGGCACCGGCGTTTCCTGATCAGCTTCTGCGGTGGGCTGGCGGCGGGGGCGCTGCTGTTTCGCCTGCAGGCGGTGGACCGGCTGCTGATCTTTTCCGTGACCTTCTGCGCCGCCTATCTGGCGCTGACGGCGCTGGCCATGCCCGGCATCACCGCCGACATCATGCGCGGCCGCGCCAGCCGCGACGACGAGGGCGTGCGCATCATCGTGCCGATGGGCGTGGCCGCGGTGGCGATCAGCCTGATCGCCATCCTGATGACCATCCGCGCCCCGCATGCGGGCCTGGCGCTGCGCCCGGCGCTGGCGCTGATCTCGGTGCCGCTGGGCTGGACGATGATCCACATGGTCATGGCCTTTCACTACGCCAGCCTCTGGTACGGGCGCGGCCCCGACCGGCACGAGGCGCGCGACATCGCCTTTCCCGGCCTGGCCGACGGCCAGGACGCCGGGCTGTGGGATTTCGTCTATTACAGTTTTACCCTCGGCATGACGGCGCAGACCTCGGATGCGGCGGCGCTTTCGACGCGGATGCGGCGGGTCACTGTGATCCACGGCGCCTGCGCTTTTTTCCACAATACCGTGCTGCTGGCGCTGGCGGTCAATGCCGCCGTGGCGCTGGGTTGATAGACAATCCCCGGACCCCGCCCTATAACGCGCCCGGATTTCCAGCGTCAGCTTCAAGGTATCGCGCATGATCAAGGTTCTTGGCCACAAGGCCCCCGACACCGACTCGACCGGCTCGCCCATCGTCTGGGCCTGGTATCTCAGCGAGGTGCGCCAGCAGCCGGCAGTGGCCGTGTTGCAGGGCGAGCCGAACACCGAGGCCGCCTGGATGCTGAGGAAATGGGATCTCGCCATGCCCGAGACCGTCACCAGCCTCGCCCCGGGCGAGCAATGCGTGATCGTGGACACCAACAACCCGGCAGAACTGCCCGATTCGATCCATGACGCCGAAGTGCTTGAAATCATCGACCACCACCTGCTGGCCGGCGGCATCAGGACGAAACTGCCGATCACCATCACCATGCGCCCGCTGGCCTGCACCGCCACGATCATGCACGACCTGATGGGCGATGCGGCCTATGCCCGCGCGCCGCGCGCCATCAAGGGTGCCATGCTGACCTGCATCCTGTCGGACACGCTGGAATTCCGCAGCCCGACCACCACCGCGCATGACCGCCAGGTGGCCGAGAAGATCGCCGCCGACCTCGGCCTCTCGATCCCGGAATACGCCGCCGAGATGTTTGCCGCGAAATCCGATGTCTCGGCCTTCTCGGACGAGGCCCTGCTGCGCATGGACAGCAAGGAATACGAGCTGGGCGGCAAGCAGCTGCGCGTCTCGGTGCTGGAAACCACGGCGCCGCAGGCACTGCTCGAGCGCAAGGGCGCGCTGATGGCCGCCATGCCCGCCGTGGCCGCTGCCGACGGCGCCGACGAGGTGCTGCTGTTCATCGTCGACATCCTGAACGAACAGGCCACGCTGCTGGTGCCCAACGATTTCGTCAGGCAGGTCGCCGAGAAAAGCTTCAGCGCCGCCGTCGCCGGCGACACCGTGCTGCTGCCCGGCATCATGTCGCGCAAGAAGCAGATCATCCCGGCGCTTGCGCTCTGAACCCGAAAGGATCCCCATGACGCAGATCATCCGCTCGCTCGACGAGATTGCCGCCGATTACGACGCCGTGTTCTGCGACCTCTGGGGCTGCCTGCACAATGGCGTGGCGGCCTTTCCGGCCGCCGTCGCCGCGCTGCAGCGCTACCGCGCCCGGGGCGGGCGCGTGGTGCTGCTGACCAATGCGCCGCGGCCGCGCAAATATGTCATCGCGCATCTGGAACGGCTGGCGGTGCCGGCGGACGCCTGGGACGAGGTGGTCAGTTCGGGCGATGCGGCGCAGGACGCGATGTTCGCCGGCGCGGTCAGCCGCCGCGTCTGGGCGATCTCGCAGGAGAAGGACGAGGGCTTCTTTGCCGACATCCCCGAGGAATGGCAGAGTGCCGCGCCGATCCAGCGCGTGCCGATGACCGAGGCCGAGGGAATCGTCTGCACCGGGCTTTTCGACGACGAGACCGAGGTGCCCGAGGATTACCGCACCCGGCTGATCCTGGCCCGCGACCGCCGGCTGAAGATGCTCTGCGCCAATCCCGACATCGTCGTGGATCTGGGCCAGAAGCGGCTTTACTGCGCCGGCGCCCTGGCCCGGCTCTATGAGGATCTGGGCGGCGAGGCGCTGTATTTCGGCAAGCCGCATGCGCCGATCTACGACCTTGCACGCCGCAAGCTGGGCCTGGACGCCAGCGCCCGCGTCCTGGCCATCGGCGATGGCATCGGCACCGACGTGCCCGGCGCCACCACCGCGGGCATGGACGCGCTGTTCGTCACCGGCGGCCTCGCGCATGACCAGTTCGGCCCCGATGTCGAAAGCCCCGAGCCCGACATGCTGCGCGAATGGCTGGCGCTGCGCTCGGAAAATCCGCGCTATGCCATCGGTCGGCTGCGCTAGGCCAGCGGGAAACAATCGGTCCCTCGGCTATCGTCTGCGGTTATTTTGTTGCGCGCGCATGTGATTGCTGCTATGCAGCATGCAGTCACTGGTCGGGAGCTATGAATGATGCTGGACAATCTTCCGCGCGGCACCATCGTCATCGAGGACATGGAGATCGGCATGACGCGCCACCTGCAGAAGGTGGTCAGCGACGAGGATATCGAGGCCTTCGCCCGCATCTCGACCGACCGCAACCCGGTGCATCTGGACGACGCCTATGCGCGCGACACCATCTTCGAGGGGCGCATCGCGCATGGCATGCTGACCGCGGGGCTGATCTCGGCAGTGATCGGCGAACAACTGCCCGGCCATGGCACGGTCTATCTCGGCCAGACTCTGAAATTCATGGCCCCCGTGCGCCCGGGCGATCTGGTGCGCGCCGAGGTCACCGTCGAGGCCATCGACCACGCAAAGCGCCGCGTGACCCTTGCAACCCGCTGTCTGGTCGGCGATACGGTCGTGCTGAAAGGCGAGGCGGTCGTTCTGGCGCCAAGCCGCAAATTCGACTGACAGGGCCGGTCTCTGGCCCAGCGGGGGGCCGTTTGCACATCCATCACGACTGGAAGGCATTGCCGCTGGACGCCCGCGGGGCAAGCGTCGCCATGGGCAATTTCGACGGCGTGCATCTGGGACATCGCTCGGTGATCGACACGGCGCGCGCCGCCTGCGACGCGCCCCTGGGCATCATCACCTTCGAGCCGCACCCGCGCGAGTTCCTGCGCCCCGGCGGCCCGGCCTTCCGGCTGATGAACGCGGAATCGCGGGCGAACCGCCTGGCGCGGCTGGGGGTCGAACAGCTTTACGAACTGCCCTTCGACCATGTGCTGGTCGGGCTTTCCCCCGAGGAATTCGCCCGCCAGGTGCTGGTGGAGGGCCTGGGCGTGCGCCATGTCAGCGTCGGCACGGATTTCTGCTTTGGCCGCCAGCGTTCGGGCAATGCCGCGACGCTGATCGAACTGGGCCGGGAGCTGGGTTTCGGCGTCACCGTCGCACCGCTGATCGGCGACGGCAAGGTGGAATACAGCTCGACCGCGATCCGCACTGCCCTCAGCGAGGGCCGCACCCGCGATGCCGTGGCCATGCTGGGCCACTGGCACCGCATCGACGGCGAGGTGCTGCATGGCGACAAGCGCGGCCGCGACCTGGGCTATCCCACCGCGAACATGGCGGTCGAGGGGCTGCACCTGCCGGCGCTGGGCATCTATGCGGTGCTGGTCGACGTGCTGACCGGCCCCGAGCGCGGCAGCTACAAGGGCGTGGCCAGCCTCGGCACCCGCCCGATGTTCGGCGTGAACCGCCCCAACCTTGAGGTGCATATCTTCGATTTCAGCGCCGATCTCTACGGCCAGCACCTGTCGGTGGCGCTGGTCGAATATCTGCGCCCCGAGGCGCGGTTCGACGGGATCGACGCGCTCATCGCGCAGATGGACCTCGACAGCGCCCGCGCCCGCGCCATCCTGGCCAGCGCCTGATGCGCGCGCGTTTCTGGGAACTGCCGCTGAAGAACCTCGACAAGGAGGAATGGGAGGCGCTGTGCGACGGCTGCGGCAAATGCTGCCTGAACAAGATCGAATATGAGGACACGGGCGAGCTGGCCTTTACCAGAGTCGCCTGCAAGTTGCTTGACGGCCACAGCTGCCAATGTTCCAGCTATGCCAACCGTCATGATTTCGTTCCCGATTGTGTCGTCCTGACCCCGAAAAAGCTGAAACGGATCGCCTGGTGGCTGCCCGCGACTTGCGCCTACAGGTTGCGCGCCGAGGGCAAGCCGCTTTACGACTGGCATTACCTGATCTCGGGCGACCGCGAGTCGGTCCACCGCGCCGGCGCATCGGTGCGCGGCTGGACCGTCAGCGAGACCTCGGTGACCGAGGACGACTGGGACGACTATATCATCGAGGATCTTGCATGAGCTTTGCCTCGGACAATGCCGGCGGCGTGCATCCCCGCATCATGGCGGCGCTGACCACCGCCAATGAGGGCCATGTCCCGGCCTATGGCGCCGACCGCATCACGCAGGCGGCGCAGGACCGGCTGCGCGAGGTCTTCGAGGCGCCCGGGGCGGCGGTGCATTTCGTGACCTCGGGCACGGCGGCGAACGCGCTGGCACTGGCGCTGCTGGCGCCGGGCTGGGGCAAGGTGTTCTGCCATGCCGACGCGCATGTGCAGATGCACGAGACCGGCGCCCCGGAATTTTTTACCGGCGGCGCGAAACTGGTCACCGTCCCCGGCGCCGCCGGCAAGATCACCCCCGAGGCCCTGACCGCCGCCCTGGCCGCCCATGCCCCCGAGGGCGTGCATTCCGGCCGCAACGCCGCGCTGAGCCTGACCAATGCCAGCGAATGGGGCACGCTCTATCGCCCGGCCGAGACCGCGGCCCTGACGGCGATCGCACATGCGCAGGGGCTTGGCGCGCATCTGGACGGCGCGCGGCTGGCCAATGCCCTGGCCGCGCTGGACGTGTCGCCCGCCGAGGCCAGCTGGCGCGCCGGCATCGACGTGTTGTCGCTGGGCGCGACCAAGAACGGCTGCATGAATGTCGAGGCAGTGCTGATCTTCGACCCGGCGAAATCCGAGGAATTCGAATTCCGGCGCAAGCGCGGCGGCGGGCTGGTCTCGAAGCAGCGCTATCTGTCGGCGCAGATCCTCGCCTGGCTCGAGGATGGGTTGTGGCTGCAACTGGCCCGCCACGCCAATGCCATGGCGCATGAACTGACCCTGGGCCTGTCGCGCCTGCCCGGGGTGCGGATCGCGCAGCCGGTGGAAAGCAATGCCGTCTTTGTCAGCCTGCCGCCCGAATTGCACCGCCGGGCCTGCGCGGCGCGCATCTGCCACCATCTCTGGCCGGAAAGCCAGCCGCTTGACGGCACGGCGCCGGTAACCGTGCGGCTGGTCTGCGGCTGGGACACCGGGCTCGAGGATGTGACGCGGCTGCTGGCGGCGCTGGCCTGAAGCCGCAAGTCTTTGCTGGCGACATGAACCGCCGGGCGATAGAATCGCGCCATGGAAACCAGCACCTTCTATTTCGGCACGATCAATCTGGCTGACCTGTTCATGGTGGCCTTTCTGTTCCTGTCCTGGCTGGGCAGCGGCTGGATCACCGAACATCCGCCGGCCGGGCGTCCCTCGGCTTCGGTGCTGATGAAGGATTACCGCCGCGAATGGATGCGCCAGTTCATCACCCGCGATCCGCGCATGTTCGACGCCAATATCCTGACGACGCTGCGCGAGGGCACCGCGTTCTTCGCCTCGGCCTGCCTGATCGCGGTCGGGGGCGCGCTGGCCATGGTCGGCAATGTCGAACAGATCTCGGTCATGGCGCGCCAGCTCGAACTTGGGCAGGTGCCGGCGCTGGTCCTGGAAATCAAGATCGTGCTGGTGCTGTTCTTTGTCGCCAATGCGCTGCTGCGATTCGTCTGGGCGCATCGGCTGTTTGGCTATTGCGCCATCCTGATGGCCGCGGTTCCCAATGATGTCACCGACCCGCGCTGCATGCCCACCGCCATGCAGGCGGCCGAGATCAACATCACCGCGGCGCGCAGCTTCAACTCGGGGCTGCGCTGCGTCTATTTCGCGCTGGCGTCGCTGGGCTGGCTGGCCGGGCCGATCGGGCTGTTCGTGACCACGGCCTATGTGCTGGTCATCAGCTGGCGGCGGGAATTCGCCTCAAACTCGCGCCGGATCATCCTGGCATCCCATCCGGCGCGCATGCAGCCAGGCGACAGCCAGCGCGGCCATCCCGGCCAGTGACAGCACGACAGCCACCACCCCCGAGGAACGCCAGCCCCAGCCCGCCGACAGCGCCAGCCCGGCCAGCCAGGGCCCCAGCGCATTGGCGGCGTTGAAGGCGGCGTGGTTCATCGCCGCGGCCATGGATTGCGCCTTGCCGGCCACGTCCATCAGCCGCGTCTGCAGCGGCACCACCATGCCCGAGCCCAGCCCCAGCACCAGCGCCGAGGCCACCATCAGCGGCCAGTTGCCCACCGCATAGGCGGCAAAGCCCTGGGTCAGCGCCATGAACAGCATCAGCCGCAGCGTGGCGCCCCAGGTGCCGTGGCGCATGGTCAGCCGCGCCGCGCCAATGCTGCCCAGCGTGCTGCCGACGCCAAAGGCCGACAACATCACCGCCACCGCCCAGGCCGGCGGCTGCGTCGTGGCCAGCATGGCGGCAGAGAGATAGGAATAGACCGCGAACAGCCCGCCAAAGCCGATGGCCCCCACCAAAAGCGTCAGGATCACCGCGGGATTGCCCAGCGCGCGCAATTCGTCCAGCGGCCGTGCGTCGCGCGGCACGCCGACGCGCGGCGCCAGCCGCAGGATCAGCCAGCCGGCCAGCAGCGCCAGCACTCCGGGCAGCGCAAAGCCCCAGCGCCAGCCCAGCGCCGAGCCGAGGATCCCCGCCAGCGGCACGCCGGCGACATTGGCGATGGTCAGCCCCAGCAGGATCTGCGTCACCCCCCTTGCGCGCTGCCCATGCGGCAGCGCGTCGGCGGCGAACAGCATGGCCACGCCCAGGAAACCGCCATGTGGCAGCCCGGCCAGAAAGCGCGTCAGCACCAGCGTGCCATATCCGGGCAGCAGCGCCGCCATGAGGTTCATCACCCCATAGGCCGCGATCAGCGCCGCCAGATAGCGCCGGCGCGGCAGCCGCGCCCCCAGGATCGAGGTGATCGGCGCCCCGATCACCACCCCCAGCGCATAGGCGCTGACCACATGGCCGGCCTGCGGCTCGCTGATGCCCAGATCGGCGGCATACCAGGGCAAGAGCCCCATGGCGGCGAATTCCGAGGTGCCGATGGCAAAGGCCCCCAGCCCAAGCGCAAGGATGGCAAGTTTCAGATTCGGCTGCGGCGGCATGGCGGACACCTTCGGGACTGGCGGACGGATTTCGGGGATCGCCCCGCCATAGCCGATCCGCCCGCCGCCTGTCACCTGCCCCGGCGCGAAATGCCGCCATGCGCTGCGCGCAAATGCCGCATCAACCCTGCCAGGCCGGCTTGCGGCGCTCAAAGAAGGCGCCGATGCCCTCTGAGGCCTCGGGGCCTTCCCAGACGGCGACCAGCGCCTCGATGCTGGCCTCGATCTCGGCCGGGCCGACCGGCGGGCCAAGGCGGCGGGCAAGGCGCTTGGCCGCGGCCACCGCGCCGGGGGCGCAGGCCAGACAGGGCGCAATTTCCGCCTCGATCGCCGCATCCAGCGTCACGGCATCCGCAAGGCCGGCGATCAGGTCCAGACGCATCGCCTCCTCGGCGCCGAACAGCCGGCCGGACATGAAGACGCGCCGCGCCTTTCCCTCGCCCATGCGGGCCAGCACATAGGGGCCGATGGTGGCGGGGATCAGCCCAAGTCTCGTCTCGGTCAGGGCGAACCGCGCCTCGGGGACGGCGATCGCCACGTCGCAGACCGAGATCATGCCGATGCCGCCGCCGAAGGCATTCCCTTGCACCCGCGCGATCAGGGGCTTGGGCAGGGTGTTCAGCGCATGCAGCATCATCGCCAGTTCGCGGGCGCCCTGCCGGCGGTTATCGGCATCCGCCCGCATCTGGTCCTGCATCCAGCCCAGATCGCCGCCGGCGCAAAAGCTTTTGCCCTTGGCGGCCAAAACGACGACGCGCACCGCCGGATCAACGCCCAGCGCCTGCGCCGCCGCGGTCAATTCGCGGATCATCTGCGCCGAAAGCGCATTGTGCTTCTCGGCCCGCGCCAGCCACAGATGGGCGACGCCGCGGCTGTCGGTGTCGATGCGGAGCGTGTCCATCAGGCGTTCCCCCTCAGCCCCTGCGCCATCAGGGCAGCGCGGGCGATGATCTCCGTGTTCAGGCCGGGATCAAAGCCCCGCGCCGCCAGATGCGCCGCGACCTTTTCGGTCGCGACATTGCCCTTGGCGCCGGGGGCATAGGGGCAACCGCCCAATCCCCCCACGGCGGCGTCAAAGACCCTGATCCCGCGCGCAAGGCTCGCGTCGATGTTTTCCAGCGCCCGGCCGGCGGTGTCGTGGTAATGCCCGGCCAGCCTTTCGGGCGGCAATTCCTCCAGCACCGCGGCCAGCATGGCGTCGATGCTTTCCGGCCGGCCCTGGCCGATGGTGTCGCCAAGGCTGATCTCATAGCAGCCCAGATCGCGCAGTGCCGCCGCCACGCGGGCGACATTGCCGGGCGGCGTCGGCCCGTCATAGGGACAGTCCGTCACCACCGAGACATAGCCCCGGACCGGCACCCCATCCGCCCGCGCCGCCGCCGCCACCGGGGCAAAGCGTTCAAGGCTTTCGGCGATGGATGCGTTCAGATTGGCGCGGGAAAACCCCTCCGAAGCCGAGGCAAAGATCGCCACCTCATCGGCGCGGGCCGCGCGCGCGGCGGTGTAGCCCTTCATGTTCGGGGTCAGCACCGCGTAGCTGACGCCCGGTGCGCGGGTGATGCCAGCCATGACCTGCGCCCCGTCGGCCATCTGCGGCACCCATTTCGGCGAGACAAAGCTGGTGACCTCGATGCGCCGGAACCCCGCCTGCGACAAGAGATCGACCAAAGCGATCTTGTCGGCGGCCGGGATCAGGCGCTTTTCGTTCTGCAACCCGTCGCGCGGGCCCATCTCGAAGATCTCGACGCGGGGCATCGGGTTATTCATCGGTTTCCTCAAGCCGGATCAGCGCCGCGCCGGCCTCGACCTGATCGCCGGGGGCGGCCAGCACCTCGGCCACGCGCCCGTCGCGGGCGGCGGTCAGGGTGTGCTCCATCTTCATCGCCTCAAGGATCGCGAGCCGGTCGCCGGCCGCAACCTCCTGCCCCGGCGTGACGAAAACCGCCTTCACCAGCCCCGGCATGGGCGAGAGCGTGAGCCCGCCGCCCGCCTCATCACCGCCGCGCGCCAACGGGTCGAGCGGCACCAGCGTCAGCGAGCGCCCGCCAAAGACGCTGGTGCCCGCCGCATGATTGACGATGCGCGAGCGACGCGGCCCGCCATCGACCCACCAGCGCCCGCCATGCCAGCTGATCTCATGCATTTGGCCGTCCAGGGTGACGCGGGCGGCACCCGGGCCCAGCACCTCAAGCACCGCCTCGCCGCCCTGCCAAGCGATGCTGCGGCGCAGAGGTTGCCAAAGCGTGATGCCGCCTCGGATCAGCGGATCGTCAAGGCCCGCCAGTCCCAGCACCGCCAGCGCTCTTGCCCGTGGGTCGGGCTCGGCCGCGGCGACAAGGGCGGTCAGGTCGCGGGCGATCAGCCCGGTGTCGACCTGACCCTTGCCGAAACCCTCGTGCCGCGCCAGCGCGATCAGGAAATCGACATTGGTGACCGAGCCGCCGACCTCGGTATCGACCAGCGCCGATTCAAGCTCGCGCAGCGCGATGGCGCGGGTGGCGCCGTGCGTGATGACCTTGGCGATCATCGGGTCATACCAGGGGCTGATCGTGTCGCCCTGGCGCACGCCGGTCTCGATCCGGGCGTGGCTGGGGAAGGAAAGATGCGCAAGCCGGCCGGTGGCGGGCAGAAAGCCCGCGGGCACGTCCTCGGCATAGAGGCGCGCTTCGAAAGCGTGGCCGGTGATGGTCAGGTCCTGCTGTCGCGCCGGCAGGGGTTCACCGCTGGCGACGCGCAGTTGCCATTCGACCAGATCGACGCCGGTGATCGCTTCGGTCACCGGATGTTCGACCTGCAGGCGGGTGTTCATCTCCATGAACCAGAAACGGTCGGGGTGCAGCCCGTCGGAGCCGTCGACGATGAACTCGACCGTGCCCGCGCCCGCGTAACCGATGGCCTCGGCGGCGCGGGTGGCGGCCTCGCCCATGGCGGCACGCATCTCGGGTGTCATGCCCGGCGCCGGGGCCTCCTCGATCACCTTCTGGTGGCGGCGCTGCAGCGAGCAGTCGCGTTCAAAGAGGTGGACGGCGCGGCTGCCGTCGCCAAAGACCTGCACCTCGATATGGCGGGGCTGCTGGATATATTTCTCGATCAGCACCGCAGGGTTGGCGAAGGCGGTCTCGGCCTCGCCCTGCGCCGAGGCGAGTGCTGCGGCGAAATCTGCCGGGCGCTCGACCAGCCGCATGCCCTTGCCGCCGCCGCCCGCCACCGCCTTGATCAGCACCGGATAGCCGATCTGGTCGGCCTGCGCCCTGAGATGCGCACCGTCCTGATCGACGCCGTGATAGCCGGGAACCACCGGCACGCCGGCATCCGCCATCAACGCCTTGGCCGCATCCTTGAGCCCCATCTTGCGGATCGCCTCGGCCGAGGGGCCGATGAAGGTGAGGCCGGCGGCGGTGACCTGATCGACGAACTCCGGGTTCTCGCTGAGAAAACCGTAGCCGGGGTGGATCGCCTCGGCCCCGGTGGCTTGCGCTGCGGCGATGATCACCTCGGCGCGCAGGTAGCTGTCGCGGGGCGCCGGGCCGCCGATATGGACCGCCTCATCGGCCATGGCGACATGGCGCGCGCCGTGGTCGGCGTCGGAATAGACCGCGACCGTGCGCACCCCAAGGCGACGGGCGGTGTCGATGACGCGGCAGGCGATCTCGCCGCGGTTGGCGATCAGGATCTTGTGGAACATGGGCGTTCCTTTCGCTGGCGGCAGCCGGGGGCTTCGCGCCCCCGGACCCCCGCGGAGTATTTGGAGAACGAAGAAGTCACGGCTGCACCTCGCGGAGGGCGCGGGTGAGCGTGGCGAGGCTTGTGGCATCGAAGGCGACGAGGATGACATCGAGTTCGAGGCCGCTGTCGCGGATACTGCAGATGGCGATCTCCGCCGCGCGCTTGGGCGGGAAGCCGTAGATGCCGGTCGAGATGGCCGGGAAGGCGATGGTTTGCAACCCGTGCTGCCGGGCGAGCGTCAGGCTGTTGTGGTAGGCCATGGCGAGCAGCGCTTCCTCATTGGCGCTGCCGCCCCGCCAGACCGGGCCGACGGTGTGGATGACGTGTTTCGCGGGCAGGTTGTGGCCGGCGGTGATGCGCGCCTCGCCGGTGGGGCAGCCGCCGATCTGGCGGCATTCGGCCAGCAGGCCGGGACCCGCGGCGCGGTGGATGGCGCCGTCGACGCCGCCGCCGCCGAGAAGCGAGGAATTGGCGGCGTTCACAATGGCATCGACCGCGAGCTTGGTGATGTCGCCTTGCCAGATGCGGATGTGGATCTGGGTCATCGTCACATCCGGAAAATGCCGAAGCGCGTCGGCGGGATCGGGGCGTTCAGGCTGGCGCGCAGGGAAAGCGCAAGCACGTCGCGGGTTTTCCTTGGGTCGATGATGCCGTCGTCCCAGAGCCGGGCCGAGGCATAGAGGGGGTGGCTCTGGCGTTCGAACATCTCGATGGTGGGGCGCTTGAATTCTGCCTCCTCCTCGGGGGACCAGCTGCCGCCCGCGCGCTCGATGCCGTCGCGGCGCACGGTGGCCAGCACCCCGGCCGCCTGTTCGCCGCCCATGACCGAGATGCGGCTGTTGGGCCATGTCCAGAGAAAGCGCGGCGAATAGGCGCGGCCCGACATGCCGTAATTGCCCGCGCCGAAGCTGCCGCCGACCAGCATGGTGATTTTCGGCACATTGGTGGTGGCGACGGCGGTGACCATCTTGGCGCCGTGGCGCGCGATGCCCTCGTTTTCATACTTTCGCCCGACCATGAAGCCGGTGACGTTTTGCAGGAACACCAGCGGGATGTTTCGCATCGAGCAGAGTTCGATGAAATGCGCGCCCTTCTGCGCGGCCTCGGAAAAGATCACGCCGTTGTTGGCGATGATGCCGATCGGGCAGCCCTCGAGATGGGCAAAGCCGGTGACCAGGGTTTCGCCGAAGCGGGGTTTGAATTCGTCGAAGCGCGAGCCGTCGACCACGCGGGCGATGACCTCGCGGATGTCGTAGGGGGTGCGCAGGTCGGCAGGGACGATGCCGAGGATGTCTTCGGGGTCGTAGGCTGGCAGTTCCGGCGCTTGCCACGCAACCGTCTGCGGGCGGCGGAGGTTCAGGTGGGCGACGCTGCGCCGCGCGAGGGCGAGGGCGTGGGCGTCGTCCTCGGCCAGATAATCGGCGACGCCGGACAGGCGCGTATGCACGTCGCCGCCGCCGAGGTCCTCGGCGCTGACCACCTCGCCGGTCGCGGCGCGGACCAGGGGCGGGCCGGCGAGGAAGATCGTGCCCTGGCCCTTGACGATGATCGTCACGTCCGACATCGCCGGGACATAGGCCCCGCCCGCCGTGCAGGATCCCATGACCACGGCGATCTGCGCGATGCCCTGCGCCGACATCTGCGCCTGATTGTAGAAGATGCGGCCGAAATGGTCGCGGTCGGGAAAGACCTCATCCTGGTTGGGCAGGTTGGCGCCGCCGCTGTCCACCAGATAGACGCAGGGCAGCCGGCATTCCTGCGCGATTTCCTGTGCGCGCAGGTGTTTCTTCACCGTCATCGGGTAATAGGTGCCGCCCTTGACCGTCGCGTCATTGGCGACGACCATGACATCCTGCCCATGCACGCGGCCGATGCCGGCGATGACGCCAGCGGCCGGGGCGTCACCGTCATACATGCCATGCGCCGCCGTGGCGCCGATCTCCAGGAACGGGCTGCCGGGGTCGAGAAGGTTCGCCACCCGCTCGCGCGGGGGCATCTTGCCGCGGCTGGTGTGACGCTCAAGCGCCTTGGCGCCGCCGCCGGCTGCGGCCAGCAGCGCTGCCTCGCGCACGGTCTCGAGCATCGCCAGATGCGCGGCGCGGTTGGCGCGGAAGCTGTCCGAGGACGGCAGCGCCGAAGTGCCAAGCTTCATCGCTTCTTCCTTTCGCTCTGGGTGCCGGAGATCATTCCATGCCCTCGGTCAGGGCATGAAGGCGCAACGCCTGTTCGGCGGTCAGTTCCATCAGGCAGCCTGCCGCGGCCGGGCCGCCCAAGGTGCCGCCCTGATACTGCAGATGCTGATAGCGGCAGGTCGCGTCGCGAAAGGCAATCCAGTGCCGCTGCGCCTGTTGCAGCGCGGGTGCGGCCGGCTCGGCGGCCGAACCAAGCTGTCCTGCCTCGGCATCGGACGCTTTGGCGACTTTCATCACCTTGCTGTACCAGGCGTTCAGCAGCCGGTCCCAGTCCTTGCTTTCGGCCATCAGGCAATCGACCATGCCGACAGTCGTATCCCCGCCCGGAGCCGCCATGCAGGCGTCGGATGCCTTGCCGATACAGGCCCGCAAATCGGTTCCATCCGCTGCCGCACGATCCAGACAGCCGGGCAGCAGGGTCGCGTCATAGGCTGGGCCGTCCTGCGCCAGGGCCGGGGTTGCGATCATCAGCGCCAAGATCATCGCGCGCATCAGGCCAGTTCCATCAGCTGGCGGCCGATCAGCATGCGGCGGATTTCGCTGGTGCCGGCGCCGATCTCCATCAGTTTCGCGTCCCGAAACAGGCGCGAGACCACCGAATCGTTCAGGAATCCCGCCCCGCCCAGCGCCTGCACCGCCTGATGCGCCTGCACCATCGCCTGTTCGCTGGCGTAAAGCACCGCGCCGGCGGCGTCCTGACGGGTCACGCGGCCCGCGTCGCAGGCCCGTGCCACCTCATAGACATAGGCCCGCGCGGTGTTCAGCGCCACATACATGTCGGCGATCTTGCCCTGCATCAGCTGGAAGGAACCGATGGCCTGCCCGAACTGCTTGCGGTCGCGGACGTAAGGAATGACCTCATCGAGACAGGCGGCCATGATCCCGGTGCCGATGCCCGACAGCACCAGCCGTTCGTAGTCAAGGCCCGACATCAGCACCCGCACGCCCTTGCCCTCACCGCCAAGGATGTTCTCGGCCGGGACCTCGCAGTTCTCAAAGATCAGCTCGCCGGTGTTCGAGCCGCGCATGCCAAGCTTGTCGAAATGCGGGCTGGTGGAAAAGCCCTGCATGCCGCGCTCGACGATGAAGGCGGTGATGCCTTTCGATCCGGCCTCGGGGTCGGTCTTGGCATAGACCACCAGCACATCGGCATCCGGCGCATTGGTGATCCAGTATTTGTTGCCGTTCAGCACATAGCCGTCACCGCGCTTCTCCGCCCGCAGCTTCATCGAGACCACGTCGCTGCCCGCCCCTTCCTCGGACATGGCCAGCGCGCCGACATGTTCGCCCGAGCACAGTTTCGGCAGGTATCTGCGCCTCTGCGCCTCCGAGCCGTTCAGCTTGATCTGGTTCACGCACAGGTTCGAATGCGCGCCATAGGACAGGCTGACCGAGGCCGAGGCCCGCGCCAGTTCCTCGGTGGCGATGACATGCGCCAGATAGCCCATGCCGGCGCCGCCGAATTCCTCGGGCACGGTGATGCCCAGCAGGCCGATCTCGCCCATCTCGCGCCACATGGCGTTCGGAAACCGGTTCGAGCGGTCCACATCCGCCGCGATCGGCCTGATGCGTTCCTGCGCCCAGCGGTGCACGGTCTCGCGCAGCGCGTTCACGTCCTCGCCCAGGTCGAACTCCATCCCCGCTGTGAACATCGGCCACCTCTCCTGATTATTGAACGATTGTTCATTTACCTGCTTATGCCGCCGGCCCGGCCCCGCCGTCAAGCCAGGAACCAAAGCCCGCGGCATTTGCCGATCCTGCGCCCAAGCGGGGATCGGGGCAAGCGCCGCGCTGCGTTGACAAGCCAGAGGCCGCGCGCCATCCAGACGCCAAAGCGCAAGGATGCCCGATGACGCCCGAACCCGACCCCGCCTGCGCGCGGCTGCTGCTGTTGCGCCATGCGCCGCTGGCCGGCCCGGGTCTGGTTGGGCGGCGCGACCTGGCCGCCGATTGCAGCGACAGGGCGGCGCTTGCCTGGGCGCGCGCGGCACTGGTCGGGGCGCAGTCGTACTGGGCCAGCCCGGCCCTGCGCTGCCGCCAGACCTGCACCGCCCTGGGTCTTGTCCCCGAATGGCATCCCGACCTGTGGGAGCAGGACTTTGGCGCATGGGAGGAACCGGGCGCCACCATCCCCGACCTCGGGCCGCTGCCCCCCGGCGATCTGGCCCGCCATCGCCCGCCGGGGGGAGAAAGCTTTCTCGACATGGCGAAGCGCGTGCAGCCGTGCCTGCTGCAGGCGCGCGGCACGGTGGCGATCGTCGCCCATGCCGGCACGGTGCGCGCGGCGCTGGCGCTGGCCGTCGGGCCGGCGGCGCTGTCATTCTCCGTGGCGCCGCTGTCGCTGAGCGTCCTGCTGCGCAGCCCGGCCGGCTGGGCGGTCGAGGCGGTGAACCGGATCGCGCCATGATCCTGACGCAATCCACCCTGACCGTGGCACTGGTCGCGCTGCTGATCGACGCCGCCATCGGTTGGCCCGCGGTGCTGTATCGCCGCGTGTCGCATCCGGTGGTCTGGATCGGGCGACTGATCGCGGCGCTGGATGCGCGCTGGAACCATGGCCACCGCCGCATCGCGCGCGGGGCGCTGGCGGTGCTGGTGACACTCGGCGCGGCGGTGCTGCCGGCGCTGCTGCTGACGCGGCTGCTGGCACCGCTGCCCTTTGGTCCGCTGGCGCTGGGGGTGCTGGCCTGGCCGCTGGTCGCCACGCGCGCACTGCATGACCATGTGGCGGCAGTGGCGCACCCGCTGACCCTGGGCGATCTGGCGGGGGCAAGGGCGGCGGCGGCACTGATCGTCGGCCGCGACCTGCAAGACGACCCCGCCCCCATCGCCCGCGCCGCGCTGGAAAGCCTTGCCGAGAACGCCTCGGACGGGGTGGTGGCGCCGCTGTTCTGGGCCGCCATCGCCGGCCTGCCGGGCATCGCCGCATACAAGGCGATCAATACGCTGGATTCGATGATCGGGCATCTCAGCCCGCGCCATGCGTTGTTTGGCCGGGTGGCGGCGCGGCTGGACGATCTGGTGAACCTGCCGGCCTCGCGCCTGACCGGGGCGCTGATCGTGCTGGCCTCGCGGTCGCGGCGGGCCTGGCGGGTGATGCGCCGCGACGCGTGCCGCCACCGCTCGCCCAACGCAGGCTGGCCCGAGGCGGCGATGGCCGGGGCGCTGGACGTGCGCCTCTCGGGTCCGCGCAGCTATCAGGGCACCCTGTCGCCCGAGCCCTGGCTGAACGGCGCCGCCCGCGACCCCGGCGCGGCGGACCTGCAGCGGGGCCTGCGGCTTTATCGCCGCGCCATGGCGCTGATGGGACTGGGACTGGTCCTGCTGCTGGCGCTTTAGCCAACCTCAGGCGCATCGCTGGCGAACTTGATGACGGCACCCATGATTGGCTTACCGGGACCGACACCGCCGGGAAACTGCCATCCCATATGCGTCACACTTTCGATAATACAGCAGGCAAGCTCGGCGACATGAGTTTGGATTTGCTGCAAGCGCGCCACATCGACCGACGAGTCAAAGACCTCCATCCGGCGACTGACAAAAAACGGCACCGACGCGCCATCCTTGTCCGGCACTCCCCATGAACCGTGGCAAAGAGCATTTCGCCACACCGCTGCCTTCTTGAGGGCGTCAACAAGCTCAGCGCAGTTCGGGATCGTCGCGTCAGGATTGTCCTTTACCGCCTTGCCGTAAGATTCTGCCAGATTCCACAATTGGTCGGTCAATGCGCGTTCAAGCTGCGGCGTCCAGGCTTGATAGGCCGCGTCGACTTCTTCCCGGCTGTATTGCCGGGTCGCCGTCAACGCGAAGATCGCCTTGCCCAGCATCTCCTCCAGGAAACCATAGGTCGCAATCGTGCGTCCCAGCCACTCCCAGAACTCGGGCCCGTGCCGATGAGTCGGGAACATCGGTGGCAGGCTGTCCCAGTCACTGATCGGGCGCATCACGTTGTCCTCGCTGGTCATGTCTTCCATGCTTCCCGTTCAGAGGTGCGGGCAATATCCTGCACCGACCGGAATGCGTCCAGAGCCCCCCGAAGGCCAAGACGCAGCGGCTGCACCTCAAATGCAGGGGTTCAGACTGGAGGACGCCCAGCCGGCGCCATCAACCCTCAGGACCAGTCGAAGAAATCGGCAGGTGCGCGGCTGCGCAGTTCATCGGCCAGGTCGGTGCCCATGGCGGCGCCGTCCGAGACCGGGCCGATGCGCTCACCCGAGATGACCTCGCTGCCGTCGGGGCGCAGGATCTCGCCGCGCAGGTGCAGCAGGTCGCCCTCCAGCACCGCAAGCCCGGCGATCGGCGTCTGGCACGAGCCGTCGAGCCGCGCAAGGAAGGCGCGCTCGGCCGTCACCCGCAGCGTGCTGGCCCGGTCCGAGATTGCGCCCAGCAGCACAGCTGCGCGCGCGTCACCCGCGCGGCGCTCGACCCCGATGCAGCCCTGCGCCACGGCGGGCAGCATGTCGTCGGGATCGACGGCGCCGCGCGCCACATGCAGCATATTGAGCCGTGCCAGACCCGCCATGGCCAGGAAGGTGGCGACCGCGACGCCTTCCTCAAGCTTTTTCAACCGCGTCTGCACGTTTCCCCGGAACTCGACCAGCTTCAGGTCCGGGCGGCGCAGCGCCAGTTGCGCCCGCCTGCGCAGGCTGGAGGAGCCGACCACCGCCCCCTGCGGCAGTTCCGCGATGGCACCAAAGCGGTTGCTGACGAAGGCATCGCGCACATCCTCGCGCGGCAGATGGCAGTCGATTACCAGCCCTTCGGGTTGCAGAGTCGGCATGTCCTTCATCGAATGCACGGCGATGTCGATGTCATGCGCCAGCAGCGCATCCTCGATCTCGCGGGTGAACAGGCCCTTGCCGCCGATCTCTTTCAGCGGCCGGTCCAGCACCCGATCGCCGGTGGTCTTGATCACCACGATCTCGAATGCCTCGGCGGGCAGGTGATGCGCGGCCATCAGCCGCGCGCGCGTCTCATGCGCCTGCGCCAGCGCAAGCGCCGAGCCGCGGGTGCCGATACGGATGGGGTTCTGTCTGTCGGGCATCTGGGTCATGGCACGGGCTTAGCGCCACGCCCCGGCCTTGACAACGGGGACGCGCGCGCCATGAAGGGGCGCAACGAGGTGAGACATGTCCGAAAAAACCATCCTGCGCGCGCTCGCGGGCGAGCGTTTGCCCGTGCCTCCGGTCTGGATGATGCGCCAGGCCGGGCGCTATCTGCCGGAATACCGCGCCACCCGCGCGCAGGCGGGCGACTTTTTGTCGCTGTGCTACAATCCCGATCTGGCGGCCGAGGTGACGCTGCAGCCGATCCGCCGCTACGCGTTCGACGCGGCGATTCTGTTCGCCGACATCCTGCTGCTACCGCAGGCGCTGGGGCTTGATCTGTGGTTCGAGACCGGCGAGGGGCCGCGGCTTTCGACCGTGACCAGCGCCGCCGGGGTCGCCCGACTGCGCCCCGCCGATGCCGTCCACGACCGGCTGTCCCCGGTCTATGAGACGCTGCGCATCCTGAAACGCGAATTGCCGCGCCAGACCACGCTGATCGGCTTTGCCGGCGCGCCCTGGACCGTCGCCACCTACATGATCGCCGGCCGCGGCACCCCGGACCAGGCCCCGGCCCATGCGATGAAATCCGCCGACCGCGCCGCGTTCCAGGCGCTGATCGAGCGCATCACCGAGGCCAGCATCACCTATCTCTCGGCCCAGATCGAGGCCGGGGCCGAGGTGATCAAGCTGTTCGACAGCTGGGCCGGCTCGCTGCGGGGCGCGGATTTCGACGATTTCGCCATCGCGCCGACGCGCAAGATCATCGCCGAACTCAAGGCCCGCCACCCGGGCATCCCGGTCATCGCCTTCCCGCGCGAAGCCGGGCCGCGCTACGCGGGCTTTGCCCGGGCCACCGGCGCCGATTGCGTGGCGCTGGACAATTCCGTGCAGGCCGACTGGGCCGCGGCCGAGGTGCAGAAGGACGGCTGCGTGCAGGGCAACCTCGATCCGCGGCTGCTGGTCAGCGGCGGCGAGGCGCTGGTCTCGGAGACCCGGCGCATCGTCAGCGCCTTCGCGGGCGGGCCGCATATCTTCAACCTCGGCCACGGGATCACCCCCGATGCCGACCCCGACAACGTCACCCGCATGCTGGCGGCCATCCGCGGCTGATGGGCTGGATCCTTGCGACGCTGATCGCCGCCGGCGCCCAGACCGCCCGCAATGCCGCGCAAAGGCGGCTGACCGCGGAACTGGGCACCATGGGGGCGACGGCGGTGCGCTTTCTGTTCGGTCTGCCCTTTGCCCTGCTGGCGCTGGCCGCGCTCGCCCTGACGACGCCGATCCCGCTGCCCGGCGCCGCCAGCCTCGGCTGGGCGGGGCTTGGCGCGCTGGCGCAGATCGCCGCCACGGCGCTGATGCTGAACACCATGGAAAGCCGCAGCTTCGGCGTCACCACCGCGCTCTTGAAAACCGAGCCGGTGACCCTGGCGCTGATCGGCGCCCTGCTGCTCTCCGAGCCGCTGGGCCCGGCGCGCATGGCGGCCATCGCCACGGCGGTGCTGGGCGTGGTCATCATCTCGGGGCTGCGCTGGCAACACGG
Source organism: Paracoccus sp. (in: a-proteobacteria) (assembly GCF_039808215.1). Taxonomy (GTDB): domain Bacteria; phylum Pseudomonadota; class Alphaproteobacteria; order Rhodobacterales; family Rhodobacteraceae; genus Paracoccus. The sequence continues at coordinate 54,149 of NZ_JBDHSP010000012.1, forward strand.
CGACTGGCGCGCGGCGGGGCTGGGCATCGCCGCGGGCGCGCTGTTCGGCCTGTCGGCGATCGGTTTTCGCGGCGCCATCCTTGCCCTGCCCTTCGGCGCCTCGGCCGGCCGCGCCGTCAGCATCCTTGCCCTCAGCCTTGCCCTGCAGGGGCTGGCGATGGTGCTGTGGCTGGGCCTGCGCCAGCCCGCGGCGCTGCGCGGCATGGTCCGGCACTGGCGGCCCTCGCTGGCGGCGGGCGCGCTCGGGGCGCTGGCCTCGCTTTTCTGGTTCATCGGCTTTGCGCTGACCGCCGCCACCAATGTGCGCACCCTGGCGCTGGTCGAGGTGGTGATGGCGCAGATCGTCTCGGGGCGGGTCTTTCGCGAGGGCGCCAGCCCGCGGCACCGTGCCGGGATGGCGCTGATCGTGCTGGGCGTGGCGGCGCTGATCGCCGCCAGCGGCCTCTAGGCCCGCGCCCGTCGCAATGCCATTGCCGCATCGGCGCGGATCGGATAATGCGCTGCGCATGACCCCTCAGACCGCGCAACCCGATTTCGATCTGGATGAGATCTCCGCACGCATGTTGCGCATCCTTGCGGTCAACGGGCGCATCTCGAACCAGGACCTCGCGGCCGAGGTCGGGCTCTCGCCCTCGGCCTGCCTGCGCCGGGTCCAGGACCTGGAACGGCGCGGCGCCATCCTTGGCTATCGCGCGGTGATCGCACCTGCGGCGCGCGCCGCGGGCTTCACCGCCTATGTCACCGTCGGCCTCGCACGCCACTCGAACGAGGCGCAGCAGGCGTTCGAGCGCGCCTGCCTGGCCGCGCCCGAGGTGCGCGAATGCCACAACATCACCGGCTCGGTCGAATACCTGCTGCGGGTCGAGGTGCGCGACCTTGAATCCTACCGCCGCTTTCACAGCCAGGTGCTGGGCGCCTTTCCCCAGATCGCCACCATGACCACGCATGTGGTGATGGAGACGGCCAAGGACGAACGCGCCTGACCCCCGGTCCATTCCGGTTTCCAGCCGGCCGAATCGCCGCCGCGCCACGGTTCGGACTTTCCGCCCCCTGCCCCGCGGGCTAACAAGGTGCCATGACCCTGCCCACCCTCTCACCGGATCAGGCCGAAGCCTGGGATGCGCTGACCGCGGCGCTGGCGCAATCGGGCATCGACCTGATCTCGGAGCAGATCGCGCCGCTGACCGCGGGCAAGGGCCGGGTCATGGCGGTGATCGGCAAGGCAGGCTCGGGCAAGACGCTGCTGCTGGCGGAACTGACCAGGGCCCTGCGCGCCGCCGGGGTCGAGCTGATCTCGGGCGACTATGAGAGCAAGCGGCGCAAGGAAAGGCGCAGCGTCGCCATCCTCGCCCCGACCAACAAGGCGGCCTTCGTGCTGCGCACCCGCGGCGTGCCGGCGACCACCATCCACCGCATCCTCTATACCCCGCTTTACGACCCGCAATACGAACGCATCGCCGACTGGCTGACCGGCGCGGGCGAGCGCCCCCGGCCCGAGGCCCTGGTCGGGGGTCTGGTCGGGGGTCTGGTCGGGGGGCTGACCGAGGCGGCGCTCGACCGCGCCAAGGCGTTTTACGACCAGCATGCCTCGATCCCCGGGGCGCTGGCGGCGGCGGGGCTGCGCGGCTCGGATTTCATCCGCGGCTGGAAGCGGCGCGAGGACGGGCTGGACATCGGGCTGATCGACGAATCCTCGATGCTGGACGAGCGCCAGTTCGAGGACCTGCGCGAGATCTTTCCGCTGCTGATCCTGTTCGGCGACCCGGCGCAGCTTGCCCCGGTCGGCCAGTCCGGGCAGATGGTCTTTGACCGGCTGGCGGCGCCGCAGCGGCTGGTGCTGGACCGCATCCACCGGCAAGAGGGCGACAGCCCGATCCTGGATCTGGCGCATGCGCTGGCCGATCCCGGGCTGGAATTCGACGCCTTCGAGCGCATGATCCGCGACGCCGCCCGCCGCGATCCGCGGGTGATCTGGGCCGAGCGGGTGCAGTCCGACCTGATGGCGCAAAGCCCGGTGCTGGTCTGGCGCAATGTCACCCGGGTCAGGCTGATCCAGGCGTTCCGCGCCGCCTATGGCGCCCCGGGCGACGCGCTGCTGCCCGGCGAGCCGCTGATCTGCGACGGGCTGGAACTGCCTCTGAAGCACCGCAAGAAGCGCATCGACCTCGAGGCGCGCGGGCTGATCAAAGGCGCGCAGGTGATCTATCTGGGGCCGGGCAGGAAGCCCGGTTTCTCGCGCCTGCATGTCGTCGGTGCCGAGGAACCGCGGTTTTCCGCCGCCTCGATCGTCAAGATCGAGACCCCCGATGTCGAGGAACCCTTCATCCCCTATGCCGCACGCATGGGCGCGACCTTTCTGCATGGCGCGGCGGTGACCATCCACAAGGCGCAGGGCAGCCAGTGGCCCGATGTGCAGGTCTTTGCTCCCGACCTCGCCGCCGCCGCCTGGTCGGGACGCAACGAGGCTGGCATCCCCCTGTGGAAACGCCTGGCCTATGTCGCCATCACCCGCAGCCAGGAACGGCTGCACTGGGTGGTGAAATCGCGCCTCGCCCGCCCCTCGGCGCCCTTGGGCACCAGCCATCTGGATGCGCCGGCGGTGCCCCTGACCCTTGCCCCCGAGGAGACGGCGCAGCCCTGACCGGCGCGGCCGCGGTCAGCGGCTGCGCGAGACTGCCTGGCGGCCGGGGCGCAGCTGGCGCATGCGCAACTCCAGCGCCTCGATCAGTGCCTCGCGCGGCAGGCCGGTCTCCTGCGACAGGCGCAGCAGGCCGAAATGCACCCGCGCCAGTTCCTGGTAGTAACGGGTGAAACTGTAGTTGATCGCGGCGCCCGCCGCCGCCCCCAGCACCGGGACGGTCTGCGCCGCCAGCTTCTGCGCCAGCGACACCGACAGTCGCGGCGCCACCCGCGCGATCAGCGCCTGCACGGTCGTGCCGGTGATCGTCACCCGCGCCGCGATCAGGCCAAGGTCGGTGCCGTCGTCGTCCGCCAGCGGCCCGGCGGCGGCAAAGACATGCAGCGCCTCGCGCCGGATGCGGTCGCTGTCCGGCTCGAACCCGTGTTCGGCGGCGATGTCCATGATGGCGCGCAGCAGCAGGGTCACGGTCAGCGGCAGTTCCAGCACCGCGCCGCCGATGCCCGCCAGCCCGCCCACTGCCCCCGAGGCGGTGGACAGCATCCTGTTGAACCCGTCGCCGCGTTCGCGCAGCCAGCCGCGCGACAGCGAGGCCGCGCCAAAGGCCCGGTTCAGCGCCCGCAGCGTCAGCCGGTCGCTTTGCGCGCGCACCGCGTCGGGCAGGCGCGCAAGCAGGCTCTCGGCCCTGCCGCCGATGGCCGAGACCAGCTCCATGCCGATGCCGCCGGCATCCAGATAGCGCCGCGCCAGCCGGTCGATCTCGGCATGCACGGTCGGGTCGGTGATCGGCGGCAGCACCGCCTGCCGGCTGTCGATCTGGGCATTCGTGGTCATCGCATGGGCATCCTGTTGCACGTCCCGCCGGCGCCGCCATTCGGGCCGCGCAAGGGAACCCGCGCCGCGGCCGCGGGGTTCCTTGCCGCCGGCCCGCGCGCCGGCGAATGCAACGTATCAGGAAAACACCCGCCATGAAGACCCTTCGCATGATCCCGGCCCTGGCGCTGGCCGCCGGGCTTGCCGCCAGCCAGGCCACCGCCGAGACCGTGCCATCGTTTGCCGATCTGGGGCGCGACCCGGCGCTGACCGCGGCTTACCGGCAGCTTGCAGCCGGGGCGGACCTGCCCGGCTGGCTGCAGGACGGGGCGGTGACCACCCCCGGGCAGATCGTGGGCTTTGGCGGGCAGGAATTCGTCGCGGTCAGCGCCTGCCGCCAGCACGATTGCGCCGCCCAGCGCTTTGCCATGCTCTATGACCCCGAGACCGGCGCGGCCTTCGGCCTGCTCTCCTCGGTCGAGGGCGAGACCGCCGAGCAGCTGCGCTGGCTTGGCATCGGTGGCGGACCCGAAAGCATCGACGGGCGCACGATCCTTTATGCGGCGCTGACCGGCAGCCTGGCGAACCACCCCGGGGCGTTCAGCTATCCCCGCTAGGCGGGCCTGCCGTGCCGGTGTCGCGCTCGGCAGGGTCGCGCTCGACATGGCCGGTGACGCCCTGCCAGGCGCCGGGCAGCAGTTCCAGCCCCAGCACCCGCTCGGGGTTGGTCGGCGGCGGCATCTCGACGCGCTCGAGCTTCCAGAAGCCGAAGCGGCGGTAATAGGGCAGATCGCCGACCAGCATCACCCGCGCCCAGCCCAGTTCGCGCGCGCGGCCGAGGCTTTCGCGCATCAAGAGCCCGCCCAGCCCCTCGCCCTGCGCCGTCGGATGCACGGCGACCGGCCCCAGCAGCAGCACCGGCTGCCCGCCCACCCGCACCGGCCAATAGCGGATGGCACCGACCGGCAGGCCGAAATCGTTGCGCAGCAGCAGGCACAGCTGCGCGACCGGCGCCACGCCGTCGCGCAGCCGATACGAGGACAGCGCCGTGCGCCCCGGCGCAAAACACAGGTCCATCAAGGCCTCGACCTCGGGCGTGTCCTCGGGGGTTTCGCGGCAAAGCTCGTACATTGTGCCTCGCGGATTCGGTTGTGCCGGTTCGGGCCCGGGACCGGGTAACATGCAAGGCGGGCGACGAAAACCGCCTCTGCATTCCCGAGGGCCGGAAATCGGCGCCGCATCCGGACTTGACGCGCGCCGCGGCAGCGGTCACTGCTGCCAGCCGGGCCTGCACGACCGGAGGCGCCCATGTTCTATCGACCCGAGGCCGGGCATGGCCTGCCGCTGAACCCGCTGAACGCCATCGTCGCGCCGCGGCCGATCGGCTGGATCTCGACCCGGGGCCGGATGGGCGACAATCTGGCACCCTATTCCTTCTTCAACCTGACCGCCTATGCGCCGCCGCAGGTGATGTTCGCCTCGACCTCGGCCAAACGCGACCGGCCGGGCAGCAAGGACAGCGTGGCGCAGATCGCCGAGAGCCGGGTATTCTGCGTCAATATCGCCGACGGCCGCATGCGCGCGCAGGTGAACACCACTTCCGCCGCCCTGCCCGCCGGCGAAAGCGAGTTCCTGGCCGCCGGCATCGAAGCCGCCGAATGCCTGACCATCGACTGCCCGCGCGTCGCCCAGGCCGCCGCGGCGCTGGAATGCCGCATGACGCGGGTGCTGCGGCTGGCGGGGGCGGCGAATGTCATGGTGCTGGGCGTCGTCACCGGCATCCACCTGCGCGAGGACTGCCTTGCGGACGGCCGCTTCGACCTGCGCCCCCACGGCTGGCTGGCGCGCATGGGCTACAAGGATTACACGATCACCACCGAGACATTCGAGATGGAGCGCCCATGAACGACCGCCCCTTGCACGACAGCCGCGGCATCCGCGACCTTGTGCGCAGCATTCCGGATTTCCCGCATCAGGGCATCCTGTTTCGCGACGTGACCACGCTTTTCGCCGATGCCCGCGGCTTTCGCATGGCGGTGGACCAGCTGCTGACCCCCCATGCCGGGGACCGGATCGACAAGGTGGTGGGGCTCGAGGCGCGCGGCTTCATCCTGGGCGGCGCGGTGGCGCATCAGCTTTGCGCGGGCTTCGTGCCGATCCGCAAACAGGGCAAGCTGCCCGGCGCGGTGCTGAGCCAGGCCTATGCGCTGGAATACGGCGAGGCCGTGATGGAGATCCACCAGGACGCCCTGAACCCGGGCGAGCGGGTGCTGATCGTCGATGACCTGCTGGCCACCGGCGGCACCGCCGAGGCCGGGACAAGGCTGTGCGAACGCCTGGGCGCGCAGGTCGTCGGCTGCGCCTTTGTCATCGAACTGACCGGACTTGGCGGGCGGGCGCGTCTGGAGGGGCTGGGCCATGAGGTCCATGCCCTGACCAGCTTCGACGAAGGCTGAGCGGGCCGGGTCTGGCGGGCCAAATCCGGCGTGTCACGTCCGCGGCGGCTGAATTCCGCGCCCGCGCCTTGCGGGGGGGCGCCGGCGCGGTTAGGTGGGGATCATGGACAAGAAACCGCCCCTGACCCTTTACCTCGCCGCGCCGCGCGGCTTTTGCGCCGGCGTCGACCGCGCCATCAAGATCGTCGAGATGGCGCTGCAGAAATGGGGCGCCCCCGTCTATGTGCGCCACGAGATCGTGCACAACAAGTTCGTCGTGGACGGGCTGCGCGACAAGGGCGCGGTCTTTGTCGAGGAACTGGACGAATGCCCCGCTGACCGGCCGGTGATCTTTTCCGCCCATGGCGTGCCGAAATCAGTGCCGCTCGAGGCGCGCCGGCGCGAGATGGTCTATGTCGATGCCACCTGCCCCCTGGTCTCCAAGGTCCATGTCGAGGCCGAGCGCCACCACGCCGAGGGGCTGCAGATGGTGATGATCGGCCATGCCGGCCATCCCGAGGTGCTGGGCACCATGGGGCAGTTGCCCGAGGGCGAGGTGCTGCTGGTCGAATCGGTCGAGGATGTCGCCCTGATCGCGCCCCGCGATGCCGCGCGCCTGGCCTATATCACCCAGACCACGCTTTCGGTCGATGACACGGCGGCCATCGTCACGGCGCTGCAGGCGCGCTTTCCCGCCATTGTCGGGCCGGCCAAGGAGGACATCTGCTATGCGACCACCAACCGCCAGGCCGCGGTCAAGGCGATCGCCGGCCGCATCGACGCGCTGTTCGTGATCGGGGCGCCGAACAGTTCCAACTCGCGCCGGCTGGTCGAGGTGGGCCGCGCCGCCGGCTGCGCCTATTCGCAGCTGGTGATGCGGGCCGATCAGATCGACTGGCGCGCCATTGCCGGCGCCCGCGCGGTGGGCGTCACCGCCGGCGCCAGCGCCCCCGAGGTGCTGGTCGACGAAGTCGTCGCCGCCTTTGGCGAAAGGTTCGAGCTGACCGTGGAACTGGTCGAGACCGCGCGCGAGAATATCGAGTTCAAGGTGCCGCGCGTGCTGCGCGAGGCTTGAAGGGGCCTTGCAACCGCCCTGCGGGGCTGTCTGGAAAACGGAAATGACGTGGAGTCCCCTGATGAAGCTCTGGTCGATGCCTTCCTCGGGCAACAGTTACAAGGTGCGTCTGCTGCTGGCGCTGCTTGGTCGCGGCTGCGAGACCGTCGATGTCGAGGCGGGATCGGCCGCGCTGGCGGCGGCGCGGGCGACGGGGCGGCTGCCCTTCGGCAAGGCGCCGGTGCTGGAACTGGCGGATGGCACGCTTTTGCCGGAATCGAACGCGATCCTGTGCTTTCTGGGCGAGGGCACGCGATTCGTGCCGGCCGATCCGGTCCTGCGCGCGCGCATGCTGGCCTGGATGTTCTGGGAGCAGAACCAGCATGAGGGCGTGGTGGCGGTGCGCGGGGCGCTGAATTTCTATCCCGAGCGGCGCGCGCAGGCCACGCCCGGGCGCATGGCCGACCTGCTGGAGCGCGGCCATGCGCTACTGCAGGTCATGGAGGACCGGCTGGCGGCGCATGACTGGCTGGTGGACGGGGGCGCGAGCCTCGCCGATGTTTGCCTTTACGGTTATACCTGCACCGCCGGCGAACGTGGCGGCTTCGACATGGCGCGGTTCCCCGGCATCGGGCGCTGGCTGGCGCGGATCGCAAGCCTGCCGGGCTATCGGGGGCCGCAATCGTGACCGCGCTGCATGCCTGGACCGATGGCGCCTGCAGCGGCAATCCCGGCCCCGGCGGCTGGGGGGTGCTGATGCGCGCGCTGGACGGCCAGACGCTGCTGAAGGAACGCGAGCTTTCGGGCGGCGAGGCCGAGACCACCAACAACCGCATGGAGCTGATGGCGGCGATCAGCGCGCTCGAGGCGCTGAGCCGGCCGAGCGAGATCACCCTGACCACCGACAGCGCCTATGTGAAGAACGGCGTCACCCAGTGGCTGCACGGCTGGAAGCGCAACGGCTGGCGCACCGCCGACCGCAAGCCGGTGAAGAATGTCGATCTGTGGCAGCGGCTGGAGGCGGCGCAGGCGCGTCACAAGGTGCGCTGGGAATGGATCAAGGGCCATGCCGGCCACCCCGAGAACGAGCGCGCCGACGCGCTGGCCCGCGCCGGCATGGCGCCCTTCAAGCCGCGAAAGGCCGCGGGATGAACATTGATCACCTGGTGCTGGCGCTGGACTATGCCAGCGTGGCAATTTTTGCCCTGACCGGCGCGTTGGTGGCCAGCCGCGGCCAGCTCGATGTCGTGGGCTTCATCTTTTTCGCCGTGCTGACCGGCGTCGGCGGCGGCACGCTGCGCGATCTGGTGCTGGGGCGGGTTCCGGTGTTCTGGATCGGCCGGCCGGAACTGCTGCTGCTGACCTCGGGCGCGGCGATCGTGGTGTTCTTTACCGCGCATCGGCTGGAGAACCGCTTTCGCGCCATCCAGTGGCTGGACGCCTGCGCGCTGGCCGTGGCGGTGCCGGCCGGGGTCGGCGTCGCCCTGGGCGTGGGCGTCAGCCCGATCGTGACGGTGCTGATGGGGGTGATGACCGGCACTTTCGGCGGCCTGATGCGCGATGTGGTCGGCAACGAGGTGCCGATGGTGCTGCGCAAGGGCGAGCTTTACATCACCGCGACCTTCGGGGGCGCGGTCGCGGCGCTGGTCGTGCTGGCCATGGGCGCGGAACTGCCCAGCGCGCTGTTCATCTGCGGCGTCGTCGTGCTGGGCCTGCGCGCCGGCAGCATGGTCTTTGGCTGGCGCCTGCCGGTCTATCGGCCGCGGCCACGCCGCAACGGGCTTTGACGCCGGGCGGGCCGCAGCCGGTTTCCATCCGTTTCCGGCCTGTCCAGCCGCGCGGTGCCTGGGCTGCGCCTTGCGCCCGGCGCAGGAAATCGTTGACACAAGCCATGCAATTTCTCGATGTTTTCTTCGGAAGACGGAGGGGGACGCATGATTGCGAATCGTCGGCGGGCATCGCCCATCGCCGCGATTGGCGCGGCGCGTCCGGGCGATGACGGCGCGCCCGGCGTCGGGCCGGTGGTATCCTCGGCGCATCTGGCCTCGGGCCGGCTGCCGGGCCTCTCCGAGGTCGAATACGGGCTGATCACTACCCGCCGCGCCGGCAAGGAAAAACTGGTCTCGATCAGCGATGCGGGGTTCGATGCCTGCCAGCGCTACGGCCAGCTGCGCGACAAGCTGCTTCTGGACATCGCCGCCGAAAGCCGGCTGTCCGAGGACCGGCTGTCCGAGGCGGCGGCGCTCTTGCGCATGCTGTCGGGCGCCTATGACCAGGCCGCGCGCGCGGCCGCAACCTTCTGAGGGGGCAGATGACCGAGCGCGACCCTGCGGTACTTTTGAACGTCGAGAACCTCTCGGTGCGCTTCGGCGCCTCCGAGGTGGTCAGCGGGCTGAGTTTCTCGGTGCGCGCCGGGCGCACCACGGCGGTGGTCGGCGAAAGCGGCTCGGGCAAGTCGGTCACCTCGATGTCGGTCATGCGCCTGGCGGACATCGCCGGCGCGACCTATCCGCAGGGCCGCATCCTGTTTCACCGCGACGGCCAGCCCCTCGATCTGATCGGCTGCGACCAGAGGGCCATGCGCCGCATCCGCGGCAATGAGATCGCGATGATATTCCAGGAGCCAATGACCTCGCTCGATCCGCTGTTCACCATCGGCGACCAGCTGTCCGAGGTGCTGATGCTGCACGAGGGCAAGTCCCGCACCGAGGCGCTGGCCGCGGCCGAGCAGCTGCTGGAACTGGTGCGCCTGCCCGATGCCGCGCGCCAGCTGCGCCGCTATCCGCACCAGCTGTCGGGCGGCATGCGCCAGCGGGTGATGATCGCCATGGCGCTGGCCTGCCGCCCGAAACTGCTGATCGCGGACGAGCCGACGACGGCGCTGGACGTGACCGTGCAGGCGCAGATCCTGACCATCATGAAGGACCTGCAGGCCGAACTGGGCATGGCGATCATCTTCATCACCCATGACATGGGCGTGGTGGCGGAAATGGCCGATGATGTCGTGGTCATGCGCCATGGCCGCAAGGTCGAGGAAGGCCCGGTCGAGCAGATTTTCACCGCCCCGCGTCACCCCTATACGCGCGCGCTGCTCTCGGCCGTGCCGCGGCTGGGCTCGATGGCCGGGCGCCGGTATCCGCTGCGCGAGGCGCTGACCGTGCTCGAGGGCGACGAGGCCCGGCTCGAGGGCGAGACCCGCGATCAGGACACCGCCGATTATGCCGTGCCGCCGCTACTGCAGGTGCGCGATCTGGACGTGCATTTCGATGTCGCGCGCACCTTCTGGGGCCGGACCACGCATCGCGCCTGCGCAGTCAACCGCGTCAGCCTGTCGCTCTGGCCCGGCGAGACGCTGGCGCTGGTCGGTGAATCCGGTTCCGGCAAATCCACCATCGGCCGCACCATCCAGCAGCTGCAGGCCGCCAATTCGGGCGAGGTGTTGTTCGACGGCAAGCCCCTGTCGGGCATGGACCGCGCCGCCCGCCAGCGATTGCGCCGCGAGGTGCAGTATATTTTCCAAGACCCTTTCGCCTCGCTCGATCCGCGCAAGACCGTGGGTTTTTCCGTGGCCGAGCCGATCCGCACCCACGGCCTCATGGACGATGATCGTGCCATCGAGGCCCGCGTGGGCGAGCTCCTGGAGCGCGTCGGGCTGCAGCCCGCCATGGCGCGGCGCTATCCGCATGAATTTTCCGGCGGCCAGCGCCAGCGCATCTGCATCGCCCGCGCGCTGTCGTCGCAACCGCGGCTGATCATCGCCGACGAGGCGCTGTCGGCGCTGGACGTGTCCGTTCAGGCGCAGGTGATCAACCTGTTCATGGATCTGCAGAAGGACGAGGGGCTGGCCTATCTGTTCATCAGCCATGACATGGCGGTGGTCGAAAAGATGAGCCACCGCGTCGCTGTGCTTTACACCGGGCAGATCATGGAACTGGGCTCGCGCGCGCAGGTGTTCGAGACGACCGCGCATCCTTATACCCGCCGGCTTTTGTCGGCGGTGCCGGTGGCCGATCCCGGCCAGCGCAAGGCCCGCCCGATGCTTGAAGGCGAGATCCCCTCGATCCTGCGCCCGGTCGGGCAGGAACCGCCGCCCATTCCGCTGCACGAGATCGCGCCGGGCCATTTCGTCGCCGAACATTGACCAAAGAGGACACAGGGAGAAGACGCATGACCATTTCCGCAAGGCTCGCCGGGACCGCGGCGCTGGTGCTGGCCGGGGCTCTGGCCAGCCCGGCGCTGGCCACCGGCACGCTGGTGGTGTCCAGCCCGCAGGACCCCGGCTCATGGGACCCGATCGACACGTTTCTGGTGAACTGGGCCTCGGCCGCAACCAATATCTTCGACGGGCTGACCTATCGCGGCCCCGACATGAAGCTGGTGCCGGGCCTTGCGACCTCATGGGAGGAACTCGACGAGGGCAAGCGCATCCGCTTCAAGCTGCGCGAGGGCGTGACTTTCCACAATGGCGAGCCCTTCAATGCCGAGGCGGTGAAATTCACCTTCGAGCGGCTGTTGGGCGACGAGGGCGCCAAGGGGCCGCAGCGCTCGAACTATGTCGCCATCGACAAGGTCGAGGTGATCGACGATCACACCGTCGACATGCATCTTTCCGCCCCCGACCCGGTGCTCTTGACCAAGCTGGCCGGTTACGGCGCGATGATCGTGCCGCCGAAATACATCGCCGAGGTGGGCGACGAGAAATTCAACCTGATGCCGGTCGGCACCGGCCCGTTCAAGGTCACCTCCTATGAGCCCAAGGTCGGGCTGAAGATGGCGGCCTATGACGGGTTCTGGGGCGACAAGGCGAAGCTCTCAGAGCTGCAATTCCGCTTCATCACCGAACCGGCCACGGCGGTCGCGGAATTGCAGGCCGGCCGCGTCGATCTGGTGATCCCGCCGACGATTCCCGTCTCGATGATCCCGACCATCGAGGCCGATGCGAAGCTCGATCTGGTCACCACCGCCGGTCCGACCGTCTATGCGCTGCGCTACAACACCCGCGACGGCATCACCGCCGATGAGCGTGTGCGCAAGGCGCTGATCATGGCCGTGGACCGCGACACCATCGTGAAGGAAATCCTCGGCGGTCAGGCCGAGGTCATCGCCAGTTTCCAGGGCAAGCTGTCGTTCGGCTATGACCCCGCGCTGAAGCCCCTGCCCTATGACCCCGAGGGCGCGCAGAAACTGCTGGCCGAGGCCGGCGTCAAGCCCGGCACCGCGGTGCAGATCGACATCCGCGGCAATGATGCGACCTTTGGCGAGGTGGCGCAGGCGGTCGCGGCCTATCTGTCGATGGTCGGCATCAACGCCACCATCAAGCCCTACGAGACCAACACATTCCTGAATGACATCATCCCGCAGGGCAAGACCGGGGCGCTGTTTCAGCAAAGCTGGGGTGGCTGGACCTTCGATTACGACAACACCGCCTATTCCATGTATCACACCGGCGAGAAGTGGAACCCCTATGACAGCGACCCCAAGATGGACGCGCTGCTGGAAAGCCAGCGCCACCTGACCGACCCGGTCAAGCGCGAGGCGATCCTGAAGGAAATCGCCGCCTATGCCTATGACCGCGCGCTGGAGATGCCGCTTTACAACCTGAACGCGATCTACGGCATCAACACCCGCGTCAAGGATTTTGTCGCCCCGCCCGACAGCCGGCTGCGGCTGAACGGCGTCTCGGTCGAGTGATCCCGCCGCCCCCCCGGGCGATCCGGGGGGCGCATCCCAGACATGCAGGAGGCCGCCGATGTTCGGTTTCATCCTCAGACGGATCTTTCAGGCGGTCTTTGTCGTGCTGGTGGTCAGCCTGATCGTGGCCACGGCGATCCGCATGACCGGCGACCCGGCGCTGATGATCGCGCAGGGCTCGACCACCATCACCGAGGCCGACCTCGAACGCATCCGCGAGGGGCTGGGGCTGAACCAGCCCTTCTGGCTGCAATATCTGCAGTCGCTGAAAGGGCTGCTGACCTGGGAATTCGGCAACAGCTTCATCGGCAGTACGCCGGTGAACCTGCTGATCGGCAAGGCGCTGCCCGCGACCATGTCTCTGGCGCTGATCTCGCTTGCGGTGTCGATCGCGATTTCCATTCCGCTGGGCGTCTGGGCGGCGATCAGCAAGGGGCGGCTGGCGGATCAGGTCATCCGCATCTGCTCGCTCATCGGGCTGTCGTTTCCGAATTTCTGGCTGGCGATGATGCTGGTGCTGGTGCTGGCGGTGCATCTGCAATGGCTGCCGCCCTCGGGGATGACCGGCGCATCCAGCTATGTCATGCCGGCGCTGACCATGGGGGTGATCCTGACCGCGACCAATGTGCGGCTGGTGCGCACCACCATGCTTGAGACGCTGAACGCGCAATTCGTCATGGTCTGCCGCGCCAAGGGCCTGTCCGAGGCCAAGGTGCTTTACAAGCACGCGCTGAGGAACTGCGCCATCCCGCTGATCACCTATTTCGGCCTGCAGTTCGGCGGGCTTCTGGGCGGCATCGTGGTGATCGAGCGGGTCTTCGACTGGCCCGGCATGGGCTCGCTGGCGCTGGATGCGGTCGCGGCGCGCGACTACCCGGTGCTGCAGGCAGTGATCATGATCCTGGCGGTGATGATCGTCGCGGTGAACCTTGCGGTCGACATCGCCTATGGCCTTGTCGATCCCCGCATCCGGGAGAAATGAGTCATGGCCTCGACCACCGCCCCCTCGCCGCTGCGGCATCTGAAATCGCTGGAATTCATCGCTGGCGCCGTGCTGCTGGCACTGATCGTCGGCACGGTTGTGCTGTCGGGCTGGCTGTTTGCCGATCCCGGCGCCATCTCGCTGAAGGCGCGGCTGGTGCCGCCCCTGACCGATCCCGCGCATCTGCTGGGCACTGACGCGCTGGGGCGCGACATCCTGGCGCGGGTCGCGAATGGCGGCTGGATCTCGCTGAAGGTGGGGATCATCTCGGTCGCGGGTTCGGTGGTGCTGGGGGTGATCATGGGGCTGGTCGCGGGCTATTACCGCGGCTTCTGGGACGTGCTGGTGATGCGCTTTGCCGATGTGCAGTTGTCCCTGCCCTTCATCCTGCTGGCGATCACCGTGGTCGCCATCGTCGGCGGTTCGCTGACCACGACCATCGTGCTGATGATCGTCAGCCAATGGGTGCAATATGCCCGCCTGGTGCGCGGCTCGGCGCTGACGCTGCGCGAACGTGAATTCATCCTTTCGGCCCGCGCCATCGGGGTGCGCGACCGCAGCATCATCTTTTCGCATATCCTGCCAAATCTGCTGGGGCCGGTGATCGTGCTGATGACGCTGAATGTCGCCAACAACATCCTGCTGGAAGCCTCGCTGACCTTCCTCGGGCTGGGCGTCGACCCCTCGATCCCGTCCTGGGGCGGCATGCTGGCCGAGGGCCGGACCTATCTGCAGACCGCCTGGTGGATCACCGTGGTGCCCGGGATGGCGATCCTGCTGACCGTGCTGGCGCTGAACCTGCTGGGCGACTGGCTGCGCGACCTCCTGGACCCGACCGGAAGGACGAACCGTTGATCCTGTTCGAAAAGACCTTTCCCCCGGCGCTGGCCGGTCTGGCCGAGACCCTGGAGGCCGCGACGGTCGAGACCTGGAGTTTCGACGACAGCGCCACCCGCCGCCGCGCCGAGGCCCGCCTTGCCGCCCGCGGCATCACGGCGCGCTGCCGCTCGGCCTACAAGCCGCTGCTCTGCGCTTTCCGCGAGGAAATCGAGACTGCGGGCCTGACGCGCGCCCGCATCACCTGGCCCCGCCACAAGGACGCCGGGCCGCGCCGTTTCCTGCTGGAAAGCTATCCGCTCACGGCGCTGTTTCCCGCCGTGGCCTTCGAGTTCACCGAAGGCGCAGAAAGCCCCGATCTGCCGCGCTATGACCTCAGCCTGATCTATGCGGACGGGCGCGAGGTTACGACCTCGGTTCTTGCGCCGAACCGCAGCCATCCGGATGACGCGGGCAATACCGCGCTTTCACCCTGCGGCTGGCTGATCGCGGACGGCAAGGCCACCGCACTTGCGACCGAATATGAGACGCTGTTTCACCAGGCCATGCAGGCAATCCGCAATGCCGACTGGCAGGCCGAGCCCTATTTTCAGGAATTGAACATCACCGCCAGCCTGCCTATTGCCGATGAGGATCTGGGCCATGGCGATGAGATCATGTCCCTGCGCGAGGCCCTGCATGAGGATTTCTATTTCTCGGCGCTGGAACATTTCCAGAAGCGTTCCGGCCGTGCGCAAGGCGACCGGCGGCTGCAACCGGGCCAGATCGTGCCCGAGATCCGCCTTGGCGCGCTGGCCTCGGTGCGGGTGGAAACACGCGCGCTGGACGGGGCCTCGGTCTCGGATCACCGCCAGCCGCTTGAGACGGCGGAGCGCGCGCTCTCGCAGGTCCAGATTGCCGAGGAACTGACCCGCATCCCCGGCGCGCGTTTCGCGGCGCGCTCGGTCGCGGGCCGTCCGGTCGCGGCGGTGCATCATCCGGGCAGCGATCGCGCGATGATGATCTCGGCCGGGCAGCACGCCAATGAGATCAGCGCCCCGATCGGCGCGCTCCGCGCCGGCCTTGAACTGGCCAAACGCGAGGGCGCGCATTTCACCCTGTCGCCCCTGGAAAACCCCGATGGCTATGCTCTGCACCAGCGGCTGACCCAAGACAACGCCCGCCACATGCACCACGCCGCCCGCTACACTGCGCTTGGCGACGATCTGGAATACCGCGAGGGCGCGGAGCTTTACGAACAGGCGATCCGGCGCGAGGCCGAGGCCCGCTCCCACGCGCTGTTGCATGTGAACCTGCACGGCTATCCGGCGCATGAATGGACGCGGCCTCTGTCGGGCTATGTTCCGCGCGGATTCGAGATGTGGACCATCCCCAAGGGCTTTTTCCTTGTCATGCGCCACGCCACCGGCTGGGAGGCCCCTGCGCAGGCCCTGATGGATCAGGTCACGCGGGAACTGGGCAACGTGCCAGGTCTTGCCGATTTCAACGCCGCCCAGATCGCGCTGTTTGAGCGTCACGCCGGTGAGACGGGCTTCCAGATGCTGAACGGTTTCCCGGTGCTGATCGGTCAGGACGACCGCCACCGCGTGCCGATGACGCTGATCACCGAATATCCCGATGAGACGATCTACGGTGATGCCCTGCGCGCCGGTCACGCCGCGCAGATGGCGACCGTCCTTGCCGCTTACGCCGCGTTGCAGGCGCTGCCTGCGGCGATCCTGCCCACACCCCTGATCGCCTGAGCCGGAACCATGACCCGCATCGATCTCAACAGCGACCTTGGCGAGGGCTTCGGCCCGTGGAAGATGGGCGATGACGCCGCCATGCTGGCGATCGTCAGCAGCGGCAATATCGCCTGCGGCTTTCACGCCGGCGATCCCTCGGGCATCCTGCGCAGCCTGCGCGAGGCCGCGCGGCAGGGCGTCGCGGTCGGCGCGCATCTGGGCTATCCCGACCTGGTGGGCTTTGGCCGCCGCGCCATGTCGCCCGAAACCGCCGATCTGACTGCCGATTGCATCTATCAGATCGGCGCGCTGCAGGCGCTGGCGCATGCGGCGGGCACGCGGGTCACTTACGTCAAGCCGCATGGCGCGCTTTACAACACCATCGTCCATGACATGCGCCAGGCCGATGCGGTGATTGCCGCGATCCGCGCCGTGGATCCGGCGCTGCCTCTGCTGGCGCTGTCGGGCGCGCCGGTGGTGGCGCGCGCCCGCGACGCCGGACTGACCGTGATCTGCGAGGTTTTCGCCGACCGCGCCTATCAGCCTGACGGCAGCCTAGCGCCGCGCGGTCAGCCCGGCGCGGTGCTGCATGACCCCGAGGCGATCTCGGCCCGGATGCTGCGGCTGGTCCGGACCGGGCGCATCGCCGCCCAGGACGGAACCGAAATCGCGCTTGAGGCGCAGTCGATCTGCGTTCACGGCGACAGCCCCGCCGCCGTCGCCATCGCCGCCCGCCTACGCGCCGATCTTTCGGCGGCGGGCGTCAGTCTTGCCGCCTTCGCGCCATGACCGCGGACCTGCGCCTTTTGCCCGCGGGCAGCGACGGGCTGCTGGTGGAACTGGCGGACCTGCCCGCCATGCTGGCGCTGCTCGAGGCGCTACGCGCCGCCCCGCCCGAGGGGATCACCGATATCGTCCCCGGCGCGCGCACATTGCTGCTGCGCTTCGATCCGCTGGCATTGAACCCCAAGGCGCTGGCCGCGCATCTGCACACGCTGGACCTGACCGCGGCCTGCCCGCCGCAGGGGCAATTGCATGACATCCCGGTCATCTATGACGGCGAGGATCTGGCCGAGGTCGCCGCGCACCTGGGCTGCAGCGTCCCCGAACTGATCGCACGCCATCAGGCGGCGACATTCACCGTCGCATTCACCGGCTTCGCCCCGGGCTTTGCCTATATGACCAGCGACGATCCGGCCTTGGACGTGCCACGCCGCAAGGTGCCGCGCAAGCGCATCCCGGCGGGCTCGGTGGCCCTGGCGGGGGTGTTTGGCGGCATCTACCCCAGCGACAGCCCCGGCGGCTGGCAGTTGCTGGGCCGCACACCGGTGCCGATGTGGGACCTCATGCGGGCGCGCCCGGCGCTGCTGGCCCCCGGCGACCGGGTGCGGTTTCGGGACATGGGCCGGGATGCGGTGATTGCGCCCGCCGCGATCCCCACCCCCCGCCCGCAGCAGGGCGATGGCCTGCGCATCCTGCGCGCCGACCGCCCGGCGCTGTTGCAGGACGCGGGACGGCCGGGGCAGGCGGGACAGGGGGTCTCGGGATCGGGCGCGCTGGACCGCGCGAGCCTTCATGCCGCAAACCGCTGCCTTGGCAATCCCCGCGACGCGGCGGCGCTGGAGATCACCTTTGGCGGGCTGACCCTTCGCGCCGAGCGGGCGCTGACCCTCGCCCTGACCGGCGCGGACTGCCCGCTGCGGATCACCGGGCCGCGCGGCGATGCCACCCCCGAACATGGCCGCGCCTTCGCCATGGATGCCGGGGACGAATTGCAGATCGGCCCGCCCCGACATGGCTGCTACAGCTATCTCGGTCTGCGCGGCGGCTATCTTGCCGCGCCGGTGCTGGGCTCGGCCGCGCGCGACACGCTGGCGCGGCTGGGGCCGGAACCGCTGACCACGGGCGACCGGCTGACCCCTGCGAACCTGCCCGCCGGCGCGGTCGATCCCTGCCCCCGCGCCCAGCCGCGCTTGCCGCAGCCGGGCGAGACGGTGACGCTGCAGGTGATCCTCGGCCCGCGCGCGGATCGGTTCACCACGGCCGCGCGGCAATGCTTCCTTGACCAGACTTGGCAGGTCACCCCCGAAATCAGCCGCACCGGCAAACGCCTCAGCGGCGCGCAGCCGCTGAGGCGGCGCGACAACACCGAACTGCCCTCGGAAGGCACGGTGCCCGGCGCGATCCAGATCCCGCATTCCGGCCAGCCGGTGCTGTTTCTGGCCGATCACCCGCTGACCGGCGGCTATCCGGTGATCGCGGTGGTGGCGCGTCACCACCTGGACCTTGCCGCGCAGATCCCGCCGGGGGCGCAGATCCGTTTCCATCCCGTTCCGGGCCCGATCAAGGAGGCCAAGCCATGAAGAAGCTGCTGATCGCCAACCGGGGCGAGATCGCGCTGCGCATCATCCGCGCCGCACGGGATTACGGCGTGGCCTCGGTCGCGATCTATTCCGATGCCGACGCCGCCGCGCTGCATGCCGAACTGGCCGATGAGGCCTTTGGCCTTGGCCCCGGCCGCGCCTCCGAGACCTATCTGGACATCCCCAAGATCATCGCCATCGCCCGCCGCGCCGGCGCCGACGCCATCCATCCCGGCTATGGCTTCCTGTCGGAACGTCCCGATTTCGCGCAAGCCGTGCTGGATGCCGGGCTGATCTGGGTCGGCCCGCCCCCCGCGGTGATCGCCGCCCTCGGCGACAAGATCGAGGCCCGCCGCATCGCAGCGTCGGTCGGCGCGCCCCTGGTCCAGGGCAGCGACGGCCCCATTGCCAGCGCCGCCGAGGCCCTGGCCTTCGCCCGCGCGGTCGGCCTGCCCATCGCCATCAAGGCCGCTTTCGGCGGCGGCGGGCGCGGGCTCAAGGTCGCACGCGACATGGGCGAGGTGGCCGAGCTTTACGATTCCGCCGTACGCGAGGCGACCCAGGCCTTTGGCCGTGGCGAATGCTACGCCGAGCAATTCCTCGACCGCCCCCGTCATGTCGAAGCGCAGGTGCTGGCCGACAGCCTCGGCCATACCGTGGTTCTGGGCACGCGCGACTGTTCGCTGCAGCGCCGCAACCAGAAGCTGGTCGAGGAGGCCCCCGCCCCCTTCCTCAGCGACGATCAGCGCGCCCGCATCCATACTGCGGCCGCCGATATCTGCCGCCATGCCGGCTATGTCGGCGCCGGCACGGTCGAGTTCCTGCTGTCGCAGACCGGGGTGATTTCCTTCCTCGAGGTCAACACCCGGCTTCAGGTCGAACATTGCGTGACCGAGGAAACCACCGGCATCGACATCGTGGTGGAACAGCTGCGCATCAGTGACGGCCTGCCGCTGTCTGTGCGCGAAACCCCCGCGCCCACCGGCCACGCGATCGAATTCCGCATCAATGCCGAGGATCCGGGCCGCGGCTTTCTGCCCACGCCCGGCCGGATCGCGCGCTTTCGCCCGCCCTCGGGGCCGGGGATTCGCCTCGACAGCGGGGTCGAGAGCGGCTCGGAGATCCCGGCGCTTTACGATTCGCTGATGGCGAAGCTGGTGGTCAGCGCACCCGACCGCAGCCGCGCCCTTGCCCGCGCGGGCCGCGCGCTGGCAGAATTCGTGATCGAAGGCCCGGCATCAAGCCTGCCCTTTCACCGCGCCGTGCTGGTTGCGCGCGACTTCACCGGCGAGGACGGATTCAAGGTCCATACCAACTGGATCGAGACCGAAATGCCGCCGCTGCCGCCCGCCGAACGCAGCCTGCCCTCGGACCCGGCGCTGATCCGCAGCTTCGTCGAGATCGACGGGCGCCGCCACGCCCTTGCCCTGCCCGCCGGGCTGTTCAGCGCCGCGCCCATTGCCGCCGCGCCGCCCCCCGAGGCCGCCCAGGACGGCGATATCCGTGCCCCCATGCCCTGCCTCCTGCAGAAATGGCTGGTCGAGGATGGGGCCGAGGTCGCCGCGGGCCAGCCCCTCGCGGTGATCGAGGCGATGAAGGCCGAGACCCGCATCGACAGCCCGCGCGCCGGGCGGCTGCGCCATCTTGCCCGCCCCGGCGAGACCCTCTCTGCCGGGGCAGCACTGGCCGAACTGGCCCCCGCAGGACCACCTGCGCCATAGCCAGGACCGGGCGCCTTTCCGCCCCGGACGGTATCCGCGCGGGCCTCGCCAGCAGGTGGCACTCGCCGCGCATCCGGCAGCGAGTTTTGCCCTTGCGCCCGCCAGAGGCTGCCGCTATCAGGAAGGCGTTGCGGGCGTAGCTCAGTTGGTAGAGCATCAGCTTCCCAAGCTGAGGGTCGCGCGTTCGAGCCGCGTCGCCCGCTCCATGATTCTCGTCGCCCCTGCCGGATGGCGAAAATCACCCTCTCTCCGGACAAGCCATGACAGCCACATGGACCAGCTGTCGGACATGGTGGCCCTGACCGGTTCCCCTTGTGCTCCTCGGCCGTTGGGGTGGCTCGCGGTGGTGTCTGGCCTGGCAAGGCCGGCAGGGACCGCAACTCTGCGGCATGGATCTGGCGGCTGCGGTGTTGCGCGAAGGCCCGGCCACCGGTCCTTGCACATCTCGGTGACGATCAGCGCCCCGGAATAGCTGCCGTTGCGGTCGGGGCCGTTGGCGTCCCAGCGCTGCTTCAGCGAGGAGAACGCCCCATATCGCGAGCGCGCTCTCGATACCCGTCTGGGCACGCTGAACCCGGCTGGGTGCCGAAGCTGCGGCAGGGCAGCTAT
>NZ_JBDHSP010000013.1:0-68266 GCF_039808215.1 Paracoccus sp. (in: a-proteobacteria)
TCAGGCCCTGATCCGCTCCCAGCATGGGGGTCAAAATTGGGCGCCGATCCGGGGTCAGTATTGCGTGCCGATTGACACCGCGGGGCATTATCTCAAGCCACTGATGCCGGCATTCTTGATCAGGATGTCCATGATCCGTCCCGCAAGCGGGATCAGCCAAGCGGATACGACCTGCCTTGTCAAACAGCCGGCTGCGCGAAACCGGTCCGCATGACCGCAAAGGGAACAAGATACCCTCACCCTTTCTGGAAATGATCCACGATCTTCTGGGCCAGGGCCTCGTTGATCCCCTCGACCGCGGTCAGATCGGCCAGACCCGCGCGTGAGACCGCCTTGGCGGAGCCGAAATGCGCCAGCAGCGCACGTTTACGGGCGGCGCCGACGCCGGGGATCTCGTCGAGCGGGTTGGCGAAGGCCGCCTTGGTGCGGCGCGCACGGTGGCTGCCGATGGCCCAGCGATGCGCCTCGTCGCGCAGGCGCTGGATGAAATACAGCACCGGGTCGTTCATGCGCAGGGCAAAGGGGCGGGCGCCGTGGCGGTGGAACTCCTCCTTGCCCTGGTCGCGGTCTTCGCCCTTGGCGACGCCGATCATCGCGATGTCCTCGACCCCCATTTCCGCCATGACCTCATGCACGGCCGAGACCTGGCCGGCGCCGCCGTCGATCAGCAGAAGGTCGGGCCAGGCTTCGGTCTGGCGGTCGGGGTCCTCTTTCAGCAGGCGCGCAAAGCGGCGGGTCAGCACCTCGCGCATCATGGCGAAATCGTCGCCGGGGGCGATCTCGGTGCCCTTGATGTTGAACTTGCGATACTGGCTCTTGATCCAGCCCTCGGAACCGGCGACGACCATGCCACCGACGGCACTGCTGCCCTGGATGTGGCTGTTGTCATAGACCTCGATGCGTTGCGGGGGTCCGGCCAGGTCAAAGGCCTCGGCCAGACCTTCCAGAAGGCGGATCTGGGCGGCGCTTTCCGACATGCGGCGCGCCAGGCTTTCGCGGGCGTTCCGCAGGGCGTTTTCCACCAGCTCGGCCTTTTCGCCACGTTGCGGCACGCCCAGCGTCACCTTGCGCCCCGCCTTGGCCGAGAGCGCCTCGGTCATCAGATCGGGGTCCTCGATGCCATGCGACAGCAGCAGCATGCGCGGCGGGATCTTGCCGTCGTAGAATTGCACCAGAAACGCCTGCATCACCTCATCGGCCGATTCGACGCCGTTGAGCTTCGGATAGAAATCGCGATTGCCCCAGCTTTGATTGGCGCGGATGAAAAAGACCTGCACGCAGGCGAGGCCGTTTTCCAGATGCAGCGCGATGACATCGGCCTCGGGGATGCGGCGCGGGTTGATCGCCTGCACCTGCTGCACGGCGGTCAGCGCCTTGATGCGGTCGCGCAGCGCCCCGGCGCGTTCATATTCCAGCGCCTCGCTGGCCGCAGCCATCTCGCGCGCCAGTTCGGCCTGGATGCGGCTGCTGCGCCCGCGCAGGAACTGCGCCGCCGCATCCACCGAAGCCGCGTAATCCTGCTGCGAGATATGGCCGACACAAGGCGCCGAGCAGCGCTTGATCTGATACAGCAGGCAAGGCCGGCTGCGCGAGGCAAAGAAGGAATCGCTGCAGTTGCGCAGCAGGAATACCTTCTGCAACTGACTGAGGGTGCGGTTCACCGCGCCGGCGCTGGCAAAGGGGCCGAAATAGTCGCCCTTGCGCGACTTGGCGCCGCGATGCTTCATGATCTGCGGGAACGGATGGTCGCGCGGGATCAGGATGTTCGGAAACGACTTGTCGTCGCGCAAGAGCACGTTGTAGCGCGGCTTCAGTTGCTTGATCAGGTTCTGTTCCAAGAGCAGCGCCTCGGTCTCGGTGCGCGTGGTCAGGAACATCATGCTGGCGGTTTCGCGGATCATCCGCGCGATCCGCGCCGAATGGCCGCTGCCGCGGGCATAGTTCGACACCCGCGCCCTGAGGTTGCGCGCCTTGCCGACGTAAAGCACCGCGCCCTGCTGATCGAGCATGCGATAGACCCCCGGCGAGCCGTCGAGCGTCTTCAGATAGTCCTGGATCAGCGCCTGGCCGGTCTTGGTGCGGGGATCGGGGGGTTGGGAATCGCTCATATGGCCAGCCAATTGATTCTTGCCGCCGGCTGCAAGTTCCCGGCCGGGAGTTCAAGCAGAATCCTGTCCACGGAATCTGTGGATAAATCTGTGAATCTCCTTGGGAGCATGCTGCGATCACCTAGGCTTTGCAGGGGATTCAATGAATTGCACAAAATTTGGGCAATAATGCAGATCATTGAATTACAACGATAATTTTTCCAGTCACGGCAATCCCCTGAATCCCTTGCCAGAATCGTGAAGCCCATGTGACACCCGGCGGAAAGGTGGACAAGTTGTCGCGTCTCGGGCGAGTTTCGGCCTATTCCACACCCTGCACATCGGGGGTGCGCCAGCCCAGATGCTGGCCGCCGTCCACGCAGATCAACTGCCCGGTGACCGAGGGCGCGGCCAGAAGATAGCCGATGGCGGCACAGATGTCCTCGGGTCCGGCCCCGCGTTGCAGGATGGTCGCGGCGCGCTGCTGCGCGAAATGCCGGTCGGTCTGGCGGCCGCCGCGCAGGGTCGGGCCGGGGCCGACGGCATTGATGCGGATATCCGGCGCCAGCGCCTGCGCCATGGTGCGCGTCAGCCACCAGAGCCCGGCCTTGGCCAGCGCATAGGTCATGAATTCGGGCGTGGGCTTCAGCACACGCTGGTCCAGCATGTTCACCACCAGCGCCTGCGCCAGCGGCTCGCCGTCGCACAGGGGCGCGCGCGGCGCCTGGCGGGCGAAGGCCTGGGTCAGCACGAAGGGCGCGCGCAGGTTCGAGCCCATGTGCCGGTCCCAGCTTTCGCGCGTGGCGCTGGCGATGTCGTCATGTTCAAAGATCGAGGCATTGTTGACCAGCACCGTCAGCGGCCCCAGCGCGGCCTGGGCGCGCGGCACCAGCGCCTCGGTCTGGTCAAGATCCAGCAGGTCGGCGCCCAGCGTCACCGCGCGCACACCCAGCGCCCGCGCCGCAAGGGCGGTGGCCTCGGCGGCCTCGGCCGAGGCGTGGTAATGGATCGCCAGGTCATGGCCGCGCCGCGCCAGGTCCAGCGCGATGGCGCGGCCCAGGCGGCGCGCGGCCCCGGTCACCAGCGCGGTCATCTCGGCCCGATCCCCAGGACGCGCGCCAGCAGCCGGCGCACCCCCGGCCCGGCGGCCAGCGCCAGGGCGATGATGATCAGCAGGCAGACGAGCACGATCTTGATCATGCGCCGGTCCCGAAGCGCGAGAAGGCGGCGCGTTCCTCGAGCGCATGCAGCAGATCATCGGCGGACAGGCCGAAGCGGCGCAGCAGCGGCACGCGCTGGCCATAGGTCAGGAAGCGCACCTTGCGGCCATGGATCTCGCGCATTTTCGGCACCAGATGCGCGATGCCGTCGGCCAGCCCCAGCTCCACCGCCTCGCGCCCGGTCCAGATCTCGCCGGTGAAAAGGTCGCGGTCGCTGGTCAGCAGATGGCCGCGACGGGTGCGGATCTGCTGCTTGAAGGCCTCGTGGATCGGCACCAGCAGGCGTTCCAGCCGTGCCACATCCTCGGGCGTCTCGGGGCGGAACGGGTCCAGCATGGATTTCGAGGCACCCGCCGTATGCACGCGCCGTTCGATGCCGTGGCGCTGGATCAGCTCGGTGAATCCAAAGCCCGCAGCGATGACCCCCACCGAGCCCATGACCGAGCTTTCGTCGGCCCAGATGTGATCGGCGCTTGCGGCCAGCCAGTAGCCGCCCGAGGCCGCGACATCCTCGACGAAGGCATGCACCGGCACGCGATGCTCTTCGGACAGGCGGCGGATGCGGGCGCCGATCAGGCTGGACTGCACCGGCGAGCCGCCGGGCGAGTTCACCACCAGCGCCACCGCGGCGGGCTTGCGGCGGCGGAAGGCGCGTTCCAGCAACGGTGCCAGCGCCGCGTCGGACAGGCCGGGGGTGCCGCGACTGGCGGCGCCGATGGTGCCCTGCAGGCGCAGGACGGCGACAAGGGGCGGGCGGTTCAGGAACGGGATCTGCATGTCCATCCAGATAGGCGTGCGGTGGCGCCGCGGCAAGCGCCTAGCCGTGGCGGTTCAGGAAGACGGCGACCTCGGCCCGGTCGGGCATGGCGTCGCCTGCGCCGGGGCGGGTGACCTGCAGCGCCGCGGCGGCGGCGGCGTGGCGCAGGGCCTGGGCGATGTCCTCGCCGCGCGCCAGCCCGGCGGCAAACCAGCCGGCAAAGCAGTCGCCGGCGCCGGTGGTGTCCAGCGCAGACACGCGAAAGGCGGGCTGGTGCCAGACCTGGCCGCGCGTCAGGTCACGGTATTCCGCCCCTTCGGCGCCGCGGGTGATCAGCAGCCCCTCGACCGGCAGATCCTCGCCGAAGGCGGCGAAGGTGTCGCGCGCCTCGATGGCGTTGACCGCCAGGATCGAGACATGCGCCAGCACCTCGCGCAGGGCGGCGATCTGGAACGGCGCGGCGGAATAGATCACGCGGGCCCCGGCGGCGCGGGCGCGGGCGGCGGCGGCGGCCTGCAGGCTGGTCTCGTTTTGCAGCAGCAGGATGTCCTGCGGCCCGATCGCCTGCAGCGCCGCCAGCAGGCTTTCGGCGGGCAGGGCATGATTGGCGCCACCATGCAGGACGATCGAATTCTCGCCCGTGGCATCGACCAGGATGATGGCATGGCCGGTGGCGCTGCCGGGCAGGCGGGCAATGGCATCGGTCAGCACCCCGGCGGCCCCAAGCCGCGCGATCACCCAGTCGTCGCCCGCGCCCATGGCGCCCAGATGGTGCACCTCGGCCCCGGCGCGGGCTGCGGCCACGGACTGGTTGGCGCCCTTGCCGCCAAGCCCCAGGGCAAGGTCGCGCGCATGCAGCGTCTCGCCGGCGCGCGGCAGGCTGTCCAGCCGATAGACATGGTCGATATTGATCGAGCCGAAGTTGAAGATCGCCATGCAGCCTCCGCCAGCTTCCCGCCCATCTGAGCGGCGATGCTGCCGCTTGTCCATATGCCAGCGGCCCGGAAACGCAAAACGCGCCCCGGAGGGCGCGTTTTCTGGCGTTTCCGCCCGGGTTCACTCGGGCTTGCGCGGATGCTTCACCGACCACCACAGCTTCTTGTTGGTCAGATACAGCAGCACCGTCAGCGCGATCAGGAAGATGACCGAGACAAAGCCGATCTGCTTGCGGTCCATCATCTTTGGCTCGGCGGTCCACATCAGGAAGGCGGCCACGTCCTGCGCCATCTGGTCGACGGTGGCCACGGTGCCATCCTCGTAGGTCACCTGGTCGTCGCTCAGCGGCGCGGCCATCTGGATCCAGTTCCCGGCAAAGGCGGCGTTGTGGTAAAGCGTGGTGCCCGCCTCCTCCTTGTCCTCGCCGTCATAGCCGGTCAGCACGGCATGGATGTATTCCGGGCCGCCGACGCCGTTGAACAGCTGCGAGATGCCGGTGCCGTAGGGGCCGTGGAAGGCGGCGCGCGCCTTGGCCATCAGCGACAGGTCCGGCCCCATGCCCTCGCCCAGGATGGTCGGGAAATGGTCGGTCGGGATGCGCGGGCGGTCCTCGCCGGTGTCGGCGTCGGTGATGTCGAGATTGGCAGCATAGGCGCGGACCTGGTCCTCGGGCAGCTGCGGGCCGCCCGGGTCGCCCAGGGTGCGCAGCGGCACATAGCGCAAGCCGTGGCAGGCCGAGCAGACCTCGGTATAGACCTGCAGGCCGCGCTGCAGCTGCAGCTGGTCGAAGGTGCCGAAGGGCCCCTCGAAGCTGAAGGCCACATCCTCGATGTGATGCTCGACGGCGGGCTCGGCTGCTGCCGGTGCGGCAGCGGCCTCCTCGGCGGCGGGTTCGGCCTCCGGTTCGGCAGCGGCCTCCTCGGCGGCGGGTTCGGCCTCCGGTTCGGCGGCGGCCTCCTCGGCGGCGGGTTCGGCCTCCGGTTCGGCGGCGGCCTCCTCGGCGGCGGGTTCGGCCTCCGGCTCGGCAGCGGCCTCCTCGGCGGCAGGCTCGGCCTCCGGCTCGGCAGCGGCTTCCGCGGCGGCGGGCGCCTCGGTTGCTGCCGGCTCGACTGCGGCTTTCTCGGCGGCCTCGGCCGGTGCCGCCTCGACGGCAGGGGCCTCGGGTTCGGTGGTCGCAGGCTCGGCGGTCGCGGCGGGTGCCTCGGCCGCAGGTGCGGGCGCTGCCGGCTGGGTCGAGGTCGCGGGCGCCGCGCTGCCAGGCGCGGTGCTTGCCTCCTGGGCCATTGCTCCGCCTGCCAGGGCGACGGTCAGGGCCGCAACAGCCGTGAGCGAAACGATTCTCAGGGTCATTGTTGCCTCTCCTTACTCGGCAGGATGGGTTTTGGGCCCGTAATGGGCATTGAAGTCATCCTCGATGGTCTGCGGCATCGGCTCGGGCTTTTCGATCACGCCCAGCAGCGGCAGGATGATGAGGAAATAGGTGAACCAGTAGGCCGAGCCGGCCAGCGCGATATAGGGATAGATGCCCTCGGCCGGCATGGCGCCCACCCACATCAGCACCACGAAGTCCAGCGCCAGGAACCAGAACCACCACTTGAACTGCGGCCGATACTGGCCCGAACGCACGCGCGAGGTGTCAAGCCACGGCACCAGCGCCATGACCAGGATGGCGCCGAACATCGCCAGCACGCCGAAGAACTTGGCGTCGACGATGCCGAAGGTCAGCCAGTTCACCGCGATCACCGCCCAGACATCGGCGGTAAAGGCGCGCAGGATGGCGTAGAAGGGCAGGAAATACCATTCCGGCACGATATGGGCCGGGGTCACCAGCGGGTTCGCCTCGGTGTAGTTGTCCGGGTGGCCCAGGTAGTTCGGCATGAAGCCGACCACGGCAAAGAAGATCACCAGGATCAGCGACAGCGCGAACAGGTCCTTGATCACGAAATAGGGCCAGAAGGGCAGGGTGTCCTTCTGCGCCTCTTCCTTGCTGGTGCGGCGCACCTCGACCCCGGTCGGGTTGTTGTTGCCGGTGGTGTGGAAGGCCCAGATATGCACCGCGACCAGCGCCGCGATCACGAAGGGCAGCAGGTAGTGCAGCGAGAAGAAGCGGTTCAGCGTCGGGTTGTCCACCGCCGGCCCGCCCAGGAGCCAGGTCTGGATCGATTCGCCGATGCCCGGGATGGCGCCGAACAGGCCGGTGATCACCGTGGCGCCCCAGAAGGACATCTGGCCCCAGGGCAGCACATAGCCCATGAAGGCGGTGCCCATCATGCACAGGTAGATCAGCATGCCGATGATCCAGGTCACCTCGCGCGGGGCCTTGTAGGAGCCGTAATAGAGGCCGCGGAAGATGTGGATATAGACGGCAAAGAAGAACAGCGAGGCGCCGTTGGCGTGCAGGTAACGCAACATGTGGCCGCCGTTCACGTTGCGCATGATGTGCTCGACCGAGGCGAAGGCCATGTCGACATGCGGCGTGTAATGCATGACCAGCACGACGCCGGTGGCGATCTGCAGCACCAGGCAGAAGGCCAGCACGATGCCCCAGATCCACCACCAGTTCAGGTTCTTGGGCGTGGGGATCATCAGCGTGTCATAGACCAGGCTGACGATGGGCAGGCGGCGGTGCAGCCAGCGCTCGAAATCCGTCTTGGGCTCGTAATGGTCGTGGGGGATACCAGCCATGAGTGCCTCCTCAGCCCAGCTTGATGGTCGAGTCGTCGACGAATGCCGCGACCGGGATTAGCAGGTTCTGCGGTGCCGGACCCTTGCGGATGCGGCCCGCGGTATCATAGTGCGACCCGTGGCAGGGGCAGAACCAGCCGCCGAAATCGCCCGCGCCGTCGCCGATCGGCACGCAGCCCAGATGCGTGCAGACGCCGATCATCACCAGCCATTCGCCGGCCTCGTCGAGGGTGCGGTTCTCGTCCGTGGCGGCCTCGCCGGGCTTGTTCGCGTTCTCGGCATTCTGGTCGATCAGATCGCCCAGCGGCACCTCGCGGCCCTTCTGGATCTCTTCCTCGGTGCGGCGGCGGATGAACACCGGCTTGCCCAGCCATTTCACCGTCAGCTGCGTGCCGGTCTCGACGCCGCTGACATCGACCTGGATCGAGGCGAGCGCCTGCACGTCGGCCGAAGGGTTCATTTGGTTGACAAGGGTCCAGGCTGCGGCCCCGGCCGCGACGGTGCCGGCACCGGCCGTCGCGAAATAGAGGAAGTCCCTCCGGGTGGCGCCGTGATCGCCTGCGTGTTCGTCTGCGTGGGACACGGGTCTGATCTCCATTTATGCCCCGGGAATCGGGGCGATACGACGGAACGGGCCGTGCAATGCACCACCCTCGCGTCCGCGGTTCTAGCGATCAATCCTGCGTCAGTCCAGCGGCGCCGTTGCGCGGGTGCGGTCCATGGTGCCGCATGTGTGATTTTGGTGCCTCCGGCCCTGTGTCCTCCGCGCGCCGGCCCGGGCATGCCGCGGCTTTCGACCCCGGCGCCTTCGTGGCCTCAGGGGCCCGGAGCAGTGCCGCAAACCGGTGCCGCGAGCGTAGGTCGGGGGCGCGTCTAAAGCAGTCCCTGGCTGCGAAAGCTCAGCTCGCGGGACTTGCCGATGATCAGGTGGTCATGCAGCACGATGCCCATCACCTCGGCCGCGGTCTGGATGCGGGCGGTCATGGCGATGTCCTCGGCCGAGGGGGTCGGGTCGCCGGAAGGGTGGTTGTGCACGAGGATCAGGGCGCTGGCGTTCAGCTCAAGCGCGCGGCGCATGATCTCGCGCGGATAGACCGGAACGTGGTCGACGGTGCCCTCGGCCTGGGCCTCGTCGGCGACCAGCACGTTCTTGCGGTCCAGATAGAGGGCGCGGAACTGCTCGATCTCGCGATGCGCCATGGCGGTGTGGCAATAATCCAGCAGCGCGTCCCAGCTGCCGAGCACCGGGCGATGGATGACGCGCGACCGCGCCAGCCGCTGCGCCGCGGCCTCGACGATCTTCAGCTCCTGCATGACCGCGGGGCCGACGCCCGCCACCTCGGCCAGCCGCCCCGGCGCGGCCGAGATCACCCGGTTGAAATCGCCGAAGCGCTCCAGCAGCCGGCGGGCCAGCGGCTTGACATCCTGGCGCGGAATGGCACGAAACAGCAGCAGTTCCAGCAACTCGTAATCCGGCATGGCGGCGGCGCCGCCCTGCATGAAGCGTTCGCGCAGCCGGGCGCGGTGATCGGCCAGATAGCTGGGCGGGCGACCCTCGGCCAGCGGGGCCAGCGGCGCCTCGTCCCCCGCCGGGGTGGCGGCGGGGGCGAAAAGCGGCAGCGGGGCTTCGTGAAAGGCGCGATTCGATTCCATGCCGCCAGAGTGACATGCCAGAGGTGAACGGCGGGTTAACGCCGGGTCAGCCCTTCATCTCGTCCCAGAAACCCTTGATCTTGTGAAAAAATCCCTGGGTTTGCGGGTTGTTGTCGGCCTGGATGTCCTCGAATTCGCGCAAAAGCTCCCTTTGCCGGGCGGTCAGGTTCACCGGCGTCTCGACGGTCAGCTCGATCAGCATGTCGCCGGCCTCGTCATGCTGACGCGGGCCGTGGCGCAGCGGCGGCATGCCCTTGCCGCGCAGGCGCAGCTGCTTGCCTGACTGCGTGCCGGCCGGCACACGCACGCGTGAGCGGCCGCCGTCGATGGTCGGCACCTCGATCTCGCCGCCAAGTGCTGCCGTGGCCATGCTGACCGGGACCTGGCAGGCCAGGGTCTTGCCGTCACGCAAAAAGATCGGGTGGTCCCTGATCTCGATGAAGATATACAGATCGCCCGCCGGGCCGCCGCGCATGCCGGCCTCGCCCTCGCCGGCCAGGCGGATGCGGGTTCCGGTCTCGACCCCGGCGGGGATATTGACCGACAGCGTGCGGTCCTTCTGGATGCGGCCGGCGCCGTGGCAGTCCTGGCAGGGATTCTTCACGATCTGGCCATTGCCGTTGCAGGTCGGGCAGCTGCGCTCGACGGTGAAGAAGCCCTGGGTGGCGCGCACCTTGCCCATGCCCGAGCAGGTCGGGCAGGTCACCGGCTCGACCGCGCCCTCGGCGCCGGTGCCGCTGCAGGCGGCGCAGGCCACCGATCCGGGCACGGTGATCGCCTTCTGCAGGCCAGAAAACGCCTCTTCCAGCGTCACGCGCAGGTTATAGCGCAGGTCCTGCCCGCGGCTGGCGCGCGAGCGGCCGCCGCCATTGCCGCGCCGGCCCATCATGTCGCCGAACAGATCCTCGAACACATCCGCGAAGGCCGAGCCGAAATCGCCATGCGGATGGCCGCCGCGGCCAAAGCCGCCACCGCCGTTTTCAAAGGCGGCATGGCCGAAACGGTCATAGGCGGCCTTCTTCTGGTCGTCCTTGAGGCAGTCATAGGCCTCGTTCACTTCCTTGAACGCGGCTTCCGAGACCTTGCAATCCTTGTTGCGGTCCGGGTGCAACTGCCGGGCCTTGCTGCGGTAGGCCTTCTTGATCTCGTCGGCCGAGGCGCCGCGGCCGACGCCAAGCACCTCGTAAAAGTCACGTTTCGCCATGTCGATCGCGTCCGGGGTCCTGCAAGAATTGACCGGCCCGCGCGAATTTGCGGCGGGCCGGCCGGTTGGCTCACATCGCGCTTACTTGCGCTTGTCTTCGCCGAGATCCTCGAAATCGGCATCGACGATCTCGTCATCCACGTCACGCGGCCCGGCCTCGTGGCGCTCGGCATCTCCGGCGCCAGCCTCGGCCTGGCTGGCCTTGTAGATGGCCTCACCCAGCTTCATCGAGGCATCCATCAGGTTCTGGATGCCGCCCTTGATCTTGCCGGCATCCTCGGATTTCAGCGCCTCTTCCAGGGCGCCGACCGCCAGTTCGATCGCCTCGACGGTCGAGCCGTCCACCTTGTCGCCGTGTTCCTCCAGCGACTTCTTGGTGCTGTGGATCAGGCTTTCGGCCTGGTTTCTCGCCTCGACCAGTTCCTTGCGCGCCTTGTCGGCCTCGGCATTGGCCTCGGCGTCCTTGACCATCTTCTCGATCTCGTCATCCGACAGCCCGCCCGAGGCCTGGATGGTGATCTTCTGTTCCTTGCCGGTGCCCTTGTCCTTGGCGGAAACCGACACGATGCCGTTGGCGTCAATGTCGAAAGTGACCTCGATCTGCGGCATGCCGCGCGGCGCCGGCGGGATGTTTTCCAGGTTGAACTGGCCCAGCAGCTTGTTGTCGGCGGCCATCTCGCGTTCGCCCTGGAAGACCCGGATGGTCACCGCGTTCTGGTTGTCCTCGGCGGTCGAGAAGATCTGCGACTT
Organism: Paracoccus sp. (in: a-proteobacteria); assembly: GCF_039808215.1. Taxonomy (GTDB): domain Bacteria; phylum Pseudomonadota; class Alphaproteobacteria; order Rhodobacterales; family Rhodobacteraceae; genus Paracoccus. The sequence goes on from NZ_JBDHSP010000013.1 coordinate 11,293, forward strand.
CTTGGTGGGGATGGTGGTATTGCGGTCGATCAGGCGGGTAAAGACGCCGCCCAGGGTCTCGATACCCAGCGACAGCGGCGTCACGTCGAGCAGCACCACGTCCTTCACATCGCCCTGCAGCACGCCGGCCTGGATGGCGGCGCCCAGCGCCACGACCTCGTCGGGGTTCACGCCCTTGTGCGGTTCCTTGCCGAAAAAGCCGGTCACTTCCTCGATCACGCGCGGCATGCGGGTCATGCCGCCGACCAGCACGATCTCGTCGATGTCGCCCTTGGACATGCCGGCGTCCTTCAGCGCGTCGGCGACCGGCTTCATCGTGCGCTTGATCAGATCGCCCACCAGGCTTTCCAGCTTGGCGCGGGTCAGCTTCATCACCATGTGCAGCGGCGTGCCGCTGTTCTTGTCCATGCTGATGAAGGGCTGGTTGATCTCGGTCTGCGAGGCCGAGCTGAGTTCGATCTTGGCCTTTTCCGCGGCTTCCTTCAGGCGCTGCAGCGCCATCTTGTCCTTGGTCAGGTCGACGCCATGCTCTTTCTTGAACTCGTCGGCCAGATAGCTGACGATGCGCATGTCGAAATCCTCGCCGCCGAGGAAGGTGTCGCCATTCGTCGACTTCACCTCGAACAGCCCGTCGTCGATCTCGAGGATGGTGATGTCGAAGGTGCCGCCGCCAAGGTCATAGACGGCAATGGTCTTGCTGTCCTTCTTGTCCAGACCATAGGCCAGTGCCGCCGCGGTGGGTTCGTTGATGATGCGCAGCACTTCCAGGCCGGCGATCTTGCCGGCGTCCTTGGTCGCCTGACGCTGGGCGTCGTTGAAATAGGCCGGGACGGTGATGACCGCCTGGGTGACCTGCTCGCCCAGATAGGATTCGGCGGTTTCCTTCATCTTCTGCAGGATGAAGGCCGAGATCTGGCTGGGCGAATAATTGTCGCCGCGCACCTCGACCCAGGCATCGCCATTGCCGCCGTCGACGATGTGATAGGGGACCAGCTTCTTGTCCTTTTCCACCTCGGCGTCGGTGGTGCGCCGGCCGATCAGGCGCTTGACGGCAAAGACCGTGTTCGTGGGGTTGGTCACCGCCTGGCGCTTGGCGGGCTGGCCGACCAGGCGTTCGCTGTCGGTGAAGGCAACGATCGAGGGCGTCGTGCGCGCGCCTTCCGAATTCTCGATCACCTTGGGTTGGCTGCCGTCCATGATGGCGACGCAGCTGTTGGTGGTTCCGAGGTCGATGCCGATGACTTTGGACATGCAGTAACCTTTCTTGCGGCGATGTGCGGGTTTCCGGGTCCTGAAAAGGCACCCGGTCCCGATCCCTGGGTTGAGCGGAGGGTGGTTGTCCCGGGCCCTCCGGCGTTCATGGGGCTATATAGGAAGGGGTTTGGCGGGCTGCAAGCTGGCCCGCGGGCGGAAAATCGGTGCGGGCGGGGCCTTGGCGCCCTGCGCGGTTCAGCGCCCGGCCTGCCAGCTCAGCGAGGCGGATCTGCGGGTGACGAACTCGGCCATCAGCCCGACCATCAGCAGGACCAGCGTGGCATAAAGCGGATATTCCAGCGACGAGTTGCGCGGCGAATAGTTGATGAAGGCAAAGCCGCGCGTCTGGTCGATGATGTGAAACAGCGGATTCCAGGAAAACATGTGCAGCATCATCGTGGGCATCAGGTTGGCGACGAACATCTTGCCGGAAAACACCATGTTCAGCCGCTGATAGACCTGGGTCAGAACCTGCGCCCCCGAGGGCCACCAGGGCCGCAGCGCCAGGAAGATCAGGCCGATGCAGGCGCCCGAGAACCAGGCCAGCAGCAGCATGGCATAGCATGCCAGCGGCCGGTCGATATTCAGCGGCGTGACGAGATAATTGTAGGCGGTCAGCACCACGAGGCTTGAGAAGGTGTGGCGATAGAGCGAGGCCAGCGCCGCCGCGGAGATCATCACCGCGGTGTTCATCGGCCCGTGCTTGAGCATCTGGTTGCTGGGGCTGCCCGCGCCCGCCACGGCGCCGATGGTCTGGGAATGCGCCATGAACATGAAGATGCCGGACATGATGTAGACCAGATAATCGCCGCGGATCGGCGCCCGCCGCACCCCCATGATAGCAAAGATCAGGTAGAAACCCGCGATCATGGCGATGGCCTGCAGCACGGTCATGATCAGCCCGACGATGGCGTTGCGATGGCCCTTGCGCAGGTTGTTCACGGTGACATGATAGATCAATGCCAGCGTGGTGAACGCGGCCTCGACCATGTTGCGGTTGCGGCGCTGAGTGAACATGCCCGGCGGTGTCTTTCCTTGCGACAAGCGGGCGCGCTTGCCCTGTGCCTTTCGCCGCATCATAAGGAATGCGACCGCTGCATTCAATCGGCGCCGGACCCGGGGGCGGGCCGCACGGAAAGGAAAACCCATGCAATTCGATCGATTGATCGTCGAGATGCGCCGCCTTGCGCTTGCCGCCGGCGAGGAGATCATGCGCATCCATGACGCCGAGGATTTCGAGGTGCGCGCCAAGTCCGACGCCTCGCCGGTGACCGAGGCCGACGAGGCCGCCGATGCGCTGATCTCGGCCGGGCTGCGCGCGGCATTCCCCGACACCCCGCTGGTGACCGAGGAGCAGGCGGCGACGCACGGGCAAAGCCTTTCCACCTTCCTGATCGTCGATCCGCTGGACGGCACCAAGGAATTCGTGCAGCGGCGCGGCGATTTTACCGTCAACATCGCCTATGTCGAGCAAGGCACCCCGCGGCTTGGCGTCGTCTATGCCCCGGCCCGCGGCCGGCTGTTCTATACGCTCGCCGAGGGCGGCGCCGTCGAAGAGCGTGCCCCCTTCGGCCCGGCCCCGGGCGCGGTGGTGCCGATCGGGGTCAATTCGACGCCCGACAACCGCGGGTTGATGGTGGTGGCCTCGAAATCGCATCGCGATGCGGCGACCGATGACTATATCAACCGCTACGGCGTGCGCGACATGACCTCGGCAGGCAGCTCGCTGAAGTTCTGCCTGGTGGCCACGGGCGAGGCCGATCTCTATCCGCGCCTGGGCCGCACCATGGAATGGGACACGGCGGCGGGCGATGCGGTGCTGCGCGCCGCCGGGGGCGAGGTGGTGCGCTTTGACGACCACACGCCGCTGGCCTATGGCAAGCCCGGCTTCGAGAACCCGTTCTTCATCGCCTTCGCCCCCGGCGTTCGGCTGGTCAGGGACTGAGCCATGCCGGTCGTCATCGTCATCCCCGCCCGCCATGCCTCGACGCGCTATCCGGGCAAGCCGCTGGTCGAGCTGCGCGGCGCCACCGGCGCCGGGCAGTCGCTGATCCGCCGCAGTTGGGAGGCGGCGCGCGCCGTCGCCGGCATCGACCGGGTGATCGTCGCCACCGACGACGCCCGCATCCGCGACCATGCCGAAGGCTTCGGCGCCGAGGTGGCGATGACCTCGCCCGAGGCGCGCAACGGCACCGAACGCTGCGCCGAGGCGGTGGCCAATCTGGGCCTGACGCATGAGATCGTGGTGAACCTGCAGGGCGACGCGCCGCTGACGCCTTCGTGGTTCGTCGAGGACCTGGTGGCGGGGCTTGACGCCGATCCGGGGGCCGATGTGGCGACGCCGGTGCTGCGCTGTTCGGGCGCCATGCGCTCGGAACTGATCGCCGATCGCGTCGCCGGGCGGGTGGGCGGCACCACCGCGGTCTTTGGCCATGACCGGCGGGCGCTGTATTTCTCGAAAGAGGTGATCCCCTATACGGGCGCCGATTTCGCGCCCGGCGATCCGACGCCGGTGTTTCACCATGTCGGCGTCTATGCCTATCGCCCGGCGGCGCTGGCGGAATATCCGGCCTGGGGCGAGGGTCGGCTGGAACTGCTCGAGGGGCTCGAACAGCTGCGCTTCCTCGAACGCGGGCGGCGCATCCTCTGCGTCGAGGTGGAAGCGCGCGGCCGCGAGTTCTGGGAACTGAACAACCCCTCGGACGTGCCCAAGCTCGAGGCGATGCTGCGGCGCATGGGCATCGCCTGATGCCGCAGCCGCCCGGCAGGGTGCCGCGGACCAGCATCATCGTCGTCTCGCGCCACCGGCCGCAGCATCTGGCACGCTGCCTGTGGGCGCTTTCGCGCCAGGACCACCCCTGCCTTGAAATCGTGCTGGTCGCCGATCCGGCGGCGCTGGACACCTGCCCTGAATTGCCGCTGAAGCGGCGCGCCTTCGATCAGGCCAATATCGCGGCGGCGCGCAACGAGGGGCTGGCCCTGGCCGCCGGCGAGGCCGTGCTGTTCATCGACGACGACGCCATCGCCGCGCCCGGCTGGGCCAGGGCGCTGGCCGAACCGCTGGCCGATCCGCGGGTGATCGCCGCGACCGGCTTCACCCGCGGTCCCGACGGGCTGAACTGGCAGGTCCGGGCCGAGCGGATGACGCCTTCGGGCCGCACTCTGCCTCTGGCCATCGACCGGGCCACGCTGCTTGCCTCCGAGAACGGCAATCCGGTCAGCACGCTGGGCACGAATTGCGGCTTTTGCCGCGCGGCACTGCTGGAGATCGGCGGCTTCGATGCAGCCTTTGCCTATTATCTGGACGAAAGCGACGTGAACATGCGTCTGGCGGCGCGCTTTCCGCTGGCGCTGACCGCGGTGGTGCCGCAGGCCGAGGTGATCCACGGCATGGCCCCCGGTGCCGGGCGCGACAGTGGCGGCGTGCCGCGCGATCTGGCGGCCATCGGCCGTTCTGCGGCGATCTTTGCCGCGCGCCATGGCGGCGATCCGCATGGCCTGCGCGAGGACCAGCGCAAGCGGCTCTTGCGGCACATGCTGGCCGGGCGGCTGGATCCGCTGGCGGTGGCGCCGATCCTTGCGACGCTGGAACGCGGTCTGGCCGAAGGCGGGTGCGCGGTCCCGCCGCAGCCGCCGGCCTGGGACCGGCCCGGGCCGCCGGACTTTCGCCCCATGCCCGCGGCGGCGGCGGCGGTGCCGCTGTTTCTGGCCGGCTGGCACTGGCGGGCGCGCGAACTGCGCCGGCAGGCGGCGCAGGCGGTGGCCGAGGGCCGCAACGTCACGCTTTTGCTGCTGAGCCCGGGCTTTTGGCGCCACCGGCTGCACCTGACCCCCGGCGGCTGGTGGGAGCAATGCGGCGGGCTGTGGGGCGCGGCGCAAGCCGATGATCCGGCGGCGATTTTCCTGTCCCCGACCACCCGCATCGCCCGCGAGCGGCGAAACCTGTCCCTTCGCGGCAACTGAATCGGCAGAAAATCGCCTCGATTTGCCGAAAATCGCATTGCCTTAATGTTTCAGGGAACATAGGCGCCGGCCTTGCGCTTGTTGCGCAGGTGCCGGCAAAGTCGGATAAACGGCCAAGGCCGGCGCAGAGATCAGGAGACGAATTTCATGAGTCGCAAAGTCACCAAAGCCATTTTCCCGGTTGCCGGCCTCGGCACCCGCTTCCTGCCCGCCACCAAGAGCATCCCCAAGGAGATCATGACCCTGGTGGACCGCCCGCTGATCCAGTACGCCATCGACGAGGCGCGGGCGGCCGGGATCAAGGAGTTCATCTTTGTCACCTCGCGCGGCAAGGGCGCGCTCGAGGACTATTTCGACCACGCGCATGAGCTGGAATCGAACCTCAGGAAGGCCGGCAAGACCGAGCTGCTCGACATCCTGCGCAACACCAACATGGAATCGGGCGCCATCGCCTATATCCGCCAGCACAAGGCGCTGGGCCTTGGCCATGCGGTCTGGTGCGCGCGCCGCCTGGTCGGCAACGAGCCCTTTGCCGTGATCCTGACCGATGACGTGATCATGGGCGAGCCGCCCTGCCTGCAGCAGATGATCGAGGCCTATCAGGACACCGGCGGCAGCATGGTCGCCACCATGGAGGTGCCGCTGGACAAGACCAGGGCCTATGGCGTGCTTGACGTGGCCGAGGACATGGGCGCCATCGTGCGCGCCCGCGGCATGGTGGAAAAGCCCAAGGAAAACCCGCCCTCGAACCTGGCGGTGATCGGGCGCTATATCCTGGCGCCCTCGGTGATGAACAATCTCAACAAGCTCAAGCAGGGTTCGGGCGGCGAGATCCAGCTGACCGACGCCATCGCCGACGAGATCGAGGCCGGGCGCGATGTCTTCGGCCTGCGCTTCCGCGGCCAGCGCTTCGACTGCGGCTCGAAGGCGGGCTTCCTGCAGGCGACCGTGGCCTTCGGCCTGGCGCGCGAGGATCTGAAGGACGAGTTCTCGGCCTATCTCTCGGAACTGGCCGCAATGCGCAAGGCGGCGGAATAACCCGTGGCAGAGCGGGTCCTGGTCACCGGGGGTGCGGGCTATATCGGCTCGCATGCCTGCAAGGTCTTGCGCGCGGCGGGCTTTGTGCCCGTCACCTATGACAATCTCTGCACCGGCTGGCGCGAGGCGGTGAAATTCGGCCCCTTCGAACAGGGCGACCTGCTGGACCGGGCGCGGCTTGATCAGGTCCTGGCCCGGCACCGGCCGGTGGCGGTGATGCATTTCGCCGCCCTGAGCCAGGTCGGCGAGGCCATGCGCGAGCCGGGGAAATACTGGCGCGGCAATGTCTGCGCCTCGCTCAACCTGATCGAGGCCACATTGGCCGCCGGGGTGCGAAACTTCGTGTTTTCCTCGACCTGCGCCACCTACGGCGACCATGACGGCGTGGTGCTGGACGAGGCGACCCCGCAGCAGCCGCTGAACGCCTATGGTGCCTCCAAGCGCGCCATCGAGGACATGCTGAAGGATTTCGGCGCCTCGGACGGGCTCAGCTCGGTCATCTTCCGCTATTTCAACGTCGCCGGCGCCGATCCCGAGGCCGAGGTCGGCGAGTTCCACCAGCCCGAGACGCATCTGGTGCCGCTGATCCTGGATGCCATCGACGGCCGGCGCCCGGCCCTGACCATCCACGGCAGCGACTATCCGACGCCGGACGGCACCTGCATCCGCGACTATGTCCATGTCATGGACCTGGTCGATGCGCATGTGCTCGGGCTGCGGCACCTGCTGGACGGCAAGGTGGCGCCCGGCGCGCAGGAGATATTTTGCCTCGGCACCGGCAACGGCTTTTCCGTGCGCGCGGTGATCGAGCATTCGCGCCATGTCACCAATCGCGCCGTGCCGCTGAACGAAGGGCCGCGCCGGGCGGGCGATGCCGTCAAGCTGGTCTCGGGCAGCGAGAAGGCCGCGGCGGTGCTGGGCTGGCAGCCGCAGCGCTCGACCCTGCCGCAGATGATCGGCGATGCCTGGCGCTGGCACCAGACCGGCGGATATGCGGGCTGAGCCGGAGATCCTGCTGGATGTGTCGCGGCTGGTGTCGCGGCTGGGCGGCGGGCCGGCCACCGGCATCGACCGGGTCGAGGCGGAATGGCTGGCGCATCTGCAGGGCCGGCCGCATCTGCTGCTGTGCCGGGTGCGGCGCGGGCAATTGCTGCTGCCGCCCGAGGCCGGGGCCGCCATTCTGCGCTGGCTGGCCGGGCGGCTGGAGGACCTGCCGCCGCCCGAACTGCTGGACCGCCTGCGCGGCCGGCGCAGCCTGCCGGCGCGCGCCGAGACCTTGTTGCGGCGCATGGCGCTGCTGGCCTGCGGCCGCGACGGCGCCGGCATCGGGTCCGAGGCGGCGCGGCGGCTGGGCGGCGGCGCCTATCTGAACGTGGGCCACGCCAATCTGGCGCCACGCCTGCTGCAAAACCTGCGCCCGCTGCGGCTTGCGGTGCTGATCCATGACACCATCCCGCTGGACCACCCGGAATTCACCCGCGCCGGGCAGTCGCAGAAATTCCGCGACCGGCTGCATGCGGCCCTGGCGCGGGCGGACCTGATCCTTGCGGTCTCGCAGGCGACACAGGCCGATCTGCTGCGCTGGCGCGAGCGGCTGGGCCTGGGCGCGCGCGCCCCGATCCTGGTGGCGCCGATCGGCACCCGGCTGGCGGCGCCGCAACCGGGCGACCTGCCGGCGGGGCTGGACATCAATCGCCCGTTCTTCGTCACCCTGGGCACGATCGAGCCGCGCAAGAACCATGCGCTGCTGCTGGAAGTCTGGCGCGTCCTGGCCGCCGATCTCGAGCCGCCGCAGCTGTTTGTCATCGGTCGCCGCGGCTGGGACAATCACGCGGTGCTGGCGCGGCTGGACGCGCTGCCGGCGGAGGGGCCGGTGCGGGAACTCTCGGGGCTTGGCGACGGCGCGGTGGCGGCGCTGCTGCTGCGCAGCCACGGGCTGCTGATGCCCAGCCGCGCCGAGGGTTTCGGCCTGCCGCTGACCGAGGCTGCCGGCCGCGGCATCCCGGTGCTGACCTGCCCGCTGCCCTCGGCGCGCGAGATCCTTGGCGATCATGCAAATTACCTGCCGCCCGACGCGCCGGCGGCCTGGATCGCCCGCATCCGCCAGCTTGCCGCCGCGGTGCCGCTGCGCCTGCCGCCGCTGCCGGTGCAGGGGTGGGATTCGCATTTCGCGCGAGTAGAATCGGCGCTGAATAACGCATTGCGCGAAGCGGACCCGGCCGCCATGTCAGACCACAGCAATTGAGCCAGTCCCGTGCCGCGTCTCTTTGCCTCATTCCGCCGCAAGCTTGGCCTTCGTACCCGCCGGCAGTCGCTGCTTTTGCGTGCGATCCGCAGCCGCCGCCAGCTGCAGCCGGTGGCCGACCGCACCCGCGACATCGGCCGCGGCGACATCTTGCTGTTCATGACCCTGCGCAACGAGGCGCCGCGCCTGCCCTGGTTTCTGGACTACTACAGGCGCCTGGGCATCGGGCATTTCCTGGTGGTGGACAACGGCTCGCAGGATGGCGGGCGCGAATATCTTGCGGCGCAGAAAGATGTCTCGCTGTGGCTGACCCATGCCGGCTACCGGCAGGCGCGCTTCGGCATGGACTGGCTGAACGGGCTGCTGCGCCGCCATGGCAGCGGCCATTGGTGCCTGACCGTCGATCCCGACGAATTCCTTGTCTATCCGCATCACGACACCCGGCCGCTGCAGGCGCTGACCGACTGGCTTGAGGCCAGCAGCCTGCGCTCGCTCTCGGCGATGCTGCTCGACATGTATCCCAAGGGCGCGCTGACGGCGCAGCCCTGCCGTCCCGGCGAGGATCCGTTCCGCATCGCGCGCTGGTTCGACCCGGCCAATTACGCCATCCGCAAGAACGGCGAATATGGCAATCTGTGGATCCAGGGCGGCCCGCGCCAGCGCGCCTTCTTTGCCGAGACGCCGGAACAGGGCCCGGCACTGAACAAGATCCCGCTGGTGCGCTGGCAACGCTGGTATGTCTATGTCAGCTCGACGCATATGCTGCTGCCGCGCTCGCTGAACCTCGTCTATGACGAGACCGGCGGCGAAAAGGCCGCGGGCTGCCTGCTGCATGCAAAATTCCTGTCCACATTTGCCGCCAAGGCGGCCGAGGAATTGCAGCGCGGCCAGCATTACGCCGACAGCCAGGAATACCGCGCCTATCACGCGGGCCTGCAGCAGGAGACGGATTTCTGGTGCGAACATTCCTGCGAGCTGCGCGACTGGCGCCAGCTTGAGGAACTGGGGCTGATCGCCCGGGGCAGCTGGGCATGACGGGCGCGGTCAGGCTGGGGGTGATCATGCTGTGCCACGACGAGCCGCAGATCGCCACGCGCATGGCGCGGGTCTGGGCCGAGGGCGCGGAGGCGGTGGCGATCCATGTCGATGTCCGGGTCGAAGCCGCCACCCTGGCCCGGATGGGCCGCGACCTGGGCGAGCGGCCGGATGTGCTGTTCAGCCCGCGCCACGCCTGCGAATGGGGCCGCTTCAGCCTGGTGCGCGCCACGCAAGAGGCCGCAGAGCTGCTTTTGCGGCGCTGTCCCGAGCTGACCCATGTCATCCTGGTTTCGGGCGCCTGCCTGCCGTTGCGGCCGGTATCCGATCTTTGCGCCTATCTGGCGCGGCATCCGCGGCGCGACTTCATCGAAAGCGTCACCGCCGCCGATGTCGGCTGGACGGTGGGCGGGCTGAACGAGGAACGCTTTACCCTGCGCTTTCCCTTCTCGTTCCGGCGCCAGCGCAAGCTGTTCGACCGCTATGTGGATCTGCAGCGCCGGCTGCGGCTGCAGCGCCGCATCCCGCAGGGGCTGGTGCCGCATCTGGGTTCGCAATGGTGGTGCCTGACGCGGGCCACGCTCGCCGCCATCCTGACCGATCCGCGCCGGCCTGAATTCGACCGCTATTTCAGCCATGTCTGGATCCCCGACGAAAGTTATTTCCAGACCCTGGCGCGGCGGCATTCGCAGGGCATCGAAAGCCGGTCGCTGACGCTGGCGCGGTTCGACGACCAGGGCAAGCCGCATGTCTTTTACGACGACCACCTCGAGATGCTGCGGCAGTCGCGCTGCTTTGTCGCGCGCAAGATCTGGCGCGGCGCGTCCGGGCTTTACCGGCATTTCCCCCTGACCAGGCCGGATGACCCCCCGGACGCCGAGCCGCGCCCCGAACGGCTGCTGCATCACGCCGACCGCGCCGTGCACCGGCGCCGCTTTGGCCGGCCGGGGTTCTTCACCCAAAGCTGCTTTCCGGCGAAGGACCGCGAGAACGGCAAGACCGCGGCGCCCTATGCGGTGCTGCAGGGCTTTGCCGAACTTTTCCCCGATTTCGAGCCCTGGCTGGCGGGGCGCGTCGACGCCGATGTGCATGGCCATCTGTTTGACCTGCAGCGCGTCGAATTCGCCGGCCGCGGCCGGGTCGGGCCCGGCGGCCTCTCGGACAGCGCGGCGTTGCGCGATCTGGACCCGCGCGGCTTTCTGGCCAGCCTGGTGCGCATCACCCCGCGCCTGCAGGTCTGGCAGCACAGCCCGCGCGACCGTCAGGACCTGGAATGGTTCGCCGCCACCGATGCCAATGCGCGCATCTTTGTCGTCACCGGCGCCTGGGCGGTGCCGCTGCTGCATTCCGGCATGCCCTTCGACGACATCCGCCGCATGGCCGCGCATCTGCAATGGGTCGAGCTGCGCCAGATCGAGGTGCTGAAATCGGTCTGGCTGCGGGCGCGCGCCCAGATCTGGGACCTGGCGGATTTCTGCGCCCGTCCGGCTGGTGTGCTGGGCGCGGTGCTGCGCGGGCTGGGTGGCGACGCGCAGGCGGCCTCGGACCTGCCGGCGATGCGCCCGGTCGGCGACATGGGGCGCTTTTTGCAGGAGCTGCGCAATGCCGGGCTGCGCCCGCAACTGATGGGGGATTTCCCCGCAACCGAACCGGCCGCGACCGCAGCGCAAGGACGAATGCCATGAACCAGCCCTTTCGCAGCTTTGTCATCTTTGCCGAGATGCGCACCGGCTCGAACCTGCTCGAGGCGACGCTGAACTCGGTCAAGCGCGTCACCTGTTTTGGCGAGGCCTTCAACCCCTACATGATGGGCTGGCCGGACAAGGACGCGATCCGCGGCGTCACCCGGGCCGAGCGCGACGCCGAGCCGCTCCGGCTGCTGGCGGCGATCCGTGACAAGCCCGGGCATCTGTCGGGGTTTCGCTATTTCCACGACCACGACCCGCGGGTGCTGGACGCGATCCTGGACGACCGCGGCTGCGCCAAGATCGTGTTGACGCGCAACCCGGTCGAGAGCCATGTCTCGACCGCGCTGGCGCGCGCCACCAACCAGTGGAAGCTGAACGCCTCGGAAACCCCGATCCCGGCCCGCGTGCATTTCGACGCCGCCGAGTTCCGCGAGGTCAGCGCCGCCATCGGTGCCTTCCGGCAAAAGCTGCACCACCGGCTGCAGGGCTCGGGGCAGTCGGCCTTCTGGCTGGATTATGAGGATCTGCGCGACGCCGCGGTGATGACCGGGCTGCTGCACTGGCTGGGGCGCGAGGACATCCGGGATCTGCAGCCCGCCGGCGACCAGGTGCCGCAAAACCCCGGCGAACTGGCACAGAAGGTGACCAATTTCGACGAGATGCAGACGGAACTGGCGCGGCTCGACCCGTTCATGCTGCGCCGGATCCCGAATTTCGAGCCCCGCCGCGGCCCCGCCGTGCCCGGCTTTCTGGCCGGCGCGGCCGGACGCGGGCTGGTGTTCATGCCGGTCCGTGGCGGGCCAGGCGCCGGGGTGCGCGGCTGGCTTGCCGCCATGGGCGCGGTCACGGGCGATTTCACCCAAAACAGCCTGCGCCAGTGGAAACGCGACCACGCCGGCCACCGCAGCTTTACCGTGCTGCGCCATCCGCTGTTGCGGGCCTGGACCGCCTTCGAGGCGCTGCTGCGCGGATCGAAGGCCGAGCTGCGCGCGCTGCTGCGCGAGGCCCACCGCCTGCCGCTGCCGCCGGATGCGGAACTGGCCGGGCTGGACGATCAGCGCCAGGCCGAGCTTTTCGAGGCCTTCCTTGGCTTTCTGCAGCGCAACCTGAACGGCCAGACCGGACTGCCGACGCAGCCCGGCTGGGCCAGCCAGTCCGAGGTCCTGGCGGGTTTCGCGCGCGTCTGCGCCCCCGACATGGTGCTGCGCGAGGCCGATCTGGCCCGCGATCTGGGCTGGCTGGCCGCCAGCGCCGGTATCGAGGCGCCGGCCGCGGCGCCCACGCCTGTCTGTTGGCCCGGGTTTCTGGACGACCAGGCGCTGCGTGCGGCAGCGCGGCGGGCCTATCTGCGCGATTATGTCTCTTTCGGCTTTGCCGGCCGGCCCTAGCCCTGCGGCGTCATCGCCTTGCGCTGGCGGCTGCGTTCGATCCCCAGCTGCCGCTCGCGCCAGATGATCAGCATGCCGGCGGCGATGACCAGCGCCGCGCCGACCAGCATGGTTGCGGTCGGCGCCTCGTCGAAGGCGAACCAGCCGATCGCCAGCGCCAGCAGCATCGAGACATATTCGAAAGGCGCCACCAGCGAGGCATCGGCATGGCGATAGGCAGTGGTCAGCAGGATCTGCGCAAATCCGCCCAGAAGCCCGATGCTGACCAGCAGCGCCAGGTTGCGCGCATCCGGCAGCACCCAGCCGAAGGGCAGGGTCAAGAGCCCCAGCACCGTCGAGGTGACGGAAAACCAGAACACGATGGCCGCGGTCTGTTCCTGCTGCACCAGCTGGCGCACGAAGATCTGCGCCAGCGCCGCGCAGGCCGCCCCGGCCAGGGTGACCACGGCGCCAAGGCTTTCGCGCAGCCCGGCATCCGCGCCGACGCTGAGCCGCGGCGCCAGCACCACGGTTACGCCCAGCAGCCCCAGCACGACCATGGAGAGCCGGAACAGCCGCACCTCTTCATGCAGGAACATGGCGGCAAAGATCACCGTCAGCAGCGGCGCGGCATAGCCCAGCGCGGTGACCTCGGGAAAGGGCAGCAGCGCCAGCCCCCAGAACCCCAGCGCCATGGCGGCGCTGCCCAGGATGCCGCGATAGAAATGCCCCATCGGGTTCAGTGTCCTCAGCCCCACGCCCAGTTCGCGCCGCCAGGCCAGCCAGAAAAGGATCACCGGAATCGCGAACAGCGAGCGGAAGAACACCTGCTGCCCCGGCGGCACCGCCTGCCCGCCCTCGGCCGTGGCCTTGACCAGCGCCGCCATGACCGTGAACACCAGCACGCTGAGGCATTTCAGCGCGATGCCGCGCAGCGGCCCCTGCGGCGCGCTCATGCCAGCCGCCCGCAGGCCCATTGCGCGGCATCGGCCACCGCCGGGTCGGGATCCGCGCACAGCGCCTCGGCCAGCGGCCGCAATTCGGCGCGGCCGGAATTGCCGATGGCGTAAAGCACGTTGCGCACCATGCGGTCGCGGCCGATGCGCTTGATCGGGCTGCCGGAAAAGCGCGCGCGAAAGCCGGCGTCGTCGAGCTGCGCCAGTTCCGCCAGCGCCGGCAGGCCATGCGGGCCGCGATAGCGCATCTCGGTCGCGGCGCGGGCGAACTTGTTCCACGGGCAGACCGCAAGGCAGTCGTCGCAGCCATAGATGCGGTTGCCCAGCATGGGGCGCAGTTCGGGATCGACCGGGCCCCTGTGCTCGATGGTCAGATAGGCGATGCAGCGCCGCGCATCCAGCTGGAAGGGCGCCGGGAAGGCCCCGGTCGGACAGGCGTCCAGACAGGCCCGGCACGAGCCGCAGCGTTCCTGTTCCGGCGCGTCCTTCGGCAGGTCCAGGGTGGTAAAGATCGCGCCCAGAAAGAACCAGCAGCCCAGATCGCGCGACAGCACCACCGTATGCTTGCCCTGCCAGCCCAGGCCCGCCGCCTGCGCCAGCGGCTTTTCCATCACCGGCGCGGTATCGACGAACACCTTGATCTCGCAGCCGGTCTGCGCCACCAGCCAGCCGCCCAGCCGCTTGAGCCGCTTCTTGACGACATCGTGATAGTCCTTGCCATGCGCATAGGCGCTGACCGCGCCGCGATCGGGCTGGGCCAGGGCCGCAAGCGGGTCGTGTTCGGGGGTAAAGAGCTCGGCCAGCATGATGACCGAACGCGCCTCGGGCCAGAGCGTGCCGGGCGAGGCGCGCCAATGTGTCCGCTCGGCCATCCAGTGCATCTGGCCGTGGCGGCCGGCGTCCAGCCATTCCGCCAGCTGCGCGGGCAGTTGCGGATTGGCGTCCGGCGCGCAGATGCCCATGGCCGAAAAGCCCTCGGCGATCGCCCGTTCCTGCAGACTTGCGCGAATCTCGTCGGGGTCAGAAATCAAGGGGGTCAGAAATCAAGCAGCGCATAATGCGGCGCCGGATGCACCCCCGGCAGATGGTCGGCCAGCAGGCTGCGGAAGGCCGGGCGCGACTTGATCTTGGCATACCATTCCTGGACCTCGCTCGAATGCGTCCAGTCCACGTCCGAGATGTAGTCGAGGCAGGACAGATGCGCCGCGGCGGTGAAATCCGCCAGCGTCATCACGTCGCCCGCCAGCCAGCGGCGCTGTTCCAGCAGCGCCCTCATGTAGTCGAGGTGATAGCGGATTGCGGAAAGCCCGGCCTTGACGGTGCGCGAATCCGGGTGGCCCAGGCGCATGACCTTCTTCCAGACCCGCTCGTTCATCACCGGGCGCGTGACCTCGGCATTGAACTTGTCGTCGAACCAGGCGCACAGCCGGCGCACCTCGAAACGGTCGATCGCCTGGCGCGGCATCAGCGGCGGCTGCGGCTGCACCTCGTCCAGATATTCGCAGATCGCCTGGCTTTCCGCCAGCAGCCGGCCGTCCATGCGCAGCACCGGCAACTTGCCCGCCGGGTTGCGGCGCAGGATCTCGGAGCCCGGCTCCCAGAAGCGGTCCTCGACCAGCTCGACCTCGATGCGTTTTTCCGCCAGCGCCAGCCGCACCTTGCGGCAGAAGGGCGACAGCGGGACATGGTAGAGGCGGATGGTCGAATTCGAGGCAGGATTGTTCATGCGGGAAAAACCGGTTCTGGCGCAGTCAGCAGTTGATACGCCGCGGCCGTCCGGGTTTCAACCGCCATGGCGGTTCAGCGCGCCAGCACCAGGCAGGAATCGCGGCCGTCGGCGCGGATGGTCTCGGCACCGCTGACGATGGCGCGGGTCCGCGCCGAGCCGGTCTGCGGATTGCGCGTCTTGGGCGAAGGCAGGATCGAGGCCAGCGCCGCCGCCTGGCGCAGGCTCAGCTTGTCGGGGGTGGTGTCGAAGTAATATTGCGCCGCCGCATGCACGCCAAAGACGCCGCGGCCGAATTCGGCCAGGTTCAGATAGACCTCGATGATGCGCCGCTTGGACCACAGCGCCTCGATCATCGGCGTGTAGACGGTCTCGATCAGCTTGCGCGGCCAGCCGCCGCCCTGCCACAGGAACACGTTCTTGGCGGTCTGCTGGCTGATGGTCGAGGCGCCGCGCGAGGACCCCGAGGCGATGACCTTGCGAATCTCGGACATGTCGAAACCCCAGTGGCTGCAGAAATTCGCGTCCTCGGCCGCGACCACGGCGCGCACCACATGCGGCGAGATTCCGTCCAGATCGACCCATTGCCGGTCCTTGCCGGGATACTGGCGCTGGCCCTCGATGATGGTCCAGCTGGTCGGCGGGTTGATGAAGGAAAACAGGAACACCAGCACGAACATCAAGGCCAGCAGCCGCAGCCCGATCCAGCGCGTCCAGCCCCAGAGCCACAGCCCGGCGCGCGCCGGCAGCCGCCGGTGCGTGCCGGGCGGCGGCTCAGGTACCTCGATCGGCGCCTCGGGGTCGGGGATGCGGCGGGGCATGGTCGCGTCCTGTCACGACCATGCCGGCTGCGTCAAGCGCCTGCGCGGCAAGGCGCGCATGCCGTTCAGGCCTGGGGTGCGGCGGTCGCGGCATCCGCCTCGGGCATGCCAAGGGCGCTGCCCAGCTTGCCACCGGCAAAGGCGTCGCGCAGCCGCGCCTCGTCGGCGTCCGAAAGCGAGGTCTGCAGCACGCGGCCCTTGATCCCCGAGCCCTCGATGCGCGCCAGCACCTTGTCGGCCGAGACCTGGCGGATCAGGATGCACACCGCCGAGCCGCCCGGCGGAATGGAATTGCCCAGATCGCGCATGAAATTGTCGTTGATGCCGATGTCCGAGAAACGGCCGGCCAGCGCCCCCGAGGCCGCGCCCACCGCGGCACCCAGCAGCGGATTGAGAAAGATCAGCCCGACCAGTGTGCCCCAGAAACCGCCGCTGACCGCGCCGGCGGCGGTCAGGTTCACTGCCTGGTGCAGCTTGATGCCATCGGCCGTGGGACGGGTGACGACCACCGCATCATCCATCTGGATCAGATATTCCTTCTGCATCTTGACCAGTTCGGTGCGCAGCTCGAAGCCGGTGGCCTCGTCGTCGAAGGCGATGACAAGCAGGTTGGACATGAGAACTCCTCTCGTTTTGCGAAGCGATGCCCCGCGCCCTGGCCATATCGGGCCGCAGGGCAGGGGGATCGCGGGCCAAGATGTAGTCGATGGCCCGGCGCCGCGCAACATCGTGCCGGCGCGCGGGCCGCATGCGCCTTGCGCGGCCTTGACCTCGGGGCCGGGCTGCCGCAAAGCTGTCGGCCGGCCGGGCCCGTAGCTCAATGGTCAGAGCAGGGCGCTCATAACGCCTTGGTTGGGGGTTCAAGTCCCTCCGGGCCTACCAGCCGTCCCCATGCGCGCCCCGGCCCATGCGCGCCCCGGCCCCTGTCGGCAGGATGGCGGCGGCCGCGGTCAACCGCGACCGCCTGCGGCTGTCAGGCGCGCAGCGTGCCGCCGGTGGCCTTGGCGACCTTGTCGACGATGCGGGCGCTGACCGCCTCGATCTCGGCATCGGTCAGGGTCTTGTCGCGCGGCTGCAACCGCGCGGTGATGGCGATCGACTTGCGCCCGCCCTCGAGCCCGGTGAACTGGTCAAAGACCGTCACCCGCTCGATCAGCGCCTTGTCGGCGCCCATGGCGGCATTGACCAGCGCCATGGCCTCGACCTGCTGATCGACGACAAAGGCGAAATCGCGCTCGACCGCCTGCAGGTCCGACAGCAGCAGCGCCGGGCGCGAGGGCGTGCGGACCTTGGGCAGGGGCACGGCGGCGATGCGGATGGTCAGCGCCACGGCCGTGCCCTTGATGCCGAAATGACGCAGCACACGCGGGTGGATCTCGCCAAAACTGGCCAGGGCGTTCGGCCCCAGGGCGATATTGCCCGCCCGGCCCGGATGCCACCAGCCGGCCAGCTTGCGGTTGATCTGGGTCCGGGCCGGGGCGCCGATCACCTGCAGGATCGCCTCGGCATCGGCGCGGGCGTCATAGATGTCCACCTTGCGGCGCGAGGCGAAGGGATCGCGCGGCGCAATGTTTCCCACGAGGATCGCGCTCAGGTGCAGGTCCTGCTCGCCCGGCTCGCCGCCGGAAAACACCGGGCCGCATTCGAACAGCGCCAGATCCATGAAGCCGCGCGCCTGGTTGCGCGCCGCCGCCGCCAGCAGCCCGGACAGCAGGTCGGGGCGCATATGCGTCATCTCGCTGCTGATCGGGTTCTCGACCCGCACGGCATCCGAGCCGCCGCCGAACAGCGCCGCCGCCGCCGCATCGATGAAGCTGTAGGTGACGCATTCGTTGTAGCCAAGGCTTGCCGCCATGCGCCGCGCCGCCTTCTCGCGCTGCTGCAGGGGGGTCAGCACCGGCTGCGGCACCCCGGGCTGCGGGCGCGGCAGCGGCTGGCCCTGCAGCCGGGTCAGCGATTCGATGCGGGCGATCTCCTCGACCAGATCGGCGCTGCCCTGCACGTCTGGGCGCCAGCTGGGCACGAAGGCCCGATCGCCCTCGAGCCGGAAGCCGAGCGCCTCGAGCGTGGCGCGCTGCCGCGCCTCGGGGATCTCCATGCCGACGAGGCTGGCGATGCGCGCGGGCTCCAGTTGGTAGCTGCGCGTGCTGTCGGGGACGGCGCCGGCGGTGACCAGTTCCGACGGCTCGCCGCCGCACAGGTCAAGGATCATCCGCACGGCCATGTCCAGCCCGGTCAGGGTGAAGGCCGGGTCGGCGCCGCGCTCGAAGCGGTAGCGGGCATCCGAATGGATCTTCAGCGCCCGCCCGGCCGCGGCGATGGCGATCGGGTCCCAATAGGCGCTTTCCAGAAACACGTTCACCGTGTCGTCCGAGGACCCGGAATGTTCGCCGCCCATGATTCCGGCGATGCTTTCGGGGCCGTTCTCGTCGGCAATGATCATGGTGCCGGCGGGGAAGGCATAGGTCCTGCCGTCCAGCGCCAGCAGCTCCTCGCCAGGCGTCGAGGCGCGCACCACCAGATCGCCCTTGACCTTGTCGGCGTCAAAGACGTGCAGCGGCCGGTTCAGGTCATGGGTGAACAGGTTGGTGATGTCGACCAGGGCATTGATCGGGCGCAGGCCGATGGCGGTCAGGCGCTTTTGCAGCCAGTCGGGAGAGGGGCCGTTGCGCAGGCCGCGGATCAGCCGGCCGGCAAAGAACGGCGCCTTGCCGGCCATCTCGGGGGTGATCGTCACCTTGATGGGCGAGGCGAAGCCGCCGGCGATCTCGGCGGTCTTCAGCGGCCGCAGCAGGCCCAGGCCGCGCGCCGCCAGGTCGCGGGCGATGCCATGCACCCCCAGCGCATCCGGGCGGTTGGGGGTGATCTTGATTTCGATCACCGGGTCCACGGTCTCGGGGCGCTCGCTGGCCAGCCAGTCGACAAAGCGCTGGCCGATCTCGCCCGAGGGCAGCTCGATGATGCCGTCGTGTTCGTCCGACAGTTCCAGCTCGCGTTCCGAGGCCATCATGCCGTGGCTTTCCACGCCGCGAATCCTGCCCACGCCCAGGGTCACGTCGATGCCGGGGACATAGTCGCCGGGCTTGGCCAGCACCACGGTGATGCCGGCGCGGGCGTTGGGGGCGCCGCAGACGATCTGCTTCTCGCCCTCGTCGGTCAGCACCTTGCAGACACGCAGCCGGTCGGCGTCGGGATGGGGCACCGCCTCGAGCACGCGGGCAAGGGTGAAGGGCGCCAGCCGTGTCGTCGGGTCGCGCACCTCCTCGACCTCGAGGCCGAGATCGGTCAGCGCCTCGGTGATCTCGGTGAGCGTGGCGGTGGTGTCGAGATGCTCCTTGAGCCAGGAGAGGGTGAATTTCATGCGGGCCGCTCCGTCAGTTTGCCGCTGCTCTAACCCATGGCGCGGCGGAATGGTAGGGTCGGGACAGGGGGTGCGGCGCGGGAATGCAAAAGGCCCGGACGTTCCCGCCCGGGCCTTTGGAACTGAGTGGTGAGCCCGACAGGATTCGAACCTGTGACCCACTGATTAAAAGTCAGTTGCTCTACCGACTGAGCTACGGGCCCATCTCACGGGGGGCTAACTAGGATCAGCCGCCAACAGGGTCAAGCGGAAAAATCGCCGCCTCTGGCAGAATCTTTCCGGCAGGCGTATGTGGGCGGGATGGAACATTCGCAAGACCCCGGCCTGCCGTTCATGAAGATGCACGGGCTTGGCAATGATTTCGTGGTTCTCGACCGGCGCGGCAGCGGCGAGCTGCCCGCGCCCGCCACCGTCGCCGCCATGGCCGACCGCCATCGCGGCATCGGTTTCGACCAGCTTGCCGTCATCCTGCCCGGCGAGAATGCCGATGCGCGGCTGGTGTTTTTCAACGCCGACGGCTCGTTCTCGGCCGCCTGTGGCAATGCCACGCGCTGTGTCGCGCGGCATCTGATGGACGCGGGCGGCGCCACCAGCCTGCGGCTGGCCACCGACCATGCCGTGCTGCTGGCCGAGGATGCCGGCGCCGGGCTGACGCGCGTCAACATGGGCGCGCCGGTGCTGGACTGGGCGGCGATCCCGCTGGCCGCGGATGTGGACCTGCTGCATCTGCCGATCGCCGGCGATCCGGTCGCCACCGGCATGGGCAATCCGCACATGACCTTCTTTGTCCCCGACGCGGCGGCGGTCGCGCTTGAGCGCCTGGGCCCCGAGTTCGAGCACCACCCGCTTTACCCGCAGCGCAGCAATGTGGAATTCGTGCAGGTGCTCAGCGACTCCGAGATCGTCCTGCGCATCTGGGAACGCGGCACCGGCCCGACGCTGGCCTCGGGGTCGTGTTCCTGCGCCGCGGTGGTGGCGGCGGCGCGGCGCGGGCTGACCGGGCGGCGCGTGCGCGTCAACGTCCCCGGCGGCGTGCTGGAGATCGACTGGCGCGCGGACGGGGTCTGGATGACCGGCCCGACCGCCCATGTCTTCGACGGGGTCTGGCGCGGATGAGCGGGGCGATTCCTCCGGTGTTTTCCACCCTCGGCTGCCGGCTGAACGCCTATGAGACCGAGGCCATGCGCGAGATGGCCGCGGCCGCCGGGCTGCAGGGCGCGGTGGTGGTCAATACCTGCGCCGTCACCGCCGAGGCGGTGCGCAAGGCCAGGCAGGAGATCCGGCGCCTGGCGCGCGAAAACCCCGGCGCCCCGGTCATCGTCACCGGCTGCGCCGCCCAGACCGAACCCGAGACATTCGCCGCCATGGCCGAAGTGACCCGGGTGATCGGCAACCACGAAAAGATGCTGCCCGAGACCTGGGCCGGCTTGCAGGCCCGCGACCTGATCGGCGAGACGGAAAAGGTGCAGGTCGACGACATCATGTCGGTGCGCGAGACCGCCGGCCACCTGATCGACGGTTTCGGCCGCCATCGCGCCTATGTGCAGGTGCAGAACGGCTGCGACCACCGCTGCACCTTCTGCATCATCCCCTACGGCCGCGGCAATTCGCGTTCCGTCCCGGCCGGCGTGGTGGTCGAACAGATCAAGCGCCTGCGCGACCGCGGTTTCAACGAGGTGGTGCTGACCGGGGTCGATCTGACCTCATGGGGGGCGGATCTGCCGGGCGGCCCGCGGCTGGGCGATCTGGTCATGCGCATCCTGCGCTTGGTGCCCGACCTGCCGCGCCTGCGCATCAGCAGCATCGATTCGATCGAGGCGGACGAGAACCTGATGCTGGCCATCGCCAGCGAGCCGCGGCTGATGCCACATCTGCACCTGTCGCTGCAGGCTGGCGACGACATGATCCTGAAGCGCATGAAGCGCCGCCACCTGCGCGACGACGCCATCCGTTTCTGCGAGGAGGCGCGCCGGCTGCGCCCCGGCATCGTCTTTGGCGCCGACATCATCGCAGGTTTTCCGACCGAGACCGAGGCGATGTTTGAAAACAGCCTGAAACTGGTCGTGGATTGCGGCCTGACCTTCCTGCATGTGTTCCCCTATTCCGCGAGGAAGGGCACGCCCGCGGCGCGCATGCCGCGCCTGCCGGGGCCGGTGATCCGCGACCGCGCCGCCCGGCTGCGCGCGGCAGGCGAGGCGGCGCTCTTGCGCCATCTGGCGGGCGAGGTCGGCCAGGCCCGCATGGTGCTGACCGAAGGGCCGCGCCTTGGCCGCACCGAGCATTTCACCGAGGTGGCCTTCGCCCGCGACATGCCCGAGGGCGCGCTGGTCGAGACGGCCATTTCCGGCCATGACGGCCAGCGCCTGACCGCCTGAAACCCTGCGGCGCCGGTTCGCGCACTGCCGGTGGCATCGGCGCGCGAAGGCGGTTATGATCCGCCCGCTTCGGGCCGCCTGCCGTGCCCGGGGCCGAACCGCTGCAAGGAGACGCCTGCGTGACCGAGATCGAGAACATGTCCTTCGAGGAGGCGATGAAAGAGCTTGAGGCCACGGTCGGCAAGCTTGAGCATGGCGAGGCCACGCTCGAGGAATCGATCAAGCTTTACGAGCGTGGCGCGGCGCTGCGCGCGCATTGCGACAAGGTGCTGCGCGCCGCCGAGGAGCGGGTGGAAAAGATCACCCTGGCCGCGAACGGCCAGCCGGCCGGCGTCCAGCCGGTCGAGGGCCTGTGATGCAGACCCGTCTTGTGGATGTGCGGGCGCAGGTGCAGATCGCGCTCGAACAGGCCATGGCCGGCCTGCCCGAGGGCGACCTGGCCGACGCCATGCGCTATGCCTGCATCGGCGGCAAGCGCATCCGTGCCTTCCTGGTGATGGAATCGGCGCGGCTCTGCGGGCTGACGGATCGCGAATCGCTGCCCGTCGCCACCGCGGTCGAGGCGCTGCATGCCTATAGCCTGGTCCATGACGACCTGCCGGCGATGGATGACGACGATCTGCGCCGCGGCCTGCCCACCGTGCATGTGCAATGGTCCGAGGCCACGGCGATCCTGGCCGGGGACGCGCTGCAAAGCCTGGCCTTCGGTCTGCTGACCGATCCGAAGGTCGGCGCACCCGACGCCAGGCTGGCGCTGATCCGCGGGTTTTCCGACGCCATCGGCGCGCGCGGCATGGTCTGGGGCCAGGCGCTGGACATTGCCGCCGAAACCGCGGTCGAGCCGCTGGACATCGTCGCCGTCAAGCGCATGCAATCGGCCAAGACCGGGGCGCTGATCCAGTTCTCGGCCACCGCCGGGGCGATCATGGCCAATGAGGACGCGGCGGCGCTGGCGGAATACGCCCGCAACCTTGGCCTGGCCTTCCAGATCCAGGACGACATCCTCGACGTGATCGGCAACGAGGAGGAAATCGGCAAGCGCACGCACAAGGACGATGCCGCCAACAAGGCCACCTTCGTGTCGCTGCTGGGCCTTGAGGGCGCGCAGGACAAGGCCCGCAAGCTGGCGCGCAGCGCCGAGGCGGCGCTGGAGCCCTATGGCGAGGCCGCGGAAAACTTGCGCGAACTGGCGCGTTTCGTTATCGAGCGCGACGCCTGACCAGCCCGCCCGCAGAGAAGGGGCCAGCCATGACCCAAGACCATCCCGACCGCCCCGCGACGCCCTTGCTGGACCGCGTGCACCTGCCCGCCGATCTCAAGGCGCTGTCGGACCGCGAGTTGCGCCAGCTGGCCGACGAGCTGCGCGCCGAGACGATCAGCGCGGTTTCCGTCACCGGCGGCCATCTGGGCGCGGGCCTGGGCGTGGTGGAACTGACCGTGGCGCTGCATGCGGTCTTTGACGCGCCGCGCGACAAGATCATCTGGGACGTGGGCCACCAGTGCTATCCGCACAAGATCCTGACCGGGCGGCGCGACCGCATCCGCACCCTGCGCACGGCAGGGGGGCTTTCGGGTTTCACCAAGCGCTCGGAAAGCCCCTATGATCCGTTCGGGGCCGGGCATTCCAGCACCTCGATCAGCGCGGCGCTGGGCTTTGCCATGGCGCGCGAACTGGGCGGCGATCCGGGCGATGCCATCGCGGTGATCGGCGACGGCGCCATGTCGGCCGGCATGGCCTTCGAGGCGATGAACAACGCGGGCCATCTGGGCAAGCGGCTGTTCGTGGTGCTGAACGACAATGAAATGTCCATCGCGCCGCCGGTGGGGGCGCTTTCCAGCTATCTGACCCGGCTTTACGCCGAGGCGCCGTTCCAGGACCTGCGGGCGGTGGCCAAGGGCGCCGTGGGTTTCCTGCCGCATCCGCTGCAGGAAGGCGCGCGCCGCGCCAAGGAAATGCTGAAAGGCATGACCGTCGGCGGCACATTGTTCGAGGAACTGGGCTTTACCTATGTCGGCCCGGTCGACGGCCATGACCTTGGCCAGCTTCTGCCGCTTCTGCGCATGCTGAAATCCCGCGCCGACGGGCCGGTGCTGATCCATGCGGTGACGAAAAAGGGCAAGGGCTACGCCCCAGCCGAGCGCGCCGCCGACAGGGGCCACGCCACGGCGAAATTCGACGTGGCCACCGGCACCCAGGCCAAGGCGAAATCGAACGCGCCCAGCTATACCAGCGTCTTTGCCCGGGCGCTGGTCGATCAGGGCAGCCGCGACGACCGGATCGTGGCGGTGACAGCGGCGATGCCGGACGGCACCGGGCTGAACCTGTTCGCCGAGCGCTTTCCGCGCCGCTGCTTCGACGTGGGCATCGCCGAGCAGCATGCGGTGACCTTTTCCGCGGGTCTGGCGGCCGGCGGCCTGCGGCCCTTCTGCGCGCTTTATTCGACCTTCCTGCAGCGCGGCTACGATCAGGTCGTGCATGACGTGGCGATCCAGCGGCTGCCGGTGCGCTTTGCCATCGACCGCGCCGGTCTGGTCGGCGCGGACGGGGCCACCCATGCCGGCGCCTATGACATCGCCTTTCTGGCGAACCTGCCCGGCATGGTGGTCATGGCCGCGGCAGATGAGGCCGAGCTGGTCCATATGGTCGCCACCGCCGCCGCCCATGACGCAGGCCCGATCGCCTTTCGCTATCCGCGCGGCGAGGGCATGGGCGTCGAGATGCCCGAGCGCGGCGTCCCACTGGAAATCGGCAAGGGTCGTGTCATGGCCGAGGGCAAGCGCGTCGCGATCCTCAGCTTCGGCACCCGCCTGGGTGAGGTCATGCGCGCCCGCGAATCGCTGATGGCACGCGGCATTGCCCCCACGGTGGTCGATGCCCGCTTTGCCAAGCCGCTGGACCGCGAGCTGATCCTGCGCCTTGCCCGCACGCATCAGGCGCTGATCACCATCGAGGAAGGCGCGGTCGGCGGCTTTGGCAGCCTGGTCGCGCAGCTTCTGGCCGATGCGGGCGTGTTCGACGGCGGCCTGCGTTTCCGCCAGATGGTGCTGCCCGACACATTCATCGACCACGCCAGCCCCGAGGCCATGTATCGCGAGGCCCGCATGTCCGCCCCCGACATCGAAAGCAAGGTGCTGGAGGTGCTGGGCGTGGCGCAGATCGGCGAGCGGCGGGCATGAGCGAAATTCCGTCCAGCAGCGATCTGTTGCCCGTTGTCTTGCAGCAAATGGCAAAGAGTGCACGCAACCCACGCGAGTGTCTTCCTGCGATACAAAAGCATTTTAGCTTATCTGACGAGGCTATGTCTGTCGAAATTGCCAGCGGAGGCCGCACGAAAGTCTTTGACCGCGCGGATTGGGCAGGGCTCTGGCTTCAGCAAGCTGGGCTCACAGAAAAAGTTGGGCGTGGACACAATGTTGTTACACCGGCAGGGCACGAACTGTTGGCTTCTGGCACATTGATAGACAGAAAATATGTCCAAGGATTGCCCCTCTATGTCGCGTGGCGGGAGGCCCGAAAGGACAAGCGGGCTTTTGCGCCGTCCACTCAGCCCATAGATGTCGCCGAAGAGGACCAGACCCCTTCCGACCTGATCGACTTTGCGTATCGCCAGCTTGACGTCGCCCTTGCCGAGGACCTGTTGGACCAGGTCCTGACGCTTTCCCCGACCCGGTTCGAGCGGCTGATCGTCGATCTGCTTGTCGCCATGGGCTATGGCGACGGCCGCGCCGAGATGGGGCAGGCGCTTGGCCGCTCGGGCGATGGCGGCATCGACGGCGTGGTGAACGAGGACAAGCTGGGTCTCGATGCCGTCTATATCCAGGCCAAGCGTTACGCGCCCGAGAATGTCGTGGGCCGCCCGGCCTTGCAGGCCTTCATCGGCTCGATGACCGGCGAAAGCGCCAGCAAGGGCGTCTTCGTCACCACCTCGGCCTTCTCCAGGGAGGCGCGCGACTATGTGCGCCGCGTGCAGCAGCGCGTGGTGCTGATCGACGGGGCGCGGTTGGCGCGGCTGATGATCGATCACGGCGTCGGCGTCCGGATCGACAAAAGCTATGTCTTGCGCTCGATTGACGCTAACTTCTTTGACATGGGCTGAATCCCGGGCGCCAAGGACGCTGCACCGATGCTTCGCATTCTTTTGACCGGCCTTCTGATGTCGGCGCCGCTGGCGGCGGCGGCGCAGGACTACATGCCGGCGCTGTTCGATGTCACCGTGGTCGAGACCTGGGACCGGCTGAACGTGCGCGAGGCGCCGGACGGGGCGGCGAAGATCGTCGGCACCCTGCCCTCGACCGCGAAGGGGGTCGAGTTGCTGGCGCGCGATGCCAGCGGCAAATGGGGCAAGGTGAACGTGGGCGAGACCACCGGCTGGGTGGCGCTGCGCTTTCTCAAGCCGCAGGCGGTGGTCTGGCTGCCTGCGGCGCTGCCGCTGTCGCTGAAATGCAGCGGCACCGAGCCCTTCTGGTCCATCCGCACCGTCGAGAAGGGGCTGGTGCTGGCCGAGCCCGGGCAGCCCGACCGCCCGCTGAGCCTGCGCAAGGTCATGGACCGCGGCATCGCCGGCGAGCCGACGCGCGGCCTGATCGCCGGCGACGACAAGGGCCGGCTGACCGCCTTCATGCGCCCCGGGCAATGTTCGGACGGCATGTCGGACCACAGTTTCGCGCTGGCGGTCAGCGTCATCCTCGAAGGCAAGGACATGCCCTCGCGCATGCTGACCGGCTGCTGCTCGATCGCGCCCTAGATCGCGATGCCCTCGGCGCGCGCCAGCGCCGCCAGGCCCGAGCGGTAATCGGGATAGCGCAGCCGCAGCCCCAGTTCGCGCTTGGCGCGCGCGTTCGAGACGCGCTTGCTTTCGCCGTAGAAGGACCGCGCCATCGGCGTCATTTCGGCGCTGGCGAAATCCTCGGCCGGGGGCAGGGGCAGGCCCAGCAGTTCCGCCGCATGGCCGATCACCGCCTCGGGAGGGGCAGGGTCGTCGTCGCACAGGTTGTAGATGGCGCCCGGGCGCGGCGCATGGATCGAGGCCAGCAGCGCCTGGGCGATGTCCTCGGCATGGATGCGCGAGAAGATCTGCCCCGGCTTGACGATGCGCCGCGCGGTGCCGGCGCGCAGCTTGGCAAAGGGCCCGCGGCCCGGGCCATAGATACCGGCGAGGCGGAAGATGTGCAGCGGCAGATCGTGTTCGCCGGCCAGTGCCTGCCAGGCCCGTTCCGCCGCGACGCGCTCATGCCCGCGCCGGGTCGTCGGGGCGCAGGGCGTGTCCTCGTCGACCCAGCCGCCGTCGCGGTCGCCATAGACGCCGGTGGTCGAGAGATAGCCAAGCCAGCGCGGGCGGGCGCGGGCGATGTCGCCGGCCAGCGCGGCCAGCACCGGATCGGCCCCCCGATGCGGCCCGATCGAGACTAGGATCACCTCGGCGGCGGCGATGGCGGCGCGCAACTCACCCTCGGGTCCGGGCCAGAGCAGCGGCGCGGCCCCGGCGGCGGCGACCCGGCCGCTGTCGGCGCGGGTGGTGCCGGTGACCTGCCAGCCCTCGGCGCGCAGCAAGGGCGTCAGGAAGCCGGCGCTGTAGCCGTGGCCCAGGATCAAGGCCCTCATGGCCGCCCCCGCAGGATCTCGGCGGCGATGGCAAAGGACCGCTGCCGTGCCGCCTGGTCGAAGATATTGCCGACAAGGATCAACTCCTCGGGGCGGTGGCGCGCGATCAGCGCCTGAAGCTGCGCCGCGACCTGATCGGGCATACCGACGGCGCTGATGGCCATCGCCTGCTCGACCGCTGACCGGACCGGCTGGGGGATGGCGGCATCGGGATCGTCCAGCGGCGCCGGCAGCAGGCCCGGCATGCCCAGCCGCAGCCGGGCGAAGGCCAGTTTCTGACTGCTGTGCAGGCGCCGCGCCTCTGCCTCGGTCCCGGCGGCCACGACATTCACCGCCAGCATGAAGCGCGGCCTCGCCCCGAAGGGCGTCGGCTGGAAGCGCGCCCGATAAAGATCGCGCGCCGCATCCAGATCGCCGGGGGCGAAATGGCTGGCGAAGGCATAGGGCAGGCCCAGCGCCGCGGCAAGGCTGGCGCCGTAAAGAGACGAGCCGAGGATCCAGACCGGCACGTTCGTGCCTTGGCCCGGGCAGGCGGTGATCGCGGCGCCGGGGCGTGGCGGGCCGAGATAATGCAGCAGCTCGACCACGTCATCGGGAAATTCCTCGTCGCGCTGGCGCGAGCGGCGCATGGCGCGCATCACCGCGCCGTCGCCGCCTGGCGCGCGACCAAGGCCGAGGTCGATGCGCGGCCCGTGGATCGTCGCCAGGGTGCCGAACTGTTCCGCGATGACCAGCGGCGCATGGTTGGGCAGCATGACGCCGCCGGCGCCGACGCGGATGCTGGCGGTCTGCGCCGCGACATGGCCGATCAACACCGCGGTCGCGGCGCTGGCGATGCCGGGCATGTTGTGATGCTCGGCCAGCCAGAAGCGGTGATAGCCCCAGCCTTCCGCGGCGCGGGCCAGGGCCACGGCATTGGCGATCGCCTGCCGCGCGTCCTGGCCCTCGGCCACCGCGGCAAGGTCGAGGATGGAAAACTGCATCTCGCTCTCCTGGTTCGCCTTGACAGATAGGGGCTCTGGCCACGGCTTGCCAGCCCCCGGCGCCACTGGCACAGTCCCGCCAGAGCGACCCGGAGACCCGCATGACCCGAGACGATGGCCTGCCCCTGGAAACCCCTGAGCCGGTGGCGCGCAGCCATTTCGACGATCCCGCCGCCGCGGTCGAGCGGCTGATCGCGCTTTACCAGCGCTCGGCGCAGTTCCTGCTGCAGCGTTTCGTGGCGACTCTGCGCGGCGGGCCGCCGCGCGCGCGCTATCGCGCCTTCTATCCCGAGATCCGCCTGGTCACCGCCAGCCATACCAAGACCGACTCGCGGCTGTCCTTCGGCCATGTCACCGTGCCGGGCAGCTATGCCGCCACGGTGACCCGGCCGGACCTGTTCAAGGGCTACCTGACCGAGCAGATCGCGCTGCTCTTGCGCAACCACGGCGTGCCGGTGGCGATCGGCGACAGCGCGACGCCGATGCCGGTGCATTTCGCCGTGGCGACGCAGGGCAGTTTCAACGTGCCGCAGGAAGGCGTGCTGGGCTATTCGCTGCGCGATGTCTTTGACGTGCCGGACCTGAACACGATGAACGACGACATCGTGAACAGCATCGCCATCGTCAATGCCGATGGCAGCCTGCCGCTGGCGCCCTTCACCGCGCAGCGGGTGGATTATTCCCTGGCGCGGCTGGCGCATTACACCGCCACCCTGCCCGAGCATTTCCAGAACTTCGTCATGTTCACCAACTATCAGTTCTACGTGGACGAGTTCGAGGCCTTCGCCCGGCGCGCCCTGGCCGATCCCGGCTCGGGCTACAGCGAATTCGTCGCGCCCGGCAATCACGTCCTGCAGCGCCCCGAGGATGTCATTGCCACCGGCGCCAAGATGCCGCAGATGCCGGCCTATCACCTCAAGCGCCCGGATGGCGACGGCATCACCCTGGTCAATATCGGCGTCGGCCCCTCGAACGCCAAGACCGCCACCGATCATATCGCCGTCTTGCGCCCGCATGCCTGGCTGATGGTCGGCCATTGCGCCGGGCTGCGCAACAGCCAGTCGCTGGGCGATTTCGTCCTCGCCCATGCCTATCTGCGCGAGGATCACGTGCTGGACGACGATCTGCCGGTCTGGGTGCCGATCCCGGCCCTGGCCGAGGTGCAGGTCGCGCTGCAGGAGGCGGTGGCCGAGGTCACGCAGCTGGACGGCTATGAGCTGAAGGCGATCATGCGCACCGGCACCGTGGCCACGATCGACAACCGCAACTGGGAATTGCGCGACCAGTCCGGCCCGGTGCAGCGCCTGTCGCAGTCGCGCGCCGTGGCGCTGGACATGGAAAGCGCCACCATCGCCGCCAACGGGTTCCGCTTTCGCGTGCCCTATGGCACGCTGCTGTGCGTGTCCGACAAGCCCCTGCACGGAGAGCTGAAACTGCCCGGCATGGCCACGGATTTCTACCGCACGCAGGTGGCCAACCACCTGCTGATCGGCATCCGCGCCATGGAAAAGCTGCGCGCCACGCCGCTGGAACGCATCCACTCGCGCAAACTGCGCTCGTTCAACGAGACCGCCTTCCTGTGACTGGTGCGCTTTGGCGTCGGTTTCGCGGCGTTATGGATAAAAGCCGAGGAAATGGCTTGAAATGCGCGCAAAAAGCTTGTGTAGCGGCAACCATGCCGCCAAGGTGGCGACCGGAATTTTCCCGAACCGGGAACAACGAGGAGACAGACTATGGCCCAGGCCGCTTCGAAACCGATGACCAAGACCCAGCTCGTCGCCACGCTGGCCGACGAGATGGGAAGCGACAAGAAAACCGCTGCGGCGGCTCTGGACGCGCTCTCGGCCGTCGTGTCGCGCACGGTCGCCGATGGTGGCGCGCTGACCCTGCCGGGCATCGGCAAGGTCGCCTGCCGCACCCGCCCCGAGCGTCAGGTCCGCAATCCGCAAACCCAGGAGATGATGACCAAGCCCGCCGACAAGGTGGTGAAGGTCACCGTCGCCAAGGCGCTGAAGGACAGCGTGAACGCCTGATCCGGAGCCGTTCCGGCATCCGGGGCCGCGCCTGACCGGCGCGGCCCCTTGCATTTTCGGGCACCACTCGGGCCTTGCGCCCGTCCGCGCATCTGCTAGCCCATGGGCGCTGGAGGCGGGGCGCTGGAGGCGGGGCGCGCGGGGAGGGGGCGTGATGGATTTCAGGGCCATTCTGATGGGGGTCAGCTTTGCGCTGATCTGGGCCTCGGCCTTCACCGCCACGCGCATCGCGGTGCTGGCGGCGCCGCCCTTCAGCGCACTGGTGATCCGCTTTGCCATCTCGGCGGTGCTGGCGGTGGCGCTGGCGCGGGCGCTGGGCCAAAGCTGGCGCCTCAGCCGCGCCGAGTGGCGCACGGTCATCGTTTTCGGCATCTGCCAGAACGCGCTTTATCTGGGGCTTGCCTGGATGGCGATGCAATATGTCGAGGCCTCGGTCTCGGCGATCATCGCCTCGGCCATGCCGCTGATCGTGGCCTTTCTCGGCTGGACGCTTTATCGCGAAAGGCTGCGCCCGATGGCCGTGGCCGGGCTGGTGCTGGGCGTCCTGGGCGTGGCGCTGATCATGGGGGTGCGCCTGCGGCAGGGGCTGGACCTTTACGGCGTGTTCCTGTGCGTGTGCAGTGTCATTGCCCTGACCTTCGCCACGCTGGCGGCGCGCGGCGCCGGCGGCAGCCGAAACATGATGATGATCGTCGGGCTGCAGATGGCGGTGGGTGCCGTGGCGCTGCTGCCGCCGGCGCTGCTGCTGGAATGGGGCGCCCCGGTCGACTGGAGCGCGGCGCTGATCGTCGCCATGCTCTATTCCATCGCGGTGCCGGGGATCGCCGCCACCTGGATCTGGTTCCTGCTTGTGGTTCGCGTCGGCGCGGTGCGCGCGGCGACCTTCCATTTCCTGTCGCCGATCTTTGGCGTCGCCATCGCCGCGGCGCTGCTTGGCGAAAGCTTTGGTCTGTCGGATGTGGTCGGCGCGCTGGTCGTGGCGGCGGGAATCCTGATGGTGCAGATGGCGCGCATCCCGCCGGCAACCGGGGCGCTCGGGGTGCAAGCCATGACCGGGCGCCGCTGATCGCGCCCGGCAATGGCAAAGGGGGCCGCCCGAAGGCGACCCCCTTGTCGTTCGTGGAGCCGGATCAGAAGCGGAAATTCAGGCCGACCTTGACATTGTTGTAGACCGGGGTCGCCTCGGTCGAGAACATGTCGGTGGACAGGGTTTCCTTGCCGAAATTGGCATATTCGTATTCGCCGGTCACCGACATGCGGTCGCTCAGGCGCTTTTCCACGCCGAGCCCGACGACATAGCCATCCTTCTTGAAGTCGAGGTTGTTGCCGGCCACCTCATAGTCGACGTCGGCGCGGGCCCAACCGGCGATGCCATAGACCAGCATGTCGGGCTGGACCAGGTAACCGGCCTTGAGGCGCAGGGCGAGGACGTTCTTGATCCGGGTTTCCGCCTCCATCGGCACCACGCCGATGGTGCCATTGGTCTCGCCCTTGATGTTGGTCATCTCGAAGCCGAGTTCCGGCCCGAAAACCCAGCGGTCGCGCTGCAGGGTATAGCCGGCGCGGATGCCGGCGTTCACGCCATCGCCGCCCAGATCGCCGATGTCGCCCCTATAGACGTTGGGCGTGGCGGTGATGTCGGTGATGCCGACGACATCGTCGCCGCCAAAGCCATAGCCGAGGGTCGCGCCGATATAGCCGCCCTGCCAGTTCATCACCGGCGCCTCGATGATCGGTGCGACCACGGGCTCGACGACAGGTGCGGCAAAGCCGCCGGCATTCGCCATCACCGCGCTGCCAAGGATCAGGGCGGCGGTCGAGGTCAGGATGGCGGTCTGGTTGCGCAATGCGTTCATCGTTACGGTTCTCCTGTTCGCGGGGACGCGGAATCGGGCGGTCCCGCGGCGTCCGGGTTGAACATCAACTAGTCCTGCGGCGGGCCTCACGCAAGGTGACGGATAAAATTCGCCGCTCCTCGCGATAATGCGCGGCTAATCGGCAACAATCAACCGCACGGTGCGGCAGGCCCGCGGATCCGCCGGGAATTGCCGGGCCGCCGGCCTCAGATGTCCAGATTCTCGACGCTCAGGGCGTTTTGCTGGATGAAATCGCGCCGCGGCTCGACGACATCACCCATCAGCTTGGTAAAGATGTCGTCGGCCTCGCCGAGATCCTCGATGCGGACCTGCAGCATGGTGCGCGCCGCCGGATCCAGCGTGGTTTCCCACAGCTGTTCCGGGTTCATCTCGCCCAGACCCTTGTAGCGCTGCAGCGACAGGCCCTTTTCCCCCTCGAGGAAGATCGCCTTCAAGAGGTCCAGCGGGCCGTGGATGGCGATGTCGCGATCCTTGCGGATCAGATGTGCGCCCCGGCCATAGATCTCCTGCAGGCTGTCGGTCATGGCCGCCAGGCGGCGGCTTTCGGCGCTGCGCAGCATCGGCCCGTCCAGGGTGCGGCTTTCCTCGACCCCGCGCAACAGCCGGGTCAGGCGGATGCCGGCGTCCTGGGTCGGGCGCCCGGACCAGCCGCGCTCATATTCCTCGGCGATCAGGTCAAGGCGCGCGGCCACGGCCGTGGCCACGCCTTGCGCGTCGCTGTCCATGCGACCCTGCACCAGCGCCCCGGCGATCGCCGCCTGTTCGGTGATATGCGGGGGATAATGCGTCGGATAGGCGCGCAGGATGCGGCGCGCCAGCCGCGCCTCATCGACGACGCGGGCCAGATCGGCGCCGCTGATCTGCTCGCCAGTGCCCAGCCGCAGGCTGGCGCCGTCGGTGCCCTGCCCGATCAGGTAATCCTCCAGCGCCGCCTCGTCCTTCAGATAGACCTCCGAGCGGCCGCGGCTGACCTTGTAGAGCGGCGGCTGCGCGATATAGAGATGCCCCGCCTCGATCAGCTCGGGCATCTGCCGGAAGAAGAAGGTCAGCAGCAGCGTGCGGATATGGGCGCCGTCCACGTCGGCATCGGTCATGATGACGATCTTGTGATAGCGCAGCTTGCCCAGATTGAACTCGTCGCGGCCGATGCCGGTGCCCAGCGCGGTGATCAGCGTGCCGACCTGATCGCTGGAAAGCATGCGGTCGAAGCGCGCGCGCTCGACGTTCAGGATCTTGCCGCGCAGGGGCAGCACCGCCTGGTTCTGGCGCGAGCGGCCCTGCTTGGCCGAGCCCCCGGCCGAGTCGCCCTCGACGATGAACAGCTCCGACAGCGCCGGGTCCTTTTCCTGGCAGTCCGCCAGCTTGCCGGGCAGCGAGGCCACGTCCATCGCGGTCTTGCGCCGCGTCAGCTCGCGCGCCTTGCGCGCCGCCTCGCGCGCCAGCGCCGCCTCGACGATCTTGCCGACGATCGACTTCGCCTCGGCGGGGTTTTCCTCGAACCATTCGGCAAGCTTTTCGCCCACCAGCCCCTCGACCGCCGGGCGCACCTCGGACGACACCAGCTTGTCCTTGGTCTGGCTGGAGAATTTCGGGTCCGGCACCTTGACCGACAGCACGCAGGTCAGCCCCTCGCGGGCGTCGTCGCCGGTGAAATCGACCTTTTCCCGCCGCGCCTGGCCGTTCGACTGCGCATAGCTGTTGATCACCCGGGTCAGCGCGCCGCGAAATCCCGCCAGATGCGTGCCGCCGTCGCGCTGAGGGATGTTGTTGGTAAAGGGCAGCACGGTCTCATGGTAGCTGTCGTTCCACCACATCGCCACCTCGACGCCGATGCCGCCGCGCTCGCCCTGGATGAAGATCGGCTCGGGCATGACCGGGGTCTTGGAACGGTCGATGAACTTGACGAATTCCCGCACCCCGCCCTGATAGAACAGTTCCGTGCGCAGCGCCTCGGCCGGGCGCTCGTCCTCGAGGATGATGCGCACGCCCGAATTGAGGAAGGCCAGTTCGCGCAGGCGGTTTTCCAGCACCTTGTAGATGAAGTCGCGGTTCGAGAACGTGCCCTCGCCGCCATCCTCGCGCGATGAGGCCAGAAAGCGCACCTCGGTGCCCTTCTCGCCCGGGGCGGCATCGCCCAGCACGCGCAGGTGTTCGACCGTGTCGCCATGTTCGAAGCGGACGAAATGTTCCTTGCCGTCGCGCCAGATGCGCAGTTCCAGCCAGTCCGACAGTGCGTTGACCACCGAGACGCCGACGCCATGCAGCCCGCCCGAGACCTTGTAGGCATTGCTGTCGAACTTGCCGCCGGCATGCAGCTGCGTCATGATCACCTCGGCGGCCGAGACGCCCTCGCTCGGGTGCATGCCGACCGGGATGCCGCGGCCGTTGTCGCGCACCGAGACGCTGCTATCGGCATGGATGCGCACGCGCACGAAATCGGCATGTCCCGCCAGCGCCTCGTCGATGCCGTTGTCCACCACCTCATAGACCATGTGATGCAGGCCCGAGCCGTCGTCTGTGTCGCCGATATACATGCCGGGACGCTTGCGCACCGCCTCCAGGCCCTTGAGAACCTTGATGGAATCGGCGCTGTAGTCGGAAGGCTGCGGGGCGGCTTCGGTCATTGTCTTGTTATCCTGCCTTGGGCCTGCATCTTATAGGGTGGGCAGCGACGAATGTCACGGGAAAGCCACGGATTTTCCGGCCCGCGGGGCGTCGCCGGCCTAGCCGAGACCCTCGGCATCCAGCAGCGTGCGCCCGTCGCGGCTTTCGATCTCGATCACCCACAGGTCGGGGTCGCGGGCGCAGTCGCGGGCGATGGAGGCGTCGATCGTGGCCTCGTCGTCGCTGTCCTGGCACAGCCACAGCCGCAGGTCGCGGTCCAGGTCCCATTCCCGGGCCCACAGGCTGGCGCGCCCGTCCATCGTAGCGCATTTCACCAGCACCGCGCCGGCCGTGTCGTCGCCGTGGCGGGTGATATAGGCCGGGATGTCGGCCAGTGCCAGCCGGCGCAGATAGGCCGCGACCCAGATCCCCGCCGCCAGCCGCGGCTCAGGCATCGCCGTCGCGGAAGTCGAGCCCCATCTCGTTATAGCGCTCGGCCTCGTCGAGCCAGTTCTCGCGCACCTTGACCTGCAGGAACAGATGCACCGGCCGGCCCATGAACTCGGCCAGTTCCGCGCGTGCGGCCTGGCCCACGGCCTTGATCGTCTCGCCGCCCTTGCCCAGGACGATGCCCTTGTGGCCGGGGCGCGCGACATAGACGATCTGATCGACCCGCGCCGAGCCGTCCTGCTTCTCCTCCCAGCGTTCGGTTTCCACCGTCAGTTGATAGGGGATCTCCTCGTGCAGGCGCAGCGTCAGCTTTTCGCGGGTGATCTCGGCGGCGATCATGCGCATGGGCAGGTCGGCCACCTGGTCCTCGGGGTAAAGCCAGGGCCCCTCGGGCACTTGCTCCGCCAGCCAGGCCAGCAGGTCGTCGCAGCCATGGCCCTTTTCGGCCGAGATCATGAAGGTGGCGGCAAAGTCGAAGGCGGCGTTCAGCTTTTGCGACAGCGCCAGCAGCGCCTCGGCCTTTACCCGGTCGATCTTGTTGATCACCAGCGCCACCGGCGTGGTGCCGGCATTTTCACGCAGCTGGTCGATGATCGCCTGCGCGCCGTCGGTCAGCCCGCGATGCGCCTCGATCAGCAAGAGGATCACGTCGGCATCCGCGGCGCCGCCCCATGCGGCCTTGACCATCGAGCGGTCCAGCCGCCGGCGCGGGCGAAAGATGCCGGGCGTGTCGACAAAGACGATCTGGCTGTCCCCGGCCATGGCGATGCCGCGGATGCGGGCGCGCGTGGTCTGCACCTTGTGCGTCACGATCGAGACCTTGGCCCCGACCATGCGGTTCAGCAGCGTGGATTTTCCGGCATTCGGCTCGCCGATCAGGGCAACAAAGCCCGCGCGTGTGTCGCTCATGTGGTTCCTTCGATCTGGCCTTCGATCTGGCCAAGCAGGGCGGCGGCGGCCGCCTGTTCGATGCTGCGTTTCGTGCCCGTGCCGCTGGCCCCGGCCTTGCGGCCATCGTCCAGCTCGACGGTGATCTCGAACTCCGGCGCGTGGTCGGGGCCGCGGCGCGCGGTCTGGTGATAGCGCGGCGGGCTCATGCCCTGGGCCTGCGCCCATTCCTGCAACGCGGTCTTGGCGTCGCGGGCGTCGGCATCGACATTGGCCAGCCGCCCGGCCCAGAGCGCCAGCACGATGCGGCGCGCCGCCTCGAAGCCGGCGTCCAGATAGATGGCGGCGATCACCGCCTCCATGGCGTCGGCCAGAAGCGCCTCCTTGCGGCGCCCGCCCGACATCATTTCCGAGCGGCCGAGCTTGAGCACCTCGCCCAGGCCGATGTCGCGGGCGACGCCGGCGCAGGTCTCGCCCTTGACCAGCGCGTTGTAGCGCGGCGCCAGTTGGCCCTCGGTGGCGCTGCGGTCGGCGCTGAACAGCGCCTCGGCCATGGTCAGGCCCAGCACGCGGTCGCCCAGAAACTCCAGGCGCTGGTTGTCGGGCCGCGTGCTCGAGGCGATCGAGCCATGCGTCAGCGCCCGCACCAGCAGTTCCGGGCGCGCGAATTCGTGCCCCAGCCGTTTCGAGAAGGCCTGGATCTCGGCGGATAGTTTCATGTGCCAATTCTGCCACGAGCCGGGGCGCCGCGGCAATTCTTCCCTAGTTGACCGCCTTGAAGAACCGGTCCGCGCGCCAGGTCCAGAAATACAGCAGCGACCGGCCGGCCGAGGAAAAGATGATGCGGTCGGCGCGGCCGATCAGGAATTCCGCCGGCACCATGCCGACGCCGCCGATCGAGGCCGGCCAGCGCGAATCGCCGGAATTGTCGCGGTTGTCGCCGAGGAAGAAGAAATGCCCCTCGGGCACGGTGAATTCGGCGGTATTGTCGCCCGGGCCGCCGTCGAAGATGTTCAGCACATCGTGGCGCAGGCCGTTGGGCAGGGTCTCGGTCAGGCGCTGCTTTTCGCACAGGCCGCCCGCCGGCACGGGTTCGTTGGCGCATTTCGGCAGGCTTTGCTGCGGGCCCTGTGGCGCGAAGGGTTCGGAAAAGGTGCCGGCGGCTTCCTGCGGCACCGGCTCGCCGTTCAGCCACAGCTGGCCGTCCTTCATCTGCACCCGGTCGCCCGGCAGGCCGATCACGCGCTTGATGAAATCGTCGCCCCGCGTCGGGTGGCGAAACACCACGACATCGCCGCGTTCGGGATCCGAGCCGAGGATGCGCCCGGGGATCGGGCACAGGCCGAAGGGGCAGGACACGGCGGAATAGCCGTAGGCCATCTTGTTCACGAACAGAAAATCGCCGATCAGCAGCGTGTCCTTCATGCTGCCCGAGGGGATCCAGAACGGCTGGAAGAACAGGGTGCGGAAGACGCCCGCGATCAGCAGGGCCCAGAAGATGGTCTTGACGGTTTCCCAGATGCCCCCATCCTTGCGGGCGTCGTGCTTGGCCATTGATGCCGGTCCCTTCATGCGGAAGTCGCGCGTTCATGGGGGGCTTGGAGCGGCAAAGTCAAGCCGTGGCCGTTCTCGGCCAGCGCCTCGATCACCACGAAGGCCTGCGCCCAGGGGTGGTCGTCGGTCAGCGTGACATGGACGCGCGCGCGATGTCCGGGCGGGGTCATCGCCGCCAGCCGCGCCGCCGCCCAGCCGGTCAGTTCCATCACCGGCTGGCCGCCGGGCAGGTTCTGAACCGCCATGTCGCGCCAGGCGATGCCCATGGCCAGGCCGGTGCCAAGCGCCTTGGAACAGGCCTCCTTGGCGGCCCAGCGCTTGGCCAGCGTCGCAGCCTCATGCCGGCGCCGCGCCGCCAGCGCCAGTTCGCGTTCGGTGAACACGCGCTTGCGAAAGCGGTCGCCATGGCGCGCGAGCACGCCGGCGATGCGGTCGATGTTGCACAGGTCGGTGCCGATGCCGAGAATCATCTGCCTGATGGTCCTGCCGGATATGAGTATTTGGGGAACAGAGAAGTCAGCCCCGCGCCGCGTCCATGCGGCGGCGCATCTCGCGGATGGCGCCATCGAGGCCGAGAAAGATCGCTTCCCCGATCAGGAAATGGCCGATGTTCAACTCCACGATCTGCGGGATGGCGGCGATCGGGGCGACATTGCCGAAGGTGAGGCCGTGACCGGCGTGGACCTCGAGCCCGAGGCCGGCGGCCAGCGCTGCGCCCTGGCGCAGGGCCGCAAGCTCGGCGTCGCGTTCGGCTTTGCGGCCTTCGGTGTCGAGGTCGCAATAGGCGCCGGTGTGCAGTTCGACCACCGCGGCGCCGATGCGGGCGGCGGCCTCGATCTGGGCGGGCTCATGGCCGATGAACAGCGACACCCGGCAGCCGGCCTCGCGCAGGGGGGCGATGAAATCGGCGAGGAAGGCGGTGTGCCCCGCCACGTCGAGCCCGCCTTCGGTGGTGCGTTCCTCGCGTTTTTCGGGGACAATGCAGACGGCATGCGGGCGATGTTTCAGCGCGATGGCCTGCATTTCCGCGGTCGCGGCCATCTCGAAGTTCAGGGGCAGGCGCAGGTTTGCCGCCAGCCGGTCGATGTCGGCGTCGGTAATGTGGCGGCGGTCCTCGCGCAGATGCGCGGTGATGCCGTCGGCGCCGGCGGTCTCGGCCAGTTCGGCGGCGCGCAGCGGGTCGGGCCAGGGTGTGCCGCGGGCATTGCGGACGGTGGCGACGTGGTCGATGTTGACGCCAAGGCGCAGCATGGTGTTTCTCCCGATAGTGTCTGCGGCAGGTTAGGGTTTTGTCGGCGCAAGTCCAGAGGTCGCCAGCCACCAGCCGGGCCGGGCGCGGGCGATGCGGGCGCGCGCCGCCTCGGCGGCTGCGGCGCTGGCAAACAGGCCAAAGCAGGTCGCACCCGAGCCAGACATGCGCGCCAGCGCCGCGCCCGCGTCGCGCAGCGCCGCAAGGCATTCGGCGATCTCGGGCAGCAGCCGCATCGCCGGGGTCTGAAGGTCATTGCGGCAGGTGTGCAGGAAGGCGATCAGCGCGGCGCGGTCGGGAAAGGGCGGCAGCGGCTCGGGCATGGGCGGGTTCTGGCGCTGCGCGAGCGCCGCGAACACCGCGGGCGTGGCCAGCGCGCGGCGGGGGTTGACCAGCAGCAGGTCAAGGGCCGGCAGCGCTGGCAGCGGCGCGAGGATTTCGCCCAGGCCACGCATGCGCGCCGGCCGGCCGGCCATGCAGACCGGCAGATCGGCGCCAAGCGCCTCGCTGCCCCGCGCCGGCGCCCCCAGCGCGCGCAGCACCGCCGCCGCATCGGCCGAGC
This sequence comes from Paracoccus sp. (in: a-proteobacteria), assembly GCF_039808215.1. Classification (GTDB taxonomy): domain Bacteria; phylum Pseudomonadota; class Alphaproteobacteria; order Rhodobacterales; family Rhodobacteraceae; genus Paracoccus. The sequence continues at coordinate 50,924 of NZ_JBDHSP010000013.1, forward strand.
CGCCGCCGATGCCCGAGGCCACCGGCAGGTTCTTTTCCAGGGTGATCGCCGCCTCGCGCCCGGCCAGCCGCGCCGCACGCAGGCACAGATTGTCCGGCCCCGGGTCCAGGTCGCCGGCAAAGGGGCCGGTCACCGCCAGCGACAGCGGCCCCTCGGCCAGCGTCACCACATCGCCCAGTTCCAGGAACACCACCAGCGAATCAAGCAGGTGATAGCCGTCGGCGCGTTGGCCGGTGACATGCAGCGTCAGGTTCAGCTTCGCGGGGGCGGGCTCGCGCCGGGGCAGGGCCATGTCAGTCCTGGGGCGGCTGGCTTTCGGGCGCCGGCGGGCGCGCCTCGGGCAGCTTGCCGCCATTCTGCTTTTCCTCGGCCAGCACCGCGTCGAGGCCGCGTTCCAGCTTGGCGCGGATGCGCTTGGCCTCGGCCTCGGTCTCGGGTTCCAGCGACAGCGCCCGGCGCCACTGGATCTCGGCCTCGCGCTGGCGGCCGACCATCCAGTAGATGTCGCCCATGTGGTCGTTGACCAGCGCATCGCCCGCCATGGCAGCGACGGCGCGTTCCATCGGCGCCACCGCCTCGTCGTAATGGCCGAGGCGGAAATAGACCCAGGCCAGGGAATCGAGGATATAGCCGTCGTCGGGGCGCAGCCTGACCGCGCGCTTGATCAGCTCGAGCGCCTCGTCCAGCTTTTCGCTGCGGTCGACCAGGCTGTAGCCGAGATAGTTCAGCACCTGCGCCGAATCCGGGCGGATCTTCAGCGCGGCGCGGAAATCGGCCTCGGCGCGGGGAAAATTGCCCGAGCGTTCCAGCGCAATGCCGCGGGCGTAAAGCGGAAACCAGCGCGCCTCGCCGTGTTTCGGGTCGATCAGGCTCAGCGCCTTGTCATAGGCCGGCACCGCTTGGGCGAACTTGTCCTGCTGGCGCAGAAGATCGCCCAGCGCGACCCAGCCGGGCGCCAGTTCCGGATGCGCCGCGGTCAGCGCCAGCGCCGCCTTTTCGGCATCGTCCAGCCGGTCGGCCCGCGCCAGCGCGTCGATGCGCGCCAGTTCCGCGACCGGGCGCATCTCGCCCTGCTTGCGCAGGGTCTCGAATTCGGTCTCGGCCAGGTCGAACTGGCCAAAGCCCTGCAGCATCTGCGCCGCCAGCAGCCGCGCCTCGCCCATGTCGGGGGCCAGATATTCCGCCAGCCGGGCGTGGATCAGCGCCAGCGGGTCGGGATCCTCCTCGCCGGCCATCACCGAGGCGAAGGTCAGATAGACCTGGGCGATGCCGTCCGCCGGGCCACGGATGGCGTCGAAGGCCAGGGTCTCCCCCTTGGCCATGCGGTCGCGCATCGCCAGCAGCTGCGGTTCCTCGGCAAAGCCGGGTGTGGCCTCGAGCATGGCGATGGCGTCGCGGTTGCGCTCGAGCTGCGACAGGACCTGTGCCCGGGCGATGATGCCAAGGATATGGCTGCCGGTCTCGGGATCGGCCAGCAGCAGTTCGGCGCCCTCGAAATCGCCGACCTTGGCCCGGGCCAGCGCCAGGTGATAGTTCACCATCGGCGCCGCGCCCTGCACCTCAAGCAGCTTGCGAAAGGATTCCAGCGATTCCGTGGCCTTGCCCGCACCCAGCAGCGCCCAGGCCCGGATCAGCCCGTCGACCAGCACGGCGCCCACCGGGGTCTCGGTCGGCTGGGTGCCGGGGGTTGCGTCGATGGCGGCGACCAGATCGGCCCAGCGGCCGGCGCGCGCCAGTTCGCTGCGCTGCACCAGCCGCGCCAGTTCCGTGGCGCGGCCCTGGTCGCTCATGGTCAGCGCCAGCGCCACCGCGCGCTCCATCTCGCCGGCCGAGATCAGCGAGACCAGGGCGCTGTCCTGCAGATAGGGGTCGGTGTCATCCTGGGCCAGCGCCTGCAGATAATAGCTGGCGGCGGCGCCAAAATCGTTCTGGATCGCTGCCATGCGCGCCGCCAGATAGGGCCCGGCCAGCCCATGCAGATCGAAGGTGGCGGCCGGAACGGCTGGCGTGGCCGGCGTCGCGGGCCGGTGCGCGGGCCGCTCGCTGTCCTGGGGCGCGGGCGTTTCGGACTGCGCCAGTTGCGGCCAGTCCGCGACGGGGACGGGGCCGGGGACGGGGCCAGGCGGCAGCGCCAGCGCCGGCGCTGCGGTCAGCGCGATCAGCGCCAGCGGGATCAGTCTTGTGGTCACGGCTTGGCCCGCTCCTTGGCAGATGGCCCGGCGAACCTAGCGGCCGTCGCGGCATTGGGCAACGCCGCGCCAGGCCGGGGGGGCCGGTCCGGCAATCACATGTTCGGGTAGTTCGGCCCGTCGCCGCCCTGCGGCGTGGTCCAGTCGATGTTCTGGCTGGGGTCCTTGATGTCGCAGGTCTTGCAATGCACGCAGTTCTGGAAATTGATCTGGAAACGCGGCCCGTCCTCGCCCGGCAGCACCTCATAGACCCCGGCCGGGCAATAGCGCTGCGCCGGCTCGTCATATTCGGGCAGGTTCACCCGGATCGGCAGCGAGGGATCCTTCAGCTTCAGGTGGCAGGGCTGGCTTTCCTCATGGTTGGTGAAGGAAAAGCTGACATTGGTCAGGCGGTCGAAGGACAGCTTCCCGTCCGGGCGCGGATAGTCGATCGGCTTGAAGTCACGCGCCTTGCCGGTGGCCTGGGCATCCGTCTTGCCGTGTTTCCAGGTGCCCAGCGGGTTCCAGCCGGTCAGGTTCGCCACCCACATGTCAAGGCCGCCGAGCATCAGCGAGGCGCTCAGCCCCAGTTTCGACCACAAGGGCTTGACGTTGCGCACCGGCTTCAGATCGGCGGCGATGTCGCCGCTGCGCAGCTCGGCCTCATAATCGGTCAACTCGTCGCCCGCGCGGCCGGCGGCGATCGCGGCGGCCGCGGCCTCGGCGGCGGCGATCCCGGACAGCATGGCATTGTGGTTGCCCTTGATGCGCGGCACATTGACCAGCCCGGCCGAGCAGCCCAGAAGCACCGCCCCCGGCACCGTCAGTTTCGGGATCGACTGCCAGCCGCCCTCGCTGATCGCCCGCGCGCCGTAAGCCACGCGCTTGCCGCCCTGCAGCAGTTCCGCGACCATCGGGTGATGCTTGAAGCGCTGGAACTCCATATAGGGGTAAAGATGCGGATTGGCGTAGTTCAGGTGCACGACAAAGCCCACCAGCACCTGATTGCCCTCGAGATGATAGATGAAGCTGCCGCCGCCGGCATTCTTGCCCAGCGGCCAGCCCATGGTGTGGGTCACCGTGCCGGGGCGGGCCTTCTCGGGGTCGATCTCCCAGATCTCCTTCATGCCGAGGCCGAATTTCTGCGGCTCGTGCCCGGCGGAAAGATCGTATTGCGCGATCAGCTGCTTGGCGAGGCTGCCGCGCACACCCTCGGCGATGAAGACATATTTGCCGCGCAGTTCCATCCCCGGCTCGTAATTCGGGCCGGGGGTGCCGTCGGCATTCAGCCCCATCTCGCCGGCGACGACGCCGGCGACGCGGCTGCCATCCATGACCAGTTGCGAACAGGCCATGCCGGGAAAGATCTCGACCTCCAGCGCCTCGGCCTCGCTGGCCAGCCAGCGGCAGACATTGCCCATGCTGACGATATATTTGCCGTGGTTCGACATCAGCGGCGGCATCGGCCAGTTCGGCACCCGGATGCCGCCCGCCTCGCCCAGCAGGTAGAAATTGTCACGGGTGACCGCGGTGGTGACCGGAGCGCCCCGCTCCTGCCAGTCGGGGATCAGCCGGTCCAGCCCCGAGGTGTCCAGCACCGCGCCCGACAGGATATGGGCGCCGATCTCGCTGCCCTTTTCCAGCACCACCACCGAAAGTTCCGGGTTGACCTGCTTCAGCCGGATCGCCGCCGACAGGCCGGCCGGGCCGCCGCCCACGATGACAACGTCATAGTCCATGGACTCGCGGATCACTTCAGTCATGGCTCGGCCCTCCATTCCCTGGCTCTGGCAACTGCGCCCTCGCACTAGCCTGTAATAATCCTGCCGGCAATCGCAACGCGGGGGCGCGGGGGCGGGGCGCCCGCAGGCGGGGCTTGAAACGCCGGGCGGAACCGGCTTTGATGCCTTCCGAGTTTCTGCGGGCGCCCCCGGCCGATGGTCGGGGGCGTTCCCGCACCTTGTTTCGCGTTGACTGGCGTCGCAGGCTTGCGACCGGAAGGACTGGAATGGAAAAGATACCGATGACCCGCGCGGGCTATGACCTGCTGGACGAGGAGCTGCGCCAGCTGCGCGCGGTCGAGCGCCCGGCGGTGATCCGCGCCATCGCCGAGGCGCGCGAGCATGGCGACCTGTCGGAAAACGCCGAATACCACGCCGCCCGGGAAAAGCAGAGCTTCGTCGAGGGCCGCATCAAGGAGCTCGAGATGATCATCTCGCGCGCCGAGGTGATCGACACCTCGAAACTGGCCGGCTCGGTCAAGTTCGGCGCCACCGTCACCCTGATCGACGAGGATACCGAGGAGGAGCGCACCTATCAGATCGTCGGCGAGGCCGAGGCGGATCTGGAACGCGGGCTGTTGAACCTGCGCTCGCCGCTGGCGCGGGCGCTGATCGGCAAGGATGAGGGCGACAGCGTCGAGGTGGTGACCCCTGGCGGTGGAAAATCCTATGAGATCATCGCGATCCGCTATGTCTGAGGAAAGGGGCCGGGGATGAACACGCTGGAGGTCCTGCGCCGGATGGCGGCCGAACAGGCGCGCGGCCGGGCGCTGGTGATCGGGGCCGGCGTCAGCCTGGCCTGGCTGGCGCTGGTGGCGCTCTTTGCCTGGCTGGCGCCCGAGCCCGAGCCCGGCGCCGCGCAATCCGGCGCGGGCTGGGTCATGTGGCTGGTGGGCGTGCTCTTGCCGCTGGCGCTGGTCTGGCTGGCGGTCTGGTCGGCGCGCAGCCTGTCGCTGCTGCGCGACGAGGCGCTGAGCCTGCGCGCGGAACTGGCGCGCATGCAGGCCGCGGCCAGCCCGGGCGATGCGCTGCCTGCGATCGAACCCGGCACGCCGCGCGATACCCTGCCGCCGCGCCGACGCGCCCCGCCGCCGCCGCGCGCCAGCACGCCGCGCCAACCGGCGGCCGAGGCGGCCGAGGTGGCGGAACTGACCGCGCCCGAACTGTTCCATGCCCTGAACTTTCCCGACGGTCCCGATGACCGCGAGGCGATTCGCTGCCTGCGCCTGGCGCTGGCCGATCCGCGCCTGGCCGGGCTGATCCGCGCCGCGCAGGATGTGGTGACGCTGCTGGCCGGGCAGGGTGTCTACATGGACGAGCTGCATCTGCCGCAGGCCGACCCGGCGCTGTGGCAGCACCTTGCCCGGGGCGCGCGCGGCGAGGCCCTGACCGGGCTTGCCGCGATCCAGGACCCGGTGGCGCTGGCCAGTGCCGGGGCGATGATGCGCAGCGACGAGGTGTTTCGCGACGTGGCCCAGCATTTCCTGCGCCAGTTCGATCGGCTGCTGGGCGAACGGGCGCAGGCCGGCGATGCGCAGTTGCTGGCGATGCTGGCCGAATCGCGCTCGGGCCGGGCCTTCCTTTTGCTGGCGCAGGTCAGCGGCATGCTGGGCCGGGCCGAGCCCGCGGCCGAGGCCGGCTGAGCGCCTACAGCGCCAGCCGCAGCACCACCGCCGGGGCGGACCAGGGCCAGCCCAGGCGCTGGCGCGCCACCGGCCGAAAGCCCATCGCCTGCCAGGCCGCCAGCGCAACGCCATTGCCGGCCGCGACCTCGGCAAGCAGCGCCTCATGCCCGTGCGCGCTGGCCCGGGCGGCGGCTGCCGCGACCAGGGCGCGCGCCAGCCCGCGCCGCCGCCAGGGGGCCGCGACCGCCACCCCGTCGAGAATCATGTCCGCCGTCGCCGCCCCCGGCCGGTAAAGCCCGGTCAGCAGATGGCGCAGCAGGCCCCGGCGCGGACCCCAGACGCCGAGGAATCCCGCGGCATCCGGCGCCAGCAGCCCTCCCCGGCTGTCGCGCAGCCCGGCGATGCCGACCGGCCGCCCCGAGGGCGACAGCGCCAGCAGCGCGTGATCGGGCCGCATCAGCGCCCTGACCAGCGCCAGCCCCTGGCGCGGCCCGGTCGGCAGCGGCTGGATCTGGGCGCCGAAATGGCGCCAGTAAAGCGCCGCCGCCGCAGGCGCCAGTTCGGGCGGGATGCCGTGCAGGATCCGGGCCGGGGCTGGGGTCATGGCTTGCTTGTCTTTCGCGGCGGAATGCGCCTATCTGTCGCAACCCTACCCGATTGACGAGCGCATTTCACCATGTCCCTGCCCGCCGATGCCGCCGCCACGGCTGATCTCAGCCCCGAGCAGCTGCGTGCGCTGCGGCGCAGCCCCGCGGCCTGCGTGCGCCACGGCTTCGTGCAGGCGCTGCCCTTCGTGCTGGTGCTCTTGCCCTTCGGCATGCTGTTCGGGGTGCTGGCCTCGGACGCCGGGCTGAGCCTCGGGCAGATCATCGGCTTTACCGTGCTGGTCCTGGCGGGGGCCTCGCAATTCACCGCGGTGCAACTGATGAGCGAACATGCGCCGGCCTTCGTGGTCGTCGTCTCGGCCATCGCGGTGAACCTGCGGCTGGCGATGTATTCGGCTGCGCTGGTGCCCTGGCTGGGCGAGGCGCAGCCGCGCGACCGCGCCTGGATCGCCTATTGCCTGTTCGACCAGAATTTCGCCCTGGCGCTGCAGCAGTTCGAGAAACACCCGCGCCTGCGCATCGAGCAGCGCGTCAGCTATTTCCTCGGCACGACATTCGCCACCGCCGTGCCCTGGTTCATCGCCACGCTGCTGGGCGTCTGGGCCGGCAATGCCATTCCCGAAAGCTGGGCGCTGGATTTCGCCATTCCCATCACCTTCCTGGCGCTGGTGGCGCCGATGCTGCGGTCGCTGGCGCATCTGGCGGCGGCGCTGGTCGCCACGGTCGGGGCGCTGGTCTTTGCCTTCCTGCCTTCGGGGCTGGGGCTGTTCGTGGCGGCGCCGCTGGCCATGCTGGCCGGCGCCGGGACCGAGATCCTGCTCGAACGCCGCAGGGGGGTGCCGCGATGACCGGCTACGGCAGCGCCACGATCTGGCTGATCATCCTTGGCTCGGGCCTTGGCACCTATCTGCTGCGCTGGTCATTTCTGGGGGCGCTTGGCCGGCGCAGCATGCCGGGCTGGGTGCAGCGGCTGCTGCGCTATACCGCCGTGGGCGTCCTGCCGGCGATCGTGGCGCCGCTGGTGGTCTGGCCGGCGGCCACGCATGGCGAGGCCGACCCGGCGCGGATGATCGCGGCGCTGGCGACGCTGGCGGCGGGGCTGCTGACCCGCAACATCCTGGCGGCGATCCTTGCCGGCATGGCGACGCTTTATCTGGCGCTTTTCCTGATCTGATGAAGCTGGCCGTCGGGGCCGTAGCCGGCGATGATGCCGTTCTTCTGGCGCAGCAGCACGTCGTGGTTGTTGGCCGGATCGCCGTCCATGTGCCTTTTCGAGGTCACGCCCGGCAGGGTCAGGAACCAGGCCCTGAGCTTGAGCGGCGAGAACCCGCCCGGCGCGGCCTCGAACCCCGGCACGCGGCGCAGCACCTGGCCGGTCGAGGCGGCGCAGAAGCTCTTGTTCGTGGCGCCCTGGGACTCGGCCTCGCGGATGGCGGCATTGGCGACCGCCAGCGGCACCGCCACGCTGTCCTCGGCCACCCAATAGGTCGCGCGGGCGTGGTAGTCGATGTAGAAATTGCGAAAATTCGGGGTGATGCCGTAAAGCACGTCGCCGCGTTCGGGGATGGCGGGATGTTCCCAGCTGCCGGCCGGGTCGAAGATCACCCGCTGGCTGCCGTTGATCATCAGCGCCGAATGCCCGCCTTCGCCGCGCGGGATGCCGATGACGGTCAGAAGCGTGATCGAGGGCGGCTCGTCCGAGACATAGCGCGCGCGCCGCACCGCCTCGTCGCTGGCCCATTTGTGATCGGCACCGCAAGCCGCAAGCGCGGCCGGCAGCGCCAGTGCAAGGAAACTGCGCCTTTGCATGGAATTTCAGTCTTTCGTCCGGAGGTCAGGCGTTGGCAAGCGCCATGAAGATCAGCACGAAGATCGACAGCACGATCGCCCAGACCGAGACCTTGATGAAGCCGGCGAAGGTCGCCTGATGGTGGCGGATGTCCATTTCACCGTGCTTGTGCGGGGTGATGTCGTTGTGCGAGGCCATGATCCTGTCCGTTTCTGCGCGCGATATTGCGCTCAGGGATAGCGCAAGCCGGCGCCGCTGTCACGCCCCCCAAAGCGTGGCGCCCGCGGCGGACCTGCCCGCCGGCCACGCCCTGCCGGTCGCCTGCAGGTGGTTGATGTGGCCCACCGCCTCGGCCAGCGCCAGGCCGAACTCGGGTTTCGCGATGTGGCGGCGATAGAGCAGGGGAAAGCAGTCCACGGCGCTGCGCGGCTTTTCGCGCAGCCCGGCCAGCATCCGCTCCAGCGCGGCGCGCTGGTTTTCGGCCAGTTGCCGCAGCCGGGTCGGCAGGCCGCGATAGGGCAGCTTGTGGCCGGGCAGGACCAGTTGCCCGGGGTCGGCGAAACCCGCAAGCCGGGTCGCGCTTTCCAGCCAGTCGCCGACGCTGTCGGCGCCGGGCTCGGTCGGGTAGACGCCCAGATTGGGCGAGATCGTCGCCAGCAGCTGGTCGCCGCCGATCACCAGATCGTCGTCGAGCGACCACAGCGTGACATGTTCCGGCGCATGGCCATTGCCCATGCGCAGCACCCAGTCGCGCTTGCCGAAGCGGATCTGCTGGCCCTCGCACAGCCGGCGATAGCCCGGCGGCAGCGGCGCGCAGAAATCGGCGCTGTTGAAGGGCCGCTCGAAGCTGCGCTCCTCGAGCAGATCCGCCGGCATGCCGGCCTGGCGCCAGAAGGCGATGGCCTGCGGCGTCGGGCGTTCCTGCAGGTCCAGCACCGACATGCGCGCCATCAGCCATGCGGTGCGCGAGGTCCACAGTTCCGCCCCCTGCGCCTGGAACCAGCCGGCAAGGCCGATGTGGTCGATGTGGTGATGGGTGGCGATCAGCCGCGTGACCGGCGCGCCGGCCAGCGGGCCGCGCAGGATCTGCTGCCAGATGGCGCGGCAGCGGCGGCTGTCGATGCCGGTGTCGACCAGCGTCCAGCCGTCGCCGTCGAGAAAGGCATAGGCATTGACGTGATCGGGCCGGAAGGGCAGCGGCAGCCGCAGCCAGAGCACGCCGGGGGCGATCTCATGGGCCTCGCCTTCGGCCGGGGGGGTGTGGGTCTCGCTCAGTATCACCCGGCCATGTGACCAAGAAGCACTGCGTCGTCAAGCGCCTGCAGGTCGTCACCCCCGGCACGGGCCGCGGCCAGATCGGCGGCGAAATGCGGCAGGATGCGGCTGACATAGACCCGGGCCAGCGCCCTGCTGCCGCCCTGGGTCGCGGCGCGCAGGTGAAAATGCGCCCCCAGCACCCGGGCAAAGGCGGCCAGATAGGGCACGGCGCCGGCGAAGCGCCCGGCGGGCGGCTGCTCGAGCAGATCCTGCGTCGCCTCGCGCAGCGTCTCGGCCGCCTGCCAGACCTGGTTGGCCAGCTCGGGTTCGGTGGTCTGGGCCGCCTTGGCGCCGTCGAGGATCTCGTCCAGCAGCGCCATGGCGGCATTGCCGCCGTCGGCCAGCTTGCGCCCGACCAGATCCATGGCCTGGATGCCGTTCGTGCCCTCGTAGATGGCGGTGATGCGCACGTCGCGCAGATACTGGGCGGCGCCGGTCTCCTCAATATAGCCCATGCCGCCATGCACCTGCACCGCGGCATCGGCGACGCGGATGCCGACATCGGTGCCATGCGCCTTGGCGATCGGCGTCAGCAGTGCGCCGCGCGCCTGCCAGTCCTCAAGGCCGGTGGCGCGCGCCATGTCCAGCGCCACGGCGCAGGACATGCAGATGGCGCGGGCGGCAAAGACCTCGGCCCGGGCCTCGGCCAGCATGCGCCGCACGTCGGGGTGGCGGATGATCGGCCCCATCTGCTGGCGTTCCTGCGCATAGGCCACGGCCTGCTGCAGCGCCGCCTCGGCCTGGGCCACGCCCTGCATGCCGACGCCAAGACGGGCGCAGTTCATCATGGTGAACATGGCGGCCATGCCCCGGTGTTCCTCGCCCACCAGCCAGCCGGTGGCGCCCTCGAAGCTCATCACGCAGGTCGGGCTGCCGTGGATGCCCAGCTTGTGTTCAAGGCTGACCACGCGCAGCGCATTGGCCGGGCCGGGCCGGCCCTGGGCGTCGGGGATCTGGCGCGGCACCAGAAACAGGCTGATGCCCGCGGTGCCGGGGCCGCCGTCGGGCAGCCGCGCCAGCACCAGATGGCAGACGTTTTCGGTCAGGTCGCTGTCGCCCCAGGTGATGAAGATCTTTTGCCCGGTGATGCGATAGCTGCCGTCGCCGGCGCGTTCGGCGCGGCTCCTCAGCGCCCCCACGTCCGAGCCGGCCTGGGGCTCGGTCAGGTTCATCGTGCCCGACCATTCCCCCGAGATCAGCTTCGGCAGGTAAAGCGCCTTCAGCGCCGCGCTGCCGTGATGCTGCAGGGCCTCGATCTGGCCCTGGGTCAGCAACGGATTGAGCTGCAGCGCCAGGCAGCCGGCGGCGACCATCTCGTTCACCGCCATGTTCAGGCTTTGCGGCAGGCCCATGCCGCCGAATTCCGGGGCCGCGGAAAGGCCGATCCAGCCGCCCCCGGCCAGGGCGCGGAACGCCTCGGCATAGCCGGGGCTCGAGCGCAGCCGGCCGTTCTCCAGCCGCGCCGGGGTCAGGTCGCCGGCGCGGTTCACCGGGGCGATGACCTCGGTCGCCAGCTTGCCGGCCTCGGCGAGGATCGCACTCACGGTCTCGGGCGTGGCCTCGGCGAACAGCCCGGTGCCGGCCAGTTGTGCAAACCCCGCGACCCTGTTCAGGATGAATTCGATCTGTCCGACAGGCGCCCGATAGGCCATGGTCTTGCCCTCCTCATGTCGCGCCTTGGCAAATCCGGCTGTGGCGCGTAACTGAAGCCCTGTCGGCGGATCATATTTCCCGGCCGGCAAGCGGCAACCACAACCCGACGTAACGAATGCAGACGCTTGTGCTTTTTCCCGATGCCGAGGGCCTGGCCGGTGCCGCCGCGCTGCTGGCTGCGGGCGAACTGGTCGCCATGCCGACCGAGACCGTCTATGGCCTGGCCGGGGACGCGCGCAACGCCCGCGCCGTCGCCCGCATCTATGAGGCCAAGGGCCGGCCCAGCTTCAACCCGCTGATCGTGCATCTGCCCGACCTGGAGGCGGCCGAGCGCATCGCGCATTTCGATGCCCCGGCCCGGGCGCTGGCGCAGGCCTTCTGGCCGGGCGCGCTGACGCTGGTGCTGCCGCTGCGGCAGGATGCCGGCATCGCCGGGCTGGTGACGGCCGGGCATGACACGGTGGCGATAAGGGTGCCGGCGCATCCGGCGGCCCAGGCCCTGCTGCGCGCCTTCGGCGAGCCGCTGGCCGCGCCTTCGGCCAATCCCTCGGGGCGGATCAGCCCGACCACGGCCGGCCATGTCGCCGACCCTGATACCGGGCTTGGCGGGCGCATCGCCGCGGTGCTGGATGCCGGGCCCTGCGCGGTCGGGGTCGAATCGACGATCATCGGCTGGGATGCAGGCCGGCCCATGCTGCTGCGCCCGGGCGGCATCGCCGCCGAGGCGGTGGCCGCGGTGCTGGGCCGGGCGCCGGTCCCGCCCGCTCTCCATGACCGGGCGCCGAATTCGCCGGGCCAGCTTTCCAGCCATTATGCGCCGCGCGCCAGCCTGCGGCTGGAGGCGCTGGGCGCGCGCCCGGGCGAGGTGCTGATCGGCTTTGGCCCCGTCGCGGGCGAGATGACGCTGAGCGCCTCGGGCGATCTGGCCGAGGCGGCGGCGCGGCTGTTCGATCTGCTTCGGCAGGCCGATGCGCTGGGCCGGCCGATCGCCGTGGCGCCGGTGCCCGGCCACGGGCTGGGCGCGGCGATCAACGACCGGTTGCGCCGCGCCGCCGCGCCGCGCTAGGCGTGGCCGGCGTCGGGTGACAGCAGCAGCGGGTCGATGCCCAGCGATTTCAGCGCCGCCCGCCACTTGCCGGCATTGTCGGCGCCGAAGATGATCTCGTCGCCGCGTTCCGAGGTCAGCCAGCCATTGTCGCGGATCTCGGAATCCAGCTGTCCCGGGCCCCAGCCGGCATAACCCAGCGCCAGCAGCGCCGGCAGCGGGCCGCGGCCACGGGCGAAATCCTCGAGAATGTCGCGGGTGGTGGACATCGCCAGATCCTCGGCGATGCGCAGGCGGTTCTCGTCGGCCTCGCCCTGCGCCACGTGATGCAGCACAAAGCCGCGCCCCGGCTCGACCGGGCCGCCAAAGCGCACGGGAATGTCCAGTGCCTCGCGCCCGGCATCGATGCCGAGCTGTGCCAGCAATTCGCAGAACCCGATCTCGGGCAGGGGGCGGTTCACCACCAGCCCCATGGCGCCGTCCTCGGAATGGGCGCAGATCAGGATGACGGAATGTTCGAATCGCGGGTCGCGCATGCCGGGCATGGCGATCAGCAGCTTGCCGGTCAGATTGCTGGCCTGGTCCATGGTCCGCTCCGTGCTGGCTTTGCCTCAGGATCGGTCCTTTGTGGCGGTTTCGCAAGGCATTGCCGGCATCGTGACTTCACGTCGGAGCGCGATTGCGGCAAGAAGGACGGCATGAGGATCATCGCGCTCCTGCTCATCACTGCCGCGCCGGCGCTGGCGCAGGACCTGCCGCCCGGCCTGGCCTCGGCGGAACTGCTGCCCGGCTGGGTCACGCCCGAGGGCCGGCGCATCTCGGCGCTGAGGCTGCGGCTTGAACCGGGCTGGAAGACCTACTGGCGCAGCCCGGGCGATACCGGCGTGCCGCCGCGGTTCGACTGGCAGGGCTCGCGAAACCTGGGCGCGGCGCGGCTGCTGTGGCCGCGGCCCGAGGTGATCGATTCGGGCGGCGAGCGCACGCTGGGCTATCACGACGAGCTGATCCTGCCGATCGAGGTCACCCCGCAGGATCCGGCCCGTCCGGTCGATCTGCGCGCCGTGGTGGATTTCGGGCTTTGCCTTGACATCTGCGTGCCGGCGCAGCTGGCGCTGGCCGCCGGGCCGGCGGGTGCTGCGCCCGATCCCGCGATCCGGGCGGCGATCGCCAGCCAGCCCGAACGCTCGCCGGCGCAGCCCGCCTGCGAGATCTCCGAGATCGGCGACGGCATGCAGGTCCATGCCACCCTGCCCGACAGCGCCGCCGGCGCCGGCGCGGATGTGGCGATGGAACTGATGGGCGCCGAGGTCTGGGTCTCGGCCCCCGAGATCGGGCGCGAGGACGGGCGGCTCAGCGCGCGCGCGGATTTCATCGCAGCCTCGGGCAAGCCCTTCGCGCTGGACCCCGCGGCGCTGCGCATCACCCTGATCGGCGAGGGTGGCGCGGTCGAGTTTCAGGGCTGCGCCGCGTCGGGCTGAGCGTCAAGCCGTGCCGCAAGCGTCAGCAGGTCGGCCCAGGCCTCGCGCTTGGCCAGCGGCGTGCGCAGCAGATAGGCGGGATGCGCCATCGGCAGCGCCGGCAGGCCGAAACCTGTGGTCCACTGTCCGCGCAGCTTGAGGATGCCCTGGCGGTTCAGTGCCGCGGCGCAGGGCGTGTTGCCCATCAGCACCAGAACATCGGGCCGGGCCAGTTCGACATGGCGGCGCAGGAAGGGCAGCATCAGCGCGATCTCGGCCGGCTGCGGCTGGCGGTTGCCCGGCGGCCGCCAGGGCAGGACATTGACGATGTAAAGCGCGTGCTCGGCATCGACCGCCTGGCGCGACAGGCCGATGGCGGCGAACATCCGGTCCAGAAGCTGGCCGGCGCGGCCGACGAAGGGGCGGCCCTGCCGGTCCTCCTCCTCGCCCGGCGCCTCGCCGATGACCATGACGCGGGCCGCCGCATGGCCGTCGGCAAAGCAGAAGCTGCGCGCGCCCTTCCGCAGCTCGATGCCGTCGAAGCCTTCCTGCGCCGCGGCCAGCGCCGGCAGCGTCGTGGCGGCCAGCGCCAGGGCCTCGGCGCGGGCCAGCAGATCCGCCGCCGGGGCAGGGGCAGGGGCAGCGGCAGGGGTGATCAGCTCCTCCGGGCCATAGCGGTCGAGCGGCGCGTCGAGACAGGGCTCGTCCGCGCCCATTTCGGCCTGCCACTGCAACAGCGCCAGCGCCGTGGCGCCGTCCAGCGCGAATCCCCTGAAGTCCGGTTCTGCAGTCATGGCGGCAAGCTAGGCCGCGCCGGTGCCTGCGGCAAGCGCCGGGTCATTCCCTTGACGCTGTTGCCGTGCGGCGATACGCGAGGCGAAGCCATCGAAACCGGAGGACATGTGCGATGACGACCTATTCCCTGCTGATCCTGCCCGGCGATGGCATCGGCCCCGAGGTCATGGCCGAGGTGCGCAAGGTCATCGGCTGGTTCGAGACGAACCGCGGCCTGACCTTCGATGTCAGCGAGGATCTGGTCGGCGGCGCCGCCTATGACCGGCATGGCGTGCCGCTGGCCGACGAGACCATGGCGCGGGCGCAGGCGGTCGACGCGGTGCTGCTGGGCGCGGTCGGCGGCCCGAAATACGACAGTCTGGACTTCAGCCTGAAGCCCGAGCGCGGCCTTCTGCGCCTGCGCAAGGAGATGGACCTGTTTGCCAACCTGCGCCCGGCGCAGTGCTTCGACGCGCTGGCGGATTTTTCCTCGCTCAAACGCGAGGTGGTCGCCGGGCTCGACATCCTGATCGTGCGCGAACTGACCTCGGGCGTCTATTTCGGCGAGCCGCGCGGCATTTCCCCCGACCCGACCCCCGGCAACGAGGGCGGCCGCGTCGGCGTCAACACCCAGCGCTATACCAGCGGCGAGATCCGCCGCGTCGCCCGCGCCGCCTTCGACCTGGCCAGGAAGCGCGCGGGCCGCGTCTGCTCGATGGAAAAGGCCAATGTCATGGAATCGGGCATCCTGTGGCGCGAGGAAGTGCAATGGGTGCATGACCACGAATACCCGCAGGTCGAGCTGTCGCACATGTATGCCGACAACGGCGCCATGCAGCTGGTCAGGAACCCGCGGCAGTTCGACGTGATCGTGACCGACAACCTGTTCGGCGACATTCTCTCGGATGCGGCGGCGATGCTGACCGGCAGCCTTGGCATGCTGCCCTCGGCCAGCCTTGGCGCGCCGATGGCGAATGGCCGGCCCAAGGCCATGTATGAGCCGGTGCACGGCTCGGCCCCCGACATCGCCGGGCAAGGCAAGGCCAATCCGATCGCCTGCATCCTGAGCTTTGCCATGTGTCTGCGCTATTCCTATGACCTCGGGACCGAGGCCGACATGCTGGAGGCCGCGGTCGAGAAGGTTCTGGCCGACGGCGTGCGCACCGGGGACCTGATGGGGGCCGAGGGCGGCACGCCGGTCTCGACCGCAGAGATGGGCGATCACATCGTCGCGGCACTTTCCGCGCAATAGGTCACGGCCGCGCCCCTGGCGGGCGCGACCCCTGTCGCCAGATGGCGCGCGGAGAGCGTAATGACGGCCGGAAATGTCAGGGGTGCGCTGCTTGCCCTGCTGTCCATGGGCATCTATTCGACCCATGACGTGATCATCAAGCTGCTGGGGGAAACCTATCCGGCGCTGCAGATCCTGTTCTTTTCCGCCATCCTGTCCTTTCCGCCGCTGGCGGTGCTGCTGCTGCGCGACCCGACGCATGGCACGCTGCGGCCGCGCAACCCGTTCTGGGTCGGGCTGCGCTCGGCCTGCATCGTGACCTCGGGCGTCTGCGGCTTTTACGCCTTTTCCGTGCTGCCGCTGGCGCAGGTTTATTCCATCCTGTTCGCGGCGCCGCTGCTGGTCACGCTGCTGTCGATCCCGCTTCTGGGGGAAAAGGTCGGGCTGCACCGCATGTTCGCGGTCATCGCCGGGCTTTGCGGGGTGCTGATCGTGCTGCGGCCCGGGGCGACGGCGCTCAGCCTGGGCCATCTGGCGGCACTGACCGGGGCCAGCGCCTCGGCGATGTCGGCGATCGCGGTGCGCAAGCTGGGCCGGTCCGAGCGCACGGTGATCCTGCTGCTGTGGCCGATGATCGGGAATTTTCTGCTGACCGGCGCTTCGCTGAGCCTTGCCTACCGGCCGATGGAACTGGGGGACCTGGCGCTGACCGGGGTGATCGCGGTGCTGGGGCTGGCGGCGGGTTTCCTGCTGATCCTGGCCTATCAGGCGGGCGAGGCGGCCAATGTCGCGCCGATGCAATATTCGCAGATGCTCTGGGCGGTGGCCTACGGCTGGTTCCTGTTCGACGAACGTCCCGACCTGCCGACCATCGCCGGCGCGGCGCTGATCATCGCCTCGGGCCTTTACATCCTGATGCGCGAAAGGCTCGGCGCCTCGCGGCTGCGCCCGGCCAGCGAGGCCAAGCCCGGCAACGAATCCGTCACCTCGCCGCGCTGGAACCTGCTGCAGCGCCTGCTGCGGGGGCGCGACTGATTTTGCACGATTGCCTCTTGCATTCCGCGCGGCCGCGGGCTACCTGCCCCGCACGGTCGGAGCGTAGCGCAGCCTGGTAGCGCACCTGCTTCGGGAGCAGGGGGTCGGAGGTTCGAATCCTCTCGCTCCGACCAAGAGCCAGTTGATAAAAGGCAGATAGCTCTGCATTTTTAATCACGGGAACTGCCTCGTGATGAGGCTGGACTATCTATAGTATATTGAATTATATTAAAATAATGCTGCGCACTCGGCGAGCACGCAGCAGGGTCGACTAAATGCCGCTATCGACGCTGGCGGCGACAGGGTGCCTAACGATGTGTCTGGGCGGTCGAGCACTCATCCCGCGCTCGCTCGTCTCCAGCGCAGCGTCTTCTGTTAGATCGGCGATAAGGGCGGAAAGCAGTCTGATAGGGGTGCGGCATGGCAATCGCAGCAAGCTGGCAAAGCGGCCGTTCATCCAGCGCGCGGCGATCACCGACCCCCGCGTTCCGAAACGGGCGGAGAGCCGCCTGACGGCAGTGCAGCATGGCAGCCGCAGCGAAATCGAAAGAGCGGCCAGCCATGCCGCGCGCGGCGAGGTGAAAGCGTGCTGAGCCTAGCAGACTGCTGAAAAAGTGTATTCGGGCCGTGCTCCAGCGGAAATCTTCCCTAAACTGGCAGATATGGCTGCGAAAACCTGACTTTTGGGGGTGTGCCGAGGCGTTTTCCTGCTTCTCAGCATCACCCTTGGTCCCCGTTTGACTGTTTCAGCAGCCTACTAGGGGCAAGCCCTAGCCTCGTCTCTAACAGTCTGCTGAAGAAGTCGGCCCTCGACCTGATTTACGGAACATGATTCATCCTGCGCACGGTTACGGCGGGGGTGA
>NZ_JBDHSP010000014.1:0-62526 GCF_039808215.1 Paracoccus sp. (in: a-proteobacteria)
GACCGGCAGATGGCGCGGGCCGGGGCGGCGATCCTGGCGCTGCCGCAACACGCGACGCTGGGCGCGCGCCTGGTCTGGGACACTGCCGACGCGATCTGGCAGGGCCTGGGCGATAGCTCGCAGGACGTGAACTGGTATTCCAAGCGCGCGACGCTGTCGGCGGTCTATGGCGCGACGGTGCTTTACTGGCTGGGCGACGATTCGGACGATCTGGCCGAGACCCGCGCCTTTCTTGGGCGCCGCATCGACGGGGTAATGCGTTTTGAAGGCGTCAAGGGCCAGATCGGCAAGCTGCCGGGCGCGGCGGCCCTGGCGCGGCTTGCCACCGGCTGGATCGTCCGGCCGCAGGGGCGCGCCGCCCCCGGCGCCTTGCATCCGCGTCCGCAGGGTCACGGCCACGGGGGCGACGCATGATCCCCGATGTCATGCAGGCCGTCGAGATCTCGGCCCCCGGCGGCGCCGAGGTGCTGCGCCCGGTGATCCGGCCGGTGCCGGTCGCCGGCCACGGCCAGATCCTGATCCGCGTCGTCTGGGCGGGGGTGAACCGCCCGGACGTGCTGCAGCGCGCCGGGGCCTATGCGCCACCGCCCGGGGCCTCGGACTTGCCGGGGCTGGAATGTTCGGGCACCGTGGTCGGCATCGGCCCCGGCGTCAGCCGCTGGCGGGTCGGCGATCCGGTCTGCGCGCTACTGCCCGGTGGCGGCTATGCCGAATATGCCGCCTGCCCGGCCGATCACGCGCTGCACCTTCCCAAGGGGCTGGCGCTGCGCGAGGCCGCGGCCCTGCCCGAGACCGCCTATACCGTCTGGTCGAACGTGGTGCTGCGCGGCGGCCTGCAATCCGGCGAGCGCTTTCTGGTGCATGGCGGATCCTCGGGCATCGGCACCATGGCGATCCAGATCGCGCGGGCGCTGGGCGCGCGGGTCTGGACCACCGCCGGCTCGGAAGGCAAATGCGCTGCCTGCCGGCAGTTGGGCGCGACTGCGATCAACTACCACGAAGAGGATTTCGTCACCGTGCTGCGCCAGGCCGGTGGCGCCGACCTGATCCTCGACATGGTGGGCGGCGACTATATCGCCCGCAACATCCGCTGCCTTGCGGATGACGGGCGGCTGGTGATGATCGCCTTCCTGTCGGGACCCAGGGCCGAAATCAACTTCGCCCAGATCATGGCGCGGCGCCTGACGGTCACCGGCTCGACCCTGCGGCCGCAGTCGGACCGCGGCAAGGCTGCCATCGCCCGGGATCTGCGCGCGCGGCTCTGGCCGCTGGTCGAGGCCGGCGCAGTGCGGCCGCTGATCGACAGCACCTTCGCGCTGCGCGACGCGGTCGAGGCGCATCGACGCATGGAAAGCAGCGGTCATGTCGGCAAGATCCTGTTGCAGGTTGCGGCCGAGGACTGAACCATTCGGCCCGCTGGCGATGGCAGGTGCCTCCGGCGTTGCCGTCAGTGTGGCGCAGGCATCAGCGGGGTGCCGGTGCAATCGCGGCGCGTATCGGCGGCGCGGGCGCGGGGTTGAAGATCGCGCGTCAGGCAGATGCGCACTTCCTGCAGCGCGCCGGCGCGGCAGGTGACGGTGACGCTCTCCGGGCGCCGGCCGGGATTGGCGGTGATGCAGTCGGTCTCGATGGTGCTGGCGGGCAGGGTCAGGTCACGGCTCGGGTGCACATGCGTCTCGGGCAGCGTGATCGTGGCTGCCGCGGCACGCATTGCTCGGCCTCGGCGGCCCGGTTTCCGGACCGACACCAGCAGGGAGATCAGCTGAGCGACAGCAGGTAATGGTCGAAACGCCCCGCGGCATCGCCGGCAAGGGCGGGCGCGGCGACAAGCAGGCAGGCGATCGGCGCAAGGGTTTTCATGGCGCGAGCCCAGGCGTGAACGCTCGGGCGCGCCATGAATTTCGGGCTTTATTTTCGACCTTCATGCGCATATACAGCCCGGCAATCCCCCGAAAATGGAATGGCACCCCGCCGAAAGCCGTTTTCCCCGGCCGGAAGAGATATTGTTAAGGAGAAGGTGATGAACAAGCCGCTGATGGCCAAGGCCACCGCTGTCTGGCTGGTTGACAACACGACCCTCAGCTTCAAGCAGATCGCCGATTTCTGCGGCATGCACGAGCTGGAGGTGCAGGGCATCGCCGATGGCGATGTCGCCGCGGGCGTGAAGGGCTTTGATCCCATCGGCTCGAATCAGCTTGACCCCGACGAGATCGAGAAGGGCCAGAAAAACCCGCTCTATCGCCTGAAGCTCAAGCACAACCCCGCCGCCGAGGGCGAGGAAAAGCGCCGCGGCCCGCGCTATACGCCGCTGTCCAAGCGCCAGGACCGGCCGAACGCCATCCTGTGGCTGGTCAAGTTCCACCCGGAACTGGCAGATGCGCAGATCGCCCGGCTGGTCGGCACCACCAAGCCCACCATCGCCTCGATCCGCGAGCGCACGCATTGGAACATCCAGAACATGCAGCCCATCGACCCGGTGGCGCTGGGCCTGTGCCGGCAGTCGGAACTGGACGCCGTCGTGCAGAAGGCGGCCAAGCACAAGGCGGCCGAGGGCGGCGCCATGACCGATGACGACCGCCGCAAGCTGCTGTCCACCGAAAGCTCGCTGGCGCTGCCGGACGAGCCGCGCCTGCCCAGCTCGATCGCCGGGCTCGAGAATTTCAGCCTCGGCAAGGACGAGGAAAAGCCCGCGAAGGATCTGGACGCCGACAGCTTCTTCAACCTCCCCGATGATCACGACGACGACGAGGACGAAGATCGCTGAGCACGAGACCCCGGAGCATCGCCCCGGGGTCTTTTCACTGCCTCAGACCGAGAGGCAGATGTATTTCAGCTCGAGATAATCCTCGATTCCGTGGCGCGAGCCCTCGCGGCCAAGGCCGGACTGCTTGACGCCGCCGAAAGGCGCCACCTCGGTCGAGATCAGCCCGGTGTTCACGCCGACGATGCCGTATTCCAGCGCCTCCTGCACGCGGGTGATGCGGCCGATGTCGCGGGCATAGAAATAGGACGCAAGGCCAAAGATCGTGGCATTCGCCTGGGCGATGACCTCGTCCTCGGTTTCGAAGCGAAACAGCGGCGCCACCGGACCGAAGGTCTCCTCGCTGGCCACCTTCATGCCCTGGTGGATGCCGGTCAGCACCGTGGGTTCATAAAACAGCCCCTGCATCGGCTTGCCGCCGGTGACGACGCGGGCGCCGCCGGCCAGCGCGTCCGCGATATGTTCGCTGACCTTTTCCACCGCGGCGGCATTGATCAGCGGGCCGGTGGTGACGCCCTCGGCCAGGCCGTCGCCGACCTTCAGCCGCCCGACCGCCGCTGCCAGCTTTTCGGCAAAGGCATCGTAAACCCCGGCCTGCACATAGATGCGGTTGGCGCAGACGCAGGTCTGGCCGTTGTTGCGGAATTTCGACGCCATGGCGCCCTCGACCGCGGCATCGAGATCCGCGTCGTCAAAGACGATGAAGGGCGCGTTGCCGCCCAGTTCCATGCTGCATTTCAGCACCTGGTCGGCGGCCTGGCGCAGCAGGATGCGCCCGACCTCGGTCGAGCCGGTGAAGGTCAGCTTGCGCACCTGCGCATTCTCGCAAAACTCGCGACCGATCTCCGAGGATCGCGACGAGGTGACGATGTTGAACAGCCCTGCGGGCACGCCGGCGCGTTCGGCAAGCACCGCCATGGCCAGGGCCGAGAGCGGGGTTTCTGCGGCGGGACGGCCGACAAAGCCGCAGCCGGCGGCCAGCGCCGGGGCGCATTTGCGCGCGATCATCGCATTCGGAAAGTTCCACGGCGTGATCGAGGCCACGACCCCGACCGGCTGGCGGATCACCGTCAGGCGCTTGTCGGGCAGGTGGCCGGGGATGGTCTCGCCATAGATGCGCTTCGCCTCCTCGCCGAACCATTCGATGAAACTGGCGCCATAAGCGATCTCGCCCTTCGCCTCGGGCAGGGGCTTGCCCATCTCGGCGGTCAGGATGCGACCGAGATCGTCCTGGTTTTCCATCATCAGGTCGAACCAGCGGCGCAGCACCCGCGCGCGCTCCTTGGCGCTGCGCGCGGCCCAGGCCTTCATCGCCGCGGCTGCGGCGGCGATGGCGCGCGCGGTCTCGGCCCGGGACAGATCGGCCACCTCGGCGATCACGTCGCCACGCGCCGGGTTCAGCACCGGAAAGGTGCGCCCGTCATCGGCCGCGATCCATTCCCCCGCAACATAGGCGCGGGTTTCCAGCAGTGAGGGGTCCTGCAGCAGCATCCCCAGATCCGTTGCATGTCTGTTCATCGCCGGGCTCCTTCCCTTGCAGCTGGATGCAGGCTTGCGCTTTTACCAGATCAACGCAAGGCAATGCCGGTCCGCTGTCTCTGTCGCGCAGATGTGATGCAGCGCTGCGGGGCGATGCGGCGTTCCTGTTTTTGCAGTCAGGTCTTCCCTCTTGGCGTGCAGGACTGGGGCGGCACCGCCCACGGGCGTCCGCCCCCTTCTTTCTTGCCCAAATATCCTGGGGGGCGCGGAACGCGCGGGAGAAATGCCCCCATCAAGGCTGCGACCAGCAGGGCTGCAGATCGCCCGGCTGCGGGCTTGCCGCATGCACGCCGCGGGCGATGGCGCGGGCCAGCGTGCAGGCGGCGGCATGGCCCAGCTGGAACGGCGTCAGCAGCGGATCGGCAAGCGGCCTTGCCCCGGTCGAGACGGCAAAGACCAGATCGCCGTCGAAAGGCGTATGGCTGGGGACGACGGCGCGCGCCATGCCGTCCTGGGCCGCCCAGGCCAGCCGCGTCAGCCCGGCCTTGTCCAGCGCCGCATCGGTGGCAAGGATGGCGATGGTCGTGGCCTCGCCCAGGCGCTTTGCCGGGTCGGGCATGGCCGCGGGGGCAAAGGGGCCAGTCAGGCCGAGACCGCCGAACTCGTCCCCGATTTCCCAGGGCGCGGCCCAGAACTGCCGGCTGCCGGGCCGCGTCACCGAGCCCAGCGCATTCACCACCACCAGCGCCCCCACGCGGATGCCGCAATCGAGCACCGTCGAGGCCGAGCCGAGCCCGCCCTTCAGCTCATGCGTCAGCGCCCCGGTGCCGGCGCCAACGCTGCCCAGGGCGAAATCCATGCCCGCCGCCGCCAGCGCCGCGCGGCCAAGCGCCGGATAGGGATTGGCCTGCCAGTCCTTGTCGCCGCCGTTCAGCAGGTCGAAGACGATGGCGCCGGGCACGATCGGCACCCGCACCGGCCCGACGGCAAAGCCGCGGCCCATGGCGCGCAGCCCATCGCTGACGCCGTCGCAGGCCGCCAACCCAAAGGCCGAGCCCCCCGCCAGCACCAGCGCATCCACCGCCGACACCAGCTTGTCGGGGGCCAGCAGCTCGGTCTCGCGCGTGCCGGGGGCGCCGCCCATGACGCTGACGCCGCAGGCCAGCGGCGCCTCGGCCAAGAGCACGGTGACCCCCGAGCGCAGCCGCGCGTCGCGGGCATTGCCGACGCGCAGGCCGGCGATATCGGTGATCAGATTGCGGGTTCCGGGGCGCATCGGCTCTCTTGCTGGCGGCGTCATGCCCTACACTGGCCGATCCTGGCCCCTGCGTGCAACCCGGCCCGGCCCTGCGGCGTTGCAAGCTGGCCCCGCCGCGCCTAACTGAATGCGGCACGGCAAGGAAAGGACGCGATCATGGATGCCCCGCTTCACCGGATCTACAACCGGCCGCTGGATGCCGAGATGCCCAGGGGCTTTGACCAGGCGATCTTCGGCATGGGTTGCTACTGGGGGGTCGAACGACTGTTCTGGCAGCAGGACGGCATCTGGCTGACCGAGGTGGGATTCGCCGGCGGCACGCTGGACGCGCCCAGCTACCGGCAGGTCTGCGCCGGCGGCACCGGCCATGCCGAGGTGGTGCGGCTGGTCTTTGACAGTTCGCGCATCAGCTATGAACGCCTGCTGCAGCTGTTCTGGGAAAACCACAATCCCACCCAGGGCAACCGCCAGGGCAATGATGTCGGCGCGCAATACCGCTCGCTCATCATGTATTTCTGCGACAGCCAGCGCGCGGCGGCGGAACTGTCGCGGGCCGATTACGGCAACCGGCTGGCGGTGGGCGGCTATCCCGACATCACCACCCAGATCCTGCCCGCCGCCGCCTTCTGGCGCGCCGAAGAGGATCACCAGCAATATCTGGACCGCAACCCCGGCGGCTATTGCGGCCTGCGCGGCACCGGTGTCAAAGCGCCCCTGACCGACATAGCCGAGGGATATTGAATGGCGACCTGGACTGCACTGAGCGTGACCCGGGGCCGCACGGCCGCCGAGGCGCTGGCCGAGGCCGGCGAGGACCTGACCCCCGAACCCGTCGGCAGCGGCGTCTTCGAGATCGAGGACGGCAGCGACTGCTGGGAGGTGGGCCTGTATTTCACCGAATCCCCCGACGAGGTCGCGCTGGCGCTGCTGGCCGCGGCTTTCGATGCCGCGCCCTTCACCGTCTCGGAACTGCCCGAGGTGGACTGGGTGGCGCATGTCCGGCGCGAACTGTCGCCGGTCGAGGCCGGGCGCTTTTTCGTCCATGGCAGCCACGACGCCGACAAGGTGCCGGCGGGCGCCGAATCGCTGCTGATCGAGGCGGCCATGGCCTTCGGCACCGGCCATCACGCCACGACGCGCGGCTGCCTGCTGGCGCTGGACCGCATGATCACTGACGGCGCCGACCCCCGGCGCATCGTCGACATCGGCTGTGGCACCGCGGTGCTGGCGATGGCGGCGGCGCGCAGCTTTCCGGTGATCGTGCTGGCCGGCGACATCGACCCGCAGGCGGTGGACGTGGCGCGGGCCAATGTCATCGCCAACGGGCTGGACGGGCGGGTGGAATGCGTCGAGGCCATGGGCTTTCACCACCCGCTGATCGAGGGTGCGGCGCCGTTCGATCTGGTCCTTGCCAATATCCTCAAGCAGCCGCTGATCGACCTGGTGCCGGACATGGCGCGGCGCATCGCGCCCGGGGGCGCGGCGATCCTCTCGGGGATCCTGACCACCCAGGCCGAGGAGGTTGCCGGCGCATATCTGGCCGGCGGCTTTGCCCTGCTGCGGCGCGACGATTTCGGGGAATGGTCCACGCTGGTCGTCCAGCGCAGCTGAGGCGCAGGGCGAGGCGCCTGCCGGCAATACTGAAGGCGGCCTTGACGGGCCGCCTGTTCATCATGCCCCTGCGGGCGGGAAATCGGCCGGGCGGATGCCCGCCTGCCGCTTTCCTGGGAGGTCTCGCGGCTCAGCGGGCGCGCGAGATGTATTCGATGTCGCCGCGGGTCAGGCCGATATCGTCCAGCTCGCGATCCGTCAGGCGGCACAGCGCGTTGCGGGTCATGCGCGCATCGTTCCAGGCCGAGATCGCAGCCCAGAGTTTCGAACCGAAGCCGAAAGAGGCCGTGCCAGTGTGGATGCGGTTCGTGTCGATCGCAGACATTTTCTTCACCTTGTCATGTGCCCGGTTATCGGGCGTTCCGTTGATGGTCCCCATATAGCCCGGGCCCCTGTGGAAAACCACGTCCGCGCCCGCAATGCTGCCATGCAGCGTGGGCATAAGGGGCCGTTTTCACTTGATTTTTGCGGAGTATGGTGCTTTGCGATGTCGCAACGCAAGATTCGACGGCGCATGTCCTGGATTCCGGCCGAACATTGCGGGATATGGCTTTGTCGCCTTATTCCCAGTCGCCCAAAGCGGCTTGCCACAGTGCAAGTGACGCGACGGCGGCGGTGTCCGCGCGCAGGATCCGAGGCCCCAGAGAGATGCGCGTGACGCAATCCATGCCGGCCAGGCGGCGACGCTCCGAATCGGACCAGCCGCCCTCGGGGCCGATCAGGATCGCCCAGGGGCCGCGCGGCAGGCCGGCCAGGGTCGCGGCGGGCCCGGCCAGTGCCTCGTCCGCCCAGAGGATGCGCCGCCGCCCGTCCCAGCCGTCCAGCAGCCGCGGCAGGGGCACAAGCCCTGCAACCTCGGGGACGAAGGTGCCGCCGCATTGCTCGGCGGCCTCGACGGCATGGGCCTGCAGCCGGTCCTGGCGGATGCGCTCGGAATTGGTGTGCTCGGTCTGCACCGGCAGGATGCGGGCGGCGCCCATCTCGGCGGCCTTTTCCACGATGAAATCGGTGCGCGCCTTCTTGATCGGGGCAAAGACCAGCCACAGGTCCGGCGGGTCCATCTGCGGCGCGCGCTGCGCCTCGGGGTTCAGCGTGCCGCCGCGCCGGTCCAGCCGGGCGATCCGCGCCAGCCATTCGCCGTCGCGGCCGTTGAAGACCAGGATCGCCGCGCCCGGGGTCAGGCGCATGACCGCGAACAGGTAATGCGCCTGGTCCTGGTGCAGCGCGATCTCTTGTCCCGCGGCCAGAGGCTGATCTATGAACAGTCTGATTTTCGCCATCTTGGGGGCAAGGTAATGCAGATCGGCGGCCCGGCGCCAGAGGCACATCGCATCGTCGCCGATGCGCCACCCGACAACTGGGTGGACCGTCACGCCCCGCCGGGCTGGCGGCCCTGGCTGCGGCTGTCGCGCGCCGACCGGCCGATCGGCACCTGGCTGCTGCTGCTGCCCTGCTGGTGGGGCGTGGGGCTGGCGATGATCGCGCATCAGCCCGGCTGGCGCGACCTGTGGATCGTGCTGGCCTGCGCGCTGGGCTCGGTGCTGATGCGCGGCGCGGGCTGCACCTG
Organism: Paracoccus sp. (in: a-proteobacteria); assembly: GCF_039808215.1. Classification (GTDB taxonomy): domain Bacteria; phylum Pseudomonadota; class Alphaproteobacteria; order Rhodobacterales; family Rhodobacteraceae; genus Paracoccus. The sequence continues at coordinate 8,677 of NZ_JBDHSP010000014.1, forward strand.
GAACGACATCACAGACCGCGACATCGACGGCCGGGTAGCGCGCACGCGCCTGCGCCCGATCCCCTCGGGGCAGGTGACGGTGCGCGGGGCGCTGGTCTGGCTGGTGGCGCAGGCGCTGGCCGGTTTCGCCATCCTGTTGACGCTCGGGCCGGCGGCGATCGCGCTGGGCGTCGCCTCGCTGGCGCTGGTGGCGATCTATCCCTTTGCCAAGCGTTTTACCTGGTGGCCGCAGGCCTTCCTGGGGCTGGCCTTCAACTGGGGGGTGCTGCTGGCCTGGGCGGCGCATGCGGGCGGCCTGGCGCCGGCGCCGGTGCTGGCCTATCTGGGCGGCATCTGCTGGACGATCTTCTATGACACCATCTATGCCCATCAGGATGCCGAGGACGATGCGCTGATCGGCGTCAAGTCCACGGCGCGGCTGTTCGGGCAGGATACCCGGCGCTGGCTGGCGGGTTTTGGCGCCGGCGCAGTGCTGCTCTTGGCGCTGGCGCTGCTGGTCCTGGCGCCCGCGGGCATCGCGGCGCTGCTGGCGTGGCTTGGCCTGGCGGGATTTGCCTTGCATCTGGCCTGGCAGCTCTGGCACTTCGACATGGGTGACAGCGGCAATTGCCTGCGGATCTTTCGCTCGAACCGCGATGCCGGGCTGATCCTTGCGCTGTTTCTTGCCCTGGCCGGGCTGGCCTGATTGCGGATTTGGCCCGCAGCCCCTACATGCGGCAGGTCGGAAACAGCCCCAAGGTCCCCCTGATGGCCAATTCCCTGCCGCCCGGCCGGCGCCCCGCGCGCCGGCGCACCAGGGCCGCCGCCAGCCTGATCGCCCTTGCCGCCGCCGCCGGCCTGTCCTTTCTGGGCGCCCGCATGGCCGCCGATTTCATCGAGGCGCGCAGCCGCGCCGACCTGACCCAGGCCCTGGCCGGCATCGACTGGCTCAGCTTTTCCACCGACGGGCTGCAGGTGCGGCTCGAGGGCATCGCCCCTGACGAGGTGCAGCGCTTTCGTGCCCGCGCCCGGGCGGAAAGCGTGGTCGATCCCGGCCGGGTGCTGGACGCCATGCAGGTCGCCGCCAGCGCCCGCCTGGCCACGCCGGATTTCGCCATCGAGCTTTTGCGCAACGAGGACGGCATCTCCTTCATCGGCCTTGCGCCGGCCAGCCTGGACCGCAAGGCGCTGCTGGCGCAGATCAGGCGCCAGACCGGCGCCACGCAGGTGGCCGACCTGATGGAGAGCGCCGATTACCCGGTGCCCGAGGGCTGGGACGCCGCACTGGCGCTGGGCCTGAAGGCGGCGGCGCTGGCGCCGCGCGCCAAGGTCTCGGTGGCGCCGGGCAGGGTGGCGGTGCGCGCCATCGCCGACAGCCCGCGCCAGAAGGCCGAGTTCGAGCTGCTGCTGGAACGCGCCCGCCCGGACGGGGTCACGCTTGAGGCCGAGATCACCGCGCCGCGGCCGGTCATCGCCCCTTTCGCGCTGCGTCTGGTCAAGGATGCGCAGGGCACGCGCCTTGACCCCTGCGCCGCCGACAGCGAGGCGGCGCGCGCGCGCATCCTGGCCGCCGCGCAGCAGGCCGGGCTGACGCAGGAGGCGCAATGCCCGCTGGGCCTTGGTGCCCCCAATGCGCGCTGGGCCGATGCCGCAGTGGCGGCGATCGCGGCGCTCGGGGCGCTGGACGCGGGCTCGGTCACCATCTCGGACGGCGATGTGGCGCTGCTGGCACCGCCTTCGGTCGCCGCGGCGCGGGTCGACGCGGCCGCCGCCAGCCTGAAGGCCGCGCTGCCCGAGGGGTTCACCCTGACCGCTGATCATGAGACCGGCGATGCCGCCGTCGCGCCGCCGCCGGCCTTTTCCGCCACGCTGACCCCGCGCGGGGTCACGCTTGACGGCCGCATCGCCAGCGAGCGCATGCGCGCCGCGGTCGAAAGCCTGGCGCGGTCGCGCCTTGGTGCCGTGCAATCGCGGCTGCAGGTGGATGGCGACCTGCCCGAGGGCTGGACGCTGCGCGCCATTGCCGCGCTCGAGGCGCTGGACGGGCTGGCGCGCGGCTCGGTCGCGGTGACGCCGGATCTGATCCGGCTGCGCGGGGTCTCGGGCAGCCGCGGGGCCTCGGACCTGGCGGTGGCGCGGCTTTCCGAACGGCTGGGCGCCGGCGCGCGTTACGCGCTGGAGATCGGCTATGACCGACGACTGGACCCGCTGCTGCAGTTGCCCTCGGGCATCGACTGCGTGGACCGGCTGAATGCGGCGATGGCGGAATCCGAGATCGGCTTCGAGCCGGGCAAGGCGGTCATCGCCGGCGATCCGGCGCCGACCCTGGCGCGCCTCGGGGAAATCATGCGCCAATGCGGCGACTATCGCATCGAGATCGGTGGCCATACCGATTCCCGGGGCTCGGAGGCGGTGAATGCCGAACTCTCGCGCCTGCGCGCGCAGGCGATCCATGATGCGATGGCCGGGGCCGGCATCGCCACCCGGCATCTGACGGCGCGCGGCTATGGCGCCAGCCGGCCGATGGCCGAGAACGACAGCGACGAAGGGCGCGAGGCGAACCGGCGCATCGAGTTCACCCTGCTCGGCGAAGAACCTCTGGCCGAGGCAGAGCCCGCACCCGCCCCGAGCCTTGAGGGCGTGACCGCGGATCCCGAGGCGGTGGCGCAGCGCCGCCAGGCGGCCGCCCGCGCCGCCGCGACCGGGGCGGTGGCGCCGGTGCTGGCGCCCGGGGTGGCAGCCGGACTGCCCGGCGCGATCCTGCCCGAGTTGCGGCCGCTGCCGCCGCCCGCTGCCGCTGCCGATTGACACGGATGACCGCAGGAGGTCGGAAAAGGCCGGGGCCGGCAGGAATGTGGCAGGATCTCCTGTAGCTTCAACGGATTGCGCATTGTGATGCGGGTTTTGACGCGCATCGTGCCGTGGCTTGCAGCGGAGGCGATTCAGCGCCTCTGTCGGGAACGTCTGCCAGGACAGCCTGCAATGCGCCATGCCAGCCTGCCCCTCTTGTCAGTGTCCGAGGGGGTGCTGGACCCGATCCACCGGCCTGCGCCATGCGGGCGGGTCTTGCCAGAGGTCGCGTCCGCCACGGCCAAAGCACCAGGCCCATGCGCGAAACCTCTCATGCGCCGCGGTTTCATTGGCCCCTGCCGAGGCCGGCAGGTGGTCGACGGCCTCGGCGGGCGAGGGCGATCAGGCAGCCTGTGCGCGACTTTGGCGCTGGTCGCGCAAGCGCAGCCCGTCACGCATGTTGAGGCCCAGCAGCGCGATATTGGCCGCCCCGGCGACCAGCTCAAGGCCCTGCACCATATAGAAAATGGTATCGAACTCTCCGGCGCGCGCCTTGGCGGCCAGATAGAGCGCCGCCGGGATCAGGATCAGGATGCCATTCGCGGCAATGAAGGGCATGCGCTTTTTCTTGGCACCGATCAGCGGCCCGCGCATCTTGCGGCCCATGCGCATGCCCGATCCGCCGACCGTCGCCAGCGCCGGGATCAGGATGATGAACCCCCAGGGGATCAGTGTCTTGACCGTGGTGACAGTGGCCGCGCCGGCAAACAGCTCCGAGATCGCGGTCGCGAGCCAGAAACTCATGATCATCAGTAGTGCAACGCCGCCTGCAACGGGATGGATGGTCCGGGTCATCGCCTTGCTCCATGATGGAATCATCACATAGTTGGCTATATAATATAACATAGTCAGCTATGCAATAACCCGGGGTGCAGATGAAACATTGGAAAGACCAGTCGGCGGGCTATCTCGTCAATCACGTCGCGCGCCTGTTCGCACGCGGCCTTACCGAGGCGGTCCGGCCATTCGGACTGACCACCGGCACATTTCCCGCCTTGCTGGAACTGTGGCAACAGGACGGGCTGACCCAGAAGCAGCTGGTCGAACGCCTCGACATCGAGCAGGCGACCATGGCCAACACCCTGGCGCGGATGGAGCGCGACGGGCTGATTACCCGCCAGCGTGCCGAGGCCGACCGCCGCATGCAGCACATCTTCCTGACCGAACGCGCCCGCAGGCTGCAAGCGCCGGCGATCGAGGCGGCAACCGCCGTGAACGCCTCATTGCTGGCCGGTCTCGGGCCGGACGACCGGCATCAGTTCATCAGGCTGATGCAGAAGATCATTTCAGGCCAGCAGTGATGCGACGAGGTGGCCCATGGCCGCGGCGGCCCTGCCGCAGGGGCAGGGCCGGATCGCCGCGGGTCGCGGCAACCGGGGATCAGCCGGTGGCGCTGGCCTTGTCGGTTTCCGGATAGCCCAACCCCGCCAGCGCCAAGCGGATCTCGTCGAGGATGGCCGGGTCGTCGATGGTGGCGGGCGCCTTGAAGGGCTCGCCGTCGGCGATCTTGGCCATGGTCGCGCGCAGGATCTTGCCCGAGCGGGTCTTGGGCAGACGGTCCACCACGCAGGCCGACTTGAAGGCCGCGACCGGGCCGATGCGGTCGCGCACCAGGGTCACGACCTCGCGGACCACCTGTTCGGGTGCGGTGGCCACTCCGGCCTTCAGGCACAGGAAGCCCAGCGGCGACTGGCCCTTGAGACTGTCCGCCACGCCGATCACCGCGCATTCGGCGACCGCGGGATGGCTGGCCAGCACCTCCTCCATGGCGCCGGTGGACAGGCGGTGGCCGGCGACGTTGATCACGTCATCGGTGCGCGCCATGATGAACAGATAGCCGTCCTCGTCCACATAGCCGGCATCGCCGGTCTCGTAATAGCCTGGGAAATGCTCGAGATAGGATTTGCGAAAGCGCGGTTCGGCGTTCCACAGCGTCGGCAGCGTGCCGGGGGGCAGGGGCAGCTTGACGGCGATGGCGCCCAGCGTGCCGGGGGCGACGGGGTTACCCTCGTCGTCAAGCACCTGCACGTCATAGCCGGGCATGGGAACCGAGGGGCTGCCCAGCTTGGTGGGCAAGGTCTCGATGCCGATCGGGTTGGCGGCGATGGCCCAGCCGGTCTCGGTCTGCCACCAGTGATCGACCACCGGCACGCCCAGCTGTTCCTGCGCCCACTTCACCGTGTCGGGATCGGCGCGCTCTCCGGCCAGGAACAGAGCCTGCAGGTCGTGCAGCTTGTAGCGGCGGATCCAGTCGCCGTTCGGATCCTCGCGGCGGATGGCGCGCAGCGCGGTCGGGGCGGTGAAGAAGCTCTTGATGCGGTGGTTCTGGATGATGCGCCAGAACACGCCGGGATGCGGGGTGCCGACGGGCTTGCCCTCGAAGACCACGGTGGTGGCGCCGGCGATCAGCGGGCCATAGCAGATATAGCTGTGGCCGACGACCCAGCCCACGTCCGAGGCGGCCCAGAAGCGGTCGCCGGCCTCGATGTTGTAGATGTTCTTCATCGACCATTGCAGGGCGACCAGATGGCCGGCGGTGTGGCGCACCACGCCTTTGGGCTGGCCGGTGGTGCCCGAGGTGTAAAGGATATAGGCGGGGTGGTTGCCCTCGACCGGCACGCATTCGGCAGGGCGCACGCCATATTGAAAGCCGTGCCAGCTGAAATCGCGTCCCTCGACCAGCTTCGCGACCTCCTGTTCGCGCTGGAAGATCACGCAGAACTCGGGCTTGTGCGCGGCCATGTCGATGGCGTCGTCCAGAAGCGGCTTGTAATGCACCACCCGGTTCGGCTCCAGCCCGCAGGAGGCGGCGATGATCGCCTTGGGCTGGCAGTCGTCGATCCTGACCGCCAGCTCGCTGGCGGCGAAGCCGCCGAAGACCACGGAATGGATGGCGCCCAGCCGGGCGCAGGCCAGCATCGCCTCCAGCGCCTCGGGGATCATCGGCATGTAGATGATGACGCGGTCGCCCTTCTCGATGCCGCGCATGCGCAGCGCCCCGGCCAGCGAGGCGACGCGGTCGCGCAGTTGGCGATAGGTGATGCCCTTGGTGGAAAGGGTGATCGGGCTTTCATGCATGATGGCGATCTGGTCGCCGCGCCCGGCCAGCACATGGCGGTCCACGGCGTTCCAGCAGGTGTTCACCATCCCGTCGGAGAACCATTCATAGATCGGGGCCTTGTCGTCGAACAGCGCCTTCGAGGGCTTCTGCTGCCAGTCGATGGCCTCGGCCGCCTGCATCCAGAAGCCCTCCGGATCGGCCTGCCAGGCGGAATAGATGTCCCGGTAACCCATGAAACAGCCCTCCTCCAAAGCTATACTTGGGAGTTAGTCGCGCCGGTGCCACCCGGGCAAGCCTGTTAACGCCTGACAGCGCTGCTGCAATGCAGAATCATGCCCGCCCGCACCCGCGGCGAGCTTTGCATTTTGCAGCGCCGGGGACATTTTGCGGATAAATGCAAACGGCGCGACGTTTTGCAAACGCCGCGCCGTCCTAGGTCCTCGTGCCCCGCAGAATCAGCGGTAATGCCCGACCGGTGTGCCGGCGATCGCGCACATGTTCAGCAGCCCGCGCGGGGTGATCGAGGGGGTGACGATATGGGCGCGGTTGCCCATGCCCATCAGGATCGGCCCGACCTCAATGCCGCTGGCCTTGAGCTTGAGCGCGTTCCTGACCCCCGAGGCCGAATCGGTGCCCGAGAAGATCAGCGTGTTCGCCGCGCCCTCGATGCGCGAACGCGGCATCAGCCTTTCGCGGATCGCCGGATCCAGCGCGGAATCGACATGCATCTCGCCGTCGAAGATGAAATCGACGCCGCGCGCCTCGAGGATGTCCATGGCGGTGCGCATCTTGCGCCCGGTCTCGGTCTCGAGGTTGCCGAATTGCGAATGGCTGCACAGCGCCACCTTGGGCGTGACGCCAAAGCGGCGCACGTGCCGGGCGGCGCTGACCGCGGCATCGGCGACCTGCTCGGGGGTGGGCGAATGGTGAACCTGGGTGTCGGCGATGAACAGCGGCCCGTCCTCGAGGATCATCAAGGACAGCGCGCCCTGCGGCCGCAGCCCGTCCCGTTCCAGGATCTGGCAGACATAGTTCAGGTGCCAGCTGTATTGCCCGAAGGTGCCGCAGATCATGCTCTCGGCCTCCTTGCGGTGCACCATGACCGCGCCGATGGCGGTGGTATTGGTGCGCATGATGGCACGGGCGATGTCGGGGGTGACGCCGCGGCGCGCCATCAGCTCGTGATAGGTGCCCCAGTAGTCGCGATAGCGCGGGTCGTTTTCCGGGTTCACGATCTCGAAATCGCGGCCGGGACGGATCGGCAGGCCGGCGCGTTCGGCGCGGGTCGCGATGACCTCGGGGCGGCCGATCAGGATCGGCACGTCGGTGGTCTCCTCGAGCATGGCATTGGCGGTGCGCAGCACGCGCTCGTCCTCGCCCTCGGTAAAGACGATGCGGCGCTTGGTGGTGGCGGCGGCCTCGAACACCGGGCGCATGATCATCGCCGAGCGGAACACCGAGCCGTCAAGCGTGCGCTTGTAAAGGCCGATGTCGGGCAGCGGCCGGGCGGCGACGCCGGTATCCATCGCGGCCTTGGCCACCGCCGAGGAGACGACACCGATCAGCCGCGGATCGAAAGGCTTCGGGATCAGGTAATCGGCGCCGAAGGTCAGGGTCTCGCCGCGATAGGCCATGGCGGCCTCGGCCGAGGTGGTGGCGCGGGCCAGCGCCGCGATGCCCTCGATGCAGGCCAGTTCCATCTCGTCGTTGATCGTGGTCGCGCCCACGTCCAGCGCGCCGCGGAAGATGAACGGAAAGCACAGGACGTTGTTCACCTGGTTGGGATAGTCCGAGCGGCCGGTGGCGATGATCGCGTCGGGCGCCACGGCGCGCGCGTCCTCGGGCAGGATCTCCGGCGTCGGGTTGGCGAGCGCAAAGATGACCGGGCGCCGGGCCATCTTCGCGACCATCTCGGGCTTCAGCACCCCGGGACCCGAGAGGCCCAGAAACAGGTCGGCGCCCTCGATCACCTGATCCAGTGTGCGCAGGTCGGATTTCTGCGCGAAGGCGGCCTTCTGCGGCGTCATCTCCTCGGTCCGGCCCTCATGCACGAGGCCGGCGATGTCGCACAGCCAGACGTTCTCGCGCTTGACGCCCAGCTTCAGCAGCATGTTGAGGCAGGCGATGCCGGCGGCGCCGCCGCCGGTCGAGACCACCTTGATGTCCTCGAATCGCTTGTGGGCGATATGCATGGCATTGGTCGCGGCGGCGCCGACAACGATGGCGGTGCCGTGCTGGTCGTCATGGAACACCGGAATGTTCATCCGCTCGCGGCAGAGCTTCTCGACGATGAAACAGTCGGGGGCCTTGATGTCCTCGAGGTTGATGGCGCCGAAGGTCGGCTCCAGCGCGCAGACGATGTCAGCCAGCTTTTCGGGGTCGGCTTCGTTCAGCTCGATGTCGAAACAGTCGATATTGGCGAATTTCTTGAACAGGACCGCCTTGCCCTCCATCACCGGCTTCGAGGCGATGGCGCCGATATTGCCCAGGCCCAGCACCGCCGTGCCGTTCGAGACCACCGCGACCAGATTGCCGCGCGAGGTATAGCGCGCCGCGGCGGCCGGATCGGCCTTGATCTCGAGGCAGGCCTCGGCGACGCCCGGCGAATAGGCGCGACTCAGGTCGCGGCCGTTGGCCAGGGGCTTGGTCGCCCGCACCTCCAGTTTGCCCGGACGCGGGAATTCGTGATAATCAAGTGCCGCCTGTCTGGCGTTGTCGTGCCGGCGTTCATCCATGGCCAGACCCCCTCCTCGTGAATATGGTTCAGCGTTAAACTATTTTCCGGGCGGGGAACAGGGGGCATCGCGGGGCGGCAGCGGCCTTGCATCGCGGCGGGGCCGGGCGCAATCTCGGGGCGTTCTTGGGCTGGCAGGAAAGGTGGCGCGATGACGCTTCTGGATGCGGCGCGCGAGGTGCGCGAGCGGGCCTATGCGCCCTATTCCCGCTTCAAGGTGGGGGCGGCGGTGCGCGGGGCCTCGGGCGCGGTCTATCGCGGCTGCAATGTCGAGAACGTGGCCTTTCCCGAGGGCACCTGCGCCGAGGCCGGCGCCATCGCGCTGATGGTGGCCAGCGGCGAGACCGAGCTGATCGAGGTCGCGGTCATCGCCGACAGCCCCGGCCCGGTGCCGCCCTGCGGCGGCTGCCGGCAGAAGCTGGCCGAATTCGGCCGCCCCGACACGCCGGTGCTGCTGGCCACCCTGGACGGGCACACGCTGTCGACCACCATCGGCGAACTGCTGCCGGGCCGTTTCGAGATCAGCCATATGTCGGGCGTGGAATGACCCCTGCCGACCCGCGTCCGGTGATCGCCGCCCTGCGCGACGGGCAGGGGCTGGATGCGGCGGGCGCACGGCTGATCGCGCGCGGCCTGGCCGACGGCGGGCTGAGCGATGCCCAGGCCGGCGCCTTTGCCATGGCGGTGCTGACCCGCGGCCTGGACGATGCCGGCCGGCTGGCGCTGACGCAGGCCATGCGCGATTCGGGCAAGGTGCTGCGCTGGGACCTGCCGGGGCCGGTGCTGGACAAGCATTCGACCGGCGGCATCGGCGATGCGGTCAGCCTGGTGCTTGCGCCGCTGCTGGCGGCCTGCGGGGCTTACGTTCCGATGATCTCGGGGCGGGGGCTGGGCCATACCGGCGGCACGCTGGACAAGCTCGAGGCCATTCCGGGTTTGCGCAGCGCGCTGCCCGAGGCCGGGTTGCGCCGCGTGGTGGCCGAGGCGGGCTGCGCCATCGTCGCCGCCGGGCCGGATCTGGCCCCGGCCGATGCGCGGCTTTACGCCATCCGCGATGAAAGCGCGACGGTGGGCTCGCTCGACCTGATCACCGCCTCGATCCTGTCCAAGAAACTGGCGGAGGGGCTCGACGGGCTGGTGCTGGATGTGAAACAGGGCAGCGGCGCCTTTTTGCGCACACCGCAGGCGGCTTTGGCGCTGGCGCGGGCCCTGGTGGCGACCGCCGGCGCCGCCGGCTGCCGCGCCCGGGCGCTGGTCACCGATATGGACCAGCCGCTGGCCAGCGCCGCCGGCAATGCGCTCGAGATGCGCGCCGCGATCGCAGTGCTGACAGGCGGGCAGGGGGCGCTGCGCGATCTGACGCTGGCGCTGGCCGCGGCCTGTCTGGATCTGGCCGGGCTTTCCGGGGCAGGGGCGGCACTGGCCTCGGGTCGGGCGGCCGAGCGCTTTGCCCGCATGGTGGCGGCGCAGGGCGGGCCGGCGGATCTGCTGGAACATCCCGACCGCCACCTGCCGCGCGCGCCGGTCATCCGCCCGGTGCCCGGCCGGGGCCGCGTCGCTGCCATCGACACCGAGGCGCTGGGCCATGTCGTGGTGGCGCTGGGCGGCGGGCGGCTGAAGGCCGGGGACCGCATCGACCCGCGCGTGGGCCTTGACCGGCTCTTGCGCATCGGGGATGAGGCCGGGACGGACCGCCCGCTGGCCTTTGTCCATGCCGCATCCGGGCCGGCGGCCGAGGCGGCTGTGGCCACGGTGCAGTCGGCCTATCTGCTGGGTGACGGGCCGGGCCCCGGCCCCCTGGTGCGCAACGAGGTGACATGAGCGACGCACGCGCCTTTCTGGTGGTGATGGATTCCCTCGGCATCGGCGGTGCGCCCGATGCCGGCGCCTATTTCAACGACGGCCGGCCCGATACCGGCGCCAATACCCTGGCCCATATCGCCCGCGCCCGGCCCCTGCGCATGCCGCATCTGGACGCGCTGGGCCTTGGCGCCGCCCTGCGCCTGGCCAGCGGCGCCGAGGCGCCGGGACTGGGCGCCGTGCCGCAGGGCCTCTGGGGGGCGGCGAGCGAGGTCTCGCGCGGCAAGGACACCCCCTCTGGTCACTGGGAGATCGCGGGCGTGCCGGTGCCCTGGGACTGGCACTGTTTCCCGAACACCCGCCCGGCCTTTCCGCCCGACCTGTCCCGGGCCATCGCCCGCGCCGCCGGCACCGAGGGCATCCTGGGCGACGAACATGCCTCGGGGACCGAGGTGATCGCCCGGCTGGGGGCCGAGCATCTGCGCAGGGGCTGGCCGATCTGCTACACCTCGGTGGACAGCGTGCTGCAGATCGCCGCGCATGAAGAGGCCTTCGGCCTTGAGCGGCTCTACCGCCTGTGCCGCGATGTCGCCGCCATCGTGCATCCGATGCGCGTGGGACGGGTGATCGCGCGGCCCTTCCTGGGCGCCGAGGGCAGTTTCGCCCGCACCCCGAACCGGCGCGATTTTGCCATCGACCCGCCGGGGGAAACGCTGCTGGACGTGGCCGAGGGCGCGGGGCGTGTCACCCATGCGATCGGCAAGATCGGCGACATCTTCTCGCATCGCGGCATCACGCAGCTGCACAAGGGCCGCTCGGACGCGGATCTGGCCGAACACCTGCTGCGGCTCGGCGATCAGGCAGAGCCCGGCAGCCTGACCTTTGCCAATTTCGTCGAATTCGACAGCCTCTACGGCCATCGCCGCGACATCGCGGGCTACGGCGCGGCGCTGGAATGGTTCGATGGCGTCGCCGGGGACCTGCTGGCGCGGCTGCGCCCGGGCGATCTGGCGATCTTCACCGCCGACCACGGCAACGACCCCAGCTGGCACGGCACCGACCACACGCGCGAACGCGTGCCGGTGCTGGGTTGGGGTTATGGCCCGCGCGGGGTCGGTCTGGTCGGTTTTGCCGATATCGGCGCCTCGGTCGCGGCGCATCTGGGCCTGCCCGCCGTCGGGCCGGGGAGGTCCTTCCTGTGAGATCGCTGAAAAAGATCGAACTGCACCTGCATCTCGAGGGCGCCGCGCCGCCGGGCTTCATCCGCGCGCTGGCAGCTGAAAAGCGCCACGACCTCTCGGGCATTTTCGACGCGCAGGGCAATTACGCGTTTCGCGGCTTTCGGGATTTCCTGCGCGTCTATGAGGCCGCCTGTTCGGTGCTGACCACGCCTGCCGATTACGCGCGGCTGGTCGGCGAGGTGCTGGGCCAATGCGCCGAACAGGGCGCGATCTATGCCGAGCTTTTCGTCTCGCCCGAATTCTGCGGCGGCGCCGAGCTTGCCGCCTGGCGCGACCATCTGGCCGCCATGACCGAGGCCGCCGCCTCGGCCGGGCGCGAGGGCATCGCCAGCCGCGCCATCGTCACCGTCATCCGCCATCTGGGCCCGGACCGGGCGCGGGCAAGCGCGATCTGCGCCGCCGAGACCTCGGGCGACTGGGTCGCCGGCCTCGGCATGGCCGGGGCCGAGGAGGTGGGCGAGGCGCGCGATTTCGCCTGGGCCTTCGACTGCGCGCGCGAGGCCGGGCTGGGCCTGACCGCCCATGCCGGCGAGTGGCGCGGGCCGCAGTCGGTGCGCGACGCGCTGGGCTTGGGCGTCACGCGCATCGGCCACGGGATCCGCGCCGTCGAGGAACCGGCGCTGCTGCGCGACCTGGCCGAGCGGCAGGTCACGCTGGAGATCTGCCCCGGCTCGAACATCGCGCTGGGGCTGGTGCCGGACTGGGGCAGCCATCCCATTGCGCGGCTCGCCGACGCGGGGGTGCGGGTGACCGTCTCGACCGACGATCCGCCATTCTTCGCCACCTCGCTTTGCCATGAATACCAGATGCTTGCCGACGCTTTCGGCTGGGCCGAGGATGAGTTCCGGCAGATGAACCTCTGGGCCGTCGATGCGGCCTTCTGCGACGAGACCACAAGGACACGCCTGCGAAAGGACCTGAGATGAGCCAGCACCTGACCGTCGTCACCCATCCCCTGGTGCAGCACAAGCTGACGCTGATGCGCGACAAGTCCACCTCGACCGCCGGCTTTCGCCGGCTACTGCGCGAGATCAGCCTGCTTCTGGCCTATGAGGTCACGCGCGAGCTGGAAATGACCACGATCCGTGTCGAAACCCCGCTGTGCGGCATGGATGCGCCCACGCTCGGGGGCAAGAAACTGGCGCTGATCTCGATCTTGCGGGCGGGTAACGGGCTGCTGGACGGCATTCTGGAGCTGATCCCCGGCGCGCGCGTGGGCTTTATCGGGCTTTACCGCGACCCCGAGACCCTGCAGCCGGTGCAGTATTATTCCAAGGTTCCGCATGCGCTGGAGGCGCGCATGACCATCGTGGTCGATCCGATGCTGGCCACGGGCAATTCCTCGGTCGCGGCCATCGACCTGCTGAAGCGGGCCGGGGCCCGGAACCTGCGCTTCCTGTGCCTGCTGGCCGCGCCCGAGGGCGTGGCGCGCATGGCCGCCGCCCATCCCGACGTGCCGATCATCACCGCTGCGCTGGACGAGCGTCTGGACGAGCGCGGCTATATCGTGCCCGGCCTGGGCGACGCGGGCGACCGCATGTTCGGCACGAAATGACCGGCCGTTAACCCGGCCTTCAGGGCTTGCGCGCTATCCCGGTCGCGGGATGCGATTCGGAAGGGCGGGAATGCTGCGCGCTTGGTGCAAGATGCTGATGCTGATGCTGGTCGCGGCGCCGTCGGCAGCGCTGGCGCAATCCGCCGTCCCGGCCGAGGTGCCGCCCGCGGATTTCACCGCCCGGCAATATGTCGACAGCCGCGGCTGCGTGTTTTGGCGCGACGGTTCGGATCGCTGGCAGGCGCGGCTGGCGCGCGACGGCACGCAGATCTGCGGCTATCCGCCCTCGTCCTCGATTCGGGGACTGAACGGCAGGCCGCGGCTCGTGGCGCTGGACCCGGACGCCGGCCGCAGCCGGGCCGAACGTCTGGAACGGGCGCTGTCGGAAAGCGTGATCACCAACCTGCGCCCGGGCGAGCTGACCAGCGATCCCCGGCCGATGGAGAAGCTGCCCGATCTTGGCCCCGAGCCGGGCTCGACTGCCCCGGGCGAGGCGCTGAAGGCCGCGGTGGCGGCGGCGCCGGCGCTGCGCCGGGACATGGCGGGCGCCCTGCAGCCGAACCGCCGGCTTTGCGCGCTTCTGGGTCATGACGCCGGTGCCAGGTCCGGGCGCACGGGCCAGGATCCGACGCAGGGGTTTTGCGATTCGCTCTCCGAACTGGATCTGGCTCGGCTCAGCTTTGCCCGTCCTCTGGGCGGTCCGATCGTCACCCTGCCCGAGGCGGCGCCTGCTGCGGATGGTGCCCCGCCGCCGCGGATGCGGCAGGACAGCCCGCACCGCGCCGCGGCGACGGCCACGGCGGCCGGACGCGCGCCCGCCCGGCAAGCCAGCCGCAGCCGAGCGGCACCGGCCGAGGCGGCGGCGGACATGATCCCGGCCGGCGCGCGCTTTCTGCAGATGGGCCCCTTCCCCGATCCGGCGGCGGCCGCACGCGCGGCGCGCCATGCCGCCAGCCTGGGCTTGCCGGTCCGGCCCGCTCGCAGCAACTCCGGGGGGCGGCAGGTGCCCGTGGCGCTTGCCGGTCCGTTCGACAGCCGCGAGGCGATCGTGCGCGCCCTGCATGCGCTGCGCCAGGCCGGCCATGCGGCCGTGCCCCGGCGGTGATCCAGCTTCCAGAACCGGGCCGGCCCGCGGGTCCATGGCCCCGGGGCCGGCTTCGGCAACGCGCCCGCGCTCAGGACCGGCGCAGCGCCAGGTGGAACAGGTGCGTGAAGCCCGCCGCGGCTAGCACTGGCACCAGCACGTTCAGCACCGGCACGGTCAGCAGCAGAGCGATCAGCACCCCCAGCGCCGTAGCCTGCAGCTGGCGCTCGTGCCGCAGCGCCACCGCCTGCGGCGGGTGCAGGTGGCGCCGCGCCGCCATCTGGAAGAATTCGCGCCCCAGCAGCCAGCCGTTGCCGCCGTAAAGCAGCACCGGCGCCAGCGGCCCCAGAAAGGGCGTCAGCAGCAGCGTCAGCAGGGTCACCGCGATCACCGCGCCCATGACCGCCAGCGATTCGCCCAGCCCCGTCCGGAAATCCACCGGCAGGCCCTTTTCGGCGGGATAGTGGATGTCCTCGACCGTTTCGGCCACGCGCTCGGCGAACAGCCCGGCAAAGCCCGCCGCCACCGGCGCCATGAGAAAGATGCTCATCAGCGGAAACAGCAGCAGCGAGCCCCAGGACAGGGTCGGCGCCACCGGCAGTTCTCCGACCCAGGGCAGCAGCAGCGATTCGGGGGCGAGGCCGCGGATCGCCCAGAAGGCTGCCGCCTGCAGCAGCGCAAACAGCAGCAGCGTCAGCAGCACGCCCCAGACCAGGACCGAAAACACCCGCGGCCGCATGAGATCGCCGCAGGCCAGCAGCAGCGCGCGCAGCACCATCACAGATAGGTGGTCTTGGCCGCCACGTCCGGGCGCGGCCGGTCCGAGGGTGCGGCGCCGCTCTGGCCGATATGGATCAGGCCGGCGATGCGCTCGCCCTCGGCAATGCCCAGATGCGCGCGGGCGAAGGCGGGATCAGTCGCCGGCCCGGTCAGCCACGCGGCGCCAAGGCCCGAGGCCAGCGCCGCGTTCAGCAATTCCAGACAGACCGCACCGGCCGAAAGGAACTGCTCCCATTCCGGGATCTTGGGATTGGCCGCGGGGGTCGAGACCACCGCCACGATCACTGGCGAGGCAAAGCCCGAGCGCGCCTTCTCGATCACCACCGCGTCGCCGCCCTGGGCCGCGACATGCGCCGCCAGCACCGGCGCCAGCCGGTCCAGCGTCGCGCGCTCCAGCACCACGAAGCGCCAGGGCTCGAGCTTGCCGTGGTCGGGGACGCGCACCGCCAGTTCCAGCAACCGCGCCAGTTCCGCGCGCGTCGGTGCCGGTCCGGTCAGCAGCTTGGCCGGATGCGAGCGGCGGCAGCCCATGAAGGCAAGCGTGGCGGTATCGGGCTGGGGCATGCTGTCCTCCTGAGGTTGCGGCTGCGTCCTCATAGCGGCGGGGCGGGGGATGTGCCAGAGGCGCTTGCCTTTTGCCGCCGTGGGCGCTTCAACGGGGCATGAGCGACCTCAGTCACCTTGCCCTTCCCGGGGCCGAGATCGCGGTGCGCGTGACGCCGCGCGCCGCGCGCAATGCCGTGATCCTCGATGGCGACATGCTGCGCGTCACCGTCACCGCCGTGCCCGAGGACGGCAAGGCCAATGCCGCCGTCATCAAGCTGCTGGCCAGGGCGCTGGGCGTGGCCAAGAGCCGGCTTGAACTGGTGCGCGGCGCCAGCGGCCGCGACAAGCTGTTTCGCATCCTTCCCTAGCGGCGTTCCAGGCGATAGTTGCCCTCGGGCAGGTTCAGCGCGGCGCGCAGCTCGTCCAGTTGCTCGATGGTCAGCAGGATCTGCGCCAGCTCGCCGGTGTCGGGGTCGAACTGCTCGATGACCACACGGTCGTCAAAGCTCTGGATCACCACATCCTCGTTCAGCGGCCGGCTGCCGGTCCTGGATTCGGGCAGTTCGTCGATCAGGGTGATCACGGTGGCGTCGAAATCATGCTCGATGGTGAACATCACGTCCCCTCCGGTTCAGTGTTTCTCAACAATCGCGTGATAGGCAGGACAGGGCAAGGCCGGGGCTTGGCGCGGGGCGGCGCGCGCGGCTAAGGTGACGCAAACGAGGGCGCGGGGTTCGGAATGGGCATGATGTGGCGGGCGGCGGTGGTGCTGGCCCTTGCGGGTTGCGCGGTCACGCCGATGCCCGAACCGATGCCGGGGCCCCTGCCGGCGCCCTCGGCCGAGATTGCCGCCGGGCCGCGGGAATCGGCGCGCGCCTTCGTCGCCGTCATCAGCCGGATGGAGCCCGCGGTCGAGCGCGAATGCCTGCAGCGGCGCACGCAGCCGATCAGCTGCGACTTCCTGTTCGTCGTCGATGACCGCCCGGGGCTTGAACCCAACGCTTTCCAGACCGTGGACGCCAGCGGGCGGCCGATCATCGGCTTTACCCTGTCGCTGATCGGCGAGGCGCGCAACATGGACGAACTGGCCTTCGTCGTCGGACACGAGGCCAGCCACCACATCCTTGGCCACATCAACCGCAAGACCAGCGCCGCCACCATGGGCGCGGTGATCCTGGGCGGACTGGCCAGCGCCTATGGCGGCAATCCCGAGACCATCAGATCGGCCCAGGACTTCGGCGCCGAATTCGGCGCGCGCTATTATTCCAAGAACTGGGAACTCGAGGCCGACTATCTGGGCGCGATCATCACCCTGATCGCGGGTTATGACCCCGGGAATGGCGCGCAGTTCTTTGCCCGCATCCCCGATCCCGGCGACAAGATCCTGGGCACCCATCCCTCGCGCGCCGCCCGCATGGAACAGGTGACGCGCGCGGTGGCTGACTTCCGTAGCGGGCGCGCGCAATAGGTCAGCACCTGCGGCATTTCTGCACCGCCCGGCTGACCGGGCGGGGCGGTGAATCCTTGCCAGGGCAGGCGTTAGGCCAGTCCGCACGGCCCGCAGGACCTGCTGCCACCGGCGATTGCCGACAATGCCGCACCGCTCACAAGAATTTGCTTCCATAGGCAAGATATTGCCGATAGCTTCCGGACTCAGTTGTATTTCGCTCAGATTCTTGGGGCGCGTTTCTTTCAGGAGCTTTCATGATCGGGGTTATTCTGTGGAGCAGTCCGGCCAGGGAAAAGGCCGTGATCTGGTGTGAGGACCATGGCGCCCTGGCCTATATGCAAGGATGCGAAAGCCTGGCCTTTCCGGCCAACTGGCCGCAGGCGGGCGATCTGGTCGAGCTTGAGGTCGAGGAAATCGACGATCTGCGCCATGCCCGCCAGGTCGCGCTGGTCTCGGGCGGCGCGCGTTCGGAACTGCCCGTGCTCTTGCGCGAGATCGGCGACAGGCCGCGCTGCGGCCCGCCGGTCCTGCGGGTGATCGCCAATGACGGGCCGCAGCGGCCCGAGCAGCCGCCAAGGCTGGCGGCCGCCATCTGAAGGCTGCTCAGGCGCCGCGCGCCAGTGCGGCGACGCCGGTGCGCGCCTGGTCGGACAGGCCCAGCGGCCGCATCAGATCGGCGAAGGCGTCCAGCTTCTCGGGCGTGCCGGTGATCTCGAAGACAAAGCTCTCCAGTGTGGAATCGACCACGCTGGCGCGGAAAATCTCGGCGATACGCAGCGATTCGACACGCTTCTCGCCCTTGCCCGAGACCTTGAACAGGCCCAGTTCGCGCTCGACGCTGGGGCCCTCCACGGTCAGGTCGTGGACCTCGTGCACCGGTACGATGCGACCCAGCTGCGCCTTGATCTGCTCGATCACCGCCGGCGTGCCGCGCGTCACGATGGTGATGCGCGAGCGATGTCCGGTGTGATCCACCTCGGCCACGGTCAGGCTGTCGATATTGTAGCCGCGTCCGGAAAACAGCCCGATGACGCGCGCCAGCACGCCGGGTTCGTTCTCGACCAGCACGGCCAGGGTATGGCCTTCGATGGCCTGGGAATGCGGGTCGCGCAGCTCATAGGCCGAATGGCTGGATGCGCCCTTCTGGATGTTCAGTGCCGCCATGTTCGTCTCGCTTTCCTCAATCTCAGACCAATGCCCCGCCGGCGCCGGTGATCGCGCCTTCGGTGGCGGCCTCGCCCAGCAGCATCTCGTTATGCGGCTTGCCCGAGGGGATCATCGGGAAGCAGTTCTCGTGCCTTTCGACCAGCACATCCAGGATGAACGGGCCGTCGTGATCGATCATCTCCTGGATGGCGGCGTCCAGATCGGCCGGGTCCGAGACCGCGCGGCCGCCGCAGCCGAAGGCCTCGGCCAGCTTCACGAAATCGGGCAGGCTTTCGGACCAGCTCTGGCTGTAACGCTCGCCATGCAGCAGCTGCTGCCATTGCCGCACCATGCCCAGGCGCTCATTGTTCAGGATGAACTGCTTCACGGGCGCGCGGAATTGCACCGCCGTGCCCATTTCCTGCATGTTCATCAGCCAGCTCGCCTCGCCGGCGACATTGATGACCAGCGCCTCGGGATGGGCGACCTGCACCCCGATCGAGGCCGGCAGGCCATAGCCCATGGTCCCCAGCCCCCCCGAGGTCATCCAGTGGTTCGGATCCTCGAAATGCAGGAACTGCGCCGCCCACATCTGGTGCTGGCCCACCTCGGTAGTGACATAGGGGTTGCGGCCGGCGGTCAGCGCCTGCAGGCGCTGCAGCGCGTATTGCGGCTTGATCACCTTGTCCGAGTTGCGATAGGCAAGGCAGTTTCGCGTCTTCCACTGCTCGATCTGCACCCACCATTGCTGCAGTGCGGCGGCGTTGGTCTTGCGCCCGCGGGCCTTCCAGACCTTCAGCATGTCCTCAAGCACATGGCCGACATCGCCGACGATGGGCAGGTCGACGCGGATCACCTTGTTGATCGAGCTGGGGTCGATGTCGATCTGCACCTTGAACGAGCCGGGGCTGAAATCGGCGACACGGCCGGTGATGCGGTCGTCGAACCGCGCGCCGACCGCGATCATCAGGTCGCAGTCATGCATGGCCATATTGGCCTCGTAAAGCCCGTGCATGCCCAGCATGCCGATCCATTTGCCGCCCGAGGCCGGATAGGCGCCCAGGCCCATCAGCGTCGAGGTCACCGGAAATCCAGTCGCCTCGGCCAGGTCGCGCAGCAGCTGGCTGGCGCCGGGACCCGAGTTGATGACCCCGCCGCCGGTGTAAAGGATCGGGCGTTCGGCGCGCTCCATCAGCTCGACCAGTCGGGTGATCGCGGCCAGATCGCCCTTCTTCGCCGGCTGATAGCTGGGCGTCTCGATCTGTTTGGGGCCGACATAGTCGCCGGTGGCGAATTGCACGTCCTTGGGGATGTCGATCAGCACCGGCCCGGGCCGGCCCGAGACGGCGATGTGAAAGGCCTTGTGGATGGTCGCGGCCAGCTGGTCGGTGTCCTTCACCAGCCAGTTGTGCTTGGTGCAGGGGCGGGTGATGCCGATGGTGTCGGCCTCCTGGAAGGCGTCGGTGCCGACCAGAAAGGTCGGGACCTGCCCGGTCAGCACCACCAGCGGGATGGAATCCATCAGCGCATCCGTCAGCCCGGTGACCGCATTCGTCGCCCCCGGCCCCGAGGTGACCAGCACCACGCCGGGCTTGCCGGTCGAGCGGGCATAGCCCTCGGCCATGTGCACGGCGCCCTGTTCGTGGCGCACGAGGACGTGCTTGATGTCATTTTGCTGAAAGATCTCGTCATAGATGGGTAGCACCGCCCCGCCGGGATAGCCGAATACCGTATCGACGCCCTGATCGCGCAGAGCCTCGATAACCATCCTTGCACCGGTCATGTTTCGGGACATGCCCATTCTCCATCGCTGAATCACGTCGCGGCCGGGCGGTTGCCCTTGCTGCGACGCGGAAACTAGGGGCCTCGGGCGGCAGGGTCAATGGCGATTGTCCAAGAAAATGACCGAAGGCGGCAGGTTCTTGAAATTATCTTGCCGAAAATGCGGGCTATGGGTAATTTTGCCGTCCCAACGGCAGGTTGATGCGCGCCACCTGCTCGACGATCGGATCGACGGACAGCGGATGGATGTCGGAACTGTGCTGCGCCGGGTCGCCGATCGGCTGCCAGACGCCACCCTTGTAGATCTCCAGCGCCGCGAACCGCGCCTTGTAATCCATCTTGCGGCTGCCCGGTACCCAATAGCCCAGATAGACGAAGGGCAGCCCGGCGCTGGCCGCCAGTTCGACATGGTCAAGGATGATATGGGTCCCGAGACTGTTCGCCTCCAGCGCCGGGTCGTAAAAACTGTAGACAAGGCTCAGCCCGTCATCCAGCACATCGGTCAGGCACACCGCCACCAGCCGGTCTGCGCCCGGCGGCGGCGGGCTGGCCTCGCCCGGATGGCTGCGGTATTCGATGACACGGGTGCGCACCGGGGTTTCCTCGATCATCGCGGCGAATTCGAAGATGTCCATGTCCGCCATGCCGCCCTCGGCATGGCGCGCGTCCAGATAGGCGCGGAACAGCTCGTATTGTTCCTCGGTCGCCCAGGCGCTGGTCGCCAGGCGGCGCAGATGTGCGTTGCGCCGGGTGATCCGGCGCTGGCTGCGCGAGGGCTTGAATTCGGCCACGCGGATGCGCGCCGACATGCAAGCGACGCAGCTTTCGCAGCTGGGCCGGTAAAGCACGTTCTGCGAGCGGCGAAAGCCCTGCCGCGACAGGGCGTTGTTCAGCTCGTTGGCCGAGTCGCCGGCCAGCGCGGTGAACAGCTTGCGCTCGGCTCGGCCGTGCAGATAGGGGCAGGGCTGCGGCGCCGTCACATAGAATTGCGGCGCATGCGGCAGGCTGTGACGCATCAGCCGCGCCCCCCCGGGCTCAGGCGGGGCGGATTTTCCAGGGGTGAAAAGGCTGTTGCGCGCATCGACAGGGGTTCGGCTTCGCGGTCCGGTTGCTGATGGGCAAAAGCCTAGCAACAGATCCGGCCTGCGCCAAGCACTGATCAGGCGGCATTCGACGCAGTTTCGGACCCGGGGGCGGGCGGGGCCATTGACCTCGGCCCGGCGCCGGCTAGGCTTTGCGGCATGGATTTCGCCGCCCGCATCACCCGCCAGCCCATCCCCTTCGACCCCGGCCGCGGCCAGACCGCGCTTGAGGCCAGCGGCATCGCCGAGCCGCGCCTGGCCGGGCTGGTCCGGGGCGCCGCCGGCTGCAGCCCCTATCTTGCCGGGTTGATCGCGCGCGAGGCCGACTGGCTGCAGGACGCGCTGTCCCATGAGGATGTCGTCGCGCGCGAGACGGCGGGGCTTGACGATCTCTCGGCCGAGGCGCTCGGGCCGGCGCTGCGCCGGGCCAAGCGGCGGGTGGCGCTGTTTGCGGCGCTCGCCGATCTGGGCGGGGTCTGGGCGCTGGAACAGGTGACCGCGGCGTTGACCGCGCTGGCCGACCGCGCCGCCGATCTGGCGCTGCGCGCCCATGTCGCGGCCGAGATCGCGCGCGGCAAGCTGCCGGCGACCTCGGCCGATGCCGGCGGCATCGTCGCCCTGGCCATGGGCAAGATGGGCGCGCATGAGCTGAACTATTCCTCGGACATCGACCTGATCGTGCTTTACGACGAGACCGCTTTCGGCCGCGACGACCAGCACGAGGCCCGTGCCAGCCTGATCCGCGCCACCCGCCGCGCGGCGGCGACGATCTCGGACAATACCGACCAGGGCTATGTCTTTCGTACCGACCTGCGGCTGCGTCCGGATGCGGCGGTGACGCCGGTCTGCATCTCGATCGCGGCGGCCCTGGCCTATTACGAGGCCGAGGGCCGCACCTGGGAACGCGGCGCCTATATCAAGGCGCGACCCTGCGCCGGCAACCTGGCCGCGGGCGAGCGGTTCCTGCGCGAATTGCGCCCTTTCGTCTGGCGCCGGCACCTCGATTTCGCCACCATCCAGGACACGGACGACATGCGCCGCCGCATCCGTGACCACAAGGGGCTGCACGGCCGCATCGAGGTCGCGGGCCATGACATGAAGCTGGGCCAGGGCGGCATCCGCGAGATCGAGTTCTTCACCCAGACCCGGCAGCTGATCTCGGGCGGGCGCGATCCCGAGCTGCGGGTGCGCGGCACCGTCGAGGCGCTGGCGCGGCTGGCCGAAAAGGGCTGGGCCCCGGCCGAGGTCGCCGCAGAACTGACCGGGCACTACCGCCAGCACCGCGAGATCGAGCACCGCATCCAGATGGTCAACGACGCCCAGACGCATCGCGTGCCCGGCTCGCCCGAGGGGGTGGCGCTGATCGCGCATATGATGGGCGAGCCTGATGCCGCCGCCTGGTCGGCGCGGCTGGCGGCGCGCCTTTCCCGGGTCGAGGCGCTGACCGGCGATTTCTTCACCCCCGCCTCGGCCAGCAGCCGCCCGCAGCTGTCCCCCGAGGCCGAGGCGCGGGTCGAGGGCTGGCGCGCCTATCCGGCGCTGCGCTCGCAGCGCGCGCGCCAGCTTTTCGCCCGCATCGAGCCCGAGTTGCTGACCCGGCTGACCGCCGTCGCCCATGCCGAGGAGGCGCTGCAGCGCTTCGACGCCTTCCTGGCCCGCCTGCCCGCCGGGGTGCAGATCTTTTCCCTGTTCGAGGCCAATCCGCAGCTGGTCGACCTGATCGCCGACATCTGCGGCACCGCGCCCGGGCTGGCTGCCTATCTGGCGCGCCACCCCGAGGTGCTCGAGGCGGTGCTGGGCGGCAGCTTCTTTTCGGACTGGCCGGGGGCGCCGGCCCTGCGCCGCGACCTCGGGGCGCAGATGGCGCAGGTGCTGGCGGGACCGGACGGAGGTTATGAACGCGCGCTGGATGCGGCGCGGCGCTGGGCGCATGAATGGCAGTTCCGCAGCGGCGTGCATCACCTGCGCGGGCTGATCGGCGCCGAGGAGGCCGGGACCCAATATGCCGACATCGCCGATGCCGCCGTGGCCGAGCTGTTTCCGGTCGTGGCGGCCGAATTCGCCCGCCGGCACGGACCACCGCCCGGGCGCGGCGCGGTGGTGCTGGGCATGGGCTCGCTCGGGGCGCGGCAGCTGAATGCCGGCTCGGACCTCGACCTGATCGTGATCTATGACGCCGCCGGAGAGGAGGCCTCGCGCGGGGCCAAGCCCCTGGCGGCGCGCGCCTATTATTCGCGCCTGACCCAGGCGATGATCACCGGGCTGGCGGCGCCGACCTCGGCCGGGCGGCTTTATGAGGTGGACATGCGGCTGCGCCCCTCGGGGCGGCAGGGGCCGGTGGCCACCTCGGTGCAGGGCTTTCGCGACTACCAGATGACCGAGGCCTGGACATGGGAACATCTGGCGCTGTCGCGCGCGCGGGTGATCGGCGGCTGCGGCGCCGATGTCGATGCCCTGGGCGAGCAGGTCGAGGCGCTGCGCGTCGAGGTGCTGCGCCTGCGCGGCGCCGATCCTCGCGTGCTGCCCGACCTGGCCGAGATGCGCGCCCGCATCTTTGCCGCAAGACCCGCCGACGGCGCTTGGGAGGCCAAGACCGGTCGCGGCCGGCTGCAGGACATCGAGCTGCTGGCGCAATCCTTCGCGCTGCGCGCCGGATCGCCCGCCCGCGCCGTCCTGGCGCAGTTGCGCGCCGGCCAGCGCGCCGGTCTGGTCTCGCGCGAGAGGGCGGATGCGCTGGCCTCGGCGCGGCGCTTCCTGTGGAACCTGCAATGCGCCACGCGGCTTCTGGCCGAGACGCCGCTCAACCTCGAGGCGGTCGGCAAGGGTGGCCAGGCCTTCCTGCTGCGCGAGACCGGGGCGGGAACGCTCGAGCAGCTGGCCGGGCGACTTGCCGCCGTGGTCGAGGAGGCCGGCGCCGGCATAGACGCAGCCCTCACGCCGTTCGATGTCCACGAGGGGACGCCCTGAGCCGCACCCCCGGGCTCAGCCGATGCGGCCCAGAACCGGCATGGCCGCCGCTGCCGGCCGGCCCGGTCCGGCGGCGCTGCGTCCCCGCGGTGCGGCGCCACCCGCCGCCGGCGCCGGGTGCAGCGGGATCAGCGCCGCGACCGCGGCCTCGGCGGGCGGCGGCGCGGTGGCCTCGTCCTCGGCGGCGTCATGGATGCCGTGCTGGGTCTTGTCCCAATAGAAGGGGCGGGCCAGCACCTCATACATCGCCTTCAGCGCCGCAAGGCAGCCGAGCGGGAAATACAGGTGCAGCGTCGGCACCCAGACAGCCAGATGCCGATGCTGGCGCCCGCGCACCGCCCAGATGCCGATGGCGATGGAGAGCAGTTCCGAAAACACGAACAGGCCGAAAAGCGCCGCGATGGCGTTGCCGCCCAGCGACTCCGCCAGCAGTGGCCGCATGGGATGGGGCAGACCGAGGCTGAGCAGCCAGAAGCTCCAGAGCACGGGGGCAAGCAGGTAATGCGACACCGAGGCGAAAAGCTGCACCTGCAGCGCGATGAACCGCCGGGGTCCCAGGTCGCGCCACAGCGCCGCCGGGTCGCGCATATGCACCCCCCAGGTCATGGCAAAGCCCTTGAGCCAGCGGGAGCGCTGGCGGATCCAGGGCAGCAGACGGCAGTTCGCCTCTTCGTGGGTGACGGTGTCCAGCATGCGCGTGCGATAGCCGCGCCGCGTCAGGCGCACGCCCAGATCCGCGTCCTCGGTGACGTTCCAGGCGTCCCAGCCGCCGATTTCCTCAAGCCTGTCGCGGCGCATGAACAGCGTCGTGCCGCCCAGCGGCACCACCAGATCCAGCGCCGCCGCGCCCGCCAGCGTGCCCCGGAACCAGGACGCATATTCGATGGTGAAGGCGCGGGACAGCCAGTTCGTGCACGGGTTGTAATAATCGAGCACACCCTGCAGGCAGGTCACCTCGGGCGGCGCATCGTGAAATCCGCGCGCCACCTTGTGCAGCTGGTCGGGTTCGGGCCGGTCCTCGGCGTCCCAGATGCCGATGATCGTGCCGCGGCAGAAGTTCAGCGCATAGTTCAGCGCCCGCGGCTTGGTGCGGATCGGCCCGTCCGGCACCGTGACCACGCGCAGCCAGCGCGGCAGCTGCACGCCTTCCAGCGCGGCGCAGGTGATCCGGTCTGAGGCCTCGACCACCAGCAGGATATCCATCAGCTCGCGCGGGTAGTCGAGGCGCGCCAGCCGGCCGATCAGCCTGTCGGCCAGTTCGGCCTCGCCCAGCAGCGGCACCATGACCGAGATGACGGGCAGCGGGATCTCGGGACCCGCGCCGGCGGCAGGGGCTGGGTCGCGCCGACCCTTGCGCGCGTTCTGGCGCAGGATGGCGGCAAAGGACAGCGCCTTGAGCGTGGTGGTGGCCAGGAGCGTCAGCACCGCCCAGGCGGTCAGCAGGGCGATCACCGCCAGCGGCCTGGCCAGCAGCCCGAGGACCGCCAGCGCGATGAGCGCCAGCGCGATGCGCCGGGTGCGGCGTTCGTTGCGGCTGCGGCAGCTTTCGCCGGCCGGCACGCGCAACTCGGCCTGGCGGATCAGCGAGGTGCGGCGCTGCGCCAGCACCGCGTCGCGCGCTGCGCGCTCGGAGCAGAGCAGCATGCGCACCGTGCCGAAATCCGCCGGCAGCCGCGCGCAGAGCGCGGCGAATTCCTCGGGCCGGGCGGTGGCGACATAGGTGACGCCGCCGATGCGCCGCCAGGGAACCGCGGCCTCGGCCAGACACAGCGTGGCGCCCAGCGCGTCGATCAGGCGCGGGTCCGGCGGCAGCGCGGCCAGGTCCACGGCGCTCGATCGCCACTGCCGGGACAGGGCGCGCAGCAGGGCGTCCTCGCGCACCCAGCCGTTGCTCAGCAAGATCTCGCCCAGGGGCGCCGACTGGCGGCGGCGCATCACCACCGCCCGCAGCAGGTCGCGGGGCAGCACCGCGCCATCCTCGATCAGGATCTGGCCCAAGGGCCGCAGATCGCGCCCGCCGATCACCTCGCCGGCCGGCGGTGGGGCCTCGGCCAGCCAGGCGGGCTCGATGCGCTCCGGGCGAGGCTTGATGCGGGCGGGGACGGCCATGCGCGAATCCTGTCCTGCGTCGGATGCCCATTCCTTGCACGGCGAAGATTAAGGACGGGTTAACCGCTGCGCACGCAGGGGACGGCGGGCCTTGCGGCCCGGCCTTCGGGTCCGGCTCTCAGAGCTGGACCCGAAACGAGTTGAGCGATATCAGATGGTTGTGATTCACGTCGGTTTGGATGAACAGACGGAGGCACGATGCCCTGGGATGATACCGCTCGGTGCGACTATGCTCGCCGGTCGCCGCGTTATGCAAGCGATCTGACCGATCGAGAATGGGTGCTGATCGCGCCTTTTCTCCCTTCGCCGCGACCGGTCGGGCGTCCCCGGACGGCGGATCTGCGGGAGGTGGTGAACGCGATCCTCTACATGGCCTCGACCGGCTGCCAGTGGCGGATGCTGCCGAAGGATCTGCCGCCGGCCTCGACGGTGCAGCGCTACTTCTACGATTGGCGCGACAGCGGGCTGTGGGGGACGATCAGCAACAATCTGGTCATGGAAGCGTGCGAACTGGAGGGTCGGGAGGCGAGCCCGACCGCAGACGTCATCGACAGCCAAAGCGTGAAAACCACCGAGAGCGGCGGGGTTTGCGGCTTCGACGCCGGCAAGAAGGTCAAGGGTCGCAAACGGCACATCGTCACCGACACGCTCGGGCTGATGGTCGGCCTGGTGGTGCATGCGGCTGGCGTCCAGGACCGTGACGGCGCGCTCGAGGCGCTGCAGTCAATCCGCGCCCGCTGGCTCTGGTTGCGCCACGTCTTCGCCGACGGCGGCTATGCCGGCCCGAAGCTCGAACGAGCCCTGCGACGCATCGGCGACTGGACGCTCGAGATCGTCAAGCGCTCCGACACGGCCAAGGGCTTCGAGCTGTTGCCGCGGCGCTGGGTGGTCGAGCACACCTTCGCATGGCTCGGACGCTGCCGCCGACTGGCCAAGGACTGGGAGAAATCCATCGCATCGGCCGAGGCATGGATCTTTGTCGCCCACATCCGCCTCCTGACGCGGCGCCTCGCAAGGTATTGCTATGTCGCGTAGAGTTTCGAGTCGGGCTCTCAGGCCCCGCTCTCAGGCGCGGCGCGCGCGCATCGCGTCGGTGAAGCGCTCGAACAGATAGTCGCTGTCATGCGGGCCGGGGCTGGCCTCGGGGTGATACTGCACCGAGAACACCGGTTTGCCCGCCAGCCGCAACCCGCAGTTCGAGCCGTCGAACAGGCTGACATGGGTCTCGATCACGCCCTCGGGCAGGGTCTGGGCATCGACGGCAAAGCCGTGGTTCATCGAGGTGATCTCGACCTTGCCGCTTTCCAGATCCTTGACCGGATGGTTGGCGCCGTGATGGCCGTGGTTCATCTTGACCGTCTGCGCGCCAAGCGCCAGCGCCAGCATCTGATGGCCAAGGCAGATGCCGAAGATCGGCAGCTCGCGCGCCAGCAACTCGCGGATCATCGGCACCGCATATTCGCCGGTCGCCGCCGGATCGCCGGGGCCGTTGGACAGGAACACGCCCTCGGGGTCATGCGCCAGCACCTCCTCGGCGGTGGCGGTGGCGGGCAGCACCACCACCTCGGCGCCGCTTTGCACCAGCGAGCGCAGGATGTTGCGCTTGGCGCCGTAATCCAGCGCCACGACGCGGAAGGGCTTCTTGTGCTCGGGCCGGGCGAATTCGCCGGGCCAGCACCACATGCCCTCGTCCCAGCGATAGCTTTGCCGGGTGCTGACCTCGCGCGCGAGGTCGAGCCCGACCAGCCCCTGCCAGTCGCGTGCGCGCGCCACCATGGCGGCAATGTCGAAATTGCCCTGCGGGTCATGGGCCAGCACCACATGCGGCGCGCCCTGCTGGCGGATGGCGCGGGTCAGGCGACGGGTGTCGACGCCGCCGATGCCGATGCGGCCGCGCTTTTCCATCCATTCGACCAGATCGGAACTGGCGCGCCAGTTCGAGGGCTCGGTCGGATCCCATTTCACCACGATGCCGGGGGCGACGGGTTCAGGCGCCTCGTCATCCTGCAGGGTGACGCCGGTATTGCCGATATGGGGGAAGGTGAAGGTGACGACCTGGCTGGCATATGAGGGGTCGGTCATGATCTCCTGATAGCCGGTCATCGCGGTGTTGAAGACCAGTTCCGCCACCACTTCTCCGGTCGCGCCGAAACCCTGGCCATGAAAAACGGTGCCGTCAGCAAGCGCAAGGCATGCGGTCGGTTTCTGGGACATAGCGACTCTCCGGGTAAATCGGCGGGAAACTAGGTAAAGGGGGAGCGCGCGTCAAGGCGCGAACCGGGGGGTTGCGCAAACTTGATCGCCGGCGCAAGTCTTGACCCTGGCGCGCGGCCACGGCGGCGCCGAATCTGGGAGGCAAGGATCGGATGGGACTGCGCGAACGCATTCTGGCGGACATCAAGGAGGCGATGAAGGCCCGCGAGGCGGCCCGGCTGTCGACGCTGCGGCTGATCTCGGCCGCGATCAAGGACCGCGAGATCGCCGCCCGCACCGAAAGCGGCGACGAGACCGGGCTGAGCGAGGTCGATCTGGTCGCCATCCTGTCGCGCATGGTCAAGCAGCGCCAGGAATCCGCCCGCGCCTATGAAGAGGGCGGCCGGCTGGAACTGGCCGAGCGCGAGCAGGACGAGATCGTGCTGATCCAGTCCTATCTGCCGCGCCAGCTCGACGCGGCCGAGACCGGCGCCGCCATCGAGCGCGCCATCGCCGACCTTGGCGCCGCCTCGATCCGCGACATGGGCCGGGTCATGGCCGAGCTGCGCGCCCGCCACGCCGGGCAGATGGATTTCGGCGCCGTCGGTCCGGTGGTCAAGGAACGGCTGATGAAGTGACTGCAGCGGGGCGGGGCACCTGGGCGGGGGCGTCATGTATCTGGGACTTGATCTGGGAACCTCGGGTGTCAAGGCGCTGCTTCTGGATGCGGGGCTGGCCCCGGTCGGCAGCGCGCATGCGCCCCTTGGCATCAGCCGGCCGCAGCCGGGCTGGTCCGAACAGGACCCCGCCGACTGGATCCGCACCGCCACGACGGCAATCGAGGCGCTGGCGCGCGCGCATCCCGGCCCGATGGCACGGCTGGGCGCCATCGGCCTTTCGGGGCAGATGCACGGGGCGGTGCTGCTGGACGGCGGCGACCGGGTGCTGCGCCCCTGCATCCTGTGGAACGACGGCCGCGCCGGCGCCGAATGTCACGCGCTGGAGGCGCGGGCGGATTTCCGCGGCATCGCCGGCAATCTGGTGATGGCGGGCTTTACCGCGCCCAAGCTGGCCTGGCTTGCCCGTCACGAGCCGCAGGTCTTTGCCGCCACGGCGCGGGTGCTGCTGCCCAAGGATTACCTGCGGCTGTGGCTGACCGGCGAGCATGTCTCGGACATGTCGGACGCGGCGGGGACGCTGTGGCTGGACGTGGCCCGGCGCGACTGGTCAGATACCCTGCTGGCCGCGACCGGGCTGTCGCGCGCGCAGATGCCGGCGCTGGTCGAGGGCAGCGCGGTCTCGGGCCGGCTGCGCGCCGATCTGGCGGCGCGCTGGGGCGTGGCGCGGGTGCCGGTGGCGGGGGGCGCGGGCGACAATGCCGCCACCGCCTGCGGCATGGGGGTGATGGCGCCGGGCACGGGTTTTCTGTCGCTGGGCACCTCGGGGGTGCTGTTCGCCGCCACCGACCGCCATGCCCCGAACACCGCCGAGGCCGTGCACGCCTTCTGCCATGCCGTGCCGGGCCGGTGGCACCAGATGGGGGTGATCCTCTCGGCCAGCGACAGCATGGTGTGGCTCTCGGAAATCAGCGGCCGCCAGGTGCCGGAACTGGCGACGATGGTGGCCGAGGGCGCACCCGTGCCCGCGCCGGTGACGTTCCTGCCCTATCTCTCGGGCGAGCGCACGCCGCTGAACGATCCCGATGCCTGCGGCGCCTTCCTCGGCCTGCGCCGTGGCGTCGGCCTGGCCGATCTGGCGCGGGCGGTGATGGAGGGCGTGGCCATGGGTTTCGCCGATTGCGCCCAGGCCCTGGCCCGTGCCGGCACGCGGCTTGACGCGGCCTGGGCCACCGGCGGGGGCGCGGCCTCGCGCGCCTGGCTCTCGATCATCGCCTCGGCCAGCGGCATCACGCTGCTGGAACCCGAGGGCGAGGCGCCGGGTGCGGCGCTGGGCGCGGCGCGGCTGGCGGCGGCCTGCGTCAGCGGCGATCTGTCGGCGCGGACATTCGCGCCGCCGCGGATCTCGGCCGAGATCGCGCCCGACCCGGCGCTGGCGGCGCGCTACGCCGAACGCCACGCCGCATATCGCGCCGCCTGGCCGGCGCTGCGCGGCCTCGCGCGGCGCTAGGCGCCTGCCCGGCCGCGCTCCAGCGCCGAATTGCGCGCGGAATAGGACAGATACATCACCGCCGCCAGGAAGGCCCAGATCCCCGCCAGCTTGAACACGATCAGCGACAGGCTGGAGATCAGGTAGAGGCAGGCGAGGATGCTGAGCACCGGCAGCAGCGGAAACAGCGGCACGCGAAAGCCGCGCGGCGCCTCGGGCTGGCGATAACGCAGGATGATCACCCCGGCCGAGACCACCGAGAAGGCAACCAGCGTGCCCATGCTGGTCAGGTCCCACAGCACGTCCGAGGGCATGAAGGCGGCGATGGCCGCGACGGCGCAGGACACGATCAGCGTGTTCGCGGTCGGCGTCATGCTGCGCGGGTTCACCCGGCAGAAGATCCCCGGCAGCATGCCGTCGCGCGCCATCGCGAACAGCACCCGCGTCTGGCCGTAAAGCACCACCAGCGTCACCGAGAACACCGAGATCACCGCTCCCGCCGACAGGATCACCGAGGGCAGGTGCGATCCGGTGACATTGTGCAGGATCACCGCCAGCCCGGCCTCCTGGCCCTCGAACATGCCCTGCGACTGCGCGCCCAGCGCCGCCACCGCCACCAGCACATAAAAGCCCAGCACGATCAGCAGCGCCAGGATGATGGCGCGCGGCAGGTTGCGGCGCGGGTCCTCGATTTCCTCGGCTGCGGTCGAAACCGTGTCGAGCCCGATGAAGGTGAAGAAGATCGACCCCGCGGCGGCGCTGATCCCCGCCAGCCCGTTGGGCGAGAAGGGGGCGAAATTGCCGCTGTCGAAAGCGGTCAGTGCCAGGGCGACAAAGATCGCCAGCACCGCAAGCTTCAGCACCACGATGATGCCATTGGCGCGCGCCGATTCGCGCGGGCCGCGCAAAAGCAGGATGCAGCACAGAAACACCAGGACCGCGGCGGGCAGGTTGATCAGCCCCTCGCCGCCAGGGTGCAGCGAATAGCCCTCGGCCACCAGCGGCGCCACCAGAAGCGCGCGCGGCAGCTCAAGCCCGGTGGTGGTCAGAAGCAGGTTGTGCAGATATTCGCTCCAGCCCACGGCGACGGCGCCGGCCGAGACGCCGTATTCCATGATCAGGCAGGCCGCGACCAGAAAGGCCACGCCTTCGCCCAGCGTGGCATAGGCATAGGAATAGCTCGAACCCGAGACCGGGATCATCGAGCTCATCTCGGCATAGCACAGCGCGGTCAGCCCGGCGGCCACGCCGGCGATCAGGAACGAGACCAGCACCGCCGGGCCCGCCACCGGCACCTGTTCGGCCAGCACAAAGAAGATGCCGGTGCCGATGGTGGCGCCGACGCCGAACATGGTCAGCTGAAACAGGCTGAGCGAGCGCTGCAGGCGCGGCGCGCCGTCACCGCGCGCGGGGCAGGCGAAATCTTCCAGGGGTTTTCTGCGCAGGATGCGCTGGCCAAGGCTGGGCGCGCTGTTCATGTCGGGTCCTGTGGTCATGTGCGTGTTGGTGAAATTCGTGCCTCAGGCCAGCAGGTAGCGGGCGCGGGCGCGGTCGAAACCGGCGATCCTTTGCCCGCGGGCGAAGGCGGCCTGCAAGTCGTGGCGCAGCGCCATGCGCGCGGCGCGGGCCGCGGCGGGGTCGTCGCGCATGAGCGCGGCGATGTCGCGCGGGATCGCCACCCCGGGCCCGGCCGGGGGCGGTGCGGGCGGCTGGCCGGCGGCGCGGGCGGCGACGCCGGCATCGCGCAGATGCCAGTCCAGCACGATCCGGTCCGAGGCCAGGCCGGCGTTGATCCCCGCCATCGGGCCATAGAAATCCGGCAGGTAGCGGTTCGCGACCCCGCCCAGCGCCGCGACGTTCAGGCCGGCATTGACGGCGCGCAGCGGGTCAAAGGTCCAGCGCACATGCGTGATGGCGCGCGCCAGGCACCAGTCGCGCTGGAACCATTTCAGCGCCAGCCCCAGCCGCATGCCCTGCGCCTGCGGCACGATGCCCAGGCGGTGCGAATGCTGCACCCCGGGCGTGGCGCTGGGAAAGGCCAGCAGAAAGCCCAGCATGTGCCCGTCCCGAAAGGCGCCGGCGACCAGCCCGCCCTCGTGCTGGATGGCCAGCATCAGGTCGGCATTGTCGGCCGGATCGTCCTGGCCCCAGACCGCGCGCTGCAGCGCCTCTGCGTGGCGCAGCTCGTCAAGGCCGCGCAATTCGCGCAGGATCACGTCCTTCATGCGCGCAGGCTTTCGCAACTGGCGGTGACGCGGTCCAGAAAGCCGCGGTCCAGCGTCACGCCAAGTCCGGGCCCGTGCCGGGGCACCGCCATCAGCCCGGCCTCGGCCTCGAGCGGTTCCTGGATGATGTCGCGGGCGAAATAGCGGCTGGCCGAGGAGGTGTCGCCCGGCCTGCAGAAATTCGGCAGCGTCGCAAGATGGATGTTCTGCGCCCGGCCGATGCCCGATTCCAGCATGCCGCCGCACCAGACCGGCACATCGAAGGCGGCGCAGAGGTCGTGGATGGCGCGCGCCTCGGCAAAGCCGCCGACGCGGCCGACCTTGATGTTGATGACCCTTGCCGCCCCGGCAACCAGCGCCTTGCGCGCATCCACGGCCGAGCGGATGCTTTCGTCAAGGCAGATCGCCGTCGCCAGCTGCGCCTGCACCTGCGCGTGGTCCAGGATGTCGTCATGCGCCAGCGGCTGTTCGATATAGTCCAGCCCAAAGCCGTCCATCGCCCGAAGCCGCGCCATGTCCCCCAGCCGATAGTCGGTATTGGCGTCCACCGTCAGCCTGGCGTTCGGAAACTGGGCCCGCACCGCGGCCAGCAGGTCCAGGTCGTGGCCGCGGCGGATCTTCAGCTTGATGCGGCGATAGCCTTCGGCCTCGGCGGCGGCGACGCGCGTCAGCGTGGTCGCGACATCGGCGATGCCCAGGCTGACGCCGACCTCGACCGCGTCGCGCACTCCGCCCAGCAGCGCCGAAAGCGGCAGGCGCAGCGCCTTGGCCCAGAGATCCCACAGCGCCATCTCGACCATGGCCTTGGCCATGCGATGCCCGCGCCAGGGGGCAAGGATCGCGGCCAGCTCCGCCGGAGCGGCAAGGCACCGGCCCAGCAGTTGCGGCAACACCGCCTGGCGCAGGAAGGGCAGGGCGGCGGCCTGGGTCTCCTCGAGATAGTCGGGCAGCAGGTCCATGACGCCCTCGCCGTAGCCCTCCAGCCCCTCGGCCTTCAGCGTCAAGAGCGGAAACACCTTCTCGGCCATGGTGCCGGTCGAGATGACAAAGGGCGTCAGCAGCGGCAGGCGGACGATGCGCAGCTCGGCCGCCTCGATGCGGATGCCGGGAAACAGGGCGGGCATGGGGGTCTCCGGTGGTTCGGCGCGGGGTTTGCGGCGAACGTGCCCCGGCTGCAACCCCCTTCAGACGGTTTCGGCGCGCAGGATCATGCCGAAAAGGTCGCGCGGATCGTCGGGATCGGCGATCATGTCCAGATCCTGGAACAGCCCCGAGGGGCGCAGCCGCGAATGCACATAGCGCAGCGCGCTGAAATCCTCGATGGCAAAGCCCACGCTGTCGAACAGGGTGATTTCGCGGCCGTCCCGCCGTCCCGGCGCCTGGCCTGCGATCACCTGCCACAGCTCGGTCACCGGATGGTCGGGGGAAAGCTGCTGGATCTCGCCCTCGATGCGGGTCTGGGGGGTGTATTCGACAAAGATGCCGGCGCGCCTCAGGATGCCCGGATGCAGTTCGGTCTTGCCCGGGCAGTCGCCGCCGACGGCGTTGATATGCACGCCCGCGCCCACCATGTTGTCGCTCAGGATGGTGGCATATTGCTTGTCGGCGGTGCAGGTGGTGATGACCTCTGCGCCAAGGATCGCCGCTTCGGCGGTTTTGCAGGGCACGACGTTCAGCCCGCGGCCCGCAAGGTTGCGGGCGCATTTCTCGGTCGCGGCCGGGTCGATGTCGAAAAGCCGCACCTCTGCAATGCCGCAGATCGCCTTGAAGGCCAGGGCCTGGAACTCGGCCTGGGCGCCGTTGCCGATCATCGCCATCACGCTTGCGCCGCTGGGCGCCAGCCATTTCGACGCCATGGCGCTGGTCGCCGCAGTGCGCAGCGCGGTCAGGATGGTCATTTCCGACAGCATCAGCGGATAGCCGGTGGCGACATCGGCCAGCAGGCCGAAGGCGGTCACCGTCTGCAGCCCCTTGCGCATGTTCGCGGGATGGCCGTTGACATATTTGAAGCCATAGGTTTCGCCGTCCGAGGTCGGCATCAGCTCGATCACCCCGATGTCGGAATGGCTGGCCAGGCGCGGCGTCTTGTCGAATTTCGGCCAGCGGGCGAAATCCGCCTCGATCTCGGCCGCCAGTTCGACCAGCAGCCGCTCGATGCCGACATGCAGCACCAGGCGCATCATGTTCTCGACGCTGACAAAGGGGACGAGGGCGGTCTGCGAGGGTTTTTGCATGGCGTCACTCATTGAAAGCTGCGGGTCGGGCGATCGAAGACCTTCTTGCCGAACAGCGAGCCGGCCAGATCGACCATCAGCCGCGCCGTGCGCCCGCGATCGTCCAGGAACGGGTTCAACTCGACCAGATCAAGCGAGGTCATCAGCCCGGATTCGTGCAAAAGCTCGCAGACCAGATGCGCCTCGCGGAAGGTGGCGCCACCCGGCACCGTGGTGCCGACCGCCGGCGCGATCGAGGGGTCGAGGAAATCCACGTCCAGGCTGACATGCAGCATGCCGCCCGCCGCGCGCACCCGGTCAAGGAATTCGCGCAAGGGCGCGATGACGCCGCGTTCGTCCAGCACGCGCATGTCGTTCATCGCGATGTCATAGCGCAGCAGCGCCGCATGTTCCGCGCCGTCCACGCTGCGGATGCCGAACAGGCAGATGCGCTCGGCCGGCAGCGGGCCGGGGAAGGGCGGGAAGGCGTCGAAACCCTCGCGCCCGGCGACATAGGCCACCGGGGTGCCGTGCAGATTGCCGGTCTCGGTGGTCAGCGGTGTGTGAAAGTCGCTATGCGCGTCCAGCCACAGCAGGAACAGCGGCCGGCCGGCGCGCGCCGCATGTTCCGCGGCACCTGCGACCGAGCCCAGCGCCAGGCTGTGGTCGCCGCCCAGCACCACCGGCATGGCGCCCGCATCCAGCGCCTCCGCGACGCCGGCGCGCAGCGCCGCGGTCCAGCCGCGCGTGGCGTCAAGCTGGTCGACGGCGGGATTGGCGCAGCTGGCCGCTGCCTGCGCCCGCGGCTCGACATCGCCCAGATCCGCGACCTGATGGCCGAGATCGCGCAGGCTCTGGGCGATGCCGGCGACGCGATAGGCCGCCGGCCCCATCAGGCAGCCCGGGCGGCGCTGGCCGGAGTCGACCGGGGCGCCGATAAGGGAAACTTTGCTCATCTTCATCTCCTTCATGCTGCAGGGTCATGCCGATTTGTGGTGACTGCAAGCGCGTGACTGACTAAAATGGGCAGGATCTCGCGCAAATTGATCAATGGATCCACCATTATGGACGATCTCGATCTGGGGCTGATCGCCGAGCTGCGCCGCGACGGCCGCGCCGCAATCTCGGACCTGGCTGCACGGCTGCGCGTCAGCCGCGCCACCGTGCGCGCCCGGCTCGAGCGGCTGCAGGCCGCGGGCGAGATCGCGGGCTTCAGCGTGCTGACCCGCGCCGATGTGTCCGAGGCGCCGGTGCGCGGGCTGATGATGATCGGCATCGAGGGCCGGGGCGGCGAGCGCATCATGGCACGGCTGACCGGCATCCCGGCGGTGGTCGCGGTGCATTCGACCAATGGCCGCTGGGATCTGATCGTCGAACTGGCCACCGGCTCGTTGGCCGATCTGGACGAGGTCATCCGCCGCATCCGCAACATGGAGGGGGTGATGACATCGGAAACCAGTCTCCTGCTCTCGACCCGGCGCGCCGGGGGCCGGCGGGGCGCGGCCTGATCGGGCCCTGCCGCAACTCGCCAGTTGCAATCGTGCGCGGGCGCCGATTAACTGAGGATGCGGAACAAGAACCGACAGTTACAGGGAGCCCGCATCGTGACAGCAGACCCCGGCGACGACGCGTTCGTAGTCTTTGACCATGTCCAGAAAAGCTATGACGGTCAGACACTTGTGGTCAAGGACCTGAACCTTGTCATCGGCAAGGGCGAGTTTCTGACCATGCTCGGCCCCTCGGGGTCGGGCAAGACCACCTGCCTGATGATGCTGGCGGGATTCGAAACCGCGACCCATGGCGAGATCCGCCTTGACGGCAGCAACATCAACGACGTGCCGCCGCACAAGCGCGGCATCGGCATGGTGTTCCAGAACTATGCGCTTTTCCCGCATATGAGCGTGGGCGAGAACCTGTCCTTTCCGCTGGAAGTGCGCGGCATGGGCAAGGCCGAGCGCGAGGAGCGCATCATGCGTGCGCTCGACATGGTGCAGATGGGCAAGTTCCGCAGCCGCCGGCCGGCGCAGATGTCGGGCGGGCAGCAGCAGCGCATCGCGCTGGCCCGGGCGCTGGTCTTCGACCCCAAGCTGGTGCTGATGGATGAGCCGCTGGGCGCGCTGGACAAGCAGCTGCGCGAGCACATGCAGTTCGAGATCAAGGCGCTGCACGACCGGCTGGGCATCACCGTGGTCTATGTCACCCACGACCAGGGCGAGGCGCTGACCATGTCGGACCGCGTCGCGGTGTTCAACGACGGCCGCATCCAGCAGCTGGCGCCGCCGCCGGTCCTGTATGAACAGCCCGAAAACAGCTTTGTCGCCGGCTTCATCGGCGAGAACAACGCGCTGCGGGGCTCGATCGAGCAGCTGCAGGGCGACAAGGCGCTGGTGCGGCTGGGCAATGGCGATCTGATCGACGCCACCGCCGTCAACATCCGCGAAAGCGGGCAGCAGACCACGGTCTCGATCCGGCCCGAGCGCGTCGAGTTCAAGCCCGAGCTGATGCCGCGCGACGCCCATACGATCGAGGCCAGGGTGCGCGACGTGATCTACATGGGCGACATCCTGCGCGCCCGGCTGCATGTCGCGGGCCAGGACGATTTCGTGATGAAATACCGCAATACGCTTGGCCAGGTGAAACTGTCGCCCGGCCAGACGATCCGGATCGGCTGGCATCCCGAGGATGCCCGCGCCCTCGATCCGGTCTGAAGACCGCAACCAAGAACGACAAACCAGGGAGTGAAGATGAAACGCATGTTGATCCTGTCCACGGCGCTGATTGCCGTGGCGACGGTGGCCCAGGCGCAGGACAAGCAGCTGAACCTGCTCAGCTGGGGCGGCGCCTATGGCGCCAGCCAGGTGCAGGCCTATGCCCGGCCCTTCGAGGAAAAGACCGGCATCAAGGTCTCGGTCTCGGATGCCGACAACCCGGCGACCCCGGTCAAGGCCCAGGTCGAGGCCGGCAATGTCTCGGTCGACGTGGCCTCGGTCGAATATGCCGACGCGGTGCGGCTGTGCGACGAGGGTCTGCTGGAAACCATCGACCCGGCGATCCTGGCCGCCGCCCCCGACGGCGCCGCGGCCGCGGATGACTTCATCCCCGGTGCGGTGACGGAATGTTTCGTGGCGACGGATGTCTATTCGATGATCCTTGCCTATGACGACAGCAAGTTCCCCGATGCCAAGCCCGCGGGCCCGGCGGACTTCTTCGACACCGCCAAGTTCCCCGGCAAGCGCACCATGCGCAAGGGCGCCAAGTTCAACCTGGAATATGCGCTGATGGCCGATGGCGTGCCCGCAGACCAGGTCTATGAGGTGCTGGCCACCCCCGAGGGCGTGGACCGCGCCTTTGCCAAACTCGACCAGATCAAGAAGGACGTGATCTGGTGGGAGGCCGGCGCGCAGCCGCCGCAGTTCCTCGCCGATGGCGAGGTCAGCATGGCCTTCGCCTTCAACGGCCGGATCTTCGACGCGGCGCTGAAAGAGGGCAAGCCCTTCAAGACCGCCTGGGACGGGCAGATCTATGAGATGGAGGGCTGGGTGATGCCCAAGGGCGCCCCGAACGCCGAGGCCGCGAAGGAATTCATCACCTTCTCGACCGCGCCCGAGCAGCAGGCCCGCGCCGCCGAGTTCATCAGCTACGGCCCGCCGCGCAAATCGGCCGCGGCGCTGGTCGGCAATATCGAGGGCACCGACACGCCCATGGGGCCGAACCTGCCCACCTTTGCCGACAACATGAAGAACGCGCTCGCCTCGAATCTCGATTTCTGGGTCGATCACGATTCGGAACTGCAGGAGCGCTTCACCGCCTGGCTGGCGGCGAACTGATGCGATCCGCCGCGGCGGGCCGGTCCCGCCGCGGCAGGCACAAGCCCGAAAACGGGCAGCCGACCGGTCAACGCACCGGACCACCAACGGGAGAACATGATGAGATCAACCCTGATCCTGACTTCGGCCCTGTGCAGCCTGGGGCTGGCCGCCCAGGCGCAGAACAAGGAGGTCAACGTCGTCTCATGGGGTGGCGCCTATGAGAGATCCCAGATCGAGGCCTATAACACGCCCTTTTCCGAACAGACCGGCATCAAGGTGAACATGCTGGCCGCCGACAACCCGGCGACGCCCTTGAAGGCGCAGATCGAGGCCGGCAACATCACCGGCGATGTCTTTGACATCGAGGTGTCGGACGCCATCCGGCTGTGCGACGAGGGCGCGCTGGTCCAGATCGACCCCGACACGCTGCCGCCGGCGCCCGACGGCACGCCGGCTTCCAAGGATTTCATCCCCGGCGCGCTGCAGGATTGCGCGGTGGCCAATATCTTCTGGGGCACGGTGATCGCCTTCGACGCCAGCAAATACCCCGGCGAAAAGCCCGCGACGGCCAGGGATTTCTTCGACACGGCGAAATTTCCGGGCAAGCGCGGACTGCCCAAGAACCCCAAGCGCACGCTGTATCTGGCGCTGATCGCCGACGGGGTGCCCGCCGACCAGATCTATGAGACGCTGGCCACCCCCGAAGGCGTGGACCGCGCCTTTGCCAGGCTGGACGCGATCAAGAACGATGTCGTCTGGTGGGAGGCCGGCGCGCAGCCGGTGCAGCTGCTGGCCGATGGCGAGGTGGTGATGGCCACCGGCTATAACGGCCGCTTCTTCGACGCCATGGTGGGTGAGGGCAAGCCCTTCGAGATCATCTGGGACGGGCAATACATGGACATGGACATGTTCGCCATTCCCAAGGGCTCGCCCAATCCCGAGGCGGCGCTGGAATATCTGAAATTCGCCACCGACACGCAGCGGTTGGCCGACCAGGCGAAATACATCGCCTATGGCCCGGCGCGCAGCAGTTCCGCGGCGCTGGTCGGGCTGTTCCAGGACGGCAAGACCGAGATGGCGCCGCATATGCCTACCAGCGAGGCGCATATGAAGACCGCGGTCATGGACGATCCGGTATTCTGGGCCGACCATGACGCCGAGCTGAACGAGCGCTTCAACGCCTGGCTGGCCGGCTCGTGACATCCTGCCTGCGGCCGGCCCGACCGGCCGCGGGCGCAAGCCGTGCCTCCTGACCGACGAAGGATCCGACATGTCAAATGCGCTGGACCCCCATGCCGCCATCGTCACCGAAGCCGCCGGCGTCGAGACCCGGGGAACGCTGCGCACCGCCGACGGGCAACCCCTGGCCCGGGCGCTGGCGCGCAGTTCGCGCCGGGCGCGGCGGCGTGCCTTCCTGCTGGTGCTGCCGCTCTTGCTGTTCGTGCTGATCACCTTCGTGGTGCCGATCGGGCAGATGCTGCAGCGCTCGGTCAAGAACGACGGTTTTTCCGCCAACATGCCGCAGCTTTCGGCCTGGTTCGAGGCCAATCCGCGCGGCACCGAACCCGACGAGGCCGCCTGGGGGGCGCTGGCCGCCGACCTGACCGCCTCGGCCGAGGCGCGCACCATCGGCGTGGTCGGCACGCGCATCAACTATGACATGCCGGGCACGCGCTCGCTGTTCACCTCGGCCGGGCGCAAGGCCAAGGGCGGCATCGACCCGCCCTACCGCGAGGCGATCGTCGCCATGGATCCGAAATGGGAAGACCCGCGGCTGTGGTCGGTGATGCGCGAGGCCTCGACGCCATATACCGCGAACTTCTACCTTGCCGCCCTGGACCGCAGCCGCGACGCCGAGGGCCGGATCGTTGCCGCCCCCGAGGGCGAGCGCATCTATGTGATGCTGTTCATGCGCACCTTCTGGCTGTCGCTGGTCATCACCGCCACCACCTTCGTGCTGGGCTTTCCGATCGCGCATCTGCTGGCGACGCTGCCGATGCGGAAATCGAACCTGCTGATGATCCTGGTGCTGCTGCCGTTCTGGACCTCGCTGCTGGTCAGAACCACCGCCTGGATGGTGCTGCTGCAGCAGCAGGGGGTGGTGAACGACATCCTGGTCTGGCTGGGGGTGATCGGCAACGACCAGCGGCTGCAGATGATGTTC
Organism: Paracoccus sp. (in: a-proteobacteria); assembly: GCF_039808215.1. Taxonomy (GTDB): domain Bacteria; phylum Pseudomonadota; class Alphaproteobacteria; order Rhodobacterales; family Rhodobacteraceae; genus Paracoccus. Next base: position 49,553 of record NZ_JBDHSP010000014.1, read on the forward strand.
AACCGCACCGGCACCATCATCGCCATGACCCATATCCTGCTGCCCTTCATGATCCTGCCGCTTTATTCGGTGATGCGCACGATCAACCCGTCCTATGTGCGCGCGGCGCGCAGCCTGGGGGCGACCAGCTGGACCGCCTTCCGGCGCATCTATTTCCCGCAGACCCTGCCCGGACTGGGGGCGGGGGCGCTTTTGGTGTTCATCCTGGCGGTCGGCTATTACATCACGCCGGCGCTGGTCGGCGGCGCCTCGGGGCAGCTGATCTCGAACATGATCGCCATGCACATGACCAAGACGCTGAACTGGTCCATGGCGGCGGCGCTGGCGGCGCTGCTGCTGGGCGGTGTGCTGATCCTTTACTGGGTCTATGACCGTCTCGTCGGCATCGACAATCTGAAACTGGGGTGATCACATGGCGCTTCCGACCTATGCCTCAAGGCTTGAGCGGGCCTGGCACTATGCCTATCTGGCGATCTGCGCCGCGATCTTCTTCTTCCTGATCGCGCCGATCGTGGTGGTGATCCCGCTCAGCTTCAACGCCGAGCCCTATTTCACCTTCACCCCAAAGATGCTGGCTTTCGACCCCGACGGCTATTCTCTGCGCTGGTATGACAGCCTGCTGACCTTCGGCATGGCCCAGCCCGACGCACCGCGCGACGGCGCCTGGTGGGCGGATGTCTGGCGCAATGCGAAATGGGTGCAGGCGGCGAAATCCTCGCTGATCATCGGCATTTCGGCCACCATCCTGGCCACGACGCTGGGCACGCTGGCGGCGCTGGGCCTGTCGCGTTCCGAGATGCCCTACCGGCGCATCATCATGGCGGTGCTGATCTCGCCGATGATTGTGCCGATCATCATCACCGCCACGGGGATGTTCTTCTTCTATTCCAACCCCTGCGAGCCGCTGTCCTGGTTCGGGCTGAACCCGTCCTGCGGCCGGCTGGCGGGCACCTATCCGGGGGTGATCCTGGCCCATGCCACGCTGGGCATTCCCTTTGTCATCATCACGGTGACGGCGACGCTGATCGGCTTTGACCAGTCGCTGAACCGGGCGGCGGCCAGCTTGGGCGCCAATCCGCGCACGACCTTCTTTCGCGTCACCATGCCGCTGATCCTGCCCGGGGTGATCTCGGGGGCGCTGTTCGCCTTCGTCACCTCCTTCGACGAGGTGGTGGCGGTGCTGTTCATCGCCGGCCCCGACCAGCAGACGATCCCGCGGCAGATGTGGAACGGCATCCGCGAACAGATCTCGCCGGCGATCCTGGCGGTGGCGACGCTGCTGGTGATCTTCTCGGTGGCGCTGCTGACCACGGTCGAGATGCTGCGCCGGCGCTCGGAACGGCTGCGCGGGCTGACCCCGCGCTAGGGCAGGACCGAGATCCAGAACCAGATCGTCAGCATCGAGGCAAGCGTGCCCACCAGCACCGCCGAGGCGGTGACGCGCATGGCCACGCCATAGATCGCGGCAAAGAGATAGGCGTTCACCCCCGGCGCCATGCTGGCGGTGATCACCGCCGAGCGCAGCGGCGCCACCGGCAACTGCAAGAGCTGCCCCAGCCCCCAAGTGGTGACCGGATGCACGATCAGCGAACAGGCGCAACAGACGGCGATGGCGGTGCTGTCGCCCTCGGGACGATAGCGGCACAGCACGCCCCCCAGCCCGAACAGCGCCGCCGGCAGGGCGGCGCGCGCCATCATGTCTGCCGCGGCCCAGAATCCCTCGGGCATGACCAGGCCGGCGCGCGTCGCGAGGTTCATCACCGCGCCGCAAAGGATGCCGATGATCAGCGGCGTCTGCAGCACCCCCGACAGCGCGCGCAGCGCTACCCGCCCGGCCGGGACGCTTTGGCCGCGCGCGCGGGTGATCTCCATCATGGTGATGCCGAAGGTGTAAAGCAGCGGCGAATGGATGGCGATGATGGCGATATTGCCCGCCAGCGCCGCGCTGCCATAGGCGCGCTCCATGATCGGCACGCCCAGCAGCAGCGAGTTCGAGAACAGGCAGGCGAAACCGATGGCCACCGCATCCTCGGGCGGGCGGCGCAGCCAGTATAGCGACAGCGCCCAGCCGATGGCATAGGACAGGAAGGCCCCGACATAGAAGGCCAGCCACATGCCGGGGTTGATGTCCTGGGCCAGATCCAGCCGCGCGACATTGACGAACAGCAGCACCGGCACGGCGAAATTCTGCGCAAAGCGCATCAGCCCGTCGACCGCAAGCTCCGAGAACAGCTTGCGCCAGACCGCCAGATAGCCAAAGCCGATGACGATGAACACCGGCAGGATGACCTCGAACAGGATGGTCATGAAAGCTCGATCTGCAATCCGTCATGGGCGGGGATGACGTTGGCAGGCGTTTCCCGCATCACGTCGCTGTAGTCCAGGTCGATATGCATGTTGGTGATGATGCCCAGCCGGCAGCCCGAGCGTGCGATCCAGTCCAGCGTCAGCGCCAGATGCGCGTGGCTGGGATGCGGCGTGCGGCGCAACGCGTCGCAGATGAACACGTCGCAGCCCTGGATCACCGGCCAGGACTGCGCCGGGATGTGGCGGACATCGGGCAGATAGACCAGGCTCTCCCCGCCGCCCGAGATGCGAAACCCCAGCGCGTCGATGTCGCCATGCTCGACCCGGAACGGGCTGAGGCCGATGGTCCCGCCGGCACCGTTCACCGCGAAGGGTCCCTCGATCGGCACGATCTCGCAGACCGGAGGATAGGAGGAGCCTTCGGGCATTTCAAAGATATAGCCAAAACGGCGGCACAGCACCGCGGCTGTGGCCGCATCGGCGCAGACCGGCATGATGCGGCGCATGTTGAAGACGATCTGGCGCAGGTCGTCGATGCCGTGGATGTGGTCGGCATGGGCATGGGTATAGGCCACGGCGTCCAGCTCGCCCACCCCGGCATCCAGAAGCTGCGCCACCAGGTCCGGGCCGGTGTCGATCAGCGCCCGCGTGCGGCCCTGCGCCCCGATGCGTTCGACCAGCAGCGAACAGCGCCGGCGGCGGTTGCGCGGGTCCTGCGGGTCGCATTCGCCCCAGCGGTTGCCCAGGCGCGGCACGCCGCCCGAGGAGCCGCAGCCCAGGATGGTGGCGCGGATCATGCCGCGGCCCGGGAAAACAGCCGGTCGAAATTGGCGGTGGTCTGGGCGGCGAATTCCTCGAAGGGCAGGCCCAGGGCCTCGGCGCCCAGCCGCGCGGTCTGGGCAACATAGGCCGGTTCGTTGCGCCGGCCGCGATGCGGCGGCGGCGCCAGATAGGGGGCATCCGTCTCGACCAGGATGCGATCGCGCGGCGCGGCGGCAAAGATCTCGCGGATCTCGGCCGAGCGGGGAAAGACCGCGATCCCCGACATCGACAAATAGAACCCCAGGTCCAGCGCGGTGCGGGCCAGTTGCGCGCCGCTGGTATAGCAATGCATGACGCAGGAAAACGCCCCGGCCGCATGTTCGCCCTGCAGGATGCGGGCCATGTCGGCATCGGCGTCGCGGGAGTGGATGATCAGCGGCAGGCCGGTCCGGCGCGCTGCCTCGATATGGATGCGCAGGCTCTCGGCCTGGATCGCCGCGCTTTCGGCGGTGTAGTGATAGTCAAGGCCGCTCTCGCCGATGCCGACGAATTTCGGATGCCGGGCCAGCGCCACCAGGTCCTCGACCGTGGCCAGCGGCTCCTCGGCGGCGTGCATGGGGTGCGTGCCGGCGGCGTAGAAGACCTCGGGATGCGCCTCGGCGATGGCACGCACCGCCGGCTCAAGCCGCAGCCGCGTGCAGATGGTGACCATGCGCGTGACCCCGGCGGCCTGCGCGCGCGCGACCAGATCGGCCTGCTCGCCGGCGAAATCCGGAAAGTCGAGGTGGCAGTGGCTGTCCACCAGCGCAGGAAGGGGGCGGTCGGTCATGGCGGGATCCCGTTACGGCGCGGGCTGGTTCGCAAGTCCGATCAGCATATCCATGACCAGCGCGGCAGGGTCAAGGTTGACCGCTCGTCCGGCGCGGGCGCAGGCGGAAAGCCGGGCCTGCGCCTCGGCCCAGTGCCGTGCCGCCGCGGCGTCGGGCGCCAGCCGCGCCAGGATCTGCGCCTCGTCGCCAGAGGCCTGCGGGCTGGGCGCGCCCAGCAGGCCGGTCGTGGCGGCGCGCGATAGCAGCCGGTCGATCAGGGTGACGACCAGATCGAAGGGATCGCCCTCGGCGCCGGGGCGGCCGCCGGCAAGTTCTGCCAGTTCCGCGATGGCGCGGCGGTCCAGGCGGGGATAGTCCGCCATCAGCGCCAGCAGGCGGCGATAGACGGCAAGCCCGTCCTGGCCGGCCAGGCGCAGCGCCTCGCCGACCGAGCCGCGGGCGAGCGCGGCCAGTTGGTCCGTTTCCGCCGCGACCCCCAGATCGGCCAGCACCCGGCCCAGGTCGTCGCCCTGCAGCGGCTGCAGGCGCAGCTCGCGGCAGCGCGAGCGGATGGTGGGCAAAAGTCCCGCCGGCTGATGCGCAACCATCAGGATCACCGCCTGCGCCGGCGGCTCCTCAAGCAGTTTCAGCAGCGCATTGGCGGCGGCCGGGTTCATCTCGTCGGCGGCGTCGATGATGGCGACGCGCCGCCCGCCCTCGGCGGCGCTCAGGTGAAAGAAGCCCTGCAGGCGGCGGATCTCGTCCACGGTGATCTCGGCGCGCAGGCGCTGGCTCTTGTCGTCCAGCGGCCGCCGGATCAGCATGAGCCGCGGTTCGGACAGGGCGCGGATGCGACGCACCACCGGAAGATCCGCCTCGACGCCAAGATCGTCGGGACCGCCGCCGGCCAGCAGCCATTTGGCAATCCCCCAGGCCAGGGTCGCCTTGCCGGTGCCGCGCGGCCCGGTGATCAGCCATGCGTGATGCAGCCGTTGCGCCGCCGCCGCGGTCAGGAAACCGGCAATCGCCGCGTCCTGGCCGATCACCCGCGCCGCCTCGCGCGGGTGCGGGGCGCCGGGAACGCGGTCGGGTTCGGGCAGGGACGCGTCGCTCATGGCAGGGCGGCAAGGACGCGGGCGGCGACCTTGTCCTCGCTGCCGCTGCCGTCGATGATCCGCACACGATCGGGGAATTCTCGGGCCAGCGCAAGAAAGCCGTCACGAAGCCGGCGCTGGAACGCCAGCCCCATGGTCTCGAAGCGCAGCTCGGTGCCGCCGCGCGCCTCGCCGCGCGCCAGCGCGGTGGCGGGGTCGATGTCGATGACGAAAGTGCGGTCGGGTTCCAGCCCGATGGCCAGCCGGTGCAGCGCCTCGACCATCTCGCGCAGATCGCCCCGGGCGAAACCCTGATAGACGCGGCTGGAATCGGCAAAGCGGTCGCTGATCACCCGCTGACCGCGGGCCAGCGCCGGCCGGATCAGGCGCTCGACGTGATCGCGGCGGGCGGCGGTGAAGAGCAGCAGCTCGGTCTCGGGCGACCACCTTTCGCTGCCGCCCTCGACCAGAAGGCGGCGGATCTCCTCGGCGCCGAGGCTGCCGCCGGGTTCGCGGGTCAGGACGGTTGGCAGGCCGCGGGCCTCGAACTTCCGCGCCAGGCGCCGCGCCTGGGTGGATTTTCCGCTGCCGTCGATGCCCTCGAAGCTGACAAACATCGGCGGGCTTCAGTTGCGGACCGCGTGCAGGGCCTTTTCGCCAAGACGCATGGCCGCGCTTTGCATGCGCCCGAACACGCCGCTGCGCGCGACATCGCTGGCGGCGAACAGCGGCAGCCGCGACTGGCCGGCGCCGGGAATGTCGACCACCAGCTCGCCCAGCCGGTCGCCCTTGCTGATCGGGGCCTCGATCGGGCCGTTGAACACTGCCTCGGCGGTGACCCCGGATTGCGCGCCTGCCGGCAGCAGCACCTTGACCCCGTCGGCGGTGGTCAGGCCGACCTTGCCCTGGGCGCCCAGCCAGACCGGCGCCTGCGCCACGATCTCGCCCTTGGGCACGATGGTCTTCATGGTGAACTGGCGGTAGGCCCAGTTCACGATGCGCTCGGCCTCTTCGGCGCGGGCCTTGTCGCTGGGCAGGCCGGCGACCACGAAGATCACCCGCCGCCCGTCCTGCACCGTCGAGCCGACCAGCCCGTAGCCGGCCTCTTGCGTATGGCCGGTCTTGAGCCCGTCTGCGCCGATCCCGAGGTGCAGCAGCGGGTTGCGGTTGCGGCGGTTCGAGGGGGCGCGGTTGTCAAAGCGGAACTCTTCGATGGCGAAGTTCTTGTAGAGTTCGGGAAAATCGGTGATCAGATGCTGCGCCAGAACGCCCAGATCGCGCACCGACATGCGATGCTGCGGGTCGGGCCAGCCCGAGGCGTTGGTGAAGGTCGATTGCGTCAGGCCAAGCGCCCGGCCGCGTTCGGTCATCTGCCGGGCGAAGGCCTCTTCGGTGCCGGCCAGGCCCTCGGCGACCACGACGCAGGCATCGTTGCCCGACAGCACGATGATGCCCTTGATCAGCTCCGCCACGGTCGGGCGGTCCTGTTCGTCGAGGAACATGGTCGAGCCCTGCATCTGCCGCGCCCTGGTCGAGACGGGCAGGCGCGTGTCCAGCGTCAGCCGCCCTTCCTTGAGCGCCTCGAACAGCATGTAGACGGTCATCAGCTTGGACATCGAGGCCGGCGGCAGCGGCTCGTCGGCGTTCTTGCCCATCAGCACCGTGCCGGTAGCCACGTCATAGACCCAGGCGGCGCGGGCATTGGTGTCGAATGCCTGCGCCGGGGCTGCCAGCAGCATGACCACGGCGAGGATGCGGAACGTCAGAGCGCGCATGGATTTTCCTTGACCTGTCGCGTTTCATCCGTGGTTACCGCAACCGACCGCACCCCGCAACGCCGCAGGGGCCGGGGTCCCACGCAAGTGAACGGCGCGCGGTCAATAGCTGCGAATCAGCCCGACGAGGCGGCCCTGCACGCGCACCTTGTCCTCAGGCAGGATGCGCGGCTCATAGGCGGGGTTCGCCGCCTCGAGCGCGATCATGCCGCCCTTGCGGCGATAGCGCTTCAGCGTCGCCTCGGAACCCTCGACCAGGGCCACGACGATATCGCCGTTCTCGGCCGTTCCCTGTTCGCGGATCACCACCACGTCACCGTCGTTGATCCCGGCCTCGATCATCGAATCGCCCCGGACCTCAAGCGCGTAATGGCGTTCCTGTCCCGACAGCATCGAGCCGGGGACGGCGATGTGATGCGACACTTCCGAGATCGCCTCGATCGGCACGCCCGCGGCGATGCGTCCCATCACCGGCAGATCGACCGCCGAGACCGACACCTCGAGGGCGCCGCGCGGCAACGGCGTGGCGGCGCTGCCCTCGATCACCCGCGGCTGAAAGCCGGTGCCCTTGCTGAGATTGTCCGGCAGGCGGACGATTTCCAGCGCGCGGGCGCGATGCGGCAGGCGGCGGATGAAGCCGCGTTCCTCAAGTGCAGTCACCAAGCGATGAATTCCCGATTTCGAGCGCAGATCCAGCGCGAGTTTCATTTCGTCGAATGAGGGCGGCACCCCGTCACGGGCCATGCGCGCCTGAATGAACTCAAGCAGCTGGATTTGCTTTCTGGTCAGCATCGTTGGTCCCTGCCTTGCTGCGAACGCCATCATGTTCCCCGAATGTTCTAGCGCTGCCAATCCCTTGCGTCAATCGCTAACCCGATTCGGGTAAAGAAGCGGTTAAAGCGGCAGGTAGCGCACGGTCTCGCCTGCCTTGCGGGCCGGATCGTGCGGCGGGCGCAGCAGCAGCGCGTCGGCCTCGGCCATCAGCCACAGCTGGGCGCTGTCCTGGTCGGTGAAGGGGGTGATCTGCGGCAGGCCGTCGTCGGGCGCGAGCCTTGCGCGCAGATAGTGCTGGCGATCGCCCTCGGGCGGCAGGTCGCGCGCCAGCACCGCCGCGCCGTGTTCGGGTCCCGGCGGCAGGCCCTGCATGGCGCGGATCAGCGGCTGCATGAAGACCTTGGCGCAGACAATGGCCGAGACCGGGTTTCCCGGCAGACCCAGCATCGCGCCATTGCCCAGCCGTCCGGCCATCAGCGGCTTGCCCGGACGCATGGCGAGCTTGTAGAAGGCACGCTCCATGCCCAGGTCCGCCGCGACCCGGCCGATCAGGTCGTGATCGCCCACCGAGGCACCGCCGATGGTCACCACCAGATCCGCGCCCTCGGCCTGGGCAAAGCGCGCGCGCAGGCTGTCTTCGCTGTCGCGCGCCAGCGGCAGCACGGTGACCTCGGCCCCGGCCTCGCGTGCGAGCGCGGCGATGACGATGTCGTTCGAACTGATGATCTGGCCCGGCCCCGGGGCGGTGCCGGGCGGAACCAACTCGTCGCCGCCGGCGATGATCGCCACGCGCGGGCGCCGGGCGACGCTGACGCGCGCCACGTTCATCGCCGCGATCAGCGCCAGATCCGCGGCGCGCAGCGGGCGGGCGGGCTGAAAGCTGGCGCCTTCGGCGAAATCATTGCCGCGCGGGCGGATGTTGCGGTTCGCGCTGCAATCGCCGACGGTAATGCTGTCATCGCTGCGGCTGACATGTTCCTGCATCACCACATGGTCATAACCCGCCGGTACCGGCGCGCCGGTAAAGATGCGGATGGCGGTGCCGGGGGGCGTCACGCCCACATAGGGCACGCCGGCGGCGGCGGTGCCGATCACCCGCAGCGGCCCCGGCAGCTCGGCCGAGCGCAGGGCATAGCCGTCCATGGCCGAGGCGTCGAAAGGCGGCTGCGTCAACCGCGCCAGCACCGGGGCGGCCAAGGCGCGGCCCAGCGCCTCGGTCAGCGCGATCTCCTCGGGCTGCGGCGCACGGGCAAGTCCAAGGACAAGGGCATGGGCTTTTTCGACGCTTATCATGGCTTTCCCTTCAGGGGGCGCGGAAATCCCCGGATTTTCCGCCGGTTTTCGACAGAAGGCGGATGCCTTCGATGCGCATGTCCTTTTGCGCCGCCTTCAGCATGTCATAGACGGTCAGGCAGGCGGTGGTGACGGCGGTCAGCGCCTCCATCTCGACCCCGGTCTTGCCGGCGGTCTTGACGGTGGCGGTGATGCGGATGCCGGGCAGGGCCTGATCGGGTGCAAGATCGACGCTGACCCTGGTGATCGGCAGCGGATGGCACAGCGGGATCAGGTCCGAGGTGCGCTTGGCCCCCATGATGCCGGCAAGCCGCGCGACCCCCATCACGTCGCCCTTGGCGGCGCCGCCCTGCGCCAGCGCCAGCGTCTCGGGCGACATGATCACCATGCCCTCGGCCACGGCCTCGCGCGCGGTTTCGCGCTTTTCCGAGACATCGACCATATGCGCCTGTCCCTGGGCGTCGAAATGCGTCAGGCTCATGCGGCAATTCCCAGGATGTTGCGGGTTGCGGCGGTGACATCGTCCTGCCGCATCAGACTTTCCCCGATCAGGAAGCGGTTGATCCCGGCATTACCCATCCGGTTCAGGTCGGCGGGCGTGAAAAGGCCGCTTTCGCAGACCAGATCGCGCCCCTCTGGCACATGCGGGGCCAGATCCAGCGTGACCTGCAGGCTGATCTCGAAGGTGCGCAGGTTGCGGTTGTTCACGCCAATCAGCGGCGATTTCAGCCGCAGCGCACGGTCTAGCTCGGCGCGGTCATGAACCTCGATCAGCGCGTCCATGCCCCAGTGAAGGGCCGCGTCCTCAAGTTCGGCTGCAAGGGCGTCATCGACCGAGGCCATGATGATCAGGATGCAATCGGCGCCCCAGGCGCGGGCCTCGGTGACCTGATAGGGGTCGTAAAGGAAGTCCTTGCGCAGGGCGGGCAGGTCGCAGGCGGCGCGGGCGGCGCTCAGGAACTCGGGCGCGCCCTGGAAACTGGGGGTGTCGGTCAGCACCGAGAGGCAGGCAGCCCCGCCCGCCTGATAGGCCCGTGCCAGCGCCGGCGGGTCGAAATCCGGGCGGATCAGGCCTTTCGAGGGGCTGGCCTTCTTGATCTCGGCGATCAGCGCATGGCCCTTGGCGGCCTTGGCGGCCAGCGCCTTGGCAAAACCGCGCGGCGCGTCAGCGGCGCGGGCCGCGGCCTCGACGCCGGCCAGCGGGCGGGCGGATCTGGCGGCGGCGATTTCTTCAAGCTTGTAGGCCTTGATGCGGTCGAGAATGTCCATGTGTCCCGTCTATCCCGTGAAAGCCGTTTCCGAAAGGGCCCAGTCGATCGGAGCTTCGCCCTGCGCCGCCAGCCAGTCATTCACCCGGCTGAACGGGCGCGAGCCGAAGAACCCGCGCTGCGCCGACAGGGGCGAGGGATGGGCGGTGGCGATCACCAGATCCTGCGCCCGCGGCAGGCCCGCCAGCGCCTTTTGCGCATGTGCCCCCCAAAGGATGAAGGCCAGCGGCCGTACCGCCTGCGCCCGCGCCACCGCCTGCCGCGCCAGATGCTGCCAGCCCCAGCCGGCATGGGCGCCGGCCCGGCCGGGCGCGACCGAGAGCGCGGTGTTGAGCAGCAACACCCCCTGCCGGGCCCAGCCGGACAGGTCCCCGTCCGGCGGCGCCGCGCCCAGATCGCCCTGCAGTTCGGCCAGGATGTTGCGCAGCGACCGGGGCAGGGCGGTGCCGGCGCTGACCGAGAAGGCGAGCCCGTTCGCGTGGCCCGGCGTCGGATAGGGGTCCTGGCCCAGGATCACCACCCGCGCCGCATCGGGCGGCGTCAAGGCCAGGGCGGCAAAGACCCGCGCCGGGCCGGGCAGCCAGTCCTGGCCTTGCAGCCGCGCCGCGATCCCCGGCCAGTGTTGGCAGAAAAAGGGCAGATCCGCCCAGGGCTGCGGCGGGGTCATGCCTCGGGCGGGCCGACCTGCGCGGCCAGCGCCGCAAGCCGGGCCCGTGCCTTGCCGCTGTCGATCGAGGCGGCGGCAATGGCGACGCCCTCGCGCAGGTCGGCGGCGCGGCCGGCGACCAGCAGCGCCGCGGCGGCGTTCAGCAGTACCGCGTCGCGATAGGCGCCCGGCGCGCCATCCAGCAGCGCGCGCAGCGCCGCGGCGTTCTGTTCCGGATCGCCGCCGAGGATCGCCTCGAACGGGTGCTGCGGCAGGCCGGCATCCTCGGGCGCGATCTGGAATTCGCTGATCTCGCCGTCCTTCAGCTGCGCCACCCAGCTGGGCCCGGCGATCGACAGCTCGTCCGTGCCGTCGCCGCCATGCACCAGCCAGGCCGAGGTCGAACCCAGTTCGCGCAGCGTCTCGGCCATGGGGCGGTTCCACACCCGGTCGAAGGTGCCGGTCAGCTGACGCGTGACCGAGCCGGGGTTGGTCATCGGCCCCAGCAGATTGAAGATCGTGCGCGTGCCCAGTTCCGCCCGTGCCGGGCCGACATGGCGCATGGCCGGGTGATGCACCGGCGCCATCATGAAGCAGATGCCGGTCTCGGCCAGGGCACGCTCGGCCACCTCGGGCGTGGCCATGACGTTCAGCCCCAGATGCACCAGCACATCGGCCGAGCCGGATTTCGACGACAGGTTGCGGTTGCCGTGCTTGGCGACCGGCACGCCGGCGCCGGCGACGACGAAGGCCGCCGCGGTCGAGATGTTCAGCGTGCCCTTGCCGTCGCCGCCGGTGCCGACGATGTCCATGGCATCGGCGGGCGCCTGGATGCGGTGCATGCGCGCGCGCATGGCGCGGGTGGCGGCGGCCATCTCGTCGACGGTCTCGCCGCGCACGCGCATGGCCATCAGCAAACCGCCGATCTGGGCGGGCGTGGCCTTGCCCTCGAACAGCGCCGCGAAGGCGAGGTCGGCCTCGGCGCCGGTCAGCGGTCGGGTGGCGGCAAGCCCGATCAGCGGGCGGATGTCGGTGGCGCGGATCTCGGTCATGCGGCGCGGTCCAGGTTCGAGCAGCGGCGCAGGAAATTGCGGATCATCTCGTGCCCGTGTTCCGAGGCGATGCTTTCGGGGTGAAACTGCACGCCCTCGATGGGCAGGCTGCGATGCGCCAGCCCCATGATGGCGCCGTCGGGCGCGGTGGCGGTGACGCGCAGGCAGTCGGGCAGGGTTTCGGGGTCCACGGTCAGCGAATGATAGCGCGTCGCGGTCAGGGGCGAGGGCAGGCCGGCAAAGACCCCGCTGCCGTCATGGCTGATCTGGTCGGTCTTGCCATGCACGATGCGCGGCGCACGCACCACCTTGCCGCCGAAGGCCGCGCCGATGGCCTGATGGCCCAGGCAGACACCCAGCAGCGGCAGGCCGGTTTCGGCCACGGCGCGGATCAGCGGCACGATGATGCCGGCCTGCGCCGGCTCGCAGGGTCCGGGCGAGATGACGATGCCCTGCGCGCCCATTCCCAGCGCCTGGTCGACGCTCAGCGCATCGTTGCGCCAGACCCGGACATCGGCCCCCGCCTCGCCCATGTAATGCACGAGGTTCCAGGTAAAGCTGTCGTAATTGTCGATGAGCAGGATCATGGCGAAGGCCTTGCATTGGGGGTTTCCCCCGGGAAATCTGCGGCTATAGATGGGCTGAAGCCCGGCGGCGGGTCAAGCCCGCGGGGCAAGAAAACCGGCCGGCGGGGCTGCCCGGGGCCCGGGGAAAGGGCGGGCAGGCATGGCAAGGGGATTTGCGGCGGGGCTTGTTCACGGTGCGCTGCTGGGCGGCGCGGCGCTGCTGGTCCTGTCGCTGGCGCTACCGCTGCCGCCGCACCCTTCCGCACTGCCTGCCGCGCCGCCTGCCGATCCGCCCGCCGCCCCGGTCGCGGCCCCGGTCGCACCAGCGGCCCCGCCGCCTGATGCTCCTGCGGTCCCGTTGCCTGCCGAGGTCGCGGCAAAGCCGGCCGAACCAGCCGAGGCCGTGCAGGCCCCGACGCCCACCGCCCCGCCCGCCGCCGAAGTTGCGCCGAAGGAGCCGGCACCAGCCGCGGCCGCGCCGGTCGCGGCGGGGGCGGATCTGCCGCTGCCTGCCAGCTCGGGCTTTGCCCAGGGCGGCGATCTGGCGCCGCGCCGGCCCGGGCCGCTGTCGGCGCCTTCGGGCCACCGCGCCGCGGCCATGACGCCGCCGCGCGACGAATTGCTGCCC
>NZ_JBDHSP010000015.1:0-62355 GCF_039808215.1 Paracoccus sp. (in: a-proteobacteria)
GGCGTCCTCGCCGGCCTCGGAACCGAGGGCTACCAACTCGCAACCCGAAGAATCTGCTCAATCTGCAAGGAAAAGGCCTGATCGCCGCCTGCGCCCCGTCGAGGGGTGCAGGCGGCGCGGGGGCAAGGCCCCCGGGGGCCTCAGCGCGTCGGCACGGGATGCTCGCCCGAATAGTCGTAAAAGCCGCGGCCGGTCTTGCGGCCCAGCCAGCCGGCCTCGACATATTTCACCAGAAGCGGGCAGGGACGGTATTTCGTGTCCGCCAGCCCCTCGTGCAGCACGTTCATGATCGCAAGGCAGGTGTCGAGCCCGATGAAATCCGCCAGTTCCAGCGGCCCCATCGGGTGTTTCGCCCCGAGTTTCAGCGACTGGTCGATGGAACTGACCGATCCCACGCCCTCATAAAGCGTATAGACCGCCTCGTTGATCATCGGCATCAGGATGCGGTTGACGATAAAGGCCGGGAAATCCTCGGCGCTGGCCGCGGTCTTGCCGATCCTGGCCACCACCTCGGCCAGGGTCTTATAGGTGGCCTCATCGGTGGCGATGCCGCGGATCAGTTCGACCAGTTGCATCACCGGCACCGGATTCATGAAATGGAAACCCATGAAGCGCTCGGGGCGGTCGGTGCGGCTGGCCAGCCGGGTGATCGAGATCGAGGAGGTGTTCGAGGTCAGGATGGTATCGGGCTTGAGATGCGGCAGCAGGTCCTCGAAGATCGCCTGCTTGACGGTCTCGCGCTCGGTCGCGGCCTCGATGATCAGGTCGGTCTTGCCCAGATCGGCAAGCGACATGGTGGTGGCGATGCGCTTCATTGCCGCGGCGTGGTCGGCCTCGGAGATCTTGCCGCGATGGACCTGGCGTTCCATATTGTGGTCGATCAGGGCCAGCGCCTTGTCCAGCGCTTCGCGCGAGATATCGGTCATCAGCACGTCATAACCCGCCAGGGCAAAGACATGCGCGATGCCGTTGCCCATCTGCCCGGCACCAACCACGCCCACCGATTGAATCGCCATGAGGTCCATCCTTTTCCCGATCAGCCGGGACGATAGGCACAAGCCCGGGGGCGTTCAATGCCAAAACCGCCCGGGGATGCCGAGCGGCGGCGGGGCCGGTGGCCGGGGGCCTGGCCCCCGCGCCTGCGCGCGCCCCTCGACGGGGCGCGCGCAGGCGTCCCGCCGGGGATCTGCGCGGGGCTAGAGCTTGCCGGTCAGTTCCGGGACCACGCTGAACAGGTCGCCCACAAGGCCGTAATCGGCGATCTGGAAGATCGGCGCCTCCTCGTCCTTGTTGATGGCGACGATCACCTTGCTGTCCTTCATCCCGGCGAGATGCTGGATGGCACCAGAGATCCCCACCGCGACGTAAAGCTCGGGCGCCACGACCTTGCCGGTCTGACCCACCTGCCAGTCGTTCGGGGCATAGCCGCTGTCCACCGCCGCGCGCGAGGCACCCACCGCCGCGCCCAGCTTGTCGGCCAGGGCCTCGATGATCTCGAAGCTTTCCTTCGAGCCAAGGCCGCGCCCGCCCGAGACCACGCGCTTGGCCGAGGTCAATTCGGGCCGGTCGCTTTCGGCGACCTCGTCGGCGATCCAGGCCGACAGCGCCGGATCGGCGGCGCTCGCGGTGTCGGCGACGGCGGCCGCACTACCTTCGCCCGCCGCGTCGAAGCTGGCGGTGCGGATGGTGAAGACCTTCTTGCCGTCGCGCGATTTCACCCTCTGGATGGCATTGCCGGCATAGGTCGGGCGCTCGAACGTATCGGCGTCGATCACCGCCGAGACATCCGACAGCACCATCACGTCCAGCAGCGCCGCGACGCGCGGCATGATGTTCTTGGCATCCGTGGTCGCGGGCGCGGCGATATGGCTGAACTCGCCGGCCAGCCCGACGATCAGCGCCGCCGTCGGCTCGGCCAGGCGGTGGCCGTAAAGCGGCGCCTCGGCCACCAGCACCCGGCTGACGCCGGCGATCCTGGCCGCCGCCTCGCCGGCGGATTTCGCATGTGCGCCGGCGCAAAGCACGGTCACCTCGCCCAGGGCCTTGACCGCCGACACCGCCTTGGCGGTGGCATCGCGGTTCAGTTCGCCATTGGTGACTTCACCCAGCAGAAGAACGGCCATCAGATCACCCCCGCTTCTTTCAGTTTGCCGATCAGCTCGTCCACCGAGGCGACCTTGATGCCGGCCTTGCGGCCCTCGGGTTCGCGGGTCGAGACGATCTCCAGCCGCGGGCTGACATCGACGCCGTAATCACCGGCGGTCTTTTCATCCAGCGGCTTCTTTTTCGCCTTCATGATATTGGGAAGGCTGGCATAGCGCGGTTCGTTCAGGCGCAGGTCGGCGGTGATCACCGCCGGCAGCGCCACCTCGACGGTCTGCAGCCCGCCGTCCACCTCGCGGGTGACTTTCGCCTTCGCGCTCTCGATCTCGACCTTGCTGGCGAATGTCGCCTGGCCCCAGCCCAGAAGTGCTGCCAGCATCTGGCCGGTGGCGTTCATGTCGTTGTCGATCGCCTGCTTGCCGGCGATGACCAGCTGCGCACCCTCGGTCCGGGCCACTTCGGCCAGGATCTTGGCGACGGCCAGCGGCTCGATGTCGGTGGCGACATCATCGGCGGCGACGACCAGGATGGCGCGGTCGGCGCCCATGGCCAGCGCGGTGCGCAGCGTCTCGGCCGCCTGCTTGACGCCGATGCTGACGGCGACGACCTCGCTTGCCACGCCCTTTTCCTTCAGCCGGATCGCCTCCTCGACCGCGATCTCGTCGAACGGGTTCATCGACATCTTCACATTCGCCAGATCGACACCGGATCCGTCGGCCTTTACCCGGGCCTTCACGTTATAGTCGATCACGCGCTTGACCGGCACGAGAACCTTCATCGGACTCTCCCCCTCTTGTTGCGTCTGCTGTCGGCAGCGTGTTAGCGGCCCATCCCCGGCAATGACAGGGAAAAATCGTCCGAGCGGCGCGGTGACGCGGCGATCGGGCGATGTTGACGCTAACGGCTGGCGCCCGGCACCCAGAGGATGTCCTGCCGGCCCTGGTCATTGGCGACGCGCCCGGCCACGAACAGCCAGTCCGACAGGCGGTTGAGATATTTCACCGCCGCGGGGTTGGCGTCCTCGGCGCCGGAAAGGGCCACGGCGGCGCGTTCGGCACGGCGGGCCACGGTGCGTGCCAGATGCAGATGCGCGGCCAGCGCGCTGCCGCCGGGCAGGATGAAGCTGCGCAGCGGCGCGATATGGGCGTTCATCGCGTCGATCTCGCGCTCGAGCCGGTCCACCTGCGATTCGATGATGCGCAGCACCGGATGCGGGGCGGCGGCGTCTTCGTGCATGCGCGGGCGGGCCAGATCGGCGCCAAGATCGAACAGATCGTTCTGGATCACCGCGATGCGCTCGGCCAGCTCGCCCGCGCCATGCAGCCGCGCCAGGCCCAGCGTCGCGTTCAGCTCGTCCACCGTGCCATAGGCGGCGACGCGCAGGCTGTCCTTGCGCACCCTTTCGCCGTTCGAGAGCGCCGTCTCGCCCTTGTCGCCGGTGCGGGTATAGATCCTGTTCAGGACGACCATCATTTGCTCCTTGCCCAGAGATAGATCAGAAAGACCGCGATGGCGACGGCCTGGGCATAGATGCGCCAGCGCATCATGCGGTTGCCATGCTTGCGGTTGAATTCGCCGCCCCGGGCAAAGCCGCCGATGCCGGTGGCCAGGATCACCACCACGGCCAGACAGCAGATCGCCAGCAGGTAGAAAAGCGGATCGTCGCGCATTCCGGGTCCTTTTGCCGCACCCTAGCTGCGGCGCGCGAACCAGTCCAGAGCGCGCGTCGACAGCAGCCGCCGCCCGATCCCCGAGACATGGGTGGGCGTGGTGACGTAATAACGCGGCCGCGGATCCGGCGCCTCCAGCGCCGTGGCGATGCGGGCGCTGACCGCGGCGGGCGGCAGTTCGAACCGGTCCTTTTTCGCCGCCGGCTGATAGAGCCGCTTCAGCAGCGTGGCGCGGTATTCCCCGGCGCGGGGGCTGGCCCGCCAGTCGATCCAGCGCTCGAAATGCGGGATCGAGTTCAGGCGGATGCGGGTGCCGATCGGGCCGGGCTCGATCAGGACGATTCTCACCCCGGTGCCCTGCATTTCAAGGCGCAGCACGTCCGTCAGCCCCTCGAGGGCGAATTTCGTCGCCACATAGGCGCCGCGCCAGGGGATGCCGACCAGCCCGAGGACCGAACTTATGTTCACCACCCGCCCGCCATGGGTGCGGAAATGCGGGATCAGCTGCCGCGTCAGGTCATGCGTGCCAAAGAGATTGGCCTCGAAGATGGCGCGCAGCGCCCCGCGCGGCAGGTCCTCGACCGCGCCGGGAATGGCGAAGGCGGCGTTGTTGACCAGCGCATCCACCCCCAGCGCCGCCGCTTCCTCGGCGCAGGCGGCGACGCTGGCTTCGTCGGCCAGTTCCAGATGCAGCGCGTGAAAGCCCTCGGCGCGGCGTGCCGCCAGGTCCCCGGGCTTGCGGCAGGTCGCCAGCACCCGCCAGCCGCGCGCCCGCAGGTGATGCGCCGCATCCAGGCCGATGCCGGACGAGCAGCCGGTGATCAGAACGGTCCTCATGCGTGCCCCCTGTTGCCGCATGGTTCTGCGCCAGTCCGGCCGCTGGCGCAATACGCGCATTTCCGGCTGGACCGGCGCCCGCGGCGGCCCTATGCAATTCCCCATGTCCGACGATCCGAACAATGCCGGCCCGAACGGGGGCCAGACCTCATCCGAGCCGCTGTCGCGCGCCATTGGCGAGCGCTATCTGACCTATGCGCTGTCCACGATCATGCACCGGGCGCTGCCCGATGCCCGCGACGGGCTCAAGCCCGTGCACCGGCGCATCCTTTACGCCATGCGCGAACTGCGCCTGTCGCCCGGCGGCGCCTTTCGCAAATCAGCCAAGATCTCGGGCGACGTGATGGGCAATTATCACCCCCATGGCGATGCCGCGATCTATGACGCCATGGCGCGGCTCGCGCAGCCCTTTGCCATGCGCTATCCGCTGGTGGACGGGCAGGGAAACTTTGGCAATATCGACGGCGACAACCCCGCCGCCAGCCGCTATACCGAGGCCCGCCTGACCGCGGCTGCCGAGGCGCTGATGGACGGTCTGGCCGAGGACGCGGTCGATTTCCGCCCGAACTATGACGGCACCCTGCAAGAGCCGGTGGTGCTGCCGGCGGCTTTCCCGAACCTTTTGTGCAACGGTGCCTCGGGCATCGCGGTGGGCATGGCGACCAACGTGCCGCCCCACAACCTGCACGAGGTGATCGACGCCTGCCTGCATCTGATCAAGGCGCCGGATGCGCGCGACGATACGCTGGTCTCGATCATGCCGGGGCCGGATTTCCCGACCGGCGGCGTGCTGGTCGAGACCCGCGACACCATCGCCGAGGCCTACCGCACCGGCCGCGGCAGCCTGCGGCTGCGCGCGCGCTGGACGGTCGAGGACCTGGGCCGCGGCAGCTGGCAGATCGTTGTCACCGAGATTCCCTATCAGGTGCAGAAATCGCGCCTGATCGAGCGTCTGGCCGAGGTCATCCAGCAAAAGAAGGTGCCGATCCTGGCCGATGTGCGCGACGAATCGGCCGAGGACATCCGCATCGTCCTCGAGCCGCGCGCCCGCAGCGTCGAGCCCGAGCAGCTGATGGCGGCGCTTTACCGCGTCACCGAGCTTGAGGTGCGCTTTGGCCTGAACATGAACGTGCTGATCGACGGGCGCGTGCCGAAGGTCTGCTCGCTCAAGGAGGTGCTGCGCGCCTTTCTCGACCACCGGCGCGAGGTGCTGGTCCGGCGCGCCAACCACCGGCTCGACAAGATCGCCGCGCGCCTCGAGGTGCTCAAGGGCTACATGATCGCCTTCCTGAACCTCGACCGGGTGATCGCGATCATCCGCCACGAGGACGAGCCCAAGGCGGTGCTGATGGCCGAATTCGCCCTGTCCGAGGTGCAGGTCGAGGCGATCCTGAACATGCGCCTGCGCGCGCTGCGCAAGCTTGAGGAGATCGAGCTGCGCGCCGAGCGCGAGGCGCTGTCGCAGGAGCGCGAGGGCCTGCTGGCCATGCTGGCCGACGACGCCAGCCAATGGGCGAAGATCGCCGCCGAGCTGCGCGAGACGCGGATGAAATTCGGCAAGTCCGCCCCCGGCGGCCAGCGCCGCACCGAGATCGCCGAGGCGGGCGAACCGACCGAGATCGACATGGAATCGATGATCGAGCGCGAGCCGGTCACCGTCATCCTGTCGAAGATGGGCTGGATCCGCGCGCTGAAGGGGCATCAGCCGCTGGACGCGGAACTGAAGTTCAAGGACGGCGACGGCCCCTTCATGGCGCTGCATGCCGAGACCACAGACAAGCTGATGCTCTACGGCGCCAACGGCCGCTTCTATACCCTGCCGGCCAGCAACCTGCCTGGCGGGCGCGGCATGGGGGAACCCCTGCGGCTGATGATCGACCTGCCCAATGACGCCGAGGTGATCGACCTCTTTCCCTGGCGCGAGGGCGAGCGCTATCTGCTGGCGTCAAAAGCCGGCGACGGCTTCATCGTCGCGGCGGGCGACATCCTGGCGCAGACCCGCGCCGGCAAGCAGGTGCTGAACGGCGACGCGCTGCTGATCCGGCGCATCAGTGGCGACCATGTCGCCGTGGTCGGCGAGAACCGCAAGCTGCTGGTCTTTGCCCTGGACGAACTGCCCGAGATGGCGCGCGGCAAGGGCGTACGCCTGCAGAAGTTCAAGGATGGCGGGCTGTCGGACGCAATCTGCCTGACGCTCTCTGACGGGTTGCGCTGGCAGGAAAGCGGCGGGCGCACCCGCACCGAACCGGACCTGACAGAATGGCTGGGCAAGCGTGCCACCGCCGGGCGCATGGCGCCGCGCGGATTCCCGCGCGACAACCGCTTCACCTGAAAACGCAAGGGCGGGATGATCCCGCCCTTGGTCGTTCAACTGCTGGCCTTGGGCCGGATCACCGGGCCGTCGGGTTGCGTGGTCGTGGCACTCTGGTCGGCCGAGATCTTCTTGTGGCCGGCGCAATCCGCAAATGCCGGAGCCGCGATCACCGAAAGCGCCAGGGCCAGGGCGGCGGTCTTGCTGAGCATCGGGCAGCCTCCTTGAGCTCCGCGGGCCTGGGCCCGCCCGGTGATGGTCGCATGCGCGGGGCCGCCGGTCAATTCCGCGCTATTCGTCGCGGATCTGCTTGCGCCCGGTGATCATCGGCCCGATCAGGTCCTCGCGCTTCCAGAAGCGGTAGAAATAGATCATGCCGACATGCAGCGCCACCAAGAGCAGGATCAGCAGCGCGCCCAGATTGTGCCAGCCCACCGCGCGCGAACGCGTGGCCGAGCTGACATGCTGCGCCAGCGGCCCGACATTGATGAAATCATCCGGATCCGAGATCAGCCCGGTGGTCACCTGCGCCGCCAGCACCGCCAGCATGGCGATCACCGACAGCGCCCCCATCGGGTTGTGGCCGGGCCAGTAGCTGGGCTCGCGCAGGAACAGGCGCCGGGCATAGGCGGCAATCGCCCCCGGCCCGCGCAGGAACTGCGAGAACCGCGCCGGAGGCGGGCCGACAAAGCCCCAGACCAGGCGAAAGACCAGCAGTCCCGCCACCACATAGCCCGACCAGAAATGCAGCGTCATCCTGGCCGGCCCGAACTGGCCCAGGCTCCAGGAGATCACCACGAAGACCAGCAGCAGCCAGTGGAAACTGCGCAAGAGCGGGTCCCAGACCCGCGCCTCGCGCACCGGGCCGCGGCCGGCCATCAGCTTTTCTCGCGGAAGGAATCGTGGCAGGCCTTGCAGGCGCCGCCCAGCTTCTGCACCAGGGCGCCGACATTGGCCGCCCCGCCCTTGGCCGCATCGGGGGCGCCGACAGCGGCCTCTTGCAGCCCCGAGAACTTGGCGCGAAACTGGTCGGGATCGGCCCAGATGTCGGGCCGTGCCGCCGTGCCCTTGACCTTGTCCGAGCCGCTGCCCTCAAGGAACAGGCTGGGCAGGTCGTAATGCGTCAGCGTCTCGATATTGGCGGCGGCGCGGCTGGCGGCGGTCTCGTCATAGGGCAGGTCGCCCTTGGCCATGCCGGCCAGCTTGCCCATATTGATCGCCAGCATCTCGTAGAAACCCTGGCGGGCCTCGATCGCCTGTTCGATCGGATCGTCCTGGGCGCTGGCGGTCAGGGGCAGGATGGCAAGGGCGGCGGCAGTCAGAACAAGGCGCATGTCGTCGTATCCTCTCATGTGGCGCGGGCTGCACGTGTCAATTGCATCACGCCAGCCTGACACAAGGAAACCCTTCTGCCAATGCGGGCGCGGATGCCGTTCTCGTGAAGGCGGGTTCCGGCCGCTCAGCGGCAGCGCGCCGGGTTCACCCCCACCGCGGTCAGACCCCAGCCGGTCATCTGGCGCACCAGCTCCTGGCCGGCGGCGTCGAAGGCCGGGATCAGGTCGGCGGTCCTGGTCGAGGGCGCGCTGGTCTCGGCGGTGAACTGGCCGCGCGCCACCACCCGGGCGTCCATCTCGCGCACCATCTGGGCGCTGACCGACAGGCGGATGAGGGCGCCCTTGCCCGCGACCTCGGCGTTGAAATCGTTGATCTCCGAGATCAGCGCGAAATCCCCGGCCGTGCCCAGCGGCGCCCGTCCGACATGGGTGAAGGCGTCATAGACGCGGAAGCTGCGCACCAAAAGCGTCTGCAGCGTCACCGGCACCGTGTCGCCCCAGCGCGCATCCGGCAGATATTGCGTCTGCAGCGCGTTCGGGCGGATCATGATGCGGTCGGTGTCCAGCGTGCCGCGCGCCTTGGGCGGCTCGATCACCAGCTCGGCCAGGCGGCCGTGGCCGCAACGCTGCGGCGTGTCCGACGGCGGGCGCAGTTCGAACACGTCGCGATTGGGCTCGCCCTGCAGCGCGCTGAGCGCGCCGCAGCCGGGCAGGGTCAGCACCAGGGCAAGAAGGGCGGCGGTGGCGCGCATCATGGTCTCCTTCAGCGGCGGAATTCGGGGACGTTCGGTCCCGAGATGATCTGTGACGGGTTGCGGCGCAGGCCCGTGACCAGCCGGTTCATGTTGCCGACCAGGTCACGCATGTCGCCGGTCAGCCGGGTGATCTGCGCCAGCCCGTTGCGGGCGAAATCCTGCACCGGGGCGCTGATGCCGGCCAGCAGCGTGTTCATGGTGCCAAAGGCGGCGCTGGCGCTTTCGGCGGCGATGCGCATCTGTCCGGTGATCTGCGGCAGGTCGACCACCACCTGGTCGATGGCCTCGTTGGCCTTGCCAAGCGTCACCCGCAGGTCCGACATCACCGGGCCGACATCGGTATTGATCACCCGGTCGGCGCCGTCAAAGGCGCGCTCGGCCGCCGCCAGGGTGCGGTTGCCGATCTCCAGCGCCTTGTCGAGGCTGTCCATGCTGCGGTCGGCGCGATTGGTCAGCCGCGTCAGGTCGGTCTGCAGCGTGTCGGCGGTCTGGCCCAGCCGCCGCGTCAGCGGCCTGAGGTCGGCCTCGACATAGGACTGCACCGTATCCAGCGCCTTGGTTCCCGAATCCAGCGCGCTGTCGGTCCGCGCCAGGGTCCTTTCGGCCGCATCGCCCAGCGTGCCGATGCGGGTACCGAATTCCGAGATGTCGGCGGCGGCCGAGGCGATGGAATCGGTCGCGCGCGAGATGTCGGACAGCGACTTGTCCAGGTTGCCGCTTGAACGTTCGACATTGCCGAGGATGGCGTTCACCCGCGCCTGGTTCTGTTCGCCCAGCAGTTCGGTCAGCTGTTCGGCCACGGTGTTCAGCCGCGAGATCATCTCGGGACCCTGGTCCGACAGTGTCTGCAGCGCCGAGCGGTTGGCGGCGATGACCGGCACGGGATCGGCGCTGGCCTCGCGCAGCAGCGGCGCTTCCGGCGTGCCGGCGGTGATTGCCACGGTCGAGATGCCGGTGACTGCCTGGCTCTCGACCGAGGCGCGGGAATCGACGCGCACCGGCGTGTCCTCGGCCACCTCGATGCGCACGCGCACCGGGCCGTTCTCGTTGCCCGAAAGCCGGATCTCGGCCACGCGCCCGACCGAAAGCCCGGCGAAGGTCACGTCCGACGAGGGGCTGAGCCCGGAAACCTCCTGGAAATAGATGTCATACCAGGCGAACTGCCGGTTCAGCTCGAGTTTCGCGAACCACATCAGAAACAGCAGCAGGCCGAGGAAGCCGGCGATGGTAAAGGCCCCGATCAGGACGTAATTGGCCTTGGTCTCCATGCTCTACTCCTTGCTCCGGCTGCTGGTCATCGCGGCGCGGGCGCGCGGTCCGTGGAAATATTCATGCACCCAGGGGTGATCGACCTGCAGCATCTCGGCCATGGTGCCGGTGACCAGCACGCGCTTTTCCGCCAGCACCGCGATGCGGTCGCAGCAGGTGTGCAGCGTGTCAAGGTCATGGGTGACCAGAAACACCGACAGGTTCAGCGCATTGCGCAGTTCAAGGATGAGGCGGTCGAAGGCATCGGCGCCGATCGGGTCCAGCCCGGCGGTCGGCTCGTCCAGAAAGACGATCTCGGGGTCCAGCGCCAGCGCGCGGGCGATGCCGGCGCGTTTCTTCATGCCGCCCGACAGGTCCGAGGGGTATTTCGCATTGGCGATCCAGGGCAGGCCGGCCATCGAGACCTTCAGCTCGGCCAGCCCCCGGCGCGTCTCGTCCGAGAGGCCGGGCACGGCGCGCAGCGGCACCTCGACATTCTCGCGTACGTTCAGCGAGGAAAACAGCGCCCCGCTTTGAAACATGACGCCCCAGCGCCGCTCGAGCGCCTCGCGCGCCGGGCCATGCAGCGCCGCGACATCCTCGCCAAAGACCCGGATGGTGCCGGCCGCCGGGCGGCTGAGCCCGGCGATGCTGCGCAAGAGCACGGATTTGCCGGTGCCCGAGCCGCCGACCACGCCGAGGATCTCGCCCCGCTTCAGGTCGAGGTCCAGCCCGTCATGCACGACATGGCTGCCGAACTGCGTGCGCAACCCGCGCACCTCGATGACATTGCCGCTCATAGCCCGACCGTCGAGAAGAAGATCGAGAACAGCGCATCGGCGATGATCACCGCGAATATCGCATGCACCACCGCGGCCGAGGTCTGCGCGCCCAGCGATTCCGCGTCCTTGCCGACCTTCATGCCGGCATGGCATCCGACGATGCCGATGATCAGCGCAAAGATCGGCGCCTTGCTGAGCCCGACGATGGCGTGATCGACGCTGGTCTCCATCAGCCGGTAGAGAAACAGCGGCGGCGAGATGCCGAGGTCGATCCAGGACATCAGCGCGCCGCCCACCAGCCCCGAGACATTGGCGATCAGCCCCAGGATCGGCAGGGTGATCACCAGCGCCAGCACCCGCGGCAGCACCAGCACCATGTCCGGGCTCAGCCCCAGGGTGCGCATGGCGTCGATTTCCTCGTTCATCTTCATCGAGCCGATCGAGGCGGTCAGCGCCGAGGCGGTGCGGCCGGCGACGATGATCGCGGTCATCAGGATGCCCAGTTCGCGCAGGATGGAAATGGCCAGCAGGTCGACGACAAAGATCTCGGCGCCGAACTGGCGCAGCTGCGTCGCGCCCTGGAATGTCAGCACCACCCCGATCAGGAAGGACATCACCGCGACGATGGGCACGGCGCGCAGCCCGGTCTCCTGGCAGTGCCAGATCAGCGCCGTCAGGCGAAAATCGCGGGGATGGCGGATGGTGCGCGCCAGCGCTGCCAGGAAGCGGCCCAGATATTCCGCCAGTTCGCGCAGAAAGATCAGCGCGGCGACGATGCCGCGCCCGGTGCGTTCAAGCAGCTGATGCCAGTCGGCGCGCGGGGCCGGGGCCGGCTCGGGCCGGGGCAGGGCGGCGCGGACATTGTCAAGCAGCCGCGCCTGGGTCTCGTTCAGCCCCGCAAGGCTGGCGCCGTCGCGTTCGCGGCCCAGCAGGAACCAGGCGGCGGCAGTGTCGAGCCGGGTCAGCCCCGACAGGTCCAGATGCGTCGCGGCATGGACCTGATCGGGCAGCTGCGCCAGCGTCCAGACGGTGAAATCCCCGGCAAGCCGCAGCACCCCGTCCGAGGTCGAGGCGGTCAGTCTGCCGTCTGGGATCGCGTCGGCCATGGGTGTCCTTGCGGCGATTGCGCAGAACTCATCGGGCTTCTGGCGGCGCTTGTCAAACCCCGGCGGCAGCACCTTCGCGACAACAGCTTGGGATTGCGTCCAGACGTGCGGGATTTGTCACATGTTTTACGCTTGCGTGATTTGACGGCGCCGGGCATTTCCGACTATGCTTTTCGGCATAGGTCGCGACCACATGCCCGGCGTGGCCTGCCCCGGGATCCGGGTTCCTTGTTGTTCCTGTTGCCGATTGTCCCGGGGTTGCCTCAACCCTGCGCCAGCGCCCGCATCATCCGCACCGGCTCGGTCCGGGCCAGACGCAGCACATGCGCCATATAGGGTTGCAGCAGGTCCTCGCTGCGGATGCCGGCGTAAAGCCGGCGCAGCATGCCCTGGCGGCCCAGTGCCAGCAGCGCCAGTTCCGCATTGCCCGCCTGCGCCCGCAGCACCCAGTCCGGCATCACCGAGACCCCGCGCCCCGAGGCGACCAGCATCAGCGCGACCGCGGTCTGTTCCACCTGCCGCACATGCGCCGGCTCGATCCCCGCCGGGTCGAGGAACTGCGAAAACACGTCCAGCCGCGCCCGCTCCATCGGATAGGTGATCAGCGTCTCGGTGGCCAGATCGGCGGGCTCGGCATAGCCCCTGGCGGCCAGCGGGTGGTCCGCCGCCACCACCAGGGTCGGCGCATAGTCGAACAGCGGCTGGAAGCTTACCCCGGCGATGCGCTCGGGGTCCGAGGAGATCACCATGTCCACCTGGCCGCGTTCCAGCGCCGGCAGCGCCTTCAGCGCCAGGCTCGAGCGGATGTCCAGATCGACCTCGGGCCAGGCGCGGCGGAACTGGTCCAGCACCGGCAAGAGCCAGTCAAAGCAATGGTGGCATTCCATCGCCACATGCAGCCGCCCGGCGCGGCCCAGTTCCACGGCGCGGAACTCGGCCTCGGCGGCCTCGATCAGCGGCAGCACCTGCTCGGCGGTGCGCAAGAGCCGCATTCCCGCGCCCGACAGCCGCAGGGGCTTGGTGCGGCGCAGGAACAGCTCGACCCCCACCTGTTCCTCCAGCGCCTTGATCTGATGCGACAGGGCCGATTGCGTCAGGTTCAGCACCTCGGCGGCACGGGCCAGCCCGCCCTGATCATGGATGGCGCGCAGGCTGCGCAAATGCCGGAGTTCAAGGTGCATCGTGAATGGAACTCATCATTGTCTTGAGGATTATGAATTTGTCTCACGTCGCGGCGCGTGCGACAAGGTCCTCAGCAAAAGGACAACAGCCATGCCCACGCCCGCCGTCAGCTTCGAATTCTTCCCGCCGCGCAATCTGGACCAGTCGTTCCGGCTGTGGGACACGGCGCGGGCGCTGGCGCCGCTGCGGCCGGATTTCGTCTCGGTGACCTATGGCGCCGGCGGCACCACGCGGCAGTTGACCCATGAGGCGGTGACGGCGCTGGCCAGCCATTACGGGCTGAATGTCGCGGCGCATCTGACCTGCGTCGATGCCACGCGCGAGGAAACCCTGCAGATCGTTGCCGATTACGTCGCCGCCGGCGTCAACGAGATCGTGGCGCTGCGCGGGGACGCGCCGCAGGGCCAGGGCCGCTTTGCCCCCCATGCCGAGGGTTTCGCCAGTTCCGTCGAGCTGATCGAGGCGATCGCCGCGCGCGGCGACGTGACCATCCGCTGCGGCGCCTATCCCGAGCCGCATCCCGACAGCGCCGATACCGCCGCCGATGTCGCCTGGCTGCGGCGCAAGGTGGATGCCGGCGCCAGCAGTGCCATCACGCAGTTCTTCTTCGATGCCGACACGTTCTTCCGCTTTCGCGATGCCTGCGCCGCGGCCGGGATCGCGGCGCCGATCATCCCCGGCATCCTGCCGATCCAGAGCTGGGCCGGCGCGCGCCGCTTTGCCGAGCGTTGCGGCACCTCGGTGCCCGCCTGGGCGGAAGCGGCCTTTGCCGCCGCCGGCAAGGCGGGCGAGTCGCAGCTGGCGCATGATGTCTGTGTGCGCCTGTGCGAGAATCTGGTGGCCGGCGGCGTGGACCGGCTGCATTTCTACACGCTGAACAAGCCGGAACTGGTGGTGAAGGTCTGCGGCGCGCTGGGCGTCGCGCCGGCCGCCGGGCTGTCGCAGGTGGCCTGAGGCGCCGGCGCCCGGATCGGCGCTCAGGCCAGCGCCTTGGCGCCCATGTTCAGGAATTTCTGCCGCCGGTCGCGGATCAGCTCGGCCGGCTTGCGTCCCGCCAGTTCCTCCAGCATGGCGGCGATCGCCACCCCCACCGCCGCAACCGCCTCGCCGGGCGCGCGCTGGGCGCCGCCCACTGGCTCGGCGATGATGCGGTCGATGATCTCCAGCTTTTTCAGATCCTGCGCTGTCAGCTTCAGCGCATGCGCCGCCTCGCGCATCTTCTCGGAATCCTTCCACAGGATCGAGGCGCAGCCCTCGGGCGAGATCACCGAATAGATCGCATGTTCCAGCATGGCGATGCGGTTGGCGGTGGCGAAGGCCACGGCGCCGCCCGAGCCGCCCTCGCCGATGATGACCGAGACCAGCGGCACGCCGATCTGCAGGCATTTCTCGGTGGCGCGCGCGATGGCCTCGCTTTGGCCGCGTTCCTCGGCGCCCTTGCCGGGATAGGCGCCGGGCGTGTCGACCAGGGTGATCACCGGCAGGGCAAAGCGCTCGGCGATCTCCATCAGCCGGATCGCCTTGCGATAGCCCTCGGGGCGGGCCATGCCGAAATTGTGCTCGATGCGCGAGCGGGTGTCGTTGCCCTTTTCATGGCCGATGACCACGCAGGGCGCGTCGCGAAACCGCGCCAGCCCGCCCATGACCGCGTGATCCTCGCCAAAGGCGCGGTCGCCGGCCAGGGGGGTGAATTCGCTGAACAGCGCCTCGATATAGGCGCGGCAATGCGGGCGTTCGGGATGGCGGGCCACCTGGGTCTTGCGCCAGGGATCGAGCTGCCTGTAAAGGTCGCGCAGCATGTCCTGGGCCTTCTTGTCCAGCGCCGCGGCCTCCTTCTCCAGATCGACGCCCTCGCCCTTGCGCGCCAGCGCCCGCAACTCCTCGGCCTTGCCCTCAAGATCGGCCAGGGGTTTTTCGAACTCGAGATAGGTCATGCGGGGCTCCAACCGATCATGCGCGGCGCCTGTATGCTTGGCGCCGGGCGGGAATGCAACTTTTGCCTTACCAGCGCGCCAGCGCGTCCTCATCCTCGTCGCGGGCATCGACCCAGGCGCCGGGGCCCGCGGCGGTGATCTCGCGCTTCCAGAAGGGGGCGCGGGATTTCAGCCAGTCCATCAGATATTCCGCGCCCTCGAAGGCGGCGCGGCGGTGGCGCGCGGCACAGGCCACCATCATGATCGCCTCGCCCGCCTCAAGCCGGCCGTGGCGGTGCACGATGCGCCAATCTTCCAGGTGAAAGCGGCGCGCCGCCTCCAGCCCGTAGGCGGTCAGGGATTTTTCGGTCATGCCGGGATAGTGCTCGATCTCAAGTGCCAGCAGCCGCCCGCCCTCGTCGCGCACCAGGCCGGAAAAGCAGACCACCGCGCCGGCGCCCTGGCCGAAACCCGCCAGTTCGGTGCCCAGGTCGAAGGGCTGGCTCTGCACGCGGGCCGACATCTCAGCCCCCGGTCATCGGCGGAAAGAACGCCACCTCGCGCGCGCCGGCCAGCGGCGCGTCAAGGTCCGACAGTTCCTGATCGATGGCCACGCGCACCGCCGCAAGATCCGCCAGCGCCGCCGCGTGCCATTCGTCCAGCGCGGAAAGTTCGGCCACCAGTTCGCGCACGGTGGCGGCGTCGGTCTCGATGCGTTCGCGCGGCTGGCCGATGCGTTCGCGCAGCCAGGCGAAATACAGGATGTCAAGCGCCATGGCGATCCCTCAGATGCGGGCGGGCCTTGTCGAAATAGTCCCAGCCGGTGACCGCGGTCAGGCCCGCGGCGATCCAGATCAGCAAGAGGCCCAGCTGCGTGGCCAGATCCGACCAGCTGTCGGACCAGGGCAGGCGGGTCTCGCCGACCAGCGGCGGATGGCCGACCTCGTAATATTTCAGCCCCGTGCCCAAAAACAGCACAGCGATGGCGACCATCTGCGCCGTGGTCTTCCATTTTGCCAGTTTCGTGACCTTCAGCAGCCGCGACTGGTCGCCGAGAAATTCGCGCAGCCCCGAGACGAAGACCTCGCGAAACAGGATCACCGTCGAGGGCAGGATCAGCCAGGGGTTCATGCCGGAATAGCCGGTGATGACCACCACGGCGATGATGACCATGGCCTTGTCGGCGATCGGATCCATGGCGGCGCCAAAGCGGCTTTCCTGGCGCCAGGCGCGGGCAAGATAGCCGTCGAACCAGTCGGTGACGGCGGCGACCAGAAACAGCACCAGTGCCGCGAAATCCGCGAACGGCCGGCTGAGGAACAGAAACATCAGCGGCAGCAGCGGCGCGGCCGCCAGTCGCAGCATGGTCAGGATATTGGGCAGGGTCCAGCGCATGACAGCAATCTAGGCACTTGTGCCGGCCGGGGGAAGGGCCAATGGCCGGCGTGCTAGAGGTTGAAGACCCGGCTTGGCTGCACCTCGCCGCCCAGATAGCGGCCGATGCACAGCGCCCGGCCATTGCGGCTGACCCAGACCTCCTCGCCGAATTCGGCATGGCCCAACACCTGGCCGGGGTTGCCGTTCAGGATGCGGGTGGCGCCGGGTTCGGTGGCGCGCATCTCGGGCAGGTCGGCCAGCGCGGCCTGCAGCGGCAGCAGCGCCGCCTCGATCTCGGCCTGGTTGGCGCGGTCGATGCGCGCCAGCGCCATGCCGTCCCGGGCATCGAAGGGGCCCGACCAGATGCGGCGCAGCGCGGCGACATGGCCAAGGCAGCCCAGTTCGCGGCCCAGGTCGCGGGCGATGGCGCGCACATAACCGCCCTTGCCGCAGACCATGCGCAGATCGGCGCTGTCGGCGCGGCTGTCCAGCAGTTCCAGCGATTCGACCCAAAGCGGCCGCGCCGCCAGCTCCGGCACCTCACCCTCGCGCGCCAGGTCATAGGCGCGGGCGCCGTCGACATGCACGGCCGAGACCGCGGGCGGCACCTGCATGATCTTGCCGGTGAATGCGGGCAGAGCCGCGCGGATCGCCTCGGCGGCGGGGCGCGCGTCCGAGGTCCGCGTGACCGTGCCCGAGGCGTCGTCGGTCGAGGTTTCCGCCCCCCAGGTCACGGTGAAGTCATAGGCCTTCAGCGCGTCGGTCAGGATCGGCACGGTTTTCGTCGCCTCGCCCAGGGCAATGGCCAGCACCCCGGTCGCGTCCGGGTCCAGCGTGCCGGCATGGCCGGCCTTCCTCGCGTCCAGCGCCCAGCGCACCTTGCCCACCACATCGGTCGAGCCGACGCCCGCCGGCTTGTCCACGATCAGCCAGCCGTGGATGTCGCGCCCCTTCTTTCGTGCCATTACCGTCTTTCCGTATATCCGATGATCGGCCCCAGCCGGCGCCCGAAATCGGCGCGTCCCAGCGCGGGCGCATAAAGCCGCGAGATCGAGCCGTCAAAGTAAAGCGCGTTCCGCGCCCCCAGCCCGTCGCGAAACAGTCGCCCGAATTCGTGGAAGGTCACTGCCCGGTCCGAGATCGCGAACCAGACCGTCTGCCCGTCGTCTGACACGCCGACACCGTTGCGGATGTGGCGGCTGTCGCTGTCCGTCAGGAACCGCGGATGCAGCGCGCCCTCGATCACCAGCATCGGGCCCGACTGCGTGGCGATGCGGCATTGCGGACGCTGGCGGGCGAAGGCGCGGCTTTCGATCACGCGAAAGGGCTGTGCGCCGCCGGCACAAAAGACGCCATTGGGCAGCAGGCCGAAATTTCCCTCGCCGCCGGCGGTGACCAGGTCGTGGTGCATCGTTCCGTCGCTGACGAACAGCCCGACCGGCGTGTAATCGGGGTGATACATGCCGGCGTTCATGGCAAAGCCCAGCACCCGCTCTGCCGGCAGGCTGCGGCGCAGGGCCGAGAAATCGCCGAAGGGGCTGCCGCCCTCGCCGTTCAGCCACAGGTCCAGCCCCGGCTCCTGCGCGGCCGAGAGCGTGCAGACGGCATAGCCCTGCCCGTCGAAATCGCGCCTTTCGCAGATCCCGGCCAGCGCCGGCAGCGCCATCGCCAGCAGCGCCCCGGCGGCCAGGCCCAGCCGGCGCCTCAGCTCAATCCGCATCATCCGCATCGTCATGTTCGATGTCGCGGCGCACGCGGTCCTCGGACAGCATGCGGCGGGTGTCGTCCATGCGGTCGAAGGTCTCGTCCAGCACGAAGCGCAGCTGCGGCGCGTATTTCAGCGCCATGCCGCGGGCGACCAGATGGCGCAGCTCGCCCGCATTGCGGCGTAGCGCCTCCAGCGCCGCCGCGGCGTCGCGCCCGCCGAGCGGCAGCACATAGGCCGTTGCCACCTTCAGGTCGGGCGAGGTGCGCACCTCGCCCACGGTGATCGAATGCCGGTTCAGGTCCGGGTCGTGCACGTCGCCGCGCAGCAGGACTTCGGACAGCTTGTGGCGGATCAGCTCGCCGACGCGAAGCTGGCGTTGCGAGGGGCCGGGGCCGGAATGAAAGCGGTTCTGTGCCATGGCCGCAGATGTAGGGGGTCGCGGCGCGGGTCGCAACGGGCTAGAACGGCAGGAAACAGGAGATCGAGCATGGACAAGCCGGGAATCGTGGTCACGGGCGCCTCGGGCCGCATGGGGCAGATGCTGGTGCGCAGCGTTCTGGAATCGGACCAGGCGCGCCTGGTCGGCGCGGTCGAGCGCGCCGGCAGCCCCTGGATCGGCCGCGACCTCGGCGAGGCCATGGGCGGCGCGGCGCTGGGCATCAGCGTCACCGACGATGCGGTGGCGGCGATCGCCGGCGCGCAGGCGGTGATCGATTTCACCGCCCCCGAGGCCACGGTGGCATTTGCCGAACTGGCGGCGCAGGCACGCGCCGTGCATGTGATCGGCACCACCGGGCTGAGCGCGGCCGATCTGGCGAAAATCGCCGCCGCGGCCCGTCACGCCCCGATCATCCGCGCCGGCAACATGAGCCTTGGCGTGAACCTGCTGGTCGGGCTGACCCGCCGCGTCGCCGCCGCCCTGGGCGAGGATTGGGACATCGAGGTGGTCGAGGCGCATCACAACCGCAAGGTCGATGCCCCCTCGGGCACCGCGCTGATGCTGGGCGAGGCCGCGGCCGAGGGGCGCGGCCACCGGCTGGACGAGCTGCGGACGCCGGCGCGCGACGGCATCACCGGGGTGCGGGCGCCGGGCGCGATCGGCTTTGCCTCGATCCGCGGCGGCGATGTCGTGGGCGAACATGACGTGATCTTTGCCGCCGCCGGCGAAAGGCTGGTGTTGCGCCATCTGGCCACCGATCGCGCCATCTTTGCCCGCGGCGCGCTGCGCGCGGCCCTCTGGGGCCAGGACAAGGGGCCGGGGCAATATGACATGGCGGATGTGCTTGGGCTGTGATGCCGCGCCGGGATTCTTGCCATGACCCTGATCGCCACGCTTGAGCATGCCGATGCCCTGATGACCGCCTGCCTGGCGCGGGTGATGGCGGCGATCTTGAGGCCCGGCGACGTGGTGGCGCTGCAGGGTCCGGTCGGCGCCGGCAAGACGCATTTCGCCCGCGCCTTCATCCGCGCCCGCCAGGGCGAGGCGGCCGAGGAGGTGCCCAGCCCCACCTTCACCCTGGTCCAGACCTATGCCGACCCGATGGGGACCGAGATCTGGCATGCCGATCTTTACCGCCTGACCCATCCCGACGAGCTGGTGGAACTGGGTCTGGACGAGGCGATGCGCGATGCCGTGGTGCTGGTCGAATGGCCG
The DNA here is from genome assembly GCF_039808215.1 of Paracoccus sp. (in: a-proteobacteria). Lineage (GTDB taxonomy): Bacteria > Pseudomonadota > Alphaproteobacteria > Rhodobacterales > Rhodobacteraceae > Paracoccus. Next base: position 19,981 of record NZ_JBDHSP010000015.1, read on the forward strand.
GATCACGGCGGCCGCCTGCCCGATCCGCTGCTGCTGGGGCTTGAGCCGCAGGCAGAGGATCCGGACCTGCGCCGTATCACCCTGGCCGGGGCCGAGCCGCGCTGGGGCGCCATGGCACGGCTGCCGGCCATGGTGCGGCTGATCCACCGCGCCGGCTGGGCGCAGGCGCGGCTGGCGCCCCTGGCCGGCGACGCCTCGTCGCGGCGCTATTTCCGGCTTCTTGACGGCGAGCGACGCGCAGTGCTGATGGATGCCGCCCCCGGCACCACCGATTCCTATGTCACCATGACGCAATGGCTGCGCGGGCGCGGCTTTCACGCCCCGGAAATCCTCGCCGCCGACCAGGTCGAGGGGCTGTTGCTGCTTGAGGATCTGGGCGACGATCTGGTGGCGCGGGTGCTGGCGGAGCGGCCCGGCCTGGCGCCGCAGATCTATGGCCGGATGACCGATCTGCTGGTCGAGTTGCATGGCCATGGGGCGCCGGATTTCGTGCTGCGGCTGGACGGGCCGGAACTGGCCCGCCAGGTCGGGCTGTTCGCCGAATACTATCCCGCCGCCGCCGGCACCCCCGGCAAGGGCGGCGCGGTGGCCGCGGCCATCGAGGCCCTGCATGCCGAGCTATGCGCCGACCAGCCGCCGGTGCTTGGCCTGCGCGATTTCCATGCCGAGAACCTGATCTGGCAGGGCGCCGCGCCGCTGGGCCTGCTGGATTTCCAGGACGCGGTGGCGGTGCATCCGGCCTATGATCTGGTCTCGGGGCTGCAGGATGCGCGCCGCGACGTGGCCCCCGGGATCGAGGCCGCCGAGATCGCGCGCTATGTCGCGCTGACCGGCGTGGACGAAGGGCGTTTCCGCGCCGCCTATGCGCTTTTGGGCGCGCAGCGTGGCTTGCGCATCATGGGCATCTTTACCCGGCTGGCGCAGCGCGACGGCAAGCGGCGCTATCTGGCGATGATGCCGCGCGTCTGGGCCGCCATCCGCCGCGATCTGGAGCATCCGGCGCTGGCGCCGCTGGCCGCGGCACTGCAGGGCATCCCGGCGCCCACCCCCGCCATCATCGAAAGGATCGCCAGCGCATGAGTCTGCCCCTGATGGTCTTTGCCGCCGGCAAGGGCACGCGCATGGCGCCGCTCAGCGATGTGACGCCCAAGCCCCTGATCCGCGTCGGCGGCCAGACCCTGCTTGACCGGGCGCTGGCGCTGGCGGCAGAGGCGGGCGCCGGGCCAGTGGTGGTGAACATCCACCATCTGGGCGGGCAGATCCGTGATCACATCGCCGGGCGCGGCATCGCCGTCTCGGACGAAAGCGGGCTTTTGCTGGAAACCGGCGGCGGGCTGCGCAAGGCGCTGCCGCTGCTGGGTCCGGGGCCCGTGATCACATTGAACCCGGATGCGGTCTGGACCGGGCCGAACCCGGTCTCGGCGCTGCTGGCCCATTGGCGCGAGGACATGGATGCGCTCTTGATGCTGGTGCCGCTGGTGTGCACGCATGGCCGCCGGGGCGGCGGCGATTTCGGCCTTGATACGGCCGGGCGGCTGAGCCGCGGCGGCGATCTGGTCTATGGCGGGGCGCAGATCATCCGCCCCGATCGGCTGGCGGAAATCCCCGGCGAGGTGTTTTCGCTGAACCGGCTCTGGGATCTGCTGATCGCCGGCGGCCGGGCGCATGGCCTGGTCCATGCGGGGCAATGGTGCGACCTGGGCCGGCCCGACTGCATCGCGCTGGCCGAGGCGCTGCTGTGAGCCGGGCCTGGCAGAACGGCCTTTTTGCCCTGCCCTGCGGCGCGGATTATGCCGGCGCCCTGGCCGAGGGGCTGATCGCGCGCCTGCGGGACCGGCCGCCGCAGGACATGGCGCGGGTCACGGTCTATGCCAATTCCGGCCAGTCGCTCATGGCGCTGCGCGAGGCGCTGATCTGGCGCGGGCCGCTGGTGCTGCCGCGGCTGCGGCTTTTGGCGGATCTGGGCGGCGGGGCCACGGCGCCGCTGGCGCGGCGGCTGGAACTGGGCCGGCTGATCGACGCGGCGCTGACCGCCGAGCCCGATCTGGCGCAGGGGCAGTCGGTGCCCGAACTGGCCGCCTCGCTGGCCGGGCTGATGGCCGAGATGCAGCTCGAGGGGCTGGACGCGACGGCGCTGGCGCGCATCGACGCCCGCGATCACGCGCAGCACTGGGGCCGTTCGCTGGCCTTCCTGAAGATCGCCGCCGGCTATTACCTGTCCGACCCGCCGCAGGACCGCGAATCGCGCCAGCGCGCCGCGGGCGCTTCGCTGGCCGCGGCCTGGGCGCGGGGCGAGGATCTGCCGGACGGGCCGGTGATCGTCGCCGGCTCGACCGGCTCGCACGGGGCGACGCGGGAATTCATCCGCGCCGTCGCCCGCCTGCCCCTGGGGGCGGTGGTGCTCCCGGGGTTCGACGCCGACCTGCCGCAGGCGGTCTGGCAGGGGCTGGACCTGCGGGCCGAGGACCACCCGCAGGCCCGCTATGCCCCGCTTCTGGCGGAATTCGGCCCGCCCGCCGCCTGGATCGCGCAGGCGCCGCCCGACCCGGCACGCAACCGGCTGATCTCGCTGGCGCTGCGCCCGGCGCCGGTGACGGATCAGTGGATCACCGAAGGCCCGGCGCTGGGTCCGCTGCCGCCCGCGACGGCGGGCCTGACACTGATCGAGGCCGCCCGACCCGGAGAGGAGGCCGAGGCGGTGGCACTGCTCATCCGCGCCACGCTCGAGCAGGGCCGGCCGGTGACCCTGATCGCCGCCGACCGCATGCTGACCCGACGCGTGCACTCGGCGCTGGACCGCTGGGGCATCATCCCCGACGATTCCGCCGGCCAGCCCCTGCCGCTGACCGCGCCCGGGCTGTTCCTGCGCCATGTCGCGGATCTGTTCGGAGCCGAGCTGATGATCGACGGGCTGCTGGTGTTGCTCAAGCATCCGGTGACGGCGACCGGGTTGGGCGCGGATTTCCGGCGCGAGCACAACCGTCAGAGCCGCGATCTGGAACTGCAGCTGCGCCGGCACGGCCCGGCCTTTCCCGACGCTGCTGCGCTGCGCGACTGGGCCGGGCGCGGCGACCGGACGCGCAAGACCTGGGCCCTGTGGCTGGCCGGGCTGCTGGAACGGATCCTGCCGCTGGCGCAGGATCGCGGCTCGCGCCCCCTGGCGGCGCGCGTCCAGGACCTGCGCGCGCTGGCCGAGGATCTGGCGGCGGGGCCGGGCGGCGATGCTGCGGCATCCGAACTGTGGGGCGCGGCGGCGGGGGGGCTGGCGCGCGCGGTGCTGGACCATCTGGCCGATCACGCGGCGCTGGGCCACGACCTGCGCGCCAGCGAATTCCGCGACCTGCTGCATGAGGAATTGCAGGCCCAGGCGGTGCGCCAGGACGTGGCGGCGCATCCGCTGGTGCGCTTTCGCGGCCCGCGCGAGGCCCGGACCGAGGCCGCGGGCCCGGATGCCGGCCTGGTCATCCTGTCGGGGCTGAACGAGGGCGGCTGGCCGCAGGCGCTGCCGCCCGATCCCTGGCTGTCGCGGCCGATGCGGCTGGCGGCGGGGCTGACGCTGCCGGAACGCCGGGTCGGACTCTCGGCGCATGATTTCCAGCAGGCGGTCGGCGCCGCCGAGGTGGTGCTGACGCGCGCCCGCCGCGATGCCGAGGCCGAGACCATCCCCTCGCGCTGGCTGAACCGGCTGGTGAACCTGCTGGCCGGCCTGCCCGGGCAGCAGGGGCCGCAGGCGCTGGCAATGATGCGCGGCCGCGGGCAATACTGGCTGGACCTGGCGGCGCTGCAGGGCCGGCCGCGCCAGACCCTGCCACCGGCGCCGCGCCCGGCGCCGATCCCGCCCGCGCCGGCGCTGCGGCAGCTGTCGGTGACCGAGGTCAGGACGCTGATCCGCGACCCCTATGCCGTCTATGCCCGCCGCGTGCTGGGCCTGTCGGCACTGGAGCCGCTGCGCCCGCTGCCGGATGCAGCCGAGCGCGGCACGGTGCTGCATGCGATCATGGACGCCTTCCTGCGCGGCCTGCCCGATCTGCCCGAGGCCCCCGAGGCGATGAAGGCGCGGCTGCTGGCGGCGAGCGATGCGGCGCTGGCCGAGCTGCCCTGGCCCTCGGCGCGGCTGTTCTGGCGCGCGCGCATCGCCGGCATCGCCGACCGGCTGCTGGCCGACGAGGCGGCGCGCCTGGCGACCGGCCGGCCGGTGGTGATCGAGGATTATGCCGAACTGTCGGTGCCGGGGCAGGACTTCCGCCTGATCGCGCGCCCCGACCGGCTGGACCTGCTGACGGACGGGCAGGTGCAGGTCTATGACTACAAGTCCGGCAAGCCGCCCACCGACGCGCAGATCGCGCATTTCGACAAGCAGCTGCCGCTTGAGGCGGCGATGGTGCAACATGGCGCCTTTCGCGCGCTGGGCGCGGCCGAGGTCGCGGGCATCAGCTATGTGCAGCTGGGCGGCGAGGGCCGGACCGAGCCGCGCAGCTTTGACCCCGCCCTGGCCGAAAGCACCTGGCAGGGCTTCGTGCGGCTGATCGGGCGCTATCTTTCCGGCGAGCGCGGCTTTGTCGCGCGCCTCGCCATGGAACGCACGGACCAGGCCAGCGATTACGACCACCTGTCGCGGCATGGCGAATGGGACGCGACCCGGCCCGCGACCCCGGAAAGGATCGGCGATGGATGAGGCGACGCAGGCGCAGGTCAGGGCGGCGGACCCGCTGCGCTCGACCTGGCTTACGGCCAATGCGGGTTCGGGCAAGACGCGGGTGCTGACCGACCGGGTGGCGCGGCTCTTGCTGGCCGGGACCGCGCCCGAGCGCATCCTGTGCCTGACCTATACCAAGGCCGCCGCGACCGAGATGCAAAACCGCCTGCTGGCGCGGCTGGGGCAATGGGCCATGCTGCCCGAGGACCGGCTGCTGGCGGAACTGGCGCTGCTGGGCGAGGGTGCCGCGCCCGACCTGCCCGCCGCGCGGCGCCTGTTCGCCCGCGCCATCGAGACCCCGGGCGGGCTGAAGGTGCAGACGATCCACAGCTTCTGCGCCGGCGTGCTGCGCCGCTTTCCGATCGAGGCCGGCGTGCCGCATGGCTTTGCCGAACTGGACGACCGCAGCGCCGCGCTGATCCGCGCCGAGATCATCGAGGACATGGCGCGCGAGGGCCATCCGGTGCTGGAGGACCTGCTGGCGCTGCATTCGGGCGAAAGGCTTGACGCCTTCCTGGCCGGCCTGCGAGGTTTCGATGCCCCCGCCGACCGGCCGGCGATCTGGCGCGCCTGCGGCCTGGCGCCGGGCGAGGACATGGCCGGGCTGCTGGCCGAAACCTTCGCCGATGGCGCGCTGGTCGTGCCGGCGCTGATCCCGCATCTGTCAAGGGGCGGCAGCACCGACCAGAAGGCGGCGGCGAAACTGGCGCCCGGCGACTGGACGCGGCCGGGGCTGGCGGAACTGGCGATCCTCGAAGGCGTGCTGCTGACCGGCGCCGGCGCCAAGGCGCCGTTCAGCGCCAAATACGACAGCTTTCCGACCAAGGCGCTGCGCAACGGGTCCTGCGCCGAACTGACCGACGACCTCGCGATCCTGATGGCGCGCGTCGAGGCCGCCCGCCCGCGCCGCATCGCGCTGACCCATGCGCAAAAGACCCTGTCGCTGCACCGCTTCGGCCATGAATTCCTGAACCGCTATCGCGCGCAAAAGGCGGCGCGCGGGCATCTGGATTTCGATGACCTGATCGAGCGCACCGCCCGGCTGCTGTCGGAAAGCAGCATGGCGCAATGGGTGCTGTTCCGGCTGGACGGCGGCATCGACCACATCCTGGTCGACGAGGCCCAGGACACCAGCCCGGCGCAATGGCAGGTGATCGAGCGGCTGAGCGACGAATTCACCGCCGGAGAGGGCGCGCGCGCGCCCGGATCGCGCAGCCTTTTCGTGGTCGGCGATCCGAAACAGTCGATCTATTCCTTCCAGGGCGCCGACATCGCCGTGTTCGAGGCGCGCCGGGCGGGTTTTGCCGCCGCCTTCAGGGCTGCGGGCAATCCGATGCAGATCGAGGAACTGCGCCACAGTTTCCGCAGTTCGACCGCGATCCTCGGGCTGGTCGATCAGGTCTTTGCCGGCGATGTTGCCCGCGGCCTTGGCGGACAGCCACAGCATCTGGCCTTTTTCGGCGAGATGCCGGGCCGCGTCGATCTGTGGCCGGCCATCCCCCGCCCCGAGCGGCCCAAGCCAGGCGACTGGAGCGATCCGGTGGACCAGCCGGCCGAGAACTCCGAGATCGTGCAACTGGCCCGCGCCATCGCCCACGGCGTCCGCGACATGCTGGGCCAGCCGCTGCCGGGCACGAAACACGGCGGCACGCGGCGGGTGCGTGCCGGCGATGTGCTGATCCTGGTCCAGCGCCGCTCGGAGCTGTTCGCGGAAATCATCGCCGCGCTCAAGGCCGAGAACCTGCCGGTGGCCGGCGCCGACCGGCTGAAGCTGGCGGGGGAACTGGCGGTCAGGGACATCCGCGCCCTGCTGGCGGTTCTGGCAACGCCCGAGGACGACCTGTCGCTGGCGGCGGTGCTGCGTTCGCCGCTGGTCGGGCTGAGCGAGGCCGAGCTTTACCGCCTGGCGGCGGGGCGCGGACCGGGCGAATACCTGTGGCGGCGGCTGCGCCAGTCCGGCCATCGCGCCGCAGTGGCGATGCTGGCGGACCTGATGGGCCAGACCGGCTTCCTGCGCCCGCACGACCTGATCCAGCGCCTGCTGATCCGCCACGGCGGGCGCGAGCGGCTGCTGGCCCGCCTTGGTCCCGAGGCCGAGGACGGCATCGACGAGCTCTTGTCGCAGGCGCTGGGCTATGAGGGGTCCGAGACGCCCTCGCTGACCGGGTTTCTGGTCTGGCTGCAAGGCGACGATGTCGAGGTGCGCCGCCAGCCCGGCGGCGCGGGCGAGGACGGCCAGGGGCTGATCCGGGTGATGACGGTGCATGGCTCCAAGGGTCTGGAAAGCCCGGTGGTCATCATTCCCGATGCCGGCAAACGCCGCCCCCCGCGCGAGGGCCAGGTGCTGCCCGGCCCGGACGGCATGGCCCTGTGGCGCGGGAAAAAGGACGAGCGCCCCGATACCGTCGAGGATCTGGCGGCTGCGCAGACGGCGCGGCAGCTGCAGGAACGCAAGCGGCTGCTTTACGTCGGGCTGACGCGGGCGGAAAGCTGGCTGATCGTCGCCGCCGCCGGCGAGACCGGCGAGGCCGAGGACAGCTGGCACGCGCTGGTCGAAGCGGGTTTTGACCGCAACGAGTTGCCCGGGCATGGCCTGAGCGAGACCCGCCTGCCCGCGCCCTTTGGCGGCGAGATCCGGCGCCTCAGCCATGGCGACTGGCCCAGCGAGGCGCCCGAGCCGGTGCTGTCGCAGGCCGCGCCGCTTGCCGCGCCCGGCTGGCTGCGTGCGCCGCCTCCGGCGCTGCCGCCCAGGCACCGGCCGGTGCCGGCGACGGCGCTGGGCGGCTCCAAGGTGCTGGCCGGCGGCGCGGGCGACGGTGCCGCCGCGATGCTGTTTGGCACGCGGCTGCACCTGCTGCTGGAACAGCTTCCGGGCCTTGCCCCCGGCGAATGGCCGGCCCGGGCGCGCGACATCCTGGCCACGGCCGAGGGCGGCTTGCCAGCTGACGCCGATCTGGCGCTGCTGCTGGCAGAGGCGCGGGCGGTGATCGCGGCGCCCGATCTGGCTGAGGTCTTTCACCTGCCCGCGGCGGCCGAGGTGCTGACGGAACTGGCGCTGGTGGCGCCCATTCCCGGCATCGGCATGGTCTCGGGTGCCATCGACAGGCTTGTGATCACAAAGACCCGCCTGCTGGCCGTGGATTACAAGTCGAACCGCGAGGTTCCTGCCCGCCCCGAGGACACGCCCCCGGGCATCCTGCGCCAGATGGCGGCCTATCGCGCTGCGCTGCGCCAGATCTGGCCCGGGCATCGCGTCGAGATCATGGTGTTGTGGACCGCGACACGCAGCCTGATGGCGCTGCCCGATGCGGTTCTGGACCGGGCGCTGGCGGGCCTTGACCCCCGCCCCGGCCATGCCTAGCTGTTGCCCCATGTGCCCAGCCGGCGTCGCCGGCCCTTAGCAGGAGAAGCCCGATGGCCAAGACCCAAGCCGTTTCCGACGCCGATTTCGACAGTCAGGTTCGTCAGTCCCCGACCCCGGTCGTGGTGGATTTCTGGGCGGAATGGTGCGGCCCCTGCCGCCAGATCGGCCCCTCGCTTGAGGAACTGGCGGCGGAATATGCCGGCCGGGTCAAGATCGTGAAGGTCAATGTCGACGAGAACCCGGAAAGCCCGGCGGCGCTGGGCGTGCGCGGCATTCCGGCGCTGTTCCTGTTCAAGGACGGCAAGGTGGTCTCGAACAAGATCGGCGCCGCGCCCAAGGCGGCGCTGAAGGCCTGGATCGACGAATCGATCTGATGCCCCGCGCGCGGGCGGCGGTCAGATCGGCCAGCCATGCCCGCGCAGGGTGGCAAGGATGCGCGCCCCGGCATCGGGGCGCGCGGCATTGATCGCCTGCTGCTGCAGGAACCAGAACAGATAGCGTTCGAATTCGGGCGTGTGGCTCTCGGCCAGGGCCAGAGCGCGTTCGGCGCCCAACTCGGCGACATTCAGCCCGATGTGGTGAAAGTCGATCTGCGCGAACAGCACCGCGGGCTTGCCCAGCAGATAGCCGTCAAAGGCGAGGGCGCTGTTTTCCGTGGCCACGAAGGCGCAGTCGCGCAGCGCCCGCAGGCTGTCGCCGCCGATGCGCAGGTTGGGGTGGCGCGCCACCAGCCGCGCCAGCGCGCGGTGATCGGCAGGGCGGTAGCTTTCCTTCGGATGCAGCGTCGCGATCACCGGCCGGCCGCTGGCGCAGACGGCGGCAAGCATGTCGATCGGGCTCATGCACTGGAATGACCGGCGGCGGCGGATCTGGCCCTGCAGCGGCACCAGCACCGCATCGCCCCGGCCCGGCATTGGCCCGGGCAGGACGCGGGCGCGCAGCCCGGCGGCAAAGGCGCGGGCGGCGTCCGGGTCGATCGCCTGCGCGTCGAAGCGGGCCCGCGCCACGGCAAAGCGCCAGCGCTGCGCCACGGGCTCGATCTGCCAGAAGGGATAGTGATAGGCGCGGCGCAAGGTCAGGGCGCGGCCATGCGTCGGCGCCTGCAGGTGAAACAGCGCATGCCCCCGGCGCCATGGCGCCATCAGCCGCGCAAGCCTTCCGGTTTCGTGCCATTCCAGCCGCCAGCCTGCGCCCTCGACCGCGGCCTTCAGCACATTGGCGAAGTTGAAGCTGCCGGCGCGCGCGCCGGCCAGCATCGAGCCTTCCAGATAGACGCGCAGCACCCGGGCATCGTTCATGGCCGGCAGGCTAATCGCCGGCCCCGGCTTGCGAAAGCCCCCTGGCGCCCATATCTGACGGGCCAGACAGAAACGGAGCACAGGCATGTCCGACGACAGATTTCCCGGCTGGCACGGCACGACGATCCTGGCGGTGCGCCGCGGCGGCAAGGTCGTGGTGGCGGGCGATGGCCAGGTCAGCGTCGGGCAGACGGTGATGAAGGGCACGGCGCGCAAGGTGCGCAAGCTGTCCCCGGGCGGCCATGACGTGGTGGTGGGTTTCGCTGGCTCGACCGCCGATGCCTTCACCCTGCTCGAGCGGCTGGAGAAAAAGCTGGAATCGGCGCCAGGGCAGCTGGCGCGCGCCTGCGTCGATCTGGCCAAGGACTGGCGCATGGACAAGTATCTGCGCAACCTCGAGGCCATGCTGATCGTCACCGACGGGCGCGACATATTCGTGGTGACCGGCGCGGGCGACGTGCTGGAACCCGAACATGACGTGGCCGCCATCGGCTCGGGCGGGAATTTCGCCCTTGCGGCGGCGCGCGGGCTGATGTCGGGCGATCTGGACGCCGAGGCAGTGGCGCGCCAGGCCATGGCGATCGCCGCCGACATCTGCGTCTATACCAATGGCAATCTGACGGTCGAAATCTTGGGCTGAGGGGGCCTGGCCCCCGCGCGGCGGGCCCCTCGACGGGGCCCGCCGCGCGTCCCCCGGCATATCTGGGCAGCCCTGGGCCACGGCCCCTGCCCGCGACAGGAAAGGCAGAACATGAGTGACTTGACCCCGCGCGAGATCGTCAGCGAACTCGACCGTTTCATCATCGGCCAGCGCGAGGCCAAGCGCGCCGTGGCGGTGGCGCTGCGCAACCGCTGGCGGCGGCGCCAGCTAGCCGACGACCTGCGCGACGAGGTCTATCCCAAGAACATCCTGATGATCGGCCCCACGGGCGTCGGCAAGACCGAGATCTCGCGCCGGCTGGCGAAACTGGCCCGCGCCCCCTTCCTGAAGGTCGAGGCGACCAAGTTCACCGAGGTGGGCTATGTCGGGCGCGATGTCGAACAGATCATCCGCGACCTGGCCGATGCCGCCGTCATCGAAACGCGCGAGCGCATGCGCGAGGAGGTCAAGGCCCGCGCCCACAAATCCGCCGAGGATCGCGTGCTCGCCGCCCTGGCCGGCGAGGGCGCGCGCGAGCAGACGCGCGAGATGTTTCGCGACAAGCTCAAGCGCGGCGAGATGGACGACAAGCTGATCGAGCTGGAGCTGCAGGACAATTCCAGCCCCTTCGGCATGATGGAGATGCCCGGCCAGCCCGGTCAGGGCATGGGCGGCATGATGGACCTCTCGGGTCTGCTGAAGGCGTTCGGCGGGCGCCGGGTGCGCCGCAAGGTCACCGTGGCGGAAAGCTATGAGCTGCTGATTGCCGAAGAGGCCGACAAGCTGCTGGACGACGAGGCGGTCAAGGCGGCGGCGCTGGAATCGGTGCAGGAAAACGGCATCGTCTTCATCGACGAGATCGACAAGGTGGCGGCGCGCAGCGACGCGCGCGGCGGCGATGTCTCGCGCGAGGGTGTGCAGCGCGACCTGCTGCCCTTGATCGAGGGCACCACCGTCTCGACGAAATACGGGCCGGTCCGGACCGACCACATCCTGTTCATCGCCAGCGGAGCCTTCCACATCGCCAAGCCCTCGGACCTGCTGCCGGAACTGCAGGGCCGGCTGCCGATCCGCGTCGAGCTGCGCGCCCTGACCGAGGAGGATTTCATCCGCATCCTGACCGAGACCGACAACGCCCTGACCCGGCAATATACCGCGCTGATGGCGACCGAGGGCGTCGAGGTCACCTTCTCCGAGGACGGCATCCGGGCCCTGGCGCGCATCGCCGCCGAGGTGAACGGCGCGGTCGAGAACATCGGCGCGCGCCGGCTTTACACGGTGATCGAGCGGGTGTTCGAGGAACTGTCCTTCACCGCCCCCGACCGATCCGGCGAGCGCATCAGCGTCGATGCCGCCTTCGTTGAGAAGCATCTGGGCGATCTGGCGCGCTCCTCGGACCTGTCGCGCTACGTCCTGTAAGGGAACCGCTGCCCGCCTTCGCCGTTATGTCCCGACGAAAGGACGGGGGCGGGCATGAACCTTCTGCTGGGCGTCATCATCTTCGCGCTGGATGTCTGGGCCATCGCCTCGATCATCAACACCAGTGAATCGACCGGGACCAAGCTGCTGTGGGTGCTGCTGGTGGCCTTCCTGCCGGTGATCGGGCTGATCATCTGGTGGTTCGCCGGACCCAAGGCCGATTACGGCTGATCGCCGGGCCGGCGGCGCAGATAGACATAATAGGCGCCCTCGCCGCCATGGCGGCGATGCGCCGGCCGCACCTGCAGCACCACGCCCGCCAGCGGCGGCGCGCCCAGCCAATGCGGCACATTGTGGCGCAGCGCCCCGGGCCGGATCGGCAGCGGCGCCCAGCTGTCGCCCTGCCGGCCCTTGCCGGTGATCACCAGCAGCAGCCGCCGGCCCTGGGCATGCGCCTGCAGGACAAAGCGCGTCAGCACCGGCTGCGCGGCGCTCAGCGTCAGCCCGTGCAGGTCGATGCGCGCATCCGGCGCCACCTTGCCGCGGGTCATCTGCCTGTGCGTCTTGTGATCCATGCGCAGCGCGGCGCCGCGCAGCACCTCGGGGGCGGCGGGCGCCAGGTCGATGCGGGTCGCGCTGCGCCCGGCCTTGCCGGTGATGCGCAGATCAGGCGGCAACAGCGGCGCGGGTGCGGGCCGGGACTTGGCCATCGAGGACTTGGCCAATGAGGGCTTGGCCAGCGAGGGCTTGGCTGTCGGGCGGGCCGGAGGCTCGGCGGGCGGCGGAGCAGGCAGCGGATCTGGCCGCGCCGGGTGCAGCGGCTGGGCAGTCGCCGCCACGCGCGACCAAAGCGCCTCCTCCTCGGCCGAGAGCCGGCGTCGCCGCGCCATGGCTCAGGCCGTGGCGACGAGCTGCCAGTTCGGGTCGTCCTGGCCCATGCGGCGGGCAAAGGTCCAGGTGTCGCGCTGCTTGCGCGCCGCCTTGGGATCGCCCTCGACGACATTGCCCTGGGCGTCGCGGGTGGCGGCGATCATCTCGCCGACGAAGCGGACCGAAAGCTCGGCCATGCCGGTGCCGGGGTTGAACTCGGCCGCCGCCAGCGCCGTCTCGCGCGTGCCGAGAAATTGCGCCTCGGTCACCAGGCCGCGGCTGCGCCGGTCCGAGACCACCGATTCGAAGGCATCGGCCACCTGCGGCGCAAGGAAGGCCTGCACTTCGGTCAGGTCGCCGCGCTCAAAGGCCATCAGGATCATCTCATAGGCGGATTTCGCGCCGGTCAGGAACGGGCCGAGCGCAAAGGAGGGCTCGGCGCGCTTCATCTCGGTCAGGGTGCGGATCATCGGGCTGCCGGCCTCGACATGGTCGGTGATGTCGCTGTCACCCTGCTCGGCCGAGCCCTCGATCACGTCGAAACGCTGGCGCTGGCTGGGCTGCTCGGGCAGGCGCGGCGGCTCGAACCCGTCGCGCGTGCCCAGGACCCCGCGCAGGCGCAGGATCAGGAACACGGCGATCGCCGCCAGGACAAGCAGTTGCAGCAGGGGGTTCGACATCGGCGGTCCTGACAATCTTTGTAACGGTGATACAGGATGCTTATGTAGGGTGCGGCCCGGCCCAAGTCCAGTTTGGCGCCGGAATTTGCAATGCCCCGGAGGGAAGGCAACATGTGGCTTGTGCTGGCATTCGTGATCCTGCCGATCGTCGAGATCGCGCTGTTCATCGAGGTGGGGGGCGCGATCGGCGCGCTGCCGGTGATCGCGCTGGTCATCGGCTCGGCGGTGCTGGGCATGGCGGTGATGCGCCGCAGGGGGGCGCTGGCCATGCTCGACATGCAGCGCGCCATGCAGGAGTTCCGCGACCCGGGCCGGCCCATGGCGCAGGCGGCGCTGGTGATGCTGGCGGGCATGCTGCTGGTGGTGCCCGGGCTTCTGACCAGCGCCGTCGGGCTGGTGTTGCTGATCCCAGGGGTGCAGCGGCTGATCCTGCGCCGCATGGCCGCGCGCGTGCATGTGGTTGCCACGTCCCATGGTCGGCGGGGCTTTGGCCCGGATGCGGATTACGACGCGGACTATCCGCTGCGCGATCGCCCGGGCCCGCGCGACATCGACGGCGAATATACCGTGGTGGACGACCCGCCGGCGCCGGTGCGCGAGGGGCTGACCGACCAAGGGGCCGCGCGGCCCGGCAAATCCGGCTGGACCCGGCATTGAGCGGCGCCGGGCAGGGTGCTAGAAGCGCCCCAGTTCCGAGGAGAAGCCCATGAGCGACGAGACCCCCAACGGTGCGGCAACGCCCGAAGCCCAGAATGCCGGCCAGCCCGGCGTGCGGCTGCAGATCCTGACGCAATATATCCGCGACCTGTCCTTCGAGAATGCGGTGGCGCAGAAGGGCCTGCCCAGCGGCGAGGTCCAGCCCGAGATCGCGGTGCAGGTCAGCCTGGACGCGCGCAAGCGCCCCGGCGATCATCAATACGAGGTGATCAGCAAGTTCCGCGTGCAATCGACCAATGCCAGGGACAATTCCACCCTGTTCCTGTGCGAGCTGGATTACGGCGGCATCTTTCATGTCGAGGGCGTACCCGAGGACCAGCTGCATGCCTTCCTGCTGATCGAATGCCCGCGCATGATGTTTCCCTATGTGCGGCGCATCGTCTCGGACATGACCCGCGACGGCGGTTTCCCGCCCTTCAACATGGATCCGGTGGATTTCGTCTCGCTTTACCGCCAGGAGATCGCCCGCCGCATGCAGGCCGAGCGTCCGGCCGACCAGCCGCTGTCCTGACCGCCGGCGCGCGGGGCCCGCAATGGCCCCGCAGCCATGTCCCCGCCCTGCCCCAGTCACGGAGAAACGCATGGCGCGACCGGCGCAACGGGCCTGGCAGAGGATGCTCTCGGGGCGCAGGCTGGACCTGCTCGACCCGACGCCCATGGATATCGAGATCGCCGACATCGCGCATGGCCTGGCCTTTGTCGCGCGCTGGAACGGCCAGACGCATGGCGACTGGGCCTATAGCGTGGCCGAGCATTCGCTGCTGGTCGAGGAGATCCACGCGCGCACGGCCCCTGATGCCGCGCCGCGCTGGCGGCTGGCAGCCCTGCTGCATGATGCGCCCGAATATGTCATCGGCGACATGATCTCGCCGGTGAAGGCGGCGATGGGGCGCGAATACGGCGAGATGGACGCGCGGCTGAGCGCCGCCATCCACCGCCGTTTCGGCCTGCCGGCGGTGCTGCCGCTGGCAGTCAAGCGGGCGATCAAGCGTGCCGACCGTATCTCGGCCTGGCTGGAGGCGGTGCAGATCGCCGGATTCTCAAGGCCCGAGGCCGACCGGTTGTTTCCGGTGCCGGATCCGCAGATCCTGCGGGGGCTTGAAATCCGCCTGCGGCCGCCGACCGAAACCCGCCATGCCTATCTGGCGCGCTTTGCCGCGATCATCGCGGAGATGGACGCAGGCGGCTGAAGAAAAAGACCCCTGCGGCTGGCGCGGGGGTCTTGCGGGTCAAAGCGCCATGTCCTCAAGCTTGCGGCCGGCGGCCAGCGCCTCGTCAAGCCAGCGCGGCCGGCGTCCGCGTCCGGTCCAGGTCTGCGCGGGATTGGCGGGATTGGCATATCTGGCCGCACCCTTGCCGTGGGCCGGTTTCGTGCCGGTCAGCTCGGCCAGATTGAAGCCGAATTCGCGCACCGCATTCTCGGCGGCATTCAGCGCCTCGCGTTTGCGCCGATCCTCGAACGAGGCAATGGCGCGGTCGATTTTCGTGCGCAGATCCCGCAGGTCGCGAAGCGACATTGCGTCCAGATCGATGCTCATTTTGTGTTTCCCTGTCGTGGTATGCCGGCCCAATATTTGCCTTCCGAAATGAAATGCAAACGAATTCCGGGCCGCAATCCTATTTCGGGCTTCTTTTCGCCAATATGCGTTGCAATGTGCGCCGGTGCATATGCAGACGGCGGGCGGTTTCGCTGACATTGCGATCGCATTGCTCATAGACGCGCTGGATATGTTCCCAGCGCACGCGGTCGGCCGACATCGGCGCCTCGGGAGGCGGCGGCAGGGTCTCGCCGCGCGACAGCAGGGCGCGGGTGATGTCATCGGCATCGGCGGGTTTCGAGAGATAGTCCACGGCGCCCATCTTGACCGCTGCCACCGCGGTGGCGATGGCGCCATATCCGGTCAGCACCACGATGCGGGCATCCTGGCGCGCCTCGCGCAGCGCATCCACCACGTCCAGCCCGTTGCCGTCCTCAAGGCGCAGGTCGACCACAGCATAGGCGGGCGCCTGGCCGGCCAAGGCGCCGCGGGCCTCGGCCACCGAGAGGGCGCGGGTCACGGCAAAGCCGCGCTTTTCCATGGCGCGCGCCAGCCGGGTCAGAAAGATCTCGTCATCATCGACCAGAAGCAGGCTCGGATCCTTGCCGATGTCGTATTCCTCGGTCATGCTGGCTTGCCTCCGGTGTTTCCCCAGACAGTTAGGACGTTTTGCCCCTGCGGTCAAATGCCGCGCTTTCGGGCGGGCGGGAGTTGCGGGCGCATTGAACGCGCCCCCTCGGGCCGTTATCAATGCGAAAGCATGTCCCTCGCCCGAGCCGCCGATGCCCCTTGGACTGGTTTCCCGCCGCTTTGCCCTGCTGCCCGGCCAGCCTCTGCCCGAGCCGATCCGGCTGCGCATCCTGATCATGCTGCGCTGGGTGGCGATCGCCGGCCAGCTTGCCGCAGTCGGTGCGGCGCTGCTGATCGGCGCGCATTTCCCGCTGGGGCCGGTGCTGGCGGTGATCGGCATGGCGATGCTGCTGAACCTGGCGCTGGGCCTGCGCTCGCGCCGCCGCATCCATGCGCGCGAGGCGGCCTGGCAGCTGGGCTTCGATCTGGCGCAGATGGCGACGCTGCTGGCGCTGACCGGCGGTCTGGCCAACCCCTTTGCGCTGCTGCTCCTGGCGCCGGTGACCATCGCCGCGACGGCGCTGCCGGGGCGGCATCTGCTGGCACTGGGCGCCGCCACGCTGCTGATGCTGACGCTGGCGGCGTTGTTTGCGCAGCCCCTGACCTTCGCGCCCGATCCGCCGCTGCGCCTCGGCCAGCCGCTGCTGGTCGGGCACTGGTTCGCCATCGTCATCGGCGCGCTGTTCTTTGCCGGCTTCGCCCGCCTGGTCGCGGCCGAGATCACCGCGACTTCGGATGCGCTGTTTGCCGCACGCATGGCGCTCGAGCGCGAGCAGAAGCTGCAGCACCTGGGCGGGGTCGTCGCCGCCGCCGCGCATGAGCTGGGCACACCGCTGGCCACGATCAAGCTGGTCAGCACCGAACTGGCGGATGAGCTTGCGGAGCTGTTGCCCGAACGGCAGGATCTGGCCGAGGATGTCGGGCTGCTGCGCCAGTCCGCCGACCGCTGCCGCGACATCCTGAAATCCATGGGCAGCGCCGGGCGCGAGGATCTGCTGATCCGCTCGGCGCCGCTGGCGGTGGTGCTGGCCGAGGCCGCCGCCCCGCATCAGGGTCGCGGCAGCGAGATCCGTCTGCTGGTCGCCCCCGATGATCTGGTCATCCAGCGCGATGCCGCGGTGATCCACGGGCTGCGCAACCTGATCCAGAACGGCGTCGATTTCGCCCGCCGGGTGGTCACGGTCGAGGCCGGCGCCGACCAGCGTGACATCTGGGTGCGGGTCTCGGACGATGGGCCGGGGTTTCCGCCGGCGCTGCTGCCGCGCATCGGCAGCCCCTTCCTGACCACCCGCCCCCGGGCGGAGGACGGGCGCAACTATGAGGGCATGGGCCTTGGCCTGTTCATTGCCAAGGCGCTGCTGGAACGCTCGGGGGCGCGGCTGCGCTTTGACAATGGCAGCCCGGGCGCCGAGATCCTGGTCACCTGGCCGCGCGAGGCGCTTGAGACCAGCGACCGCGAGCCGCTTGGCCCCAATCCCGAAATTCGCGTCTGACGGGAAAATTCCATTAACCCCATCTTAAATTGTCACGCTATAGTTGTATTCATCTGTTGACGATGGGTGCAATCCATGGCTGTGCAATTCCTGATCGCCCTTGCGGCCGCGGCGCTGGCGCTGTTGCCGGTGCTGGTCATGCTGCCGCAGTTCGGGCGCCGCGCGGGCCGGGCCGCGGCGCGTACCCTTGTCGGCGGCCCCGAGCCCATCGTCTTTCTGTTCCGCCAGCAACATCTGGTCGACGCCACGCCGCCGGCGCGGGCGCTGCTGGCGACGCTGCCGGGCGAGGGGGACTGGCAGCGGCTGCTGGCATGGCTGGGCATGCGCCTGCCGGATTTTGCCGCGGCGCTGCCCGATCTGGGCGGCGAGATCCGGCTTGCCACCCCGACCGGTGCCGCGCCGCTGCACGCCTGCGCGGAACTGGTGGCACCGGACCTGCTGCGGCTGACGCTGGCCGATGCCACGGCCGAAAATGCCGGAATCACCGTCGATTCGCTGTCGCTTGCCGCCATGGAGCAGGAGCTTGAGATCCTGCGCAGCACCATGGACCATTCGCCGATGCTGGCCTGGCGCCAGGACGGGCAGGGCCAGATCACCTGGGCGAATTCCGCCTATCTGGGCCTGGCCGAGGCGCGGGCCGCGGGTGTGACGCTCTGGCCGCTGCCGCTGCTCATCGACCTGACCGCCCGGCCGCTGCCCGGCAGCCCGGCCGGCGGCGCGGCGCGGCGCGCACATCTTGAACTGGACGGCCAAAGCCGCTGGTTCGATTGCCACACGCATGAGATCGCCGGCCAGGCGGTGACCATCGCCCTGCCCGCCGATGCCGCGGTGCGCGCCGAACGCAGCCTGCGCGAATTCGTCCAGACCCTGACCAAGACCTTTGCCGACCTGCCGATCGGGCTGGCGATCTTTGATCGCGAACGCAATCTGCAGCTGTTCAATCCGGCGCTGATCGACCTGACCGGGCTGGCGGCGGGCTTCCTGACCGCGCGCCCGACGCTTTACGCCTTTCTGGACCGCCTGCGCGAGGCGCGCATGGTTCCCGAGCCCAAGGACTATCGCAGCTGGCGCAACCAGATGAGCTCGCTCGAGGCGGCGGCGGCCTCGGGGCATCATGTCGAGACCTGGTCGCTGCCGGGCGGCCAGACATATCGCGTCACCGGGCGGCCGCATCCCGATGGCGCGGTGGCCTTCCTGTTCGAGGACATCACCTCGGAAATCTCGCTGACCCGCAAGTTTCGCGCCGATCTGCGGCTGGGGGCCGAGGTGCTGGACGCGCTGCCCGATGCGGTGGCGGTCTTTGCCGCCAATGGCGAGCTGCTGATGCAGAACCGGCGCTATGCCGGTCTCTGGGGGGAGGCATCGCGCGGCACGCTGCTGGATCATCTGGCGCAATGGACCACGGCCTGCGGCGACAGCCCCGGCCTTGCCGCGCTGCATGCGGCGCTGCAGGCCCAGGCGACGGACCAGCCACTGCAAGGCGCGATGGCCGGGCCCAGCGGCGGGCTGCTGGCCTGGGGGGTGCGCGGGCTTTCGGGGGGCCGGGTCCTGGTCAGCTTTGCCCTGCCGGTTCCGGCCATCGCACAGGCGCAGATGCGCTCGCAGGCGCCAGGGGCGGCGGCGCAGCGCGTGCTGGCCGGCTGACGGGGGCTTGCCCCTGGCGGCGGTGCGGGCTTTCCTGTCGCCCGGGCAAGGGAAAGGGTCGGGGTCATGGATCTGGATCGTCTGGGCGGGCGGCGGGTGCTTTTCGTGATGGCGCTGGATGCGGAATACGGGCCGGCGCTGCGCGCCCGCATCCAGCCGCTGATGACCGGCGTCGGCCCGGTCGAGGCGGCGGTGGTGCTGACGGCCAGCCTTGCCGGGCTTGCGGCGCGGGACGCGCTGCCGGATCTGGTGGTGTCCCTGGGCTCGGCCGGCTCGCGCCGGCTAAGCCAGCTCGGCGTCTATCAGGTCGCATCGGTCGAATACCGCGACATGGATGCCAGCGCGCTGGGCTTTGCCCCGGGCGAGACGCCGATGCTGGGCCTGCCGGCGCGGCTGGAACTGCCGCTGCGAATCCCGGGGCTGCAGGCCGCCAGCCTGGCCACCGGCGCCAGCATCGTCAGCGGCAGCGCCTATGACGCGCTCGCGGCCGAGATGGTGGACATGGAAACCTATGCGGTGCTGCGCGCCTGCCAGCGCTTTGGCGTGCCGATGATCGGGCTGCGCGGCATTTCCGACGGCGCCGGGGAACTGGCGCAGCTTTCGGACTGGACGCAATATCTGCATCTGGTGGATCAGCGCCTTGCCACAGCGGTGGACCGGCTGGCAGAGGCGCTGGCGCGGGGAGAGATCGCCCTGGCCGGCGCGTCCCCGGACCATGCCGCCGGGGGGTGATCCGCGGGGTCAGTTCGCGTCGATCAGAACCTTGCCCTCGGGCCAGCGCAAGCGGGTGGTCAGGCGGATCTCGCGCGTTTCGCCGGGAAGAAGGCGGCTTTGCCAGACCAGCAGTCCGCGCTGGCCTTCGGGGTCGGTCTTGTCCGGTACCGGATCGGCGCTCCAGTCGATGCGCAGCTCGTCCTGCCTTGAGACCGGGACCTGGTCGATCACCCGCAGTGGCCATTCCTGATCCGTCAGGTTGCGGATCTCCAGCAGCGCGGTTTCCCTGCGTTCGGAGGATTTCGAGACCAGCCCGCGCGCGCCCTCGCTTTCGTCGGGGGTTCGGCGCGCCAGCCGGATGCCGTCCAGCGGGCCGAAGCCCAGCTTCATGCGCGCGCCGGCCGCGGTCAGTTCCAGCGCCCCGCGCCCGACCAGCGCGCCATCGGCGTGAAAGCTGGCGTCGCCCGGCAGGATCGCCTGTCCGGTGGTGTTTACCGCCTCGGCGACCAGATAGGCACTGTCGTCGCGCCGCGGCACCGCCTCGGCCAGAACGGTGGCGGCCAGGTCGTGGCTGCCCAGCGGCAGGCGCAGCGCATCCGCGCCGCTGCGCAGGGTGACCGGGGTCGGATAGTCATGCATCACCGTCTCGCCGATCAGCAGGGTCTGCACCGCGCCTGCCACCGGCGCCCCGGCATCGGCCAGCGACGCGGGGGCGGCCAGCTTGGCCTCGGGCGCGGCCAGGGCAAGATCCTGGCGCGGGCTGGCAAGGCGCAGGAATTCGGGCACCAGCGTGGCGGGCGCCGACTGGTCCATCGGCCGCGCAGTCGAGAAGGTCAGATGCGCGTCCAGCCAGTCCTCGCCGGTGTTCTGGCTGACCAGCAGGCCCGAATCAAGCCGCAGCCGGCCGGCCTGTCTTTGCAGCGACAGGTCATGGACCGGCACCCAGAACGCCTGATGCGTCAACGAGGTGATGCGGATGCGCGCCGGCGCGCCCTGGCCCTGCAGGGCGATGACCAGCGTACCGCCAGCGGGCTGCGGGGCGCTCAGCGCCGCAAGCTGCGCCTCGGCGCGCGCCAGTTCCAAGGCCAGATCCTTGCGGTCGCGGTCGGCGGTCTCGGCCCGGTCGGCGACCTGCGCCTGCCGGGCCGCCAGCAGCCTGTCGCCGACGGTTGTGGCAAGGGCTGCGATGTCGCCGCGGCCGGCGGCATCGGATTCGGCCAGGTTCATCAGAAAACGGATCAGGTCGCCGGCGGCCTCGGCGCGGGCGCGGATGCCGGCCACGGCGGCGTCATGGCGGGCCAGCGCGTCCTGGTGGCGGGCAAGTTCGGCCTCGGCGGCGCGCAGCTCGGCTGTCGGGGCCGGGGTTGCGGGCAGGGCGCGCTGCTGCTGGAAGCCCACGGCGCCGATGCTCGCGCCCTCGCCGGTGATGCGCAGGCTGGCGGGGTCAAGCCCCTCGGGCAGGCCGGGAATGACCAGCTCATGTGCGCCCGCGGGCAGATCGAGCCGCGCCTCGCGCGTGACGCTGGCCCCCCAGGGATAGACGGTGGCCGCGGTGACCGGGGCCGCGGCCTGAAACCGGTCGGCAAGGGCCGGTCCGGCCAGCAGAAGGGCGGCGGAAAGCAGCAGGTTGCGCATGGAAGCCTCGCTCTGGACCATGCCAGCGTCCGTGACCGCATCCGGAAAGGCAAGAGGGCGCCCGGTCGGGGCGCCCTCACGTCTGCGTTGGTGGCGATCAGCCCTTCTTCAGGGCGCGATTGCCCAGCAGTTCGGCGATCTGCACCGCGTTCAGCGCCGCGCCCTTGCGCAGATTGTCCGAGACGCACCACAGGTTGATGCCGTTTTCCACCGTCACGTCCTGGCGGATGCGGCTGATGAAGGTGGCGAAATCGCCCACGCATTCGACCGGGGTGGCGTAGCCGCCAGGCTCGCGCTTGTCGATGACCAGGATGCCCGGCGCCTCGCGCAGGATGTCGCGGGCCTCGTCCTCGTCGAGGAAGTCCTCGAACTCGATGTTGATCGATTCCGAATGGCCGACGAAGACCGGCACACGCACGCAGGTCGCGGTGACCTTGATCGCGGGGTCGAGGATCTTCTTGGTCTCGGCCACCATCTTCCATTCCTCCTTGGTGTCGCCGCTGTCGAGAAAGACATCGATCTGCGGGATCACGTTGAAGGCGATCTGCTTTTGGAACTTCTTCGGCGCCACCTCCTGGCCCGGGACATACATGCCCTTGGTCTGGTTCCACAATTCGTCCATGCCGTCCTTGCCGGCGCCCGAGACCGACTGATAGGTCGAGACGACGACGCGCCTGATGCGGGCGCGGTCGTGCAGCGGCTTCAGCGCCACCACCATCTGCGCCGTCGAGCAGTTGGGGTTGGCGATGATCATCTTGTTGCGGTAATGCTCGATCGCCTCGGGGTTCACCTCGGGCACGATCAGCGGGATCTCGGGGTCGTAGCGGTAAAGCGAGGAATTGTCGATCACCACGCAGCCCTGCGATGCGGCGATCGGGGCGTAGGTCCGGGTCGCCTCCGAGCCGATGGCGAATAGCGCGATGTCGCAACCGGTAAAGTCGAAACCCTCGATGTCCTTGCATTTCAAGGTCTTGTCACCATAGCTGACCTCAGTGCCCAGGCTCCGGCGCGACGCCAGAGCGATCACCTCGTCAGCGGGAAACTGGCGCTCGGCCAGGATGTTCAGCATTTCACGGCCCACGTTCCCCGTGGCGCCGGCGACAGCGACCTTGTAGCCCAATTCGGGTCTCCTTCTGCAAAGGACGCTGCGGTATAGGTCAGGGCGCCGGAAAGCGAAAGCAACATTATGGCATTTCGCCCGATGTTTCGGCGGTTTTGTGGCTTAATGCCGGAATATCCGTTGATCTGACAGGATGAGCCGCTCTACCCAGGCGGATTCGCCAGCAAAATCATGCGGCACCTGATCGGCGCGGCGCCGCCCCGAGAGCGAGAGCGAGGCAAAGAAGTCGAAGCCGTAAAGATCGAGCCGCGCCATGCGTGATGCCGCGATCAGCGCGATCATCATCGCCCCGGTGGTGGGCGGCGCGCCCAGATCGTCGCGCAGTGCCCGGAAATCGGCCAGCGGATGCAGGTAAAAGCCGGGGCTGCGTGCGGTCTGCCAATCCAGCCGCTTGCGCTTGGGCGAGAGCCACAGGATGCGGGTGGGCGCCAGCCGCGCGCGGTCAGCCTTGCCCAGCCGCGTCGCCAGCGCCAGCCAGTCGCAGCGCGTCCCATGGCTTTCGGTTGCCGGCATGGGCGCACGGTTGATGCGGATGACCAGATCGGCGGCGTCGATCCGCGCGCCCTGCCGGGCCTCGGCCAGGGCGCGGGCATTGCCGACCAGGGCGATGCTTTTGCCCGCCAGCTCCGCCAGCAGCTCCGCCTGCGGCGCGGACAGCCGCTGCAGCGCCGCCTCGTTGCGCAGGGTCCGGGCCAGCAGAAAGCCGCAGCGCGTCACCCCAGCAGCTTTCGATAGACCTCGGTGATGGCCGCGGCCTCGGCCTCGATGGCGTGGTTGGCGGCGACATGGGCCCGCGCCGCCTGGCCGGCGGCGGAGCGGGCGGCATCGTCGTCCAGCCAATGCGCCAGCGCCGCACTCAGCGCGGCTATGTCGTCGCGGGCCACCAGGCTGCCGGTCTCACCGTCGCGGATCAGGGTCTCATAGGCGCCAACGCGGGCGGCGACGGTCGGCACGCCGCAGGCCATGGCCTCGAGCGGCGTCAGGCCGAAGCCCTCCCAGCGGGCGGGGGCGGCGAAGAGGTCCAGCGCCTGATAGTGGCGCACCACCTGCTCCCAGGGCAGTTCGCCCAGGAATCGGATGCGTTCGGCCAGGCCGGCGTCGCGGATGCGCGCCTGCAGCCCGTCGAGGAACGCCTGGTTGTCCGGGGTGACGCGGCCGGTAAAGACCAGCTTCGCCCGCGGCCGGGACGGGAAAAGCTGCAACGCCGCCTCGACCAGCAGATCGACGCCCTTCTGCGCCCGGATGCGGCCAAAGCAGCCGGTCACGATGTCCCCGGGGGCAAATCCCAACTCGGCGCGCAGTGCCGCGCGGTCGGCGGCGGGGTGGAACACCGACAGGTCGACCCCGTGCAGGATGACGGTGGCCGGGCGTTCCAGATAGCTGGCGGCCTGCGGCGAGGTGGCGATCAGCGCATCCTGGCGCGCGATCAGCCAGCGGGTAAAGCCGGTATGCCGCCGCTGCGCCGCCGAGGTGAACAGCAGCCGATAGCGCCGGCGCAGCCCATGGCGCAGGATCAGCCCCAGCACCATTTCCGTATTGCGCCTTGCGTGCCAGACCCGCCAGCGGTCGCGCGGCATCAGCGCGGCGCGGATCAGCGGCAGATGCGGCAGGTCGGGCGGCAGGCCGGGGCCGGTGGCGACGATGCCGATCATCCGCGCCTGCACCGGGATCAGCCGCACCACGGTGGCGGTCACGCCCGAAAGCCGGCGCTTGAGATTGGGCGCGATCACCTCGATCGGGTCGGGCAGGTCAGGCATCGGGGGTCTCGGGTGTCAGGAAATACAGCACGAATCCCAGGGTAAGCGGAATCAGGAAGAACAGGAACAGGGTGCCGTAGGCCTCGGCCGGGGTGCCGGCGGCATGGGCCCAGCGATAGACCGGGCGCGAGCCGAACTGCATGATCCCCGCGCCGCCGATCGAGAACAGGTTGAGGAAGGTGACCCCGCGCCCGACCAGATGCGGCGGCAGGAACGCCCGGCCATGCGCCATCAGCAGCGTATAGGAGGCCCCGACCACCCCCAGCGCCGCCAGCAGCGCGATCGAGAGGCCGGCGCTGGCGTCCGGGGCCAGCCACAGCCCGGCCAGGACCAGCACACCGCCGCCATTGACCCACAGCGCCAGCCGCCGCACCGATCCCGCCAGGCGCACTGCCGGCCCGATCAGAAAGCTGGCGACGACCATGGCAAGGCCCATGGCCAGCGTGGCATGACCGATCAGCCGCTCGGAGGCGTCATGCACCTCGGCCATGTAGGGCCCGGCCCAAAGCCCGCGGATCGCCGCCGTCGAGGCATAGCTGACGGTCATCAGCGGCAGGATGAACCACAGCGCCCGCAGCCGCAAGAGCTCGGCCAGCGAGGCGCGGGGCTGGCCGTCTTCGGACAGGCGTTCGGGGTCGCGCACCAGCGCGAAGATCGCCAGCGCCACCGCCAGCGTCACCAGTGCCAGCCCCGCCAGCGTCGCCCGCCAGCCGATGGCGCCGATCACCCAGACCAGCGGCGAGGCGCCGAGGATATTGCCCAGCGAGCCGAACCCCACCGTTGCCCCGGCCAGGGTGCCGAACAGCGCCGGCGGATAGCTGCGGGCATAGATGTAATAGCTGCCCATCAGCGCCGGCGCGCAGCCGACCCCCATCAGCGCCAGCGCGACATGCAGTTGCCAGGGCGCGCCCGCAAGCGCAAAGACCGCTGCCCCGCCGCCGCCGCCAAGGGCCAGCAGCAGCGACACGGTCAGCCGCGGCCCGATCCGGTCCAGCGCCCAGCCCAGAGGCAGCTGCATCAGCGAGAACGTCAGGAACCACAGCCCCGAGGACAGCGCCAGATCGTCCGGCGCCGCCCCCAGTTCGGCCTGCAGCACCGGCGCCAGCACGGCCAGGAAGGCGCGGTAGAACTGGCTCAGCGCATAGGCCAGGATCAGGCTGATGATCCCCGCCGATGCCAATGCCCGCATGTCCGCCCCCCGCTGCCGCCGCCGGCGCCAGACTTGCCCATCGCGCCGGCGGGCGCAATGGGCGCGCGGGGCTTACGGCAGCTTCGTCTCGGCGTCCCAGGCGTCAAGCGGCGCCGTGCTCCATTCGCCATAGGTCGGATTCGGGAACACGATCCAGTCGGCGCCGAACCGTGCGGCGTTCTTGTCCACCTCGGCGCGTTTCACATCGGTCGTGGCCTTGCGGAACACGCCGTCGAAATCATGCAGCGTGTCGCCCAGCAGCAGAACGATCTGGTGGTCCTTCTCGACCACGGCGCGGCGCTCGGCCTTGGAGGTGCCGTAAAGCAGCACATGGTCGTCCGAGACCTGCGGGAAGCCCAGTTCCTTCAGCGTGGCGATGGTGGCGGCCTTGTTCTCGGGCTCGCCGAAACGGTCCGAGATGTAATAGATGGCGACCCCGGCCTTGTCGGCAAAGTCGAAGAACTCCAGCGCGCCGGGGATCACCCGGGGCTTGCCGCGCAGTTCCCAGTCGCCCCAGGTGTCCCAGCTGTCATAGACGTGGCAGTTCTGCATGTCGCGCACCAAGAGGGCGGTGTTGTCGATCGCCGTCTCGTCGAGGTCGGTGACCACGGCCAGTTTCGACGGGTCGTCCGCCTTGGCCAGCGCCGCCTTCAGATTGGCGGTGGCCAGCGCATAGCCTTGCAGTTGCAGGGCACGCGCCTCGGCCGACTGCTGCTGATAGCGCAGGCCCATGGCAAACTCGCGCACCGGGCATTCGGCGGCGGCAGCGGCGACCGGCGCCGGGGCGGCGCTTTCGGCCAGCGCGACGCCCGCCGGCATGGCAGATGCGGCCAGCCCGGCCATGAGTGCGACATGAAGAAGTTTCGGCATCAGGTTCTCCTGGTTGCAAGGCGGGCGCGCGGGTCGGCCGCGGCCGGAGGCTAGCGGCGCATCGGGCGCGCGGTCAATGCCCGTCAGGCCGCCGCCATCCGTGCCGGCGCCTCGCGCACCGGCAGATGGATCAGGGCGGAAAAGGCGCCGACGCCGACCCCCACCCACCAGACCAGGGTATAGTCGCCATAGATATCATACATGCGCCCGCCCAGCCAGACCCCCAGGAACGAGCCGAGCTGATGGCTGAGAAAGACAAAGCCGTAAAGCGTGCCCATGTAGCGCAGCCCGTAGATATGCGCCACGAGCCCCGAGGTCAGCGGCACCGTGGCCAGCCACAGCGCCCCCATGACCAGCGAGAACAGGATGACGCTGGTGGGCGTGATCGGCAGCACGATGAAGGTCGCGGCGGCCAGGGTGCGCAGGGTGTAGATGCCCGCCAGAAGGTATTTCCTGCTATAGTGCCGGCCCAGCCAGCCCGCCAGGATCGAGCCGCCGATGTTGGCCAGCCCGATCAGGCTGATCGCCGCCGCCCCAAGCCCGGAGGTGGTGGTGATGCCCAGCGCGGCCAGGTTGCCCATCGGGCTGATCGGCCCGCACATCTCGGTGACCATGGCCGGGAAATGCGCGGTGATGAAGGCCAGCTGGTAGCCGCAGGAAAAGAACCCGGCAAAGATCATCAGATATGAGGGGTCGCTGAAGGCGCGCTTCAGCACGCTGCCCATGCTTTCCTCAAGCTCGTGGCGGCTGGCGGGCCGGCCCTGGCCCAGCATGGGCAGAAACAGCAGGCAGGACAGCACCAGGATGCCGAAGATGACGAAGACCGTCTGCCAGGGGAAATGCCCCAGCAGCACCTGCGCCAGCGGCGCGCCGAACACCTGCCCGGCCGAGCCGGCGGCGGTGGCGATCCCCAGCGCCAGGCTGCGGTTCTCATCGCTGGCGGCGCGGCCGACCACCGCCAGGATGACGCCGAATCCGGTGCCGGCGATGCCAAAGCCGATCACCACCTCCAGCAGCTGCATGGTCAGCGGATCGCGGGCCATGGCGGTCAGGATCAGCCCGGCGGAATAGAGCACTGTCCCGATGATCACCGACCAGCGGTCGCCCCAGCGCTCGGCCAGCGCGCCGAAGATCGGCTGGCCGATGCCCCAGGCCAGGTTCTGGATGGCGATCGCCAGACTGAACTCGCTGCGCGGCCAGTCGAATTCCGCCGCGATCGGGATCTGGAACACGCCAAAGCTGGCGCGCAGCGCGAAATTGATCATCAGGATGATCGAGCCGCCGATCAGCACCGGGGTGAACAGCGGGGCGCGGGCGGTGGCGGTCATGGCGGGTCTCCTGCTGGCTGCCGACAAGTCCTGCGCCCGGCGCGCGCCGGCGTCAATGCCGTGCATTGCCTGAATCGTGCGCCGGCGCTAGCCTAGGGCCCAGCCATGCAGGAAGGCCGCCCATGTATCAGGTGATCGGAACCGGCAAGAGCCGGGCGCTGCGCGTGCTCTGGATGCTCGAGGAACTGGGCGAGGCCTATGAACATGTCGCCGTCGATCCGCACAGCGACAGGGTGACGCCGCTGAACCCGGCCGGCAAGGTGCCGGTGCTGGTGGTGGACGGCACGCCCGTGGTGGATTCGACTGCGATCCTGACCTATCTGGCCGACCGGCACGGGGCGCTGACCCATCCGGCCGGAACGCTGGAGCGCGCCCGCCAGGACAGCCTGACGCAGTTCATCCTGGACGAATTCGACGCCGCGCTCTGGCTGGCGGCGCGCCACAGCTTCATCCTTCCCGAGGAGATGCGGCTCTCGGCGATCAAGAACACGCTGCGCTGGGAATTCGAGCGCAGCCAGAAGACCCTGGTGCATCGCATGGCCGAACAGGGCTTCCTGATGGGGGAGGACCTGACAGTGCCCGACATCATCCTGACGCATTGCCTGATCTGGGCGCTCAGTGCGCGCTTTCCGATCACCGAACACCGGCTGACGGAATATCTTGCGATGATGCGCGCGCGCCCGGCCTTTCAGCGCGCCGCCGCCAGATAGGCCGCCGCCCCCTGCCCGGCTCGCCGCCCGGTCGCAAGGCAGCCGGTCAGCAGATAGCCGCCGGTCGGCGCCTCCCAGTCCAGCATCTCGCCGGCGGCAAAGACCCCGGGCATGGCGCGCAGACCCAGGTCCGGGGTCAGGCTTTCCGCGGTGATTCCCCCGGCCGAAGAGATCGCCCGCGCCAGATCCATCGGCCCTGCATGGCGCAGCGTCAGCGCCTTGGCGCGGCGGGCCAGCGCCAGCGGCTCGGGGGGCAGCGGCTGGCCCCATTCCAGCAGCAGCGCCGCGCGCAGCGGATCGCTCAGCACCCGACGCAGGCGGTTGCCGACCGAAAGCTTCGCCGGCACCCGCGCCAGACGCCCGGCCAGCGCCTCGGGCGACAGGTCCGGCGCCAGGTCCAGCAGCGCCGCGGCGCCGTCGCGCATGGCGCTCGACACTTCATAGATGCCGCCGCCCTCGACGCCCTGCGCCGTCACCACCCATTCCCCGCGGCTGCGCAGATCGCCGGCGCGCAGCGCCACGCCCTTGACCGCCTGCCCGGCGAAACGCGCCATCTGCGCCGACCAGGCCACGCGAAATCCCATGTTCGCCGGGCGGAAGGGCGCGATGCCGATGCCGCGCGCCGCAAGCCAGGGCACCCAGGCCGCGTCCGATCCCAACCGCGGCCAGCTCGCACCCCCCAGCGCCAGCACCACCGCCCGCGGCTGCAGGACCCTGACCCCTTCCGGCGTGGCGAATCGCCAGCCCCCGGCGTCAAACCCGCACCAGCGCCAGCGCAGACGCATCTCGACCCCCAGCCCGGCCAGCCGCGCCAACCAGGCCCGCAGCAAGGGCGAGGCCTTCATCCCCACCGGAAACACCCGCCCGGTCGAGCCGGCAAACAGCGCGATCCCCAGGCCCCGCGCCCAGTCCATGACCTCCGCCGGACCCATTTCTTCGTTCCCGAAATACTCCGGGGGGGGCCGCAGGCCGGGGGCAGAGCCCCCATAGCGCGCGACAAAGGCTGCCCGCGGCTCGTCCTTGGTCAGGTTCAGCCCGGACTTTCCGGCCAT
This sequence comes from Paracoccus sp. (in: a-proteobacteria), assembly GCF_039808215.1. Classification (GTDB taxonomy): domain Bacteria; phylum Pseudomonadota; class Alphaproteobacteria; order Rhodobacterales; family Rhodobacteraceae; genus Paracoccus. Next base: position 49,345 of record NZ_JBDHSP010000015.1, read on the forward strand.
CAGGAGTTTGCGCGCCGGCGTCGGCATGGCCTCAAGGATCGTGACCCGCACGCCCTGCCCGGCCAGCACTTCGGCGGCCATCAGCCCGGCCGGGCCGGCACCGATGACCAGCGTCTCGCTCACCGGTTGCCCCGCGGCATCATGCACAGGCGCAGCAGCACCCGCTCGACCAGCGCCATGCCCGGGGCCCTTGAGGCCGAGCGCAGTTGCAGATCGGTCTCCAGCAGCTGGTGCAGGGCCTCTTCCAGCGCGCGCATGCCCCAGGCCTGCGCCTGACGGATCATGCGCTCGCGGCGCGGGCCAAAGACCGGCGGGCGCAGCCGTGACAGCCCCGCCCCCGGCCCGCCCGGATCGGCGGCGCCGGCATGCAGGGCGCGGAAATGCCGTGTGGCCGCGATGCACAGCGCGACCGGGGCGATGCCCTGGCCCTCGATGCGCCGCATCAGCAGCGCAAAGTCGCGCGCCCGGCCCTCGGCCACGCAATCGATCAGGTCATCGACCTCGGCCTCGATGGTGGCGGGCGCGAGGGCCGCGATCTCGGCCCCGGTCAGCGGCGCCGGGTCGCCATGCTTGTAAAGCCCGATCTTTTCCAGCGTCTGGCGAAAGTCGCCGGGGTCCAGCGCCCGGCTCAGCGCTGTCAGGTCGCGCATCGCCTCGCGGGGCAGGTCGTGCAGCCCGGCCGCTTCCAGCCAGCGCCGGATCTCCTCCTCACCCGGCGGGTCGTCATAGATCGGTGCGCAGACCGCCGCCGGGTGCGGCTCGAACAGCTTGCGCAGCGCCGAGGATTTGCCCAAGGCCCCCGCCGCCGCCACGATCACCGCGTCTCCCGCCCGCCATTCGGCCAGCGCCGCTGCCACGGCGGGCGCTGCGGCATCGGGGGCGTCGTCGACCAGCACCACGCGCGGCCCGGGAAAGAACCCCACCGCCTTCATGGCATCCAGCAACAATGCCGGGTCCTTGCGCAGATCGGCGCCGGCAATGCGGGTCAGGCGCATCTCCTCCTCGGCGCCGGGACCGGTCAGCGACGCGACCGCCTCGGCGCGCTTCAGCGCCACGCGCATGGCGTCCTGGCCATGGATCAGCAGTCCGGGGCGCGAGGGGTCGGGCCGCGCCAGATAGCGGGCGATCTCGGCCCCTTTCAGGATCATGGCAGCCGGGCCGGGTCCAGCGCCAGCAGGCGCGTCACCACCTGGTCGGCCAGCATGCGCGCCAGGCGTTCATGCGCGTCCTGCTCGGCCGCCATGGTGGCGATGGTGGTGCCGGTGGTCGAATAGGAGGTGAAGCTGCTGACCCTGCCGCGCGTCACCACCCGGTCCGAGCCGATCTCGGTCAGCAAGAAATCGGCGCTGCCGTTCAGGGAATAGCGGGTGGTCACCTCCTCGGGGGTGATCGCCTGCGCCACCACGGCGATGCTGAGCCGCCAGTCCAGCCGCAGGCGCGCCTGTTCTTCCGGGCCCAGCCGCTCGGCGATGCGGCCGGCAAAGGCAAAATCGTCAGGCGTGCGCGGATCGGCGGTGCGGACCCGGCCGGTCAGGCGCCCGCCGCTGCCGCCGGGGCCATAGACCGGGGCAAAGCCGCAGCCGGTCAGCGACAGTGCGGCAAGGACCAGGGCGCGCCTAGACCACCACATTGACGATCCGGCCCGGCACGACGATCAGCTTTTTCGGCGCGCCCCCCTGCATGAAGCGTTGCACGGTCTCGTCGGCCAGCACGATCTGCTCGATCTCTGCCTTGGACATGTCGCGGGGCACGGCGATCTCGGCGCGGCGCTTGCCGTTGATCTGGATCGGCAACACCACGCTGTCCGAGACCAGCAGCGCCGGGTCGGCCTTGGGCCAGGGCGCATCGACCACCAGGCCCTGGCCGCCGGATTTCGCCCAGACCTCCTCGGCCAGATGCGGCACCATCGGCGCCATGAGCTGCGCAAGGATGCGCAGCGCCGCGCGCCGGTGCTCGCCGCCGGCCGGGGACTTGCCGATGGCATTGGCCAACTCGTAAAGCTTGGCCACCGCCTTGTTGAAGGCGAAGCCCTCGATGGATCTCGTCACCTCGTCGATGGCGCGATGCGCAGCGCGCAGCAGCTCCGGATCGGCGCCGTCGCCCTGGATCTCGTCGGCCAGGCGCCAGACGCGGGCCAGAAAGCGGTTCGCGGCCTCGGCGCCGGCGGCGGTCCATTCCACGTCGCGCTCGGGCGGGCTGTCCGACAGCATGAACCAGCGCGCGGTATCGGCGCCGAAACTGGTAACGATATTCACCGGATCGACGACGTTCTTTTTCGACTTCGACATCTTGGCCGAGGGAATCACCTCGACCGCGCTGCCATCCGCAAGCCTGCCGTCAACCACATCCTCGGGCAGGTGATAGAGCGGGCGGCCGCGCGCGTCGCGGGTCATGTAGATCTCATGCGTGACCATGCCCTGGGTGAACAGCGCATCGAACGGCTCGCGCGCACTTTCCGGCAGGTGGCCGGTCCTGACCATGGCGCGGGCGAAGAAGCGCGAATACAGCAGATGCAGGATCGCGTGTTCGATGCCGCCGATATACTGGTCCACGTTCATCCAGTAATCGGCATCGCTGCGGTCCGTGGGCGTCGCGGCATGGGGCGAGGTGAAGCGGGCGAAATACCAGGACGAATCGACGAATGTGTCCATGGTGTCGGTCTCGCGCCGGGCCGGGCCGCCGCATTTCGGGCAGGCGGCTTGCGCCCAGGTCGGGTGGCGGTCCAGCGGGTTGCCGGGCCGGTCGAAGCCGACATCGCGCGGCAGAAGCACCGGCAGGCTGGCGCGCGATTCGGGGACGGTGCCGCAGGCCGGGCAATGCAGCACCGGAATCGGGCAGCCCCAGTAGCGCTGGCGCGAGATGCCCCAGTCGCGCAGCCGGAACTTGGTCACGCCCTCGCCATAGCCCTGCGCCTCGGCGTGGCGGATGGCGGCATCGACGGCGGCCTCGCCGGTCTGGTCGTGACTGCCGGCGAATCCGCGCACATAGCTGACGCTTTCGGATTTCAGCGGCACATAGGGCGCAGCCGCCACCAGCGCGTCGGCCTCGGCCTGGTCCATGCCCGGCGGGCCGAAGGTGGCGCGGATCGGCAGGCCGTATTTCACCGCGAATTCATGGTCGCGCTCGTCATGCGCCGGACTGCCGAAGATCGCGCCGGTGCCGTAATCCATCAGCACGAAATTCGCGATCCAGATCGGAAGTTCCCATGCCGGATCAAGCGGATGGCGCACGGTCAGCCCGGTGTCGAACCCAAGTTTCGGCGCGGTCTCGATGGCTTCCTCGGTGGTGCCGACGCGGCGGCACTCGGCGACGAAAGCGGCGATCTCGGGGCGGGTTGCGGCCAGCGCCCGGATCAGCGGATGATCGGGCGAAAGCGCGGCAAAGCTCGCGCCCATCAGCGTGTCGGGGCGGGTGGTATAGACCTCGATGCTGTCGAAACCCTCGGGCGCGCCCGGGCATTCAAAACGGAACTGCAGGCCGCGCGACTTGCCGATCCAGTTCGCCTGCATCAGGCGGACCTTTTCCGGCCAGCCCGACAGCCCGTCCAGCGCCGAAAGCAGCTCGTCCGAATAGTCCGAGATGCGGAAGAACCACTGCGTCAGCTCGCGCCGCTCGACCTGCGCGCCCGAGCGCCAGCCCTTGCCGTCGATCACCTGTTCATTGGCCAGCACCGTCATGTCCACCGGGTCCCAGTTCACCATGGCGGATTTGCGGTAGATCAGCCCGGCCTCCAGGAAATCCAGAAACAGCGCCTGCTGCTGCGCGACATAATCATCGTCGCAGGTGGCGAATTCGCGGCTCCAGTCGATCGACAGGCCTAAGGGTCGCAGCTGGTCGCGCATGGTGGCGATATTGGCATAGGTCCAGTCGCGGGGATGGCCGCCCTGCTCCATGGCGGCATTCTCGGCCGGCATGCCGAAGGCGTCCCAGCCCATCGGATGCAGCACCGAATAGCCCTGCGCCCGCTTGAAGCGCGCCACCACGTCGCCCATGGTATAGTTGCGCACATGCCCCATGTGGATGCGCCCCGACGGATAGGGAAACATCTCGAGCACATAATACTTGGGCCGCTCGTCGCGCGTGGCGCGGAACGTGCCGGCCTGGTCCCACGCCTCTTGCCAGCGCGGCTCGCTGAATGCGGGATCATAGGGCATGGGAACCTCCGGGCGTCAGATTGCCCGCCGGGGTTTATCCGTTTGGCCCAGACAGGTCCAGCAGGCTTACAGCTTGCCGTCGCGCACCCGCATCTGCCGGGCGCGGGTCAGGATCGCGTCCTCGACCGCGCGTACGGTGTCGGGGGCGATGGCGGCGCCGCCGGCGCCCTGCAGGGAAAGTTTCAGCGCCCGCGCGTCCAGCGACGGGTCGGTGACCTGCACCGTGGCGCGATAGGCGCGCCCGCCGCCGGGCGGCGTGCCATAGCCGGTGACGATGACACCGGTGAACGGGTCGATGGACTGGATCGGCAGGAAATCCAGCACCTCGAGGCTGGCGTTCCACAGATACTTGTTCACCGCCACCGTGTCATTGGGATCGCGGCGATTCGCGAACAGGTCCCAGATCGTGGATTCGCGCTGCGGCTGCGCCTTTTGCTGCTGGCCACCGCCGCCGCCCAGCCCCGATCCCGCCGATCCCGATCCCGCAGAACCCGGGCCGCCCCCGGAACAGGCGGCAAGCCCTGCGCAGGTCAGCAGGGCGGCGGTCAGCCGTGCGGCGCGTCTGGTCATCTGTTGTCCCCCGGATCGTCCTTGGCCCGAAGCCATAGCGCAATCCCGCCCCTTGCCACAAGCCATGCCGCGCGGCCGCCGCCTCGGTCCAGGGATCCGGCCTTGGGATAATGCTCGCGCGCGAGGGGGGCATGGCAGGCGCCGCCCGCGGGTGCCGGGGCGCTGCAACGGACTGTGGCCCTTGTGCATCACCGTGTCGCCGAAACCCGGCCGGGGGGGCCGAGAGCGTTGCATTGACCGGTCGAAAGCGCGACACAACCTCCATACCCCGGGCGGTTCTCTGGCTGGGGCAGATGAGAGAGACAAGAGGGAAAACCATGAAAAAGGTTCTTTTCGCCACCACCGCCCTGGTCCTGTCGGCCGGCGTTGCTGCCGCCGAAGTCGCGCTGTCGGGTGACGGCCGCATGGGTGTGGTCTATGACGGCGACGACATGCAGTTCTCGAGCCGCGCCCGCGTGCGGTTCACCCTGACCGGCGAATCGGACGGCGGCCTGTCCTTCGGCGCCACCTTCCGCGTCGACCAGGAAAACTATTCGGCCAACGAATACCGCTCGGCCGCTCGCGGCTCGGCCGGTTCGGTCTGGATCTCGGGCACCTACGGCAAGCTGTCGATGGGCGACACGGTTTCGGCTTCGGAAGCCGCGATCGGTGACCTGTACGAACTCGGCTACACCGACGGCGCCATCGGCGGCGATATGGAAGAGATCTGGTACCTGACCGGCGACGGTGAGAACATCGACCAGGGTCCGAACATCCTGTACGAATACACCATCAACAACATCTCGCTCTACGCTTCGGCCTCGGACGGCGTCGACACGAACCTCGGCTCGCTGACCCCGGGCGCCAACGAATGGGACGGCGACGATCCGGACACCAGCCTGCCGTCGGACAAGACCGCCTACTCGCTGGCCGCGAAATACGCCGGTGAAACCTGGTGGGCCGCCCTTGGCTATGCCAAGCACGACGAAGCCGACGAGATCTCGCTGGGCGCGGAAGGCACCTTCGGTGCGTTCTCGATCAAGGGTATCTATGTCGACTACTCGGATCACTTCCTGAGCAAGACCTATGGTATCGCTGCCGGCTACCAGATGGACGCGTGGAACTTCCAGGCCTTCTGGCGCCAGAACGAGCATGATGCTCCGGCCGGCACGGACCGCAAGTTCGACGGCTACGGCGTCGGCTTCAACTACGATCTGGGCGGCGGTGCCGTGCTGGCGGGTGCCATCATCGACAACGACTACCTGAATGGTGGCGAAGGCGATACCGTCGGCGACCTGGGTATCAAGTTCAAGTTCTGATCCGTCAGAACCCGGAACCGGAAAGAGCGGGCCTTGCGCCCGCTCTTTTCTTTTGCGAATCATGGGTCATGGGACTGGAACAGATCAGGCGCCGCATCGCTGCGGCCGAATCCGCCGCCGGCCGCGCCCCCGGCGAAGTCACGCTGATCGCGGTCAGCAAGCTGCAGCCGCCCGCCCGCGTCGAGGCGGTGCTGGCGGCCGGCCAGCGCGTATTCGGCGAGAATTACGTGCAGGAGGCCGGGGCGAAATGGCCGGACTGGCGCGCGCGCTGGCCCGGGGTGGAACTGCACATGGTCGGCCCGCTGCAGAGCAACAAGCTGAAACCGGCGCTTGAGCTCTTCGACGCCATCCACACCCTGGACCGCGAATCGCTGGCGCAGCGTCTGGCGCGGCAGGTGCAGGCGCGCGGGGCCTGCCCGCAGCTGTTCGTGCAGGTCAATACCGGCGCCGAGCCGCAGAAGGCCGGCATCCTGCCCGCCGAGGCCGATGCCTTTGTCGCCGCCTGCCGCGGGCTGGACCTGGCGCTGTCCGGGCTGATGTGCATTCCCCCCGACGCCGAGGATCCGCTGCCGCATTTCCGCAGCCTGCGCCAGATCGCCGCCCGCAACGGGCTGGCGGGGCTCTCCATGGGCATGAGCGCGGATTTCGAGACCGCCATCGCCGAGGGTGCGACGCATGTGCGCGTGGGCAGCGCCATCTTTGGCGCCCGCGGCCAGGGCTGACAGCGCAGCCCGGCGGTTGCGGGCGGCGGCAGGCAGTTTGCATTAACCCCTTATTAACAATGTAGCTGCAAGCAGCGGCGCCGGGGTCCATCATGCCCGGTATGGTTGTCTGATTCGCGGGTGCCGGTCATGTTGTTCCTGGGCAGTCTGATAGGTCTGTTGTTCGCGGGTCTCGCGATCGACGTGACCTCGCTTACCCGCAGCCCCGAGGATGAGGGCGAACCCTCGGACCCCAATGAGCCCTCCGAGCCGGCCACGCCCGAGGACCCGGTGGCGCCGCCGCCGCCCGCGGGCCTGACCCTGGACGGGACCGAGGGTTCGGACTGGCTGGCGGGCGAGGGCACCGACGATCTTCTGTCCGGCGGCGGCGGCAATGACGATCTGCATGGCGGGCTTGGCAGTGACACGCTGCTGGGCGGCGACGGTGACGACTGGATCTATGGCGACGGCGACTATGGCCCCGGTGGCGACGATTCCATCAGCGGCGGCGCGGGCAACGATTCGCTGGCCGGGCAGGGCGGCAATGACACGCTGCATGGCGAGGCGGGCAATGACACGCTGTTCGGCGGCGAGGGCGACGATCTTCTGACCGGCCGCGATGGCGACGACTGGCTGATGGGCAATTCCGGCAATGACACGCTGCTGGCCGGGCGGGGGCAGGACGATCTGGACGGCGGCGACGGCGACGACCTGCTGATCGGCTCGGCCCATGCCGATACCGCCTGGCTGCATGGCGGCGCCGGGGCGGATACGCTGATGCCCGGCGCCGGCGATTTTGCCGAGGGCGGCGAGGGCGAGGACCTGTTCCTGCTGCAGACCGACAGCGCGGCCCTGGACGATCCCGGCGAGACGGTGCCGGTGATCGCCGGCTTTGTCCCCGGCGAGGACCGGATCGAGCTGCGCTATGACGACGACGGCTCGGGTCAGGCGCCGTTGCTGACGCTTGACCACGGCAGCGAGGGCGAGACGGTGATCCGGCTCGACGGGCTGGCCGTCGGCCGGCTGCTGGATGCGCCCGGGATCGGGCTGCGCGACATCGTGCTGACGCCGGTGGCGCGCGCCTGAGGCCCCGGCAGAAACCGCTTTCCTTTTGCCGCCCTGCCGCCTATATGCCTGCAGCCGCCGGTCGCAAGCTTGGCGGCTTTCTCCATGGGCCTGTGCTGGACGACATCCCGGCCTGCGCCATAACCCCGAACTCTGAAAGGAGATCCCGATGTCGATCACCGTGGAAGACAAGAACCGCGTCATGACCGAATTCGCCACCAAGAAGGGCGACACCGGCTCGCCCGAGGTGCAGGTCGCGATCCTGTCGTCGCGCATTGCGACCCTGACCGAGCATTTCAAGACCCACAAGAAGGACAACCATTCGCGTCGCGGTCTGCTGAAGCTGGTGGCGCAGCGCCGCAAGCTGCTGGACTATCTCAAGCGCAAGGACGAAGCCCGCTATACCGACCTGATCGGCAGGCTGGGCCTGCGCCGCTGACCGGCGCCACAACGGTTCCCGACGCGCCCGTGACGAAAGTCGCGGGCGTTTTTCATTGCCCGGTCATTCCCAGACGCCGCGGCCGATGCGTTCCGGGCTCCAGGGCGGGTCGTGGCGCAGGACCACCTCGGCGCGGGTGACGCCGGGAACCGCGGCGACGGCGGTTTCCGCCCCCAGCCGCAGCACCGAGGCCAGCGGGCAGCCCGGCGTGGTGGTGGTCATGGTCACGCTGACCTCGGTGCCGGAAATGGCGATGGCGCGCACCAGCCCCATGGCCAGCAAGTCGGTGCCGGTCTCGGGATCGATGATCCCGGCCAGCGCCCCCTCGACCAGCGGGCGCAGTTCCGGGCCGGCGCCGTTCATTCCCGCGCCCCGCGTCGGACCATCAGGCGATAGCTCGCGCCGTCGGGGGCGAAATTGCCCGCCCATTCATGGCCGCGCGCCGCCAGTTCGGGAAACAGCAACAGCGGCTCGCGGTCGAGAAGCGCGAAGAGCACCGCGCCGGGGGCCATTTCCTCAAGCCCGGTCAGGATCTGCACCATCGGCTCTGGCGGCATCATGCCGGTCAGGTCCAGCGAGCGCTGCGGATCGGGCCAGAGATTGGCGTGCGAGGCGGTGCCGGGCGCCAGCGTCGTCTCGGGGCGATGCTCGGGGGTGAACAGCACCTCCCAGTCGCCGTCGCGGCGCTGGCGGGCCTCGGCGGAAAAGCCCTCGCGGGCCATGACATTGAACAGCGGCACCGGCTTGAAGGGCGCGATCAGGCGCAGCGACATGCCCGGCGCCAGCGCCGCCACGGCATCCATGATCAGGCCGAAGGGCTCGTCTCCGGCGGCAAGGGCCGGGCGCACGTCCAGTTCTTGCACGGCATCGGTCGGGGTCATCGCGGGGGCTCCGTATGGACAGGAAGAAACAGGGGCGGCAGCGGCGCCGGCCGCAGCTCGGGCCGGACATGGACCAGCCGGCGGATTCGCCACAGCTCATGCACCAGGCCGATTGCGGCGATCAGCAGCAGCAGCAAGGCCAGGCGCAGCAGCGCCGCCTGGCCGATCAGCAGCGCCGCCGTGCCAAGGCCCGCGGCGCCATACCAGAGCCGCAGGCAGAACCGGCCGCGCGTTTCGCTGGTCAGCTCGTGCACCTGCGGCAGCGGCCCGCGGCCGATCCGGGTTGAAAAGACCTGGATCCAGGTCAGAAAGCTGGCGATCTTGAGCAGCTGCGCCAGCGTCAGCCCGGACAGCCAGCCGACGGTGGCGGCAAAGACCGTGGCCTCGGCCAGCGGGCCACCCAGCAGCGCCGCCGGCAGCGCCAAGAGCGCCGACAGCGCAAGAAAGCCCAGGGCCGGCCGGCTCATGCGCATGTTCAGCTCGGGCCTGGGGCGGCGGCGGCTTTTCCAGATGCTGCGGATCTCGGCCAGGTAGCAGCCGGCGATGGCAAGGCCGATCCCGGCCGCCGCGGGCATCAGCGCGGCTGGCAGATCGCCGGTCAGCGTGACCCAGGCAAGCCCGACGGCCAGCGTGACCAGCAGCAGCACCCCCAGCCACAGGGTCAGGCGCCGCGGCCAGCCGGCCCGGTCCGGCGCGATCAGGAACATGCCGAAGATGCGATAACTGACCCCCAGCGTCACCAGCCCCAGCCAGCCGCCGAGGCCCAGCCCGACATGCAGGGGCAGGGCCAGCAGCGTCAGCCCGCCCTCGGCCCCGGCCAGCATGCGCGCCATGCCGCTGCCGCTGGCCCAGAGCAGCATCAGCGCCAGCAGGGCCAGCGCGGTCAGCCCGCCGGTGGGCTCGCGCCAGACGGCGGGGGCGGCCAGCATGCGGCCCAGCAGCAGGACGCCGATGCCCAGCCCGGCGCCCAGCACCAGCACCGCAAGTTCCAGCACCATCCCCCCCGGCCCGCCGCCCTCCAGCGTCAGAAAGCCCGCGGCCAGCAGCAGCACCCCGGGCGCAACGGCCAGCAGCGCCGCCAGCGGCAGCCGCGGCCAAGGCAGGGGCCGCGCCAGGAATACCGGCAGGAACTGCATCATCGCGCCCAGCATCATCTGGCCAAGCCAACCCAGCACGAAGAGATGCACCAAGGCCAGCCCGCGCCCCGACTGCCAGTCCCCCGGCGCCGGCACCAGCACGACGGCCAGCGCCAGCGCCGCCAGCAGGAAGGCCAGCGCGCTGCCAAACCAGCTCAGCGTCCATCGGGCAAGTTGCTTGTCGTGCATGGCGGTCCAGGCGTTGTTCCCGACCGAAACTGGTGCAAATTGTCGCAGCGATCTTTGATCATCGTCAAGTTCGCCCCCCGAACCGCCCCGAACCCCGGCGTTCGGCGGGTGTTTGCGCAAACCGCCCCTGCGGGCAGGTGTTTGATTGAGATCAAGGACCGGTCGCCGGCCCCGGGCCTATCTACATGACGTGATCACTCGGAAATGCGCGCCATGAGACTGCTTCAACTGATCGTCTTCGTCCTGGCCAGCCTTGCCTTTGCGCTGTCGGCGCAGGCGGCATCGGTGCTGGAACAGTTCCTGCCCGATGAAACCGCGGCCGAGCTGGTGCCCGGCGCCGAGGGCTTTGGCCCGATTCGCCAGGATCTGGCGGTGGCGCCGGTGCTGAAGGGCGGCGAGACCGTCGCCTGGGCCTTCATCACCTCGGATTTCGTCGGCACCACCGGCTATTCCGGCAAGCCGATCCATACGCTGGTGGCGGTGGACAAGGATGCCAGGATCGCCGGCGTCCGGCTGGTCAAGCATTCCGAGCCGATCGTGCTGATCGGCATCCCCGAGGCCAAGATCAAGGCGATGGTCGAGGGCTATGTCGGGCTTGACCTGGTGGCCGAGGCGGAATCCGGCGGCACCTCGCATGACGTGAACATCATCTCGGGCGCGACGGTGACGGTGATGGTGATCGACGATTCCATCGTGCGCTCGGGGCTGAAGGTGGCGCGCGCGCTGGGCCTGGGCGGGCTGGCGCCCGAGACCGAGGCCACCGGCCCCAAGTTCGAGATCAATCCCGAGGCTGCCGCGCCCGCCGACTGGACCGAGGCCGAGGGCGACGGCACGCTGCGCCGGCTGTCGCTGGACGTGGGGCAGGTGAACGCGGCCTTTGCTGCCAACCCCGACCCGCGCGCCGCCGAGCGCGCCCTGACCGAGGCCCCCGACACCACCTTCATCGACATGCATGCGGCGCTGGTCTCGGTCCCGGCCATCGGCAAGACGCTGCTGGGCGAGGCCGGGATGAAGAACCTGGAAGGCTGGCTGAAGCCGGGCGACCAGGCCATCGCCGTCTATGGCCGCGGGCTTTACAGCTTCAAGGGCTCGGGCTATGTGCGCGGCGGCATCTTCGACCGCATCGTGCTGATCCAGGACGATGTCTCGGTGCGCTTCCATGACCGCGACCACCGCCGGATCAACAATATCGCCGCCGGCGGCGCGCCCGAATTCGCCGAAATGGACCTGTTCCGCATCCCGGCCGATTCCGGTTTCGACCCGACCCAGCCCTTCCGCATCCAGTTGCTGGCGCAGCGCGCGGTCGGGCCGATCGAAAAGCTGTTCCAGACCTTCGACCTGAACTATCAGCTGCCGCCGAAATACCTGCGCGCCCTGGCCCAGCCGGCGCCGGCGCCCTCGGGCGCGGTCGAGAAGGCCAGCGAGATCGCGCGCGGCGACGAGCAGGCGCAGCAGGCCAGCCTGTGGAAGCGCATCTGGAACGATTCCCAGCACAAGATCGCCATTCTCGGTTCGGTGTTGGTGGTGCTGACCGGAGTGTTCTTCTTTCAGACCTTCGCCACGCGCAACGAACGGCGCTTCTTCGTCTTCCGCATGGCCTTCCTGACCTTCACGCTGGTGGTGCTGGGCTGGTATTTCAACGCCCAGCTGTCGGTGGTGAACATCTTTGCGCTGTTCAACTCGTTCATCTCGGGTTTCAGCTGGCAGGCGTTCCTGCTGGATCCGCTGACCTTCATCCTGTGGTTCGCGGTGGCCGCCGCCCTGCTGTTCTGGGGCCGCGGCGCCTATTGCGGCTGGCTGTGCCCCTTCGGGGCGCTGCAGGAACTGACCAACCAGATCGCCCGCAAGCTGAAGATCCCGCAATGGACCCTGCCCTGGGGCCTGCACGAGCGGCTGTGGCCGGTGAAATACATGATCTTCCTCGGGCTGTTCGGCGTGTCGCTGGTCAGCATCGAACAGGCCGAGCACCTGGCCGAGGTCGAACCGTTCAAGACCGCGATCATCCTGAAGTTCATGCGCGCCTGGCCCTTCGTCGCCTATGCCGCGGCGCTGGTGATCGCGGGGCTGTTCGTCGAGCGCTTTTATTGCCGCTATCTGTGCCCGCTGGGTGCGGCGCTGGCGATTCCGGCGCGGCTGCGCATGTTCGACTGGCTCAAGCGCTATCACGAATGCGGCCACCCCTGCCAGACCTGCGCCAACGAATGCCCGGTGCAGGCCATCCATCCGACGGGCGAGATCAACCCGAACGAATGCATCGACTGCCTGCATTGCCAGGTGCTTTACCAGTCCGAGACCAAATGCCCGGTGGTGATCAGGAAGCTGAAGCGGCGTGAAAAGGACGCCGCCAACCCGGCACCGAAGCTTGGCCCGGTGCCGGCGGGCCACCCCAATGCCGTGCCGCGGCTGAAATCATGATGAAGAGGAGTTCCGACATGGAATCGAACGACAAGAAGGGACTGAGCCGCCGCGCGCTTCTGGGCGCGACCGCAGGCGGCGCGGCGGTGGCCGGCGCCCTGGGCGGCCGGCTGGCGCTGGCCCCGGCCGCGGTCGGCCTGGGCGCGGCGGGCACCGCCACGGT
>NZ_JBDHSP010000016.1:0-62271 GCF_039808215.1 Paracoccus sp. (in: a-proteobacteria)
GTCTTGCCGTGGTCAACGTGACCAATCGTGCCGATGTTGACGTGCGGTTTCGTGCGTTCAAACTTTGCCTTTGCCATAAGCAGGGCTCCTTGGGGTTCTGATGGTTCACGAGGAAAGGCGGGGCCGGACGCCCCGCCATCCCGATCAGGCGTATTTCTTCTGGATCTCGTCCGAGATGTTCTGCGGCACGGCGTCGTAATGGTCGAACTGCATGGTGAACACCGCCCGGCCCGAGGACATCGAGCGCAGGTTGTTGATGTAGCCGAACATGTTGGCCAGCGGCACCATGGCGTCGATGACGTTCGCGTTGCCGCGGGTATCCTGGCCGCGGACCATGCCACGACGGCTGGTCAGGTCGCCGATGATGTTGCCGGTATATTCCTCCGGCGTCACCACTTCCACGCGCATGATCGGCTCGAGCAGCTTGGCGCCGGCCTTTTTCAGGCCCTCACGCATCGCGGCACGGGCGGCGATCTCGAAGGCCAGAACCGAGGAGTCGACATCGTGGAAGGCACCGTCGATCAGCGCCACCTTGAAGTCGATCACCGGGAAGCCCGCCAGCGGGCCCGAGTCCATGACGGACTTGATGCCCTTCTCGACGCCGGGGATATATTCCTTCGGCACCGCGCCGCCGACGATCTTGCTTTCGAACGAATAGCCCTCGCCCGGCTCGGTGGGCGAGATCACCAGCTTGATGCGCGCGAACTGGCCGGTGCCACCGGTCTGTTTCTTGTGCGTGTAGTCGATCTCGGCCTGCTGCGAGATGGTCTCGCGATAAGCCACCTGCGGCGCACCGATGTTCGCCTCGACCTTGAACTCGCGCTTCATGCGGTCCACGAGGATGTCGAGGTGAAGTTCGCCCATGCCCTTCATGATGGTCTGGCCCGACTCGATGTCGGTCTCGACGCGGAAGGACGGGTCCTCGGCCGCCAGACGCTGCAGCGCCAGGCCCATCTTTTCCTGGTCGGCCTTCGACTTCGGCTCGACGGCGATCTCGATCACCGGCTCGGGGAAGGTCATGGTTTCCAGAACCACCGGTTTCGCCGGGTCGCACAGCGTGTCGCCCGTGGTGGTTTCCTTCAGACCGGCCAGCGCGATGATGTCGCCCGCAAAGGCTTCGTCGCATTCTTCGCGGTTGACGGCGTGCATCACCATCATCCGGCCGACGCGCTCGCGCTTGCCCTTGGTCGAGTTCATCATCTGGTCGCCTTTCTTCAGCGCGCCCGAATAGATGCGCGTGAAGGTCAGCGAGCCGACGAAGGGGTCGTTCATGATCTTGAACGCCAGAGCCGAGAAGGGCTCGTTGTCCGTGGCATGACGCTCGATGTTGCGGGTCTCGGTCTCGTCGCCGGGGGCGAAGCCGACATAGGCCGGAACGTCGGTCGGCGCGGGCAGAAAGTCCACAACGGCGTTCAGCAGCGGCTGCACGCCCTTGTTCTTGAAGGCCGATCCGGCCATGACCGGGAAGAAGGACAAGGACAGCGTGCCCTTGCGGATCAGCTTGCGCAGCGTGGCCTCGTCGGGCTCGTTACCCTCGAGGTAGGCTTCCATGGCGGCATCGTCCTGCTCGACGGCAAGCTCGATCATCTTGCCGCGCCATTCCTCGGCCACATCCTGCAGCTCGGCGCGGATCGGCTGGCGAACCCAGCTTGCGCCGAGGTCCTCACCGATCCAGACCCATTCTTCCATCTTGATCAGATCGACGATGCCTTCCAGCTTGTCCTCGGCGCCGATCGGCAGGGCGATCGGGCAGGGAGTGCCGCCGGTGCGGTCCTTGATCATGGCGACGCATTTGAAGAAGTCGGCGCCGATCTTGTCCATCTTGTTGACAAAGACGATGCGCGGCACCTTGTAGCGGTCGGCCTGGCGCCAGACGGTCTCGGTCTGCGGCTCGACACCGGCATTGCCGTCCAGCAGGCAGATGGCGCCGTCCAGAACCGCCAGCGAACGCTCGACCTCGATGGTGAAGTCGACGTGGCCGGGGGTGTCGATGATGTTGAAGCGGCAGCGCTCGGCCTGATCCGGAGTGAACTCCGCATCCTCGTGCTTCTGCCAGAAGGTGGTGGTCGCCGCCGACGAGATGGTGATCCCGCGCTCGGCTTCCTGCTCCATGAAATCCATGGTCGAGGCGCCGTCATGCGTCTCGCCCATCTTGTGGTTCTTGCCGGTGTAGAACAGGATGCGTTCGGTCGTCGTGGTCTTGCCCGCGTCGATATGGGCCATGATCCCGAAGTTGCGGTAACGCTCCAGCGGATATTCGCGTGCCATGGTTACCTCCTCTTACCAGCGATAATGGCTGAACGCCTTGTTGGCGTCGGCCATCTTGTGGGTGTCTTCGCGCTTCTTCACCGCGGTGCCGCGGCCGTTGACGGCATCGGCCAGCTCACCCGCAAGGCGCTCTTCCATGGTGTGTTCGTTGCGCTTCTTGCTGGCCTCGATCAGCCAGCGGATCGCCAGGGCCTCGCGGCGGGTCGGACGGACCTCGACCGGAACCTGGTAGGTGGCACCGCCGACGCGGCGCGAACGCACCTCGACCGAGGGCTTCACATTGTCGAGGGCCTCGTGAAAGACTTCGATCGGCTCGCGCTTGAGCTTGCCCTGAACGCGGTCGAGCGCGTTGTAGACGATGCGCTCGGCGGTCGACTTCTTGCCGTCGACCATCAGGTTGTTCATGAATTTGGTCAGCACGCGATCGCCAAATTTGGCGTCGGGCAGGATTTCGCGCTTTTCAGCGGCGTGACGACGGGACATGGGCCTATCTCCTTATTTCGGACGCTTCGCGCCGTATTTCGAGCGACGCTGGCGACGGTCCTTGACGCCTTGCGTATCCAGAACACCGCGCAGGATGTGATAGCGCACACCCGGAAGGTCCTTGACCCGGCCGCCGCGGATCAGCACGACGCTGTGTTCCTGCAGGTTGTGCTTTTCGCCCGGAATATAGGAGATGACCTCGAAACCATTGGTCAGGCGGACTTTCGCCACCTTGCGCATGGCCGAGTTCGGCTTTTTCGGCGTCGTGGTATAGACGCGCGTGCAAACGCCACGCTTCTGCGGGCAGGATTGCAGGTGCTGCGACTTCGAGCGCTGCACCTTGGGCTGCCGCGGTTTGCGGATCAGCTGTTGGATCGTCGGCATTCGGTTCCCCGTCTTGCTTTCGTCAATACTCGCAGCCTCGGCTGCGCCACTTCTCGACGGCGAATCACGCCTATCGTGAAACGCCAGAACCCATCCGGCCCCCAAAAGGGGGAGGACGGGCGTTCTCCAGAGGATCAAGGCGTCTTGGCCCGGATCATGGCCACAGGTTTACTGGGCTACCTGGCAGTTTCCTGCCGGGTGTGCGGCGTATATGGGGATTTCCCGGGTGAGTCAACAGGCCCCCGGCACCAGGCACCAGCCGCAAGATCAGCAATTCCGGGCCGCAGGCGTCACTGTCCTGCCAGATCCTGTCACCACAGGCTCAGCAGCGACCAGCCCAGGCTCAGCTTCATCTGGTCCACCAGTTCGGCAATCGGGATGAAGCTCAGAAACACGAGGGCGTCGAACAGGTTGCGCCGCAGCGTCGAGGTGTCGAAGCTGGCGATCCGCCCGCTGCGAAACAGCCGCGGATCAGGCAGGAAGAACGGCGTCTGCGCCGCATAGGCATCGTAATCGGCGCCGAAAGCCTGGGACAGAAAGCCGGATTCGCGCCGCGCCGTCAGCCACAGGATCAGCCCGATGCCCGCTGCCGCCACGGTCGAGAAGAAATAGAGCGGGTTGCGGGTCATCGAATAGGGGCCGTCCTGGATCACGGTCCGGTTCTTGGCCCCGCCGACGTAAAGGATGGACCAGAAACGGCCCAGCACCCCCACCAGAAGCAGCAGGATGCCAAGGGTTTCGATCGCCTCATGGCCAAACCCATCAAGCCCCAGTGCCGGCTGGATCAGCAGGACGGCCGGCAGCAGGACCAGCCCCGACAGCCGCAGGATGTTGACCCGGATCTTCTGATTGACCGCAGTGCGCATGGCCCCTCCCGCCACAGGCCGGCTGGCCTGCCACCGCATCACGACTATCCCGGCCCCGGGCGATGCGCAATCGCGCTTTGGCCGCTGCCGCCCGACCAGCCCGGGCCCTCAAGGGTGATTGCCCTGAAGGCTGCGGGGCCTGCGGCCTTCAGTCGCGCGGCAGCACGCGCAGGCGCAGGTCGCGCAGCTGCTCGTTCGTGGGCTCGGATGGGGCGCCCATCATCAGGTCCTCGGCGCGCTGGTTCATCGGGAACATGATGACCTCGCGGATGTTCAGCTCATCGGCCAGCAGCATGACGATGCGGTCGATGCCGGCAGCGCAGCCCCCGTGCGGCGGCGCGCCATAGCGGAAGGCCTTGACCATGCCGCCGAAACGCTTTTCCACCTCGTCATGGCCGTAGCCGGCCAGTTCAAAGGCCTTGAACATGATCTCGGGCTTGTGGTTGCGGATCGCACCGGAAATCAGCTCATAGCCGTTGCAGGCGAGGTCGTATTGATAGCCCTTGACCGCCAGCGGATCGCCATTGAGCGCCTCGAGCCCGCCCTGCGGCATCGAGAAGGGGTTGTGCGAAAAGTCGATGCGGCCGTCGTCGCCCTTTTCATACATCGGGAAATCGACGATCCAGGCGAATTTGAACTGGTGCTCGTCGGTCAGGCCCAGTTCGCGTCCGATCTCGTTACGGGCACGGCCGGCGACGGCCTCAAACGCCTCGGGCTTGCCGCCGAGGAAGAAGGCGGCGTCGCCCCCGCCCAGACCCAGTTGGATGCGGATGGCCTCGGTTTTCTCGGCCCCCAGCGCCTTGGCGATCGGGCCGGCGGCCTCGGTGCTGCCATCCTCGGCCTTGCGCCAGAAGATATAGCCCATGCCCGGCAGGCCCTGCCCCTGGGCGAAGGCGTTCATGCGGTCGGCGAATTTGCGCGAGCCGCCGGTCGGCGCGGGAATGGCGCGAACCTCGGTCCCGTCCTGTTCCAGCAGTTTCGCAAAGATCGCAAAGCCCGAGCCGCGGAAGTGGTCGCTGACCACCTGCATCTCGATCGGGTTCCGCAGGTCCGGCTTGTCGCTGCCGTATTTCAGCATCGATTCCGCGTAAGGGATGCGCGGCCATTCGGCATCGACCGGACGGCCCTTGCCGAACTCCTGAAACAGGCCCTGAATCACCGGCTGGATCGCGGCGAAGACGTCCTCCTGCTCGACAAAGGACATCTCAAGGTCGAGTTGGTAGAAATCGGTGGGCGAGCGGTCGGCGCGCGGGTCCTCGTCGCGGAAACAGGGCGCGATCTGGAAATACTTGTCAAAGCCCGCGACCATGATCAGCTGCTTGAACTGCTGCGGCGCCTGCGGCAGGGCGTAGAACTTGCCCGGATGCAGGCGCGAGGGCACCAGAAAGTCGCGCGCGCCCTCGGGGCTGGACGCGGTGATGATCGGGGTCTGGAACTCGGTAAAGCCCTGATCCCACATGCGGTTGCGGATCGAGCGCACGACCTGGCTGCGCAGCATGATGTTGTTGTGCAGGCTTTCGCGGCGCAGGTCGAGAAAGCGATAGGCGAGGCGGGTTTCCTCGGGGTAGTCGTGATCGCCGAATACCGGCAGCGGCAGATCGTCGGCGGCGCCCAGAACCTCGACCTCGGTGGCATAGACCTCGATCTCGCCGGTCGGGAGTTTCGGGTTGATCAGGCTCGCGTCGCGCAGCTTCACCCGGCCGTCGATGCGGATGACGGTCTCGGCGCGCAGCCGCTCCAGCACCGGGAAGGCGGGCGAGTCGCTGTCGGCGATCACCTGGGTGATGCCGTAATGGTCGCGCAGGTCGATGAACAGCACGCCGCCGTGGTCGCGGACCCGGTGCACCCAGCCGGACAGGCGGGCTTCGGTTCCGGCGGCGGCTGCGGTCAGCTGGCCGCAGGTATGGCTGCGATAGGCGCTCATCACGTTTCCCCTTGCGTATCAGGCCACGCATGAAGCGCGGCGCGCGCGGGAAGTCAAGCGATCAGAAGGGGCGCACCACATTGCCGGAATAGAAATAGGCCCCCATGCCGACGGTGAACAGCGCATTTCCGGCCAGCGCATGCAGCACCCAGGCGGCGGGAAAGCCGCGCGTGAGATAGGCGCGGGCAAAGACCAGCCCGCCCAGAAAGCTGAGACCCGCCACCACCCAGGACCAGTACATCAGATGCGCAAAGGCAAAGACCCCGGCATTCAGCCAGATCGCCGCGCGCCCGGCGGGCAGCACGGCGCCGTAGCGATGAAAGAACAGCGGCCGGAAGATCAGCTCCTGCGGCAGCGCCGACAGGACCGGATAGAGGACCCAGACCAGCGCCATGAACCCCGGCCGGTCCCGGGCCAGGTTGAAGATCGCGCCAGGATGGCTGATCGCCAGGATCGCCGCGCCCAAGCCCAGCGTGGCGGCGGTGACGGCTGCCATTTCGGGCCAGGGCAGGACGCCCCAGCCGCGCAGCAGGCCGCGCCAGTCAAAGCCGCCGCTGAACCACAGCAAGGCCAGCCCGGCGGCGCTGAACAGCGCCAGCGCCGCAAACAGCATGCCATGCGGCAAAAACAGCGCCATGGCCAGCGGCGCCCCCAGATAGAGCGCCGCGAATTCGGCCCGCAGCCGGGCGCGTGCTATTGCAGCCGGCGGCCCAGCCATTGCCGCCACTGCGCCGGCGAGCCGGAAAAGACGTTCAGATCGACATTGCCATCGACGCCGGGCACCAGGCCGGTGCCGCTGTATTGCCAGAAGCTGTAGCGCTGGCCGGGATAGACCTCGCGCGGGTGGCCGGCGACCGAGCGCAGCCAGAACTCCTCGGGCCAGCTGCGCAGGTTGTTGTCGCGGTAGAAATCGACCGTGGTGTAGATGATCGGACGCTGGCCGTAATACTGGTGCAGGATGTCCTTGAAGATCCTGGCCTCGCGCAGCACCTCATGCGCCGGCGGCCGGGTCGGGCAGGTCTTGGAGCGCGTCCATTCCAGGTCGATCACCGGCGGCATGGCGCCGCGTTCGCGCGGCACGTTCTGGATGAACCAGCGCGCCTGTTCCGCGCCCGAGCGGCAGAAATAGAAATAGTGATAGGCACCGCGCGGGATGCGCGCCTGCGCCGCCTCGGCCCAGTAGCGGCCAAAGCTCGGGTCGGCATAATCGCCGCCCTCGGTCGCCTTGATGAAGGCGAAACTCACCCCCGAGCGGCGCACCACCCCCCAGTTGATGTCGCCCTGATAGCGCGAGATGTCGATGCCGTGCACCGGATGGTCATAGGGATGACCGCCGACCCAGGCATGCGGCGCGCTGTCGCCGAATTGCGGGCCGCTGCCCTGCCCGGCCACGACCGCGCGTTTCCCCGATCCGCCGCCGCAGGCCGCCAGCGCGACCAGCAGCATGACTGCAAATATCCTGCCCAGGAATGTCATCTCTGCCCTCTGCCTCCTGCGCCTTTTCCCGGCGCTTTGCACCGTTATCGCAAAAGGCCCGGGCAAAGTCACGCCAGCGTGAGGATCACGAATCCGTCACCTGCGCCGCGTTCAGTTCACCTCGGGGATCAGCTTGCCGGGGTTGAGGATGTTTTCCGGGTCGAGCGCACGCTTTATCGCCGCCATCACCGCCACCGCCTCGCCATGTTCGGCGCGCATCAGGGCGCGTTTGCCGATACCCACGCCATGTTCGCCGGTAATGGTGCCGCCGACGGCCAGCGCGCGCTCGGCCATGCGGGCGGCGACGCGCTTGGCGGCGGCCAGCTCGGCCTCGTCTCCTGGCATGACCAGGATCTGGGCGTGGAAATTGCCGTCGCCGACATGGCCGACCATCGGACCCAGCAGGCCTTCGGCGCGGATGTCCTCGGCGGCAGCGGCGACCGCGGCGGGCAGATGCGACATCGGCACGCAGACATCGGTGATCACCGCCGTGGCGCCCGGACGCAGCGCCAGACAGGAACGATAGGCGCCGTGGCGCATCTTCCACAGCGCCGCGCGTTCCTCGGGCGTCGAGGCCCAGTCAAAGCCGGTGCCGCCGCAATCACCCGCGATCTCGCCAAAGCGCTGCGCATCCTCGGCGACCATGGCGGGAGAGCCGTGGAACTCGACCATCAGATGCGGGCCCTCGTGCATCGCGGTGCCCGAAAACCTGTTGAAGGCGCGCACCACGTCGGCGTCGATGAATTCGATGCGCGCCATGGGGATGCCCGACTGGATGGTGGCGGTGACACATTCCACCGCCTCCTCCAGCGTGGCAAAGCCGCAGACGGCGGCGGCCACGTCCTCGGGCTGGCCGTGCAGGCGCAGGGTCAGTTCGGTGATGATCCCCAGCGTGCCCTCGGACCCGACCATCAGCCCGGTCAGGTCATAGCCGGCGCTGGATTTCGCCGCCCGCGTGCCGGTGCGGATCACCCGCCCGTCGGCCAGAACCACCTCAAGCGCCAGCACATTGTCGCGCATGGTGCCGTAGCGCACGGCGGTGGTGCCGCTGGCGCGGGTCGCGGCCATGCCGCCAAGGCTCGCGTTGGCGCCGGGATCGACCGGAAAGAACAGGCCGGTGGCGCGCAGTTCGGTATTCAGCGCCTCGCGCGTGACGCCGGGCTGGACGCTGACCTGCAGATCCTCGGCGCGGATCTCGAGCACCCGGTCCATGCGCATCATGTCAAGGATCAGCCCGCCCCGGGTCGCCAGCGCCTGCGCCTCAAGCGAGGTGCCGGTGCCCCAGCCGGTCACCGGCACGCGATGCGCGTGGCAGATCGCCATGATCGCCGATACTTCCTCGGTCGAGACCGGCCAGGCCACGGCATCGGGCGGCGGCGCGCGGTGATAGCTTTCGGACTGGGCGTGCAGCTCGCACTCGGCGCTGGCGGCCGAGAAGCGCGGGCCGAGCAGGCTGCTCAGCGCCTCGGCGGCGGGGGCGGGAATCGGCATGGCGAACCTCCTGGGCTGTCTGGACCTTTGATAATCCCGCCGCCCAGGGGATGAAAACCCCGCCTAGCCGCGCAAGCGAAACAACCCGCGCGCCGCGCCGATCGCCGGCGAGACCAGATGCCTGGCCAGCGGGATCAGCAAAAGGCCCAGGGCCAGCCCGAAGATGCCGTCCAGAAACGCCGTCGCCGCCCAGCCGGCCAGGCCCGGCGCCGCCGGCAGCAGCGTCGCCGCCGCCGCCGAGAGCTGCCGCACCCATTCATAGGGCTGGTGCTGGCCCAGTTCGTGCAGCCCGTGCACGACGATCTGGCCGCCGACCCAGATCATCGCCGCGGTGCCGACCACGGTCAGCACGCGCATGAAGCCGGGCATGATGCGCACCAGACCGCGACCCAGCGGCGCCGCAACGCCGCCGCGGCGCGCCAGATGCAGGCCGAAATCGTCGGCCTTCACGATCAGCGCCACGAAACCATAGACGGCGACGGTGATGCCCAGCGCAACCACCGCCAGCACCAGCGCCTTCATCCAGATCGAATTGGCGACCGGAATCGTCGCCAGGGCGATGGTCATGATCTCGGCCGAAAGGATGAAATCGGTCTTGATCGCGCCGCGCACCCGGTCCTCCTCGAGGCTGACCGTGCCATCGGGCGCGATCTCCAGTTCCGGGTCGTTGCCATGGTCATGGGCCAGCGCGTGCCAGACCTTCTCGGCGCCCTCGAAGCACAGATAGGCGCCGCCGACCATCAGCAGCGGCGTGATCGCCCAGGGCGCGAATGCCGACAAAAGCAGTGCGATGGGCAGAAGGATCACCAGCTTGTTGAACAGCGAGCCGCGGGCGATCTTCATCACGATCGGCACTTCGCGCGCGGCGGAAAATCCGTGCACATATTTCGGCGTCACCGCCGCGTCGTCGATCACCGCGCCCGCCGCCTTGGCACCCGCCTTGGCCGCCTGCCCCGCCACATCGTCGACCGAGGCCGCCGCGATCTTGGCAATGCCCGCCACGTCATCCAGCAGTGCCAGCAATCCGCTCATCCGTCCCTCGTCCCTGGTTCCATGTGCCGGGCGTCTTGCGCGCCCGCAGGCGCTTATCTGGGCGCGCGCCCAAGGGCAAGGCCCGGCGCGCATTTCACCCCGACCTGTCGCGGTCTCTTGCGTGTGGAGCCCGAATGCGCGAACAATGCGGCGTTGCGAGGAAAGGGCCTGACCATGCTGGACGTGAACGCCAAACCCACCGAAGAGATCGACCTGCGCGAAGTTTTCGGCCTTGACAGCGACATGAAGGTCAAGGGCTTTGCCGAGCGCAGCGACCGCGTGCCGGACGTGGATCCGACCTACAAGTTCGACCCCGACACCACGCTGGCGATCCTTGCCGGCTTTGCCCATAACCGCCGGGTGATGATCCAGGGCTATCACGGCACCGGCAAATCCACCCATATCGAGCAGGTGGCGGCGCGACTGAACTGGCCCTGCGTACGCGTGAACCTCGACAGCCATGTGTCGCGCATCGACCTGATCGGCAAGGATGCGATCAAGCTGGTGGACGGCAAGCAGGTCACGGTCTTCCACGAGGGCATCCTGCCCTGGGCGCTGAGGAACCCGACCGCCATCGTCTTCGACGAATATGACGCCGGCCGCGCCGATGTGATGTTCGTCATCCAGCGCGTGCTGGAGGCCGACGGCAAGCTGACGCTTCTGGACCAGAACGAGGTCATCACCCCGAACCCCTATTTCCGCCTGTTCGCCACGGCAAACACCGTGGGTCTTGGCGACACCACCGGGCTTTACCACGGCACGCAGCAGATCAACCAGGGCCAGATGGACCGCTGGTCGCTGGTCTCGACGCTGAACTACCTCAGCCATGACGCCGAGGTGGCGATCGTGCTGTCGAAAAACCCGACCTGGAACAATGAAAAGGGCCGCAAGATCATCGGCCAGATGGTGACGCTGGCCGACCTGACGCGCACCGCCTTCATGCAGGGTGACCTCTCGACGGTGATGAGCCCGCGCACGGTGATCGCCTGGGCGCAGAACGCGCGCATCTTCGGCAACAATATCGGCTATGCCTTCCGCCTGACCTTCCTGAACAAATGCGACGAGCTGGAGCGCCAGACCGTGGCCGAATTCTATCAGCGCCTGTTCGACGAGGAACTGCCGGAAAGCGCGGCGGTCAAGGCGGGATGATTGCCTGCCGCGGCAGCGGCATTGCCCGCTGCCCGCAACGCCGCCGCGACCTGTCAGGGGGTAAGACATGAAGAAATCCGACAACCCCGCCGATCCGTTCAAGAAGGCTCTGACCGAGGCCACCCGGGCCATGGCCGAGGACCGCGAGCTGAACGTGACCTTCACCGCCGATCCCTCGGGCGTCGCCGGCGATACCATGCGCCTGCCGCAGGTCAGCCGGCGCATGACGCGCGAGGAAATCCTGCTGGCGCGCGGCACGGCGGATGCCCTGGCGATGAAGCTGCGCCACCACGACGCCGCGACGCATGCGAAATACGTCCCCGCAGGGCCGATGGCGCGCGACCTCTACGAGGCGATGGAGACCGCGCGCTGCGAGGCGCTGGGGGCGCGCGACATGCCCGGGGCACTGTCCAACATCGACGTGCGGCTGGGCCATGACGCCGACCGCAAGGGCTATGGCCAGATCAAATCGCCCTCGGACGCGCCTT
This sequence comes from Paracoccus sp. (in: a-proteobacteria), assembly GCF_039808215.1. Classification (GTDB taxonomy): domain Bacteria; phylum Pseudomonadota; class Alphaproteobacteria; order Rhodobacterales; family Rhodobacteraceae; genus Paracoccus. Next base: position 11,562 of record NZ_JBDHSP010000016.1, read on the forward strand.
TGGCGGTGGCGGCGGGCTATATCGTGCGCCAGGCGGCCACGGGCCGGCCGCTGCCGGCCGCCGCCCAGCATGTCGCCGACCTGTGGCGGCCCTTCATCGAGGAACAGGCCGGCGCCGACCTTGAGGATGTCGACCGGGTGCTGGCCGACCAGGCGGCCTTCGCCCGCCTCGCGCGGCGGGTGATCGCCGATCTGGGCTATGGCGACCAGCTGGGCGAGGACCCGGACGAGCCGCAGGACGACAGCTCGGATGAAGGGGCTGAGGCCGACGAGGAGGCCGGCAACGAGCAGTCGAGCGACCAGAACGAGGACGATGACGCCGAGGCCAGCCCCGACCGCACCCAGGACCAGACCCAGGAAGAGCGTCAGGCCCAGGTCAGCATGGACGACCAGTCGGACGAGGAGATGGCCGAGGAGGCCGAGATCTCGGAGGCCGACAACCCGCCGGAACTGCCGCCCCCGGTCAGCGAGGCCAGCGCCGATTACCGCGTCTTTGCCCAGGAGTTCGACGAGGAGATCCGCGCCGAGGACCTGGCCGACGCCGCGGAACTGGAACGGCTGCGCGCCTATCTGGACAAGCAGCTTGAACCCCTGCGCGGCGCGGTCTCGCGCCTGGCCAACAAGCTGCAGCGCCGGTTGCAGGCGCAGCAGAACCGCAGCTGGGAATTCGACAAGGAAGAGGGCGTGCTGGACGCCGGACGCCTGGCGCGGGTGGTGGCGAACCCGACCACGCCGCTTTCGTTCAAGGTCGAGAAGGACACCGAGTTCCGCGATACCGTGGTGACGCTGCTGCTGGACAATTCGGGGTCCATGCGCGGGCGCCCCATTTCCATTGCCGCGATCTGCGCCGACGTGCTGGCGCGCACGCTGGAACGCAGCCAGGTCAAGGTCGAGATCCTCGGCTTTACCACCCGCGCCTGGAAGGGCGGCCAGGCGCGCGAGAAATGGCTGGCCGCCGGCCGTCCGGCGCATCCGGGGCGGCTGAACGACCTGCGCCACATCATCTACAAGGGCGCCGATGCGCCCTGGCGGCGGGTGCGCCCGAACCTTGGCCTGATGATGAAGGAAGGGCTTCTGAAAGAAAACATCGACGGCGAGGCGCTGGAATGGGCGCACCGCCGCCTGACCCGCCGCGCCGAGGCGCGCCGCATCCTGATGGTGATCTCGGACGGGGCGCCGGTCGACGATTCCACCCTGTCGGTGAATCCGGCGAATTTCCTGGAAAAGCACCTGCGCGACGTGATCGCCATGATCGAGCGCAAGCGTCAGGTCGAACTGCTGGCCATCGGCATCGGCCATGACGTGACGCGCTATTACCAGCGCGCGGTGACGATCACCGATGCCGAGCAGCTGGCCGGCGCCATCACCGAACAGCTGGCGGCGCTGTTCGAGGCCGACCCGCGCAAACGCGCCCGCGCCATGAACTTGCGCCGCGCCGGCTGAACCTGACCAATCGGGCGGCTTGATTTCGCGCCCCGGTCCATGCGACCAATGCCGCCGGGCCGGGGCATTTCACCCGGTCGCCATGGGGCGTTGACGTGTTGACGATCGGTTTTTTCATCCCCGAGTTTCCGGGCCAGACCCATATCTTCCTGTGGCGGGAACGCCAGGCGCTGGCCGAACTGGGCATCCGGGCCGAGCTGGTCTCGACCCGGCCGCCGCCGCGCGCCGTGGCCTCGCACAGCTGGGCGGCCGAGGCACAGGCCGAGACGCGCTATCTGCTGCCCCTGGGCGGCGGTGCCCCGGGCATCGTCGCCGAGTTCCTGCGCGCCGGTCCCCTGGCCTGGGCGCGGTCCTTGGGCGCGGCCTTCGGCGCCGAGACGGCGGGCGGGCTGCGCGGAAGGTTCAGGATGCTGGGGCTTCTGGCCATGGGCGCGCGTCTGCGGCGCATCGCGCGGGCGCAGGGCTGGCAGCACATCCATGTCCACAGCTGCGCCGACAGCGCCAATATCGCCATGCTGTGTGAACGCCTTGGCGGCCCGGGCTACAGCCTGACCCTGCACGGCCCGACCCTGGACGGCTACGGCCCGAACCAGCGCCAGAAATGGCGCCACGCGCGTTTCGTCACCATCATCTCGCGCCTGCTGGAGGGCGTGGCCGCGCGCGAGATCGGCGCCGACCGTCCCGCGGTGGTCAATGTCGCGCCGATGGGCGTGGATCTGGACCAGATCCGGCGCGCCCGCCCATGGCAGCCGCCGGCCGCGGGCGCGCCGCTGCGCCTGTTCAGTTGCGGCCGGCTGAACGCGGTCAAGGGCCATGACCATCTGATCGCGACCGTGGCGCTGCTGCGCGCGCAGGGCATCGACGCGCGGCTCGAGATCGCCGGCGAGGACGAGCAGGGCGGCTCGGGCTATCACCGGCACCTGGACGCGCTGATCGCCGGAAAGGGCCTGGGCGATGTGGTGACGCTTCTGGGTGCGGTCGATGAGGCGCGGGTGCGCGAGGGGCTTGAGACGGCGCATGTCTTTGCGCTTGCCAGTCTGAATGAGGGCATCTCGGTCGCGATCATGGAGGCGATGGCCATGGAAATGCCGGTCGTGGTCACCGATGTCGGCGGCAACAGCGAGTTGATCACCTCGGGGCGCGACGCCATCCTGGTGCCCGCGGAACGCCCCGAGGTCATGGCCGCCGAAATCGCCGGCCTTCTGGCCGAGCCGGCGCGCGCCCTGGCGCTGGCCCAGGCCTCGCGCGCCCGCGTGGCGCAGGATTTTCACCACCGCCGCAGCGCCGAGGCGGTCGCTGACGGCATCACCCGCACCCTGCCCGGCGCACCGGCGGCGCTTGGGCGCGCCGCCACCCCCGCCTGACAGGACAGACGAAAGACCGACATGTTCCAGACCTATGACAGCTTTTCCGATCCCGCGCGCCACCCGCCGCGGCTGGCCGATCTGCGCCGCGAACTGGCGGCGCGCGATCTGGACGGCTTCATCGTCCCGCGCGCCGATGCGCACCAGGGCGAATATGTCGCCGCCCGCGACGCGCGCCTGGCCTGGCTGACCGGGTTTTCCGGCAGCGCCGGCTTTTGCATCGTCACGCCCGACCGCGCCGGCGTGTTCATCGACGGCCGCTACCGCGTGCAGGTCAAGGCCGAGGTGGACCCGGGTCATTTCACCCCCGTGCCCTGGCCCGAGACGAAGCCCGCCGCCTGGCTGCGCGAGGCCCTGCACGAGGGCGGGCGCGTCGGCTATGACCCGTGGCTGCACACCCGCCGCGAGATCCGCGAGATGGAGCACGGGCTTGCCGGCTCGGGCATCGCACTGATCGCGGTTGATTCCAACCCGCTGGACGCGATCTGGCACGACCAGCCGCCGGCGCCGGTGGGCCAGGTGCGGCTCTGGCCCGAGGCGATCGCCGGCGAGACCGCGGCGGAAAAGCGCGCCCGCATCGCCGCGGCGCTGCGGGCCGCCGGGCAGCAGGCGGCGGTGCTGACCCTGCCCGACTGCCTGTCATGGCTGCTGAACATCCGTGGCTCGGACGTGCCCAAGAACCCGGTGGTGCAGGCCTTCGCCATCATCGAGGCCAACGCCCATGTCGCGGTCTTTGCCAATCCGGCGAAATTCCCCGCCGAGGTGCGCGCGGCGCTTGGCAATGAGGTGACGCTGCTGCCGCCCGAGGCGCTGACCCCGGCGCTGACCAATCTCTCGGGCCCGGTGCTGGTCGATCCCGGCACCGCCCCGGAGAAGGTGTTCACCCTGATCGAGAGCATGGGCACCGCCATCGCCGAGGGCCAAGACCCGGTGATCATGCGCAAGGCCCGCAAGAACCCGGCCGAGATCGCCGGCATGCGCGCGGCGCATCTGCGCGACGGCGCGGCGGTGGTCGAGCTCTTGTGCTGGCTGGACGGCCGCGCGCCGCATCTGGCAAGCGAGCCGCTGACCGAGATCGGCGTGGCGAAGAAGCTTGAGGAGTTGCGCCGCAAGCGCGGCATCCTGGACATCAGCTTTGACACCATTTCGGCCACCGGCCCGCATGGCGCCATCTGTCACTATCACGTCAGCGAGGACAGCGACCTGCGCATCGAGCCGGGCCATATCCTGCTGGTCGATTCCGGCGGGCAATATGGCGACGGCACCACCGACATCACCCGCACCCTGCCGATGGGCGCCTTCGACCCGGCGGTGCGCCGGCCCTATACGCGCGTGCTGCAAGGCATGATCGCGCTGAGCCGTGCGCAATTCCCGCAGGGCGTCGCCGGCTGCCATCTGGACGCGCTGGCGCGCGCGCCACTGTGGTCCGAGGGCCTGGATTTCGACCATGGCACCGGCCATGGCGTCGGCGCCGGCCTTTCGGTGCATGAGGGGCCGGTGCGCTTTGCCCGCATCTCGGACATTGCGCTGCAGGCCGGGATGATCCTGTCGAACGAGCCGGGCTATTACCGCGAGGGCGAATTCGGCATCCGCATCGAGAATCTGGTGGTGGTCGAGAGGCGCGACAGCCCGGACGGCCGCGACATGCTGGGGCTGGAGACCATCACCTTCGCCCCGATCGACCGCCGACTGATCGAACCCGCGCTTTTGTCGCAGGACGAGACCGCCTGGCTGGACGCCTATCACGCCGAGGTCTGGAACAAGATCGCGCCGCTGGTCGAAGGCGAGGCGCGCGACTGGCTGTTCCTGGCCACGCGACCGCTGACCGGCGCCTGAGGAGCGGCGCCGCGCCCCCTGGCGCGGTCGCATGAGTATTTGGGGAACGAAGAAGCGCGGGCCGCGCCCCCTCGGGGTGCGGCTTTACGGCTCGTCCTCGGGATTGCGGCGGCGCCAGGCAAGCGAGCTGAGGAAGGCCATGCCGATGAAGCCCGCGCCGAGGAGGCCGGTGACCACCTCGGGGATCGGGTGCAGGGTCTGGATGAACATCAGGACCGACAGCACGAAGATCGACCAGAAGGCGCCATGTTCCAGATAGCGGAAGGCGGCGAGGGTTCCCCGCTCGACCAGCATGACGGTCATCGAGCGCACATACATGGCGCCGATGCCAAGGCCGATGGCGATGAGAAACAGGTTCTGCGTCAAGGCGAAGGCGCCGATGACGCCGTCGAAGCTGAAGGAGGCGTCGAGCACCTCGAGGTAGAGGAAGGCGCCAAAGCCGCCGCGGGCCATGTCCGACGGTGTCTGGCCCGAGCCCCAGCGGTCGAGCACATGGCCCAGCATGTCCACCAGCAGATAGGTGAGCACGCCCCAGATCGCCGCGGCGACGAAGGCATGTTCCTTTTCCGCCGGCAGTTGTGCCGATACCACCAGCATGCAGATCAGCACCAGCCCGACCTCCATGCCGCGGATCTCGCCCAGCTTGCGCAGCGCCGCCTCGACGCCCTTGATCCAGTCGATATCCTTGCCGCTGTCGAAGAAATAGTTCAGCGCCACCAGCATCAGGAACGAGCCGCCGAAGGCCGCGATGGGCAGATGCGCCTCATGGATGATGCGCGAATATTCCTGCGGCTGCGTGGCGGCGAGGCGCAGCGCCTGCCAGGGGCCAAGCTGCGCCGCGATGACCACCACCAGCAGCGGAAAGATCACCCGCATGCCGAAGACCGCGATGACGATGCCCCAGGTCAGGAAGCGCCGCTGCCATTTCGGCGTCATCTGCTGCAGCTTCTGCGCATTGACGATGGCATTGTCGAAGGAAAGCGAGATCTCGAGCACCGCGAGGATGCCGGCGATCAGGAAGAAGGCCAGCGCCCCCGCGCCGCTGCCGCGATACTGCCAGCCCAGCGCCGCGGCCAGCGCCAGCCCGGCGCCGGTGACGATGAGCGGCCAGATCATGTAGCTGAAGGTGGATCGCATGCGCGTGCCCTGTTCCTGCGGCTGGTCCTTCGGGCTTAGACCCTGCTATCACTGGCCGCAAGGTTGCCGGACCTGATCCGGCCATGCGAGGGGAATAGGGCCATGCGCTTTCGCCGGCTGGCGATCTATCACCTGCCCGAGGGCGAACTGGGCGCTTTCGGCGCCGCCTGGCTGGGTTGGGACGCGCGCCTGGGCGCGGTGCCCGCCGCGGGCGGCCTGCGGGGCGGCGCCCTGACTGAAGCGCCGTGCCGTTACGGCTTTCACGCCACGCTGAAGGCACCCTTCCGCCTGGCAGCGAACGCGCGCCCCGAGGCGCTGGCGCTGGAACTGCGGCTGCTTTGCGACCGCCTCGCCGGCTTTTCCCTGGCGTTGGAGCTGTGCTGCGACTGCGGCTTCGTGGCACTGCGGCCGCGCAGGCAGCCGCCCGAACTGGTCGCGCTGGAATCGGCGCTGGTCACCCGGCTGGACCATTTCCGCGCCCCTCTGACCGCGGAGGAGCGCGCGCGGCGCAATCCCGACGCCCTGCCCGCCCGGGCGCGGGCGCATCTGGAGCATTGGGGTTATCCCCATGTGCTGGACCTGTTCCATTACCACCTGACGCTGAGCGGCACCCTGCCCCCCGACCGGGCCGAGGCGCTGCGCCAGAGACTGGCCGGACCGCTGGCGCCGCTTCTGGCGCGCCCCGCCGCCGTCGGGGCGGTGGCGCTGACCGGCGAGGACGAGGCCGGATTCTTTCACCTGATCGAGGAATTCCCGCTGCGCGGCTAAAGCCAGCGCCGCCATTTCAGCACCAGGAAGGTCACCACGGCCGAGCCGACCATCATCGCCAGCGACATCGGAAAGCCCCAGCGCAGTTCCAGCTGCGGCATGTGGGTAAAGTTCATCCCGTAGATGCTGGCGATCAGCGTCGGCGGCAGGAACAGCGCCGCCACCACCGACAGGATGCGTACGCGGTCGTTCTGCTGCAGCCCGATCATGCCCATGGTGGCATCGACGGTCATCGCCACGCGCGAGCCAAGGAAATCCGCGTGCACCTCAAGCGCCTGGATGTCGCGCTGGATCGCCTTGTGCAGCGCGTTCAGCTCTCCGGTCTTGTCGGCGCGGCTGGCGCTGGCGGCGTGATAGACGAGGATGCGGTCCATGGACAGAAGCCCCAGGCGGATGCGGCCCATGACCTCGGCCTGCTGGCCCACGGTGACCAGCGCCTGGTGGAGCGCCCCGGCCTTGCCGCCGGGCGTCATCGCCAGCACCTGTCCCGCGGTCTGGTCGATCTCTCTGGCGACGTTTTCCGAAAGGTCGGCCAGCCGGCCGACGATTTCCTCGACTAGCCCCAGGAACACCCGCTCGGGCGTGGCGCAGCCGCCGCTGGAGCGGTCGGCGCGATGGGCGAAGGTTTCGAACGGGCGCGGCGCGTGATGGCGCACGGTAATGAGACGGCGGTGGTCGATGATGAAGGTGACCGGCATGGCGACCTGGGCACCCTCGGGCCGCTGGCCGGGCAGCACGCCCGTCATGTAGATCAGGCCCCTGTCGGTAAAGAGCCGGTTCGAGATCTCGATCTCTTCCATGTCCTCGAGCGTCGGGATCTCATAGCCCAGCGCCGAGACCGCCGCGACCTGCGCGGCCAGCGGCTGGTAGAGGTCGATCCAGATGGCATCGGCCAGTTCGCCCCCTTCGGGCAGCGGCGCCAGCCCGGCCCCCCTGACGACATAGCTGTGGATCATGCGCGCCCCCTTCTGCCGCAGCCTGAGCAGCCCCGCCGCCGGCGGTCAAGCCCCCGGATCAATACACCCGGTCGGGCAGCAGATGCCCCTCGTCAAAGGCCAGAAGGTTGTTCATCGCGCGCATGGCCATGGCGGTGCGCACCTCCTCGGCGGCGGTGCCCAGATGCGGCAGCAGCGTCACGTTCTCGAGGGTGCACAGCGTGGGCGGGACGGCGGGCTCGTGTTCATAGACATCAAGCCCGGCCCCGGCGATGCGGCCCTCGCGCAGCGCCTCGACCAGCGCCGCCTCGTCGACCACGTCGCCGCGGGCGATATTGACCAGATAGGACTGCGGCCCCAGCCGCGCCAGTTCCGCCGCGCCGATCAGATGCCGGGTGGCGGCACCGCCCGGCACGGCCAGCACGGCGAAATCCGACTGCGCCAGCAACTCGTCCAGCCCCTGCACCTGCCGGGCGGGGAAATCCAGCGATGAGACCGTCGAGCGGTTGTGAAACAGCACCTGCATGCCAAAGCCGTAATGGCAGCGCCGGGCAATGGCGCGACCGATGCGGCCCATGCCGATGATGCCCACCGTCTTGCCCGAGACATGCCGGCCCAGCAGCTGCGTCGGCTGCCAGCCGGTCCAGCCGCCGGCGCGCAACAGCCGCTCGCCCTCGCCGGCGCGGCGCGCGGTCATCAGGATCAGCGTCAGTGCGATGTCGGCGGTGGCATCGGTCACCGCATCGGGGGTATTGGTCACCGCGACGCCGGCGGCATCGGCCGCCGCCACGTCGATGTGGTTATAGCCGGCGCCGAAATTCGCCAGCAGCTTGCAGCGCGGGCTGCCGCGAAAGGCCTCGGCCGAAAAGCAGTCGCCCAGCGTCGGCATGATCGCGTCGTAATCGGCCAGCGCCTGCGCCGCCTCATCGACGCTGAGCCCGTCCCTGCGGTCCATGATCTCGGTATCGAACCGCGCCTTCAGCGCATGTTCGGCCGCCTGGGTCATCCGCCGCGTCACCAGAAGCCTCATCAGAACATCCTCCCGCCCAGGGGCACCGGCTGGTCCGGGCCGATCAGCACCACCTCGCCCGTCTCGTCGGGCAGGCCCAGCACCAGAACCTCGGACATGAACTTGCCGATCTGGCGCGGCGGGAAGTTCACCACCGCCAGAACCTGCCGGCCGACCAGCGCCTCGGGCGCGTAATGCCGGGTGATCCGGGCCGAGCTTTTCCGCTCGCCGATGTCGGGGCCGAAATCCACAAACAGCTTCAGCGCCGGGTGCCGGGCCTCGGGAAAGGGCTCGGCGCGCAGGATCGTGCCGACGCGGATCTGCACCTTGTCGAAATCCTCCCAGGCGATCTGGCCGCTCATGCCCCCAGCTCCCGCCCGCGCGCCGCGGCCGCGGCAATGGTGCGGCGCATCAGCGGCGGCAGGCCGTGTTCGGCATCCATCAGCTCGTGCAGCCCCGCGGCGGTGGTGCCGCCGGGCGAGGTGACGTTCCGGCGCAGCACCGCCGGGTCCTCGTCGGCATGGACCGCCAGGGCGCCGGCGCCGGCCACGGTCACCCGCGCCAGTTCCAGCGCCAGGGCCGGCGCCAGCCCCTCGGCCTCGCCCGCTGCGGCCATGGCCTCGATCAGGTGAAAGACATAGGCCGGGCCTGACCCCGACAGCGCGGTGACCGCATCCATCTGCGCCTCGGATTCAAGGCGGACCACGCGGCCGACGGCGGACATCAGCGCCTCGGCCAGCGCCAGCTGCGGCGCGCCGGCGCGGGCATTGCCGATGATGGCGGTGATGCCCTGGCCGATCGCCGCCGGCGTGTTGGGCATCGCCCGGACCACCGCCGCGCCGGGAAAGGCCCGCTCATAGGCGGCGATGCGCACGCCGGCCGCGACCGAGACCACCAGCGTATCGGCGCCGACCGCAAGCCGCGGCAGGACTTCGGCCATCATCTGCGGCTTGACGGCGATGACCAGAACCGCCGGATCGGCGGGCAGGTCTGCATTCACCGAAATACCCATCCGCGACAGTTCCTCCCGGGGGTTGGGGTCGATGACATGCGCGGCCGAGGGCGCAAGCCCCTGCCCCAGCCAGCCGTCCAGCAGCGCGCCGCCCATGCGGCCGCAGCCGACCAGCACCAGACCGCGTGCATTCACCCGGGAAAAATCCATGATCCGCCCCCCTGCCAGCCGCCCGGCGGGCGGCATCTCAGGCGCGACCGTAAGCCTCGGACAGGGCGATGTCCATTGCCGCCGCAGGCGAGGCGTCGCCCCAGCAGGCTAGCTGGAAACAGGGGTAGAAACGCTCGGAGGCGGCGATGGCATTGCCGATCATGCGGTCGATCTGCTCGGGGCTGGCGATCGCCTCGCCCGACAGCACCAGACCATAGCGCCAGACCATCAGCCGCTGCGCCGCCCAGAAGGTGAAGCCGCCGTCCCAGACCTGGTCATTGGCGAGGTTCAGCACCTCGTAAAGCGCCGGCAGCCGCTCGGCCGGCGGATCCATGTCGAAGGTGCAGATCAGCCGCAGCACCTCCTCGCGCGGGGACCAGGCCAGGGTGATGGAATAGCTGCGCCACTGGCCCTCGACGGTCATGGCGATCTGGTCCTCGGCCAGGCGGTCGAAATCCCAGTCGTGATGGGTGGCGACGGTTTCCACGATGTCGATGGGATGGATGTCGTCGCTGTCGAAATAGTCCAACTGTGCCATGCCCTTTCCCCCTTGGTCCAAGCGGCTGCGGACGTTCCCCAACCTGTTGTCGCGCCGACTACACCCGGCGTGCCAGCCTTGTGTGCCTACCATATATCGTGGGCAGGTTCCATGAGGGTGTAAAGCGAAAATTCCGTTACCGCCGGCTGACGGCCACGGCACGGCTTGACCGCGCCGCCCGCCGCCCCTTGATTGCGCGCAGACGGACAGGAGGAAGGCAATGCGTGACCATGGCGGCGACATCGACCGGGCGGCCTCCCGCTTTGGCGGCGGGGACTGGATCGACCTCTCGACCGGCATCAACCGCCGGCCCTATCGGGCACCGCCGCTCAGTGCCCATGCCCTGACCGCGCTGCCCACCCGCGCCGACGAGACGCGGCTGGCGCGCGCCGCCGCCGCGCGCTTTGGCTGCCCCGAGAAACAGCTGCTGGCCGTGGCCGGCGCCTCGGCGGCGATCCAGAGCCTGCCGCGCCTGATCGCCGGGCAGCGCGCCGCGGTGCTGGCGCCGACCTATAACGAACATGCGGCCAGCCTGGCCGCCGCCGGCTGGCAGGTGGCAGAGGTCCAGAGCCCCGCGGCCCTGGCCGGCACCGATCTGGCGGTGATCGTGAACCCGAACAATCCCGACGGGCGCGAATTCAGCCCGGCGCAGATCGCCGGCATCGCCGCCGGTGTCGGGCATCTGCTTGTCGATGAAAGCTTTGCCGATGCGCGCCCGGACCTCTCGGTGGCGGCGGCGCGGCCGGCGAATGTCACGGTGCTGCGCAGCTTTGGCAAGTTCTGGGGCCTCGCCGGGCTGCGGCTGGGATTCGTCATCGCGGCGCCGGAGCTGCTGGCACGCCTGCGCGCCGCGCGCGGGCCCTGGGCGGTCAGCGGCCCGGCGCTGGAGATCGGGGCCGCGGCGCTGGCCGACGACCGCTGGCACGAGGCCACGGTCACCTGGCTGTCCGAGGCGGCGCTGCATCTGGACCAGATCGTGACCGGCCAGGGCTGGGATCTGGCCGGCGGCACGCATCTGTTCCGGCTTTACCACACGCCGGATGCGCAGGCGGCGCAGGACCGGCTGGCCCGCGCCGCGATCTGGAGCCGGATCTTTCCCTGGCACCGGCACTGGCTGCGCCTGGGAATCCCGGCCGGCCGGGCGGAATTCACCCGGCTGCGGCAGGCGCTGGCAGCAGCCGGTTGACATGGCCCATCTTGCGGCCCGGGCGCGCCTCGCCCTTGCCGTAAAGATGGATCTGCAGGCGCGGCTGGCGCAGCAGTTCCGGCAGGCGGGCCATATCCCCGCCGATCAGGTTCTGCATCTCGACATCGGCATAGCGCTGGCCGTCGCCCAGCGGCAGGCCGGCGACGGCGCGGATATGCTGCTCGAACTGGTCGACGGCGCAGCCCGCCTGCGTCCAGTGCCCCGAGTTGTGCACCCGCGGCGCGATCTCGTTCACCACCAGCCCGGCCGGGGTCACGAACAGTTCGACCCCCATGACGCCGACATAGTCCAGCGCATTGACGATGCGCGCCGCGATCAGCACCGCATCGGTGGTCAGCGTGGCGGGCAGACCGCAGGGCACGGTGGTTGTGCGCAGGATGCCCTCGCGATGCACGTTCAGCCCCGGATCATAGGCCGCCACCTGCCCGTCGGCGCCGCGCGCCACGATGACGCTGATCTCGGCCGAGAACTCGACGAACCCCTCCAGCACCGAGGGCGCGCCGGTCCAGTCCCGCTGGCCCGCGTCCGAAAAGCGGATCTGGCCCTTGCCGTCATAACCCATGCGCCGGGTTTTCAGGATCGCGGGCGCGCCCAGATCGGCCAGCGCCGCGGGCAGGTCGGATTCGCTCTCGACATTGCGGTAGGGCGCGGTCGTCAGCCCGATGCCGGCCAGGAAGTCCTTTTCCATCAGCCGGTCCTGCGACACCGCCAGCGCCCGGCGGTTCGGGCGGATCGGACGCAGCGATTCCAGCAGATCCAGCGCCGAGGTCGGCACGTTCTCGAATTCATAGGTGATGACATCGACCGACCCGGCAAAGGCGCGCAGCGCCGCCACATCCTCGTAGGGCGCGGTGGTCAGGGCATGGGCCACGTCCCCCGCGGGCGCCGCCGCGGGTTCATAGATGTGGCAGCGATAGCCCAGCCGGCTGGCGGCAACGGACAGCATCCGCCCCAACTGCCCGCCGCCCAGGATGCCGATGGTGGAACCCGGTTTCAGCTCAGTCATCTCTCGGCTCCTCGGGGATGGAATCGCTCAGCGCCTGGCGCCAGGCGTCCAGCCGCGCCGCCAGTTCGGGATCGGAAATCGCCAGGATCCCCGCCGCCATCAGCCCGGCATTGGCTGCACCGGCAGCCCCGATGGCCATGGTCGCCACCGGATAGCCCCTGGGCATCTGCAGGATGGAATAAAGCGAATCGACCCCCGACAGGGCCTTGGTCTGCACCGGCACGCCGATCACCGGCACCCGTGTCTTGGAGGCCATCATGCCCGGCAGGTGCGCCGCCCCCCCGGCGCCGGCGATGATGACTTTCAGCCCGCGCGAAACCGCGCTTTTGCCATAGTCCCACAGCCGGTCCGGCGTGCGATGCGCCGAGACGATGCGCGCCTCATAGCCGATGCCAAGCTCGTCCAGAATGGTGGCGGCCTCGCGCATGGTCGGCCAGTCGGACTGGCTGCCCATGATGATTGCGACGGGTCTTTCCATGGCAGATGCCCCCTTTTGGCCCCGCCCTAGCGCGGGACGGGCCGGCGCGCAATCAGGCGATGATGTCGGGGGTCAGATCGTCCTCGAGCCGGGCGATGCGGTCCCTGAGCGCCAGTTTCTGCTTTTTCAGCCGCTGCAGCGTCAGGGAATGGGTCAGGGACTGGCTGCTCAGCGCGGTGATCGCCTCGTCAAGATCGCGGTGCTCGCGCCGCAGCACCTCAAGCCGGGTGCGGGCGATCTCCTCGCTGGACATCTCGTGCTGGGCGTTCATGGTCGGGCCTCGGGCTGGAGTCGCATGGTTATAACCCAATGGCCCGACAGTGTTAATGCCCTTGCCGGCCCCGCCACGCCGCGGCCGGCCATCTTGCGGATCGCGGCGCGAGTTCACATATTGATCGCAGCCGGACTGCCGTCCCGGGGTCCGGCCGACTTGTCGCTTTGATGCAAAGGGCTTGGGAAGATGACCAAGATCAGTCTCGCCGCTCATCCGTTCCTGCTGGGTTTCGACCAGCTCGAACGTCTGGCCGAGAGGGCCGCCAAGGGCGCCGAGGGCTATCCGCCCTACAATATCGAACACCAGGGGCCGAACGGCTTCCGGATCACGCTGGCCGTGGCCGGATTTTCCGACGACGATCTGGCGATCACGCTCGAGGATCGCCAGCTGGTGATTCGGGGCCGCCAGGCCGACCCGGATGAGGATCGCGTCTTCCTGCATCGCGGCATCGCCGCCCGCGCCTTCCAGCGCAGCTTCGTGCTGGCGGACGGTGTCGAGGTGGTCGCGGCAGGGCTGGAAAACGGTCTGCTGCATATCGACCTCAGCCGCGCCGTGCCCGAAAGCATCGTTCAGACCATACCGATCAGCCGCAAATGAAAGGGGATCGCAGATGAACGAGAAATTCGACTTCGGCCCGCAGCTTGCGGGCAATATCGTCTATATCCGCCGCGTCGCCGTCGACACCCTGCCCGAGGAGATCCGCCGCCAGGTGCCGGGTGCCGAGGCGCTTTACGCGCTGCACGGCGCCGATGGCGAAAGGCTGGCGCTGGTGCGCGACCGCGGCATGGCCTTCATGCTGGCGCGCCAGAACGAACTGACCCCGGTCAGCGTGCACTAGGCTTTGCTGTGCACTGGGCTCAGGCGCATTCCCAGGCGCTGCGCAGCCAGTCGATCCTGCCGATGCGGCGATACCATTTGTGGCCCTGCCCGCCAAAGACCTCGGACATCTTCGGCGCCCCGGCGAACAGCACGATGCGGGCGCCGGCGGGCAGGACCGGATCGGCCAGATAGCTGCGCAGCCCGCGCGGCACACAGTCGTTCTTGAAGCTGACGCACAGCCCGCGCGGCCAATAGGTCATCAGGCCGCGCCGCGCGATCTCGGCGCTCAGGAACTGCTGTTCATGCTCATAGTCGCGCGCCGCCGCCGCCGGATCGGCCAGATAGGCGTCCAGCACATCGCCATGCGCCCCCACGCGATAGCGAAAGACCGAGGAATTGCCCACCATGTGCAGGAACCGGTCGCGCCCGGGGTTCAGCCGGCGCAGCGGCTTGGCGCGAAACAGGTCGTCGTCGCGGATGATCAGAAACTGCCCCGGCAGGTCGAAAAACGCCGCCATGTCGCCCAGCACCACCAGATCGAGGTCCAGAAACAGCGCCGTCGCCCCGGCAAATCCGCCCAGATCGCGGCGCAGCAGCGCCAGCTTGCGCCAGCGCGTGTCGGTGTCGCCGGGCGGCAGGCCCAGGTCCGGCAGCGGCAGCGCCTCGACCCCCGGATCGATGCCCTGGGCGTCGTCGGTCAGGCAGATGAACCGATGCGGGCGCTGCAGATGCCGGCGGACCTGGCGAAACAGCCGGTTCACGTCCTCGGCACCATAAAGCGTGCCCCATTTCATCGTCAGGATCAGGACAGGCTCGGTCATCTGCGCCCCGCTGGTCTGCGTCTGCCCTTGGCGATAGGCCATGGCGGGCGGGCGGTCAACGCCGCGCCCGCGGCCCGTTCAGGCCGGGGCCTCGGCCGGCTGCGGCTGCGCGGCGCCGGCCAGGTCATGCTCGGCCAGCCAGCGCTCGGCGTCCAGCGCCGCCATGCAGCCCATGCCGGCGCTGGTCACCGCCTGGCGATAGATATGGTCGGTCAGGTCGCCGGCGGCAAAGACCCCGGGGATCGAGGTGCGGGTGCTGCCCGGCTCGACCCGGACATAGCCGCCGTTGTGCAGCTCCAGCTGGTCGCGCACCAGTTCCGAGGCCGGGGCATGGCCGATGGCGATAAAGACGCCATCCGCCGCGATCACCTGCTCGGCGCCGGTGGTGACGTGGCGCACCCGCACCCCGGTCACCCCCGGCGGCTGCGTCGTGCCCTCGACCTCGGCCAGTTCGTGGTCCCAGAGCACCGCCACCTTGGGATGGCGAAACAGCCGATCTTGCAGGATGCGTTCGGCGCGCAGGCTGTCGCGGCGGTGGATCAGCGTCACCTTGCTGGCGAAATTGGTCAGGAACAGCGCCTCCTCGACCGCGGTATTGCCGCCGCCGATCACCGCCACCTCGCGCCCGCGATAGAAGAACCCGTCGCAGGTGGCGCAGGCCGAGACGCCGAAACCCTTGAAGCGCTCTTCGCTGTCCAGTCCCAGCCAGCGCGCCTGCGCGCCGGTGGCCAGGATCACCGCATCGGCGCTGATGCGCGCGCCGGAATCGCAATGCGCCACGAAGGGCCGCGCCTGCAGGTCCAGCCGCGTCACCGTGTCGGTGACGATGCGCGCCCCCATGGCGCGGGCATGGGCCTCCATGCGCCCCATCAGCTCGGGGCCCTGCACCTCGGTATCGCCGGGCCAGTTCTCGACCTCGGTGGTGATGGTCAATTGGCCGCCGGGCTGCATGCCCTGGATCAGCACCGGCGCCAGCATGGCACGCGAGGCATAGACGGCGGCGGTATAGCCGGCCGGACCCGAGCCCACGATCAGCACCCGCGTATGCGCGGGCAGCGTGGCGTCATCGGCGGCAGCGACAGGGACATGGGGGGCATGGGACATGGGCGGTGGACCTCCTGCTTTGCCCCGCCTAGGTAGTCTTCCCCGCCGCCGCGTGCAATGCGCCGGCGATTTTGCACTGCAGCGGAAACAATATTGCGCAAACCGGTCCGGCAGGATAGTTTCCGGCATGAATTCGGCCCGATCGCGGCCCAAGAGGATAAAGATGAGCAGCGCCCGACTGGACGAAATCGACCGCAAGATCCTGGCCGAACTGCAGGCGGACGGGCGCATGACCAATGTCGAACTGGCGCGCCGGGTCGGGATCTCGGCCCCGCCCTGCCTGCGCCGCGTCCGCGCGCTTGAGGAGATGGGTTTTATCCGCGGCTATCACGCCGACATCGACTCGCGCGAACTGGGCTTCGAGGTGCAGGTCTTTGCCATGGTGCGGCTCGTCAGCCAGTCCGAACGCGACCTTTCCGCCTTCGAGGCCCTGTGCCGCGGCTGGCCCCTGGTGCGCGAATGCCACATGCTGAACGGCGAGATCGACTTCATCCTGAAATGCGTCTCGCCCGACCTGACCGGGTTCCAGCGCTTCCTGACCGAAAGCCTGACCGCGGCGCCGAACGTGGCCTCGGTCAAGACCAGCCTGGTGATCCGCTGCGCCAAGGACGAGCCGGGCGTGCCGTTTTCCGTGGTCGAGGAACGGGCGGCCGCGCTGGGGTGAGGGGCCGGCACAGGTCCGGGCGCATCAGCGCCTGATCAGCACCACACCCGCAACCAGCAGGACAACCCCCAGCAGGCGCATGGCGTCGATCGGCCGCTCGGCCAGGCCAAGCCAGCCGAATTGATCGAATGCCAGTGATGCGAGCATCTGTCCCGCGATGAGGAAGGCGATGAAGGCGGTCGCTCCGATCAGCGGCACAAGATAGATGCCAAGCGCGATGAAGATCGCGCCGAACAGGCCCCCGCTCCAGGCCCACCACGGGATTTTGGCGGCGGCAGCGCCCGAGGGCAGCGGGTCGCGCAGGATCAGGGCGAACAGCACCATGCAGACCACCCCGACGAGATAGCTCATGAAACCCGACCAGGCAGCGGAATCCAGCGCGTTGCGCAGATTCGCATTCAGGGCCTGCTGGATGACGATGCTGACCCCCGCCAATGCTGCAAGCAGCAGAAGGACAAGACCCTGAAGCATCAGACTGTCAACAATTCATGCATGACTTCGACTCCTTCGAACAAGCTGCGGCAACAGTGCTCGCGCATCCTGGCGCCGTCTAGGCACGGATAGTCCCGGCGCACCGACGACTGGGCAGGCCGTGCGACCGCGCCCCGTCACAACCTGATCACCGAGATCAGGCGACCGTAGTCCACCTCGTGCTGATGCGTGCTGCGGCGGTAGGAAAAGAACCGGTCCGGGTCGGAATAGGTGCAATGGCGGATCCATTCCGCCTCGACCCCGGCCTCGCGCAGGCGCATCAGGCCGAAGGAGGGCAGGTCGAACAGCGGCCGTCCGTTCGGTCCCTGGGCAAAGAAGCGGTGCCAGTCCGGGTCCTCGGTCAGGAATTCGTCCATGAAATCCTCGCCGACCTCATAGGCGCGCTGGCTGATCGTCGGGCCGATCACCGCGCGGATGTGCCGCGCGCCGAGGTCGGTCATCGCGCCGACCGCGGCCTCGATCACGCCCGAGAGCGCGCCGCGCCAACCGGCATGCACGGCGCCGATCACGCCCATCTGCGCATCGCCCAGCAGGATCGGCTGGCAATCGGCGGTCAGCACCGCCAGCGCCACGCCCGGCTGGTCGGTGACCAGCGCATCGGCGCGCCGGCCGGCGGTGTCGGCCGGATCGTCGCCCTCGCGCAGCACCACGACATCGGCGGAATGGGTCTGATGCAGCGTGGCGATGCGGGCGGCCGCCACGCCCATCGCCTCGGCCACGCGGGCGCGGTTGATCGCCACGATCTCGCCCTGGTCGCTCGAGCCGTAGCCGCAGTTCAGCCCCGAAAACAGCCCCGACGAGGCGCCGCCGCGCCGGGTGAAGAAGCCGTGGCGCAGCGGCTCCAGCAGCGGATGCGTCAGGATCTCAAGCGTCGTGTGCATGATCCTCCAGGGGCTCGAAACCGGGGGGCAGGGGCGCATCACCGGCCCAGAGGGCCAGAATTCGGAACAGGTGACCCATTTCCCCGGCCGCGGTCAAGCGATGAAGCGCCGCCATGGCGCCGGCGTCCCCGGCCCGGGCCAGCCGCTCGGCCCGGGCGGCGATGCCGAGGCCCAGCAGCCAGTCGCCCTGCCCGACCAGCCGCGAGACCCGCGCCCCCGCCCGGCGCGCCGCCATGGCCAGGGGCGCGAAATCGACATGCGCGGTCAGGTCGGCCTCGCCGGGATGGGCCAGGGGGTCCTCGGGGCAGTGGCGGCGCAGCGCCTGAAAGGTGTCACCGCGCCCGTCCCAGCCGCCATAGTCGATGATGAGCGCCACGCCGCCATGCGCGGCGATGCGCCCGGCGATGGCGGCGACGATCGGCGGCGCGGCGGGACAGGTCTCGCGCAGCTCGCCCAGGGGCGCGGGCACGCCAGGCGCAGGCGCGGCAAGGCCCAGGATCAGCCCGCCCCCGGGATCAAGCGCCACGATGCGTTCGGCCCAGCCCCCGGGGGTGCGCTGGTGCTGCTTGATCGGCAGGGCGTCGAAGAATTCGTTGGCGACCAGAAACAGCGGCGCCTCGGGCAGGTCGCGCACCTCGTCCAGATGCGTGATCTCGCCCAGCTTTTCGCGCTGCATCCGGCGCAGGTGCGGCGAGGCCTCGACCAGCACCACGCGGGCGGCCGCGGCCATGCCGGGCACCCGGCGGATGGTGCGCAGGATGTCGGCCATCAGCGTGCCGCGGCCGGGGCCGATCTCGGCCAGGGAAAAGGACGCGGGCCGGCCCTGGTCCAGCCAGCACTGCGCCAGCGCAAGGCCGATCATCTCGCCGAACATCTGGCTGATCTCGGGGGCGGTGGTGAAATCGCCCGCCGCGCCGAAGGGATCGCGGGTGGCGTAATAGCCGTGCTCGGGATGCAGCAGGCACAGCTGCATGTATTCGTCGATGGGCATCGGCCCCGACAGCCGGATGCGCGCGGCGATCAGCCGGGCCAGCGGCGTCATGGCTGCGGGGCAGCGGCGGCGGGCCGCATCCGCGCCCGCAGCCAGAACACCAGCCCGATCAGCACCATGGGCAGTGACAGCAGCTGCCCCATGCTGAGACCCCAGACCGGACCGCCGATCACATGGCCCAGCGGATTGTCGGGGGTGATGAACTGCGCATCCGCCTGGCGAAAGAACTCGACCACGAAACGCGACAGGCCATAACCCGCCAGAAACAGCCCCAGCGCCTGGCCGGGCCGGCGCAGCCCGCCGGCGCGCACCAGCCAAAACAGCAAGAGCGCCAGCACGATGCCCTCGAGCGCGGCCTCGTAAAGCTGGCTGGGGTGGCGGGCGCAAGGGCCGGTGATGCCGGGGCAGGTCTGTGCCGCCTCGCCAGGAAAGATCACCCCCCAGGGCAGATCGGTCGGCCTGCCCCACAGCTCGGCATTGATGAAATTCGCCACCCGGCCCAGACCGAGGCCGATGGGCGTCGCCACCGCCAGCGCATCCGCCAGCCGCAGCGCCGCGATGCCGTGGCGGCGGCAGAACCACCAGGAGGCCAGCACCACCCCCAGAAAGCCGCCGTGAAAGGACATGCCGCCGCGCCACAGGATCGGGATCTGGCCGGGATTGGCCCAGTAATAGCCCGGCTCATAGAACAGCACGAAACCCAGCCGGCCGCCCAGAACGACGCCCAGGATCACCCAGGTCAGCAGTTCCTCGACCTGCTCGGGGCGCATGGGGGCGGCATCGCCCCACAGCGCCGGCCGCCGCATCAGCGCCACGATGATGCGCCAGCCGATCACGAGCCCGGCCAGATAGGCCAGCGCATACCAGCGCAGCGCGAATTCGATCCCGAACAGGCTGACGGCAAAGATCTCGGGCGAGATGTCCGGGAAGGCGATCATGTTGTCCTCGTCTCGACGCGCGGGCCGGGCGGTGGCCGGTTGGCGATTGAACAGCCGCCCCGGCAGGGCCATATAGGGCGCAACGCTGAATCGAAAGGCCCGCCATGAACGCGAACAACCGTTTCTTCGACGATCTCTCGAAATTGATGACCAATGCCATGGGCGTGGCCCAGGGCGCCAAGGACGAGGCACAGACCGCCTTCAATGGCTGGATCGACCGCTGGCTGGCCGAGCGCGATTTCGTCACCCGCGAGGAATTCGAATGCGTGCGCGAGATGGCGATCAAGGCCCGCACCGAGAACGCCGAGCTGCGCGCCCGGCTGGACGCGCTGGAAGGCAAGGCCGGCGATCAGGGCTGAACCCGCTGCCTCAGCCTGCCCTGGCGGTCGTAAAGCAGTACCTCGCCGGTTTCGGTCACCACCACCAGCCAGTCGCGGGCAAAGGTGACGGCCGCGGGCGCGGCGCCCTGCGGCAGGGCGATCTGCGGCGGCAGCTCCGGCAGCGGCGCCACCGACAGGCGCAGCCACAAGAGCGCCGCGATCACCAGCACGCCCAGGCCCATCACCAGCGCCAGTGCGGTGACCAGGATGCGCAGCCAGCGCAGCATCGGCAGCGCTTCCTCTGCCCCCCGATCCAGCCTATCATCCCCAGCCATGGCCGAAATCCTCATCACCATTCCCGAAGGTCTGTCCGACCGGCTTGATAAGGCGCTTGCCGCCTGCGCACCAGAGGCGGCGGCGCTGTCGCGCTCGCGCCTGGCAAAACTGCTGGCCGAGGGCGCGGTCAGCGGCCCCTCGGGGCCGGTCACGGATGGCCGCGCACGCGCCGAGACCGGCGACTATCGCGTGACCATCGGCGCACCCGAGCCGCTGGCGGCGCAGCCCGAGGCCATCCCGCTGGCGATCGCCTATGAGGATGCCGAACTGATCGTGGTGGACAAGCCCGCCGGCATGGTGGTGCATCCGGCGCCCGGCACACCCAATGGCACGCTGGTGAATGCGCTGCTGGCGCATTGCGCCGGCAGCCTGTCGGGCATCGGCGGCGCGGCGCGGCCAGGGATCGTGCATCGCATCGACCGCGAGACCTCGGGCCTGCTGGTAGTGGCGAAATCCGACCGTGCGCATCAGGGGCTGGCGGCGCAATTCGCCGATCACAGCGCGCACCGGCGCTATCTGGCGCTGGCGCATGGCATGATCGACCCCGCCGATCCGCGCCTGCGCGGCCTGCCCGGCCTGGCCTTCGAGCCGGGCGGCGTCCTGCGCATCACCACCATGCTGGGCCGCCATCCCAGCGACCGCCAGAGGCAGGCGGTCAGCTTTGACCGCGGCCGCCATGCGGTGACGCGGGCGCGGCTGCTTGAATCCTTTGGCAGCCCGCCCGCGCTCATGCTGGTGGAATGCCGGCTGGAGACCGGGCGCACGCATCAGATCCGCGTGCACATGGCCCATGCCGGGCTGGGGCTGGTGGGCGATCCGGTCTATGGCGGCAGCCGCCGCGCCTCGGCGCGGGTGCTGGGCGCCGAGGTGGCCGCCGCGGTAGCAGTCTTTCCCCGCCAGGCACTGCATGCGGCCGAACTGGGCTTTCGCCATCCGCTCAGCGGCGAGAGCCTGCATTTCGCCAGCCCGCTGCCCGCGGACATGGCCGGGCTGCTGGCAAGACTGCGCGAAACCGTCAGGTAACGGAACCGGGCCCGTGCGGCCGGCGTTCAACATTGCCCGCCCCTGCGCGGGAAAGGAATTCTTCAGATGGCGAACCAGACGAACCTTCCCGCCCCCAGCCCCGAACAGGGCCTGAACCGCTACTTGCAGGAAATCCGCAAGTTCCCCCTGCTTGAGCCGGAGGAGGAATACATGCTGGCCAAGGCCTGGGTCGACCACGAGGATTCCGAGGCCGCCGAGCGGCTGGTGACCAGCCACCTGCGCCTGGCGGCCAAGATCGCCATGGGCTATCGCGGCTACGGGTTGCCGCAGGCCGAGGTGATCTCGGAGGCCAATGTCGGGCTGATGCAGGCGGTCAAGCGTTTCGACCCGGAAAAGGGTTTCCGGTTGGCCACCTATGCGATGTGGTGGATCCGCGCCTCGATCCAGGAATACATCCTGCGGTCGTGGTCGCTGGTGAAGATGGGCACGACCAGCGCGCAGAAGAAGCTGTTCTTCAATCTGCGCAAGGCGAAATCCAAGCTGGGCGCGCTGGAGGAAGGCGACCTGCGCCCCGAGAACGTCGCCCGGATCGCGCATGACCTGAACGTGACCGAGCAGGAAGTGATCGAGATGAACCGCCGGCTTTCGGGGGGCGATGCCTCGCTGAACGCCACGGTCGGCTCGGGCGACGGGGAATCGACGGCGCAATGGCAGGACTGGCTCGAGGACGAGGACGCGAACCAGGCCGAGGCCTTTGCCGAGGCCGACGAGCTTGCCGCCCGCCGCGAGATGCTGCTTGCCGCCATGGATGTGCTGAACGAGCGCGAGAAGGACATCCTGATGGAGCGGCGGCTGCGCGACGATCCGATGACGCTGGAGGATCTCTCGACCCGCTATGCGGTCTCGCGCGAGCGTATCCGCCAGATCGAGGTGCGCGCCTTTGAAAAACTGCAGGCCCGCATCCGCGAACTGGCGCGGGCGCGCGGCATGGCAGTTCCCGAGCCGAACTGACGGGTGCCGGACATGGCATGGCGGACATGCCGCCCGTCCGGCCGCGCCCGGCGGGAGCGGGGATGCACCGGCCGGATGCGGGCCGCACCGCCGAAACGGCAGCGATCCTGCACAGGGCCTCTGGCGCCCGCGCGGATTTTTCACGACAAGGGGCGGTGTTGACCGGGGCCCGGCGTGGCTTATGGTCGAAAGAGGCAGCAGAGGGCCTTGCCGCGACGATGACGGCGCTGAACCAATATCAACGGCTGGAGGCCGCCGGCCACTGGCGTGAAACCCCGCAGGCAAAGCCGCGCGAGGTGATCATCGCATTCGGCGATGCCACCCTGGTGCTGAGCGATCCGCGTTCAGAGGTGCCGCTGGCGCATTGGTCGCTGCCCGCAGTCACCCGGCTGAACCCGGGCGGGGTGCCGGCACGCTATGCGCCGGGCGCCATGGATGCGGATGAGGAGCTGGAGGTCGACGACGAGCTGATGATCTCGGCGATCTCGAAGATCCATCAGGTGATCGAGACCAGCCGCCCGCCCTCGGGCAAGCTGCGCGGCGGGCTGCTGCTGGGGATGACCGGGGTTCTGGCGCTGGCGGCGCTGACCTGGGTGCCGCCGGCGCTGGTGCGCCATGCCGCCGATGTCGCGCCGCCCGCCCAGCGCGCCGAGATCGGGCGCCTGATCCTGGCCGACATCGCCCGCACCACCGGCAGCGCCTGCTCGCGCCCGGCGGGCGACATGGTGCGCCGCAAGCTGGCAACCCGGCTGATGGGGCCCGAGGCCGAGATCGCCGTGGTGCCGGCGACGCTGGGCGGGGCCATCCGCCTGCCCGGCCCGGTCACGGTCATCGGCCAGGACCTGATCTCGGGCGAGGCGACGCCGGAAAGCGTCGCCGGCCATGTCCTGGCCGCGCAGGCGGTCGCGGTGCGCGACGACCCGATGCTGGCGGCGCTGCGCCAGGCCGGGTCCCGCGCCACCTTTCATCTGCTGACCACCGGCACCCTGCCCGCCAGCGCCCTGACCGGCTATGGCGAGCGGCTGCTGGCCGATCCGGTCGCGCGCCCCGACGACGAGGTGCTGCTGGGCTATTTCGCCCGCGCCGGCATCGCCAGCGAGCCCTATGCCCGGGCGCTGGACCCGACGGGCGAGGCGACGCTGGGGTTGATCGAAGCCGATCCCTTTCGCACCGCCGAGCCGAGCCCGGTGCTGAGCGACCGCGAATGGGTCGCCCTGCAGGAAATCTGCGACCAGTAGCGGCGCTAATCGATGCGGGCGCCGAGGCCGCGCATCAGGGGCAGGAAATCCGGAAACGAGGTGGCGATCGGGCTGCCGTCATCGACGCTGACCGGCTGTTCGGAGGCAAGCCCCGCGACCAGGAAGGACATGGCGATGCGATGGTCGAGATGCGTGGCGCAGACCGCCCCGCCCCTGAGCCCGCCGCGCCCGTGCACGGTCATCGTGTCGGGCGTGTCCTCGACCTCGGCGCCATTGGCGCGCAATCCGGTGGCCATGGCGTCGATGCGGTCGCTTTCCTTGACGCGCAATTCATGCACGCCCTGCATCACCGTCGCGCCTTCGGCAAAGCAGGCGATGACCGACAGGATCGGGAATTCGTCGATCATGCTGGCGGCGCGCTCTGCCGGCACGGTCACACCCTTCAGCGGCCCGTGGCGCACCACGAGGTCGGCGACCGGCTCGCCGCCCTCCTCGCGCTGGTTTTCAAAGGCGATGTCGGCGCCCATTTCCAGCAGCGTGATGTAAAGCCCGTCGCGGGTCGGGTTGCGGCTGACGCCGGGCACGCGGATCTCGGACCCCGGCACGATCAGCGCCGCCGCCACCGGGAAGGCGGCGCTGGAGGGGTCGCGCGGCACCGCCACCGGCTGCGGCCGCAGCTCGGGCCGGCCCTGCAGGGTGATGACATGGCCCTCTGCGGTGATCTCGGTGCGGATGGTGGCGCCGAAACCGACCAGCATGCGTTCGGTGTGATCGCGCGTCGGCTCGGCCTCGATCACCACGGTCTCGCCCGGGGCGTTCAGCCCGGCCAGCAGCACCGCCGACTTGATCTGCGCACTGGCGACCGGGGTGCGATAGCGCACCGGCACCGGATCGGCGGCGCCCTGGATGGTCAGCGGCAGGCGCTTGCCCTCGCGTGCCGTCACCTGGCAGCCGAACAGTTCCAGCGGGTCGGTGATCCGCCCCATCGGCCGCTGCGACAGGCTGGCGTCGCCGGTGAAGGTGGCGCTGATCGGCGTCGTCGCCATCGCCCCCATGATCAGCCGCACGCCGGTGCCGGAATTGCCGCAGTCGATCACCGTCCCGGGTTCGCGAAAGCCGCCGACACCAACGCCATTGACCCGCCATTCGCCGGCGCCCAGGCGTTCGACCTGCGCCCCGAAGGCGCGCATGGCCGCGGCCGTGTCCAGCACGTCCTGACCCTCCAGCAGGCCGCTGATCCGGGTTTCGCCCACGGCAAGCGCGCCAAGGATCAGGGCGCGGTGGCTGATCGACTTGTCGCCCGGCACCTGCGCCGTGCCGCCCAGCGGACCCGAGCGGCGGGCGATCATCGCAAGCGGTTCGACGGAATGTGACATGGCGGCCCCCTTCGTGGTGTCAGCGCAAGGTGATAGCGGTCACGGGCCGCGCTGGCAATCAGCCTTGGCGACGGAAGGTGACGTAATGCGGCGCCCGGCCCTCGCGCAGCGCCTTCTGTTCATAGCGGGTGCCGGGCCAATCGTCCCAAGGCGTGACGCTGTCATGGATCAGGTCGAACCCGGCGGGCGGCACTTCCTCGCGCGTCTGGCGGATATAGTCGGGGATGTCGCTGGCGACGCGGAATTCGGCGCCGGGCCGCATCACCCGCGCCAGCGGGATCAGATGTTCGGGCGTGACGAAGCGGCGGCGGTGGTGGCGCGCCTTCGGCCAGGGGTCGGGATAGTTCAGGAAGGCCCGGCTGATCGAGGCCGCGGGCAGCACATCCATCAGGTCGCGCGCGTCACCGGGATGCACGCTGACGTTCTCGACGCCGGCGGCGCGGATCTTGCCCAGAAGCATGGCGACGCCGTTGATGAAGGGCTCGCAGCCGATGATGCCGATCCCGGGATAGCGCGCGGCCATGTGGACCATGTGCTCGCCGCCGCCGAAACCCACCTCCAGCCACAGCGGGCGGTCGTCGCCAAAGATCGCCGCCGGCTCGATCGGCGCGCGTTCGGGATTGTCCTGCAGGGTGACGCCGCGCGGGCGCAGGCTGCCCAGATCTTCGGCAAAATAGCCCTTCTGGCTTTGGCGCAGGGTCTTGCCGTGGCGGCGACCGTAGAAGTTGCGGCGCGGAGGGTTCGGGTCGAATTCGCTCATGGGCCGGGGCTTTGCCCGGCCCGGGGCGCAAGGTCAAGCCATCCGCCGCCTATTCGGCGGCCAGACGCGAGATGATCACCGTCACCTCGGGCTTCTTGCCGACCTCCTCCATGGAGACCTGGCGGGTGATCTTGCGGATCGCCTCCTCCAGCCGGTCGTCGTCCCCGACGGTGCGCGCGTCGGCGCGATCGAGGAAACCGGCCAGATCGCTTTCGATGCGCTCCGAAAGCGGCACGCCGGCGCGGCCCCGCCCCGGCAGGCCCGACAGTTCGACCCAGGCATCGGGCAGCGGGTTGTCGTCCTCATCGACGATGATCGAGACCATGGCATGGCCGTTCAGCGCCATGCGGATGCGGTCGCGCACCACCCCGTCCATGGCGCCGATCAGCACCGAACCGTCCAGATAGAGCCGGCCGCTCTCGATGCGCTCGGCAACGCGCGGCCGGCTGCCGGTCAGGTCCAGCATGGTGCCATTGGTGGCGACGGCCGAGGCGATGCCGCGCGCCTCGGCCAGTTGCGCATGTTCGCGCAGATGCATGTGCTCGCCATGCATGGGGATGACGATCTGCGGCTTCAGCAATTCGTGCAGCGCCTCGATGTCGGGGCGGTTGGCATGGCCCGAGACGTGATAGAATCCGTCATCGGCGTCATAAAGCTCGATGCCCATCTCGCTCAGCTGGTTCTGGATGCGCAGGACGCCGCGCTCGTTGCCGGGGATGGTGCGCGAGGAAAACAGGAAGCTGTCGCCCTCTTGCAGGTCGATGCCCAGATAGCGGCCGCGCGACAGCTGCCCGCTGGCGGCGCGGCGTTCGCCCTGACTGCCGGTGACGATCAGCATGACCTTGTCGCGCGCCAGTCCCGCCGCCTCCTCGGGGGCGATCACCGGCGGAAAGCCGGTCAGGATGCCGGTCTCGATCGCGGCGGTGAGCATGCGCCGCATCGCCCGGCCCAGCAGGCAGATCTGCCGCCCCGAGGCGACGCCGGCCTCGGCCAGGGTGCGCAGCCGCGCGATATTGCTGGCGAAGGTGGTGGCCACCACCATCTGCCTTTGCGCCGCGACAAAGTCGCGGATCGGCTCGGCCAGCTGCGATTCCGAACGCCCGGGATGAGTGGCGAAGATATTGGTCGAATCGCAGGCGACGATCCTGACCCCCTCGCCCTCGCGGGCGATCTCGTGCCAGAGCACCGGGTCAAAGCGTTCGCCCACCACCGGCGTGCCGTCCAGCTTGAAATCGCCGGTATGCACGATGCGGCCGGCCGGCGTGTCGATGATCAGCGCCGAGCTTTCCGGGATGGAGTGGCTGACCGGCACGAACTGCACCCGGAACGGTCCGGCGGTGACGGTCTCGGGGCGCGGGGCGTGGATGTGGATCTGCTCGACCGGCTGGCCGGCCTCCTCCATCTTCAGGCGGGCCAAGGCGGCGGTAAAGCGCCGGCAATGCACCGGCTTTTGCAGCCGGGACCACAACAGGCCCAGGGCGCCGATATGGTCCTCATGCCCGTGGGTGATGAAGATCGCCTCGATGCGGTCGCGGTTCTGCTCGAGCCAGGCGATGTCGGCCATGATCAGGTCGATGCCCGGGGCGCTGTCCATGTCGCCGAAGGTCACCCCCAGATCGACGACGATCAGCCTTTCGCGCCCCGGCTCGCCATGGCCATAGACATAGGCATTCATGCCGATTTCGCCCGCGCCGCCCAGCGGCAGATAGATCAGGCGCTCAGCCATTGCCCATCTCCTTGTTGTAATCATGGATCAGCCGCAGGCCGTGCATGGTCAGATCGTCCTCGATCGCGTCGAAGACATCGAAACCCTGCGCGAACAGCGGCGCAAGTCCGCCGGTGGCGACGACCTTCATCGGGCGGGCGCGCTCGGCGCGGATCTTGTCGACCACGCCCTGCACCAGCCCGACATAGCCCCAGTAGATGCCCGACTGGATGCAGGCCACGGTATTGGTGCCGATCACCTTGCCCGGCATGGTCACATCGACATGCGGCAGGCTGGCGGCGCCCATGTGCAGCGCCTCGAGCGACAGGTTCACCCCCGGTGCGATCACCCCGCCGGCATAGGCGCCGTCGCGGTCCACCACGTCGAAGGTGGTGGCGGTGCCGAAATCGACCACGATCAGGTCCGGGCCGTGGCGGTCGAAGGCGCCCCAGGTGTTCACCAGCCGGTCGGGACCGACGGTCACCCCCTCATCCACCCGCGGCGTCACCGGCAGCAGGCAGTCCGGCCGGCCGACGACCAGCGGGCGCGTGTCGAAATAGCGGTTGCACAGCACGCGCAGATTGAAAACCACCCGCGGCGCGGTCGAGCTGATGATGCAATCGGTGATCTGCAGCTCCAGCTTCTGCAACGAGATCAGCGTCGAGAGCCAGACGAAATATTCGTCCGCCGTGCGCCGGTGATCGGTCGAGATCCGCCACATGCCGGCGAATCCCGCCCCGTCCCAGACCGAGAACACGGTGTTGGTATTGCCGGTGTCGATGCACAGCAGCATGGTTCAGCCCCCGAAGAACACGTCGGCGGCGGGCAGGATCTGGCGCCCGGCGGCGCCGCGCAGGATCAGCGCGCCCTGCTCGTCGATGCCCTCGAAGATGCCGTGGCTTTCCGCCGTGCCGGTGCGGGCCACGATCGGCTCGCCCAGTTTCGCGGCGCGCGCCAGCCAGGCGCTGCGGATCGGCGCAAAGCCGTAGGTGTCCAGCTGCGCCTGCCAGCGGGCGAAGGCCGGGGCCAGCAGGTCGAGGAATTCCTCGGGGCTGACGCTGTGGCCGCTTTCGCCGCGGACCGAGACCGGGGCGATGGCGCGGGCCTCGATGCGGCCGGGATCGGGGGCCTCGGCCAGGTTCACCCCGATGCCCACCGCGACGGCCTGCAGATCCGCGCCGGCGCCGGCGCTTTCCAGCAGGATGCCGGCGACCTTGCCGCCGTTCAGCAGCACGTCATTGGGCCATTTGATCGCCAGGCGCACCGCCGGCCCGCAGGCCAGCGCCAGCGCGTCGTAAAGCGCCAGCGCCGCGACGAAGGACAGTTGCGCCGCCGCCAGCGCCCCGCCGCGCGGCCGCAAGACCAGGGTGGCGGCGAAGTTTCCCGCCGGCATCGCCCAGTCGCGGCCGCGACGGCCACGGCCCGCGAACTGTTCGCGGGCCATGATCCAGGCCGGTCCCGAAAGGCCGGGCGCCAGTCTCAGCGCCTCGGCATTGGTGCTGTCGCTGCGGGCCAGCACATGGCGGGCGACGCCCTGGGGCCAGGGATCACTCACCTTGCGCCGGCGCGGCGGCTTGTGCCAGCGGTGCCGAGACCAGCGACTGCGCGGCGCGCCCGGCGGCGGCATCGACCCCGAACATGGTGACCGCGCCCACGACCATGATCAGCGCCGGCACCAGCAATGCCAGATATTGCGCCACATCCATGCGGCTGGTCATGCCGTCGGATTCGCCACCGAAATAGATGTAATAGACGATGCGCAGGTAATAGAAGGCGCCGATGACCGAGGCGATGACGCCCAGCACCGCCAGCCAGGCCATGTTCGCATCGACCGCCGCCATCAGCACCCCGAACTTGGCAAAGAAGCCCAGCGTCGGCGGCACGCCGGCAAGGCTGAACATCAGCACCAGCACCGCCAGCGCCTTCAGCGGTTCGGCATTGGCGAAACGGTTCAGCGAGGCAAGGTCGGTGACCGGCACGCCGTCGCGCTCCATCGACAGGATGAAGGCGAAGGTGCCGACGTTCATGATCGCATAGATGGTCATGTAGATCAGCATGGTCTGCACCCCGACCGCGGTGCCGGCCGCCAGCCCGACCAGGGCAAAACCCATGTGCGAGATCGAGGAATAGGCCATCAGGCGCTTGAAATTGGTCTGGCCGATCCCGCCGACCGCGCCAAGGAACATCGACATCACCGCCAGCGCGGCGATGACCTGGCTCCAGTCGGCGACGACATGACCGAAGGCGTCGAAGACCAGCCGCGCGATCAGCGCCATGGCCGCGACCTTCGGCGCGGTGGCGAAGAAGGCGGTGACCGGCGTGGGCGAGCCCTCATAGACATCGGGGGTCCACATGTGGAAGGGCACCGCCGAGACCTTGAAGCTGAGGCCGAGCAGCAGGAACACCAGGCCAAACAGCATGCCCAGCGACAGATGCCCCGCCTGCAGCGTGGCGATGATGCCGGTGAAGGTGGTGGTGCCGGCAAAGCCGTAGACCAGCGAGGCGCCATAAAGCAGCAGCCCCGAGCTGAGCGAGCCGAGCACGAAATACTTCAGCCCCGCCTCGGAGGAGCGCACGGAATCGCGGCGCATGGCGGCGATGACGTAAAGCGCCAGCGACTGCAGTTCCAGCCCCATGTAAAGCGTCAGCAGATCGCCCGCCGAGACCATGAACAGCATCCCCAGCACCGCAAGCGTGACCAGGATCGGCACCTCGAAGCGCAGCATGTTGCGCCGCTGCAGGTAATCGGCGCTCATCGCCAGCACCGAGGCGGCGGCGATCAGCGTCACCACCTTGGCAAAGCGCGCATAGCCGTCGTTGATGAACATGTCATGAAAGGCGGTGACATCGGCGCCGTCGCCGAAGCCGATCATCGCGGTGACGATCAGCAGCGCCAGCACCGTGGTCCACAGCAGCGTCCGCGCCAGCCTGTCCTTGCCGAAGAAGGCCCCCGCCATCAATGCGGCAAGCACGTAGACGGCCAGCACCACCTCGGGCAGAATGGTCGAGAAGTCGAGCGAGGTCATGGCCGTCCCCTAGTGGCTGGTCTCAGCGGCGGCGGGCGCCACCGGCTGGCTCTGGTTGTAGTCATTGATCAGCGCGGCGACGGCCGGGCCGGTCACATCGGTGACGAGGCGCGGATAAACGCCCAGCAGCAGCGTCATCACGATCAGCGGGATGAATACCCAGCGCTCGCGCGAGCTCATGTCGGTGATCGCCTTCAGGCTTTCCTTCACCAGCTGCCCCATGCTGATGCGGCGGTAAAGCCACAGCGCATAGGCGGCCGACAGGATCACCCCCGAGGTCGCGAACAGAGCCACCCAGGTATCGGCCCGGAACGCGCCCATCAGGGTCAGGAACTCGCCCACGAAGCCCGAGGTGCCGGGCAGGCCGACATTGGCCATGGTAAAGAACATGAACACCGCCGCATAGGCCGGCATGCGGTTCACCAGCCCGCCATAGGCCGCGATCTCGCGCGTGTGCATGCGGTCATAGATCACGCCGACGCAAAGAAACAGCGCCCCCGAGATGAAGCCGTGCGACAGCATCTGGAAGATGGCGCCGTCGATGCCGATCTGGTTCGCCGCGAAGGTGCCCAGTGTGACATAGCCCATATGCGCGACCGAGGAATAGGCGATGACCTTCTTCATGTCGGTCTGCACCAGCGCCACCAGCGAGGTATAGACGATGGCGGTGGCCGACAGCCAGAACATCACCGGCTGCATGATGTCCGAGGCGACCGGGAACATCGGCAGCGAAAAGCGCAGGAAGCCGTAGCCGCCCATCTTCAGCAGCACCGCGGCCAGCAGCACCGAACCGGCGGTGGGCGCCTGAACGTGGGCATCGGGCAGCCAGGTGTGGACCGGCCACATCGGCAGCTTGACGGCAAAGCTGGCCAGGAAGGCCAGGAACAGCAGCATCTGCATGCCGCCCAGCACGGTGACGCCCAGCAGGCGGAAGCTGTCCGAGGGGAAGTCGAACGCCAGCAGCGCCACGATGTCGGTGGTGCCCGCCATGCGATACATGGCGATCATCGCCACCAGCATCAGCACCGAGCCGAGGAAGGTGTAGAGGAAGAACTTGAAGCTGGCATAGATGCGGTCCTTGCCGCCCCAGATGCCGATGATCAGGAACATCGGGATCAGCCCGCCCTCGAAGAACAGGTAAAACAGCACCAAGTCCAGCGCGGTGAACACGCCGATCATCAGCCCTTCCAGCACCAGGAAGGCGATCATGTAGTCCTTGACCTTCACCTCGACATGCCAGGCCGAGAGGATGGTCAACGGCATCAGGAAGGTGGTCAGCAGCACGAACAGCACCGAAATCCCGTCCACGCCCATCTTGTAGCGCAGCCCCATGATCCAGGGCTGGTCCTCGACGAACTGGAAGCCGGTATTGGCCGGGTCGAAACGGAACAGCACGAAGAGCGAGATCACGAAGGTGGCCGTCGTCGCCAGCAGCGACAGCCATTTGGCATTCAGCGCCGTCGCCTCGTCATCGCCGCGCAGGAACAGCGCCATGATGATCGCGGCGACGATCGGCAGGAAGGTGATGATGGAAAGAAGGTTCGTCATGTCAGTGCGCGCCCCGCATCATCACCCAGATCAGAAAGCCTACGATGCCCAGGACCATCGCGAAGGCGTAGTGGAACAGATAGCCCGATTGCACGCGGACCGCCGCGCGCGTTAGCCTCGGGATCAGCCCCATGGAGACCCCGTTGATGGTGCCGTCAATGACGCCGACATCGCCGCCCTTCCACAGCAGGCGCCCGAGGCATTGCGCGCCGCGGACAAAGACGATGTGGTAGATCTCGTCGAAATACCACTTGTTCAGCAGGAACTGGTAAAGCCCCGGCTGCTGCTGCGCCAGGCGCCGCGGCAGCGTCGGATTGACGATGTAGAAGAAGAAGGCGACGACCAGGCCCAGCAGCATGGCGATGAAGGGCGAAACCTTGACCCAGGCCGGGGCGTGGTGCGCGTCGTCCATGATCGTGTTGCCCGGGTGCATGAAGATCGCACCGCCGACCGGGGCCGCCACCGCGGCGTGATCCGCGGCCGGCGCGGCATCGCTGGCGCCATGCTCGGCGGCCGGCGCGGCCACGGGGGCCTCGGCGGTCGCCGGGCCGGCTTCGGGCGCCGGCTCGGCGGTCGCATGCGCACCGGGGATATGGAAAAAGCTGGTCACCTTGTCATGGTCGCCGAAGAAAGGCCCGTACCAGACCATGCCCGAGAATATCGCGCCGATGGCCAGCGCGCCCAGCGGGATGGTCATCACATGCGGGCTTTCATGCGCGTGGTCATGCGCATGATGATCGCCCCGCGGCTTGCCGTAGAAGGTCATGAACATCAGCCGCCAGCTGTAGAAGCTGGTGAAGCAGGCCGCGATCACCAGCAGCCAGAAGGCATAGTTGCTGCCCGCCCAGGCGCTTTCGATGACCGCGTCCTTGGACAGGTAGCCGGCAAAGCCGATATGGGTCAGCGGAATGCCGACGCCGGTGATGGCCAGCGTGCCGATCATCATCGCCCAGAATGTCAGCGGAATCTTTTTCCGCAGCCCGCCGTAATTGCGCATGTCCTGTTCGTGATGCATGGCATGGATGACCGAGCCGGCGCCCAGAAACAGCATGGCCTTGAAGAAGGCATGCGTCAGCAGGTGGAACATCGCCACCGAATAGACGCCCACACCCGCGGCCACGAACATGTAGCCCAGCTGCGAACAGGTCGAATAGGCGATGACCCGCTTGATGTCGTTCTGCACCAGGCCCACCGTGGCGGCAAAGAAGGCCGTGCTGGCGCCGATGATGACGATGATGTTCTTGGCGTCAGGCGCGAATTCGTAAAGCGGCGACATGCGGCAGACCAGGAAGACGCCGGCGGTCACCATGGTCGCGGCGTGGATCAGCGCCGAGACCGGGGTCGGGCCCTCCATCGCGTCGGGCAGCCAGGTGTGCAGCAGCAGCTGCGCCGACTTGCCCATGGCGCCGACGAACAAGAGGAAGCCCAGGATGTTCGCGGCGTTCCAGTCGCGCCACAGGAAGGTCATGCTGGTCTGGGCGATCTCGGGCACCTGCGCGAAGATCTCGTCGAATTTCAGCGAGCCGGTCAGCCAGTAGAGGCCGAAGATCCCCAAAAGGAAGCCGAAGTCGCCGACGCGGTTCACGATGAAGGCCTTCATCGCCGCCTCGTTGGCGCTTTCCTTCTTGTAGTAGAAGCCGATCAGCAGATACGAGGCCAGGCCCACGCCCTCCCAGCCGAAGAACATCTGCAGGATGTTGTCGGCGGTGACCAGCATCAGCATGGCGAAGGTGAACAGCGACAGATAGGCGAAGAAACGGGCGCGATAGGCCTCGTCATGCGTCCAGTTGTCGTCATGGGCCATATAGCCCAGCGAATACATGTGCACGAGCGCCGAGACCGTGTTCACCACGATCAGCATGATCGCCGTCAGCCGGTCCATGCGGATGGCCCATTCGGTGTGGAAATCGCCCGACACCACCCAGTCCAGCACCGGCACCCGATAGGGCGTGCCGTCAAAGCTGAGGAACAGATACCAGCTGATCAGGCAGCACAGGAACAGAAGGCCGGTGGTCAGGTATTGCGCTGCCTTCTCGCCGATGGCGCGCCATCCGAGGCCTGCGATCAGCGCCCCGACCAGGGGCGCAAAAAGGACGATCTTCTCCATGGCCCCTTATCCCTTCATCACGTTGACATCTTCGACCGCGATCGTGCCGCGGTTGCGGAAGAAGACCACCAGGATCGCCAGACCGATGGCGGCCTCGGCCGCGGCCACGGTCAGCACGAACATGGTGAACACCTGGCCGGTCAGATCGCCCAGATGGGCCGAAAAGGCGACGAAATTGATGTTCACCGCCAGAAGCATCAGTTCGACCGACATCAGGATGACGATGACGTTCTTTCGGTTCACGAAGATCCCGAAAATGCCGGTGACGAAAAGTATCGCCCCCACAACAAGATAATGAGTCAATCCGATCATCGTCCTGGTCCCTCCGGGTCGTTCACCCGTTGAATATCCGTTCGCTACATGGGCCGCGCGCCGCGGCCCGAATTGGCTGGCCCGCCCCGGCGGGAGGCGCGGGGCCTAAAGTCCCTGCCCCGGCTTCACATCCTTCAGTTCCATGGTCTTGGCGGGGTCGCGCCACATCTGCTCCAGCACGTTCTGGCGCTTGATGTCGCGGCGGTGGCGCATGGTCAGCACGATCGCCCCGATCATCGCCACCAGCAGCACCAGCCCCGCCATCTGGAACATCAGCTGATAGCGGTCGTAAAGCACCAGCGCCAGGTCGCGGGTGTTCTCGGCCCCGGCGGTGACCGGCGCGGCGCGCAGATCGGCCGCGGTCTCGGCCGGCGTCCAGCCCGAGAATGCGATGCCGAGCTGCGCCAGCAGCACCGCCGCGATCAGCAGCGCCAGCGGCAGATAGCGCGCCAGCTCGCCCCTGAGCTTGGCGAAATCCACGTCCAGCATCATCACCACGAACAGGAACAGCACCGCCACCGCGCCGACATAGACGATGACCAGCAGCATGGCGACGAATTCCGCCCCCTGCAGCACGAACAGACCCGCAGCCGAGAAAAAGGCCAGGATCAGCCACAGCACCGAATGCACCGGGTTGCGCCCGATCACCACCCCGAAGCCCGCGACGCATGCGCTGATCGCGAACAGGTAGAAAGCGAAGGTCATCATTCCTCGTCCTCCTCGGCATAGACGCTCTGGGCGATCTCAAGCGCCTTCTGCATCGCAGGCAGCCCGCCGAACATGCTCATCTGAAAGATCGTCTCGGCGATCTCGCGTTTGGTGGCGCCGGCGGCAAGCGCCTGCCGGATGGTCACGCGCAGCTGCGGCTCGGCGAGGGCGCCCTGGACGGTGATCGCGCCGATGGTCAGCAGCAGCCGCGTCCTGGCGTCCAGCCCCTCGCGGTTGAAGGTCTTGCCGAACCACATCTCCAGCATGTCGGCGGGGATCGTCGGCACCAGCTTTTCCATGGCCCGCATGTCGAAATGCTCAAGCGCCGGGTTGAACGCGCGCGCCATCTCCTGGCCCGAGGCCAGCATCTGCGCAAAAAGCCTGGTGAATGCGTCGGTCATCTGTAGGGCGCGTCCAGTTGCAGGTTGCGGGCAATCTCGGATTCCCAGCGCTCGCCGTTCGCAAGCAGCTTCTGCTTGTCATAGAACAGCTCTTCGCGGGTCTCGGTGGCGTATTCGAAATTCGGCCCCTCGACAATGGCATCGACCGGGCAGGCCTCCTGGCAGAAGCCGCAGAAGATGCATTTCGTCATGTCGATGTCATAGCGCGTGGTGCGGCGCGAGCCGTCGTCGCGCGGCTCGGCGTCGATGGTGATCGCCTGGGCCGGGCAGACCGCCTCGCACAGCTTGCAGGCGATGCAGCGTTCCTCGCCGTTCGGATAGCGCCGCAGCGCGTGCTCGCCGCGAAAACGCGGCGACAGCGGGCCCTTTTCATGGGGATAGTTCAGCGTCGGCTTGGGCGCGACGAAATATTTCATGCCGACCTTGAAGCCGAGGATGAAATCCCACAGCAGGAAATACTTGGTCGCCCGCGCGAAATCGAAGGCCATCTCAGCTCCCCTTCCCACTTGATATGTCAGCCATCAGGCCGTCGTTGATCGCCCGCACCTGAGACGGCAACGTAAAAAGGTCGTAAAGGCCGATCAGGAGCGTCACCAGAAGCGGAAACAGCGTGAACAGGCCGATGACCGTGCAGGCCAGCATCAACATGGCGGTGCCGGTCTTGCCCAGGTAAAAGCGGTGCCCGCCCAGGCTGCCCAGGAAAAACCACAGCAGATAGGCTGTCCCTGTCGATTTGGCCCGGCTCTGGAACTTCATCAGCGCAAGCGTGTCATTGGACACCGGCGATGAGGGCAGGCTTGGATTGGGGTTCGATGTCATCTTCAGCCCCCCACCGCGAAGCGCGCCCAGAAGCCGCCCAGCACCCCATAGCGGGCGAGGATCGCCACCAGCGCCACCCAGCCCAGCGACAGCGGCAGGAACACCTTCCAGCCGATGCGCATCAACTGGTCGTAGCGGTAGCGCGGCACGATCGCCTTGACCATCGAGAACATGTAAAACCAGAACCACATCTTGATGACCATCCACCACCAGCCGTCGGCGATGAAGGGGATGGGCGACAGCCAGCCGCCGAAGAACAGCAAGGACAGCATGGCGCACATCAGATACATGGCGATGTATTCGCCAGCCATGAACAGCAGGTAGGGCGTCGAGGAATATTCGGTCATGAAGCCCGCGACCAGTTCCGATTCGGCCTCGGCCAGATCGAAGGGCGGGCGGTTGCACTCGGCCAGCGCCGAGATGAAGAACAGCACCATCATCGGCAGGTGCGGCAGCCAGAACCAGTTCAGCAGGCCGAAATCGCCGCGCTGCGCCTCGACGATCTCGGTCAGGTTCATCGACCCGGCCGAGATGATGACGCCGATGATGATCAGCCCCATCGACACCTCGTAGGAGATCATCTGCGCCGCCGAACGCAGGGCCGCGAGGAACGGGTATTTCGAGTTCGAGGCCCAGCCGCCCATGATCACGCCGTAGACCTCAAGCGAGGAGGCGGCAAAGATGAACAGGATGCCGACGTTGATATTGGCCATCACCCAGCCCTGGTCGAAGGGCACGGCCGCGAAGGCGAACAGCGCCAGCATCATCGACAGGAAGGGCGCAAGGAAGAACACGAACTTGTCCGCGCCCGCCGGGACGACGATCTCCTTGACGATGAACTTCAGCGCGTCGGCGAAGGTCTGCAGCAGGCCCCAGGGGCCGACCACGTTCGGGCCGCGGCGCATCTGCACCGCCGCCCAGATCTTGCGGTCGCCATAGACCATGAAGATCAGCGATCCCATGACGAAGGCGATGATCGCCAGCCCCTGCAACAGCAGGATGAGCGCGAAACCATAGGGCGAGGCCCAGAATTCAGCCATGATCTTTCGTCCCTCTCCTCACGCCGCGGGAATGCCGCGCGCCTTGCATTCCTGCAAGGTCTCATTCGTTGTCATCACCGTCAGCCCCATCGGCTGGCTGCCCGAAAGCGCAAAGACCGAGCCGACGACGATCTTGCCATCGCGCTTGTCGCGCAGGGTGCGGATGTGGCGGGCATAGGGCGTGCCGTTTGCCTCGGCCCAACTGGCCAGCGCGCATGTGGCATAGGCGAAGGCCGTGTCCGCGTCCACCCCGCCGCGCAGCCTGGCCTGCACTTCCACCAGCCCGTCCGCGCCCTTGCGCGCCGGGCCGATCCCCGCCACGCTTGCGCCGATGAAATCCTTCGGCTCGGCCGCGAAGGCCGCAGGCAGATTCAGCCGCATCGGCTGGGTGCGGGCCTTGAACTCGGCCAGCGCCTTTTCCTGGGCGGTCGGCGCGCGCCGGCGCACCGGCCCCATGTCCGCCATGCCCGACAGGTCAAGCTGCAGATTGGCGTTCAGCGCCATCAGATCCGCCTCGCTGACCGCGAAGGCGTCGCGGCCCGCGGGTGAATCGAGCTTCATCTCGGTCACCGAACCGTCGGGTTCCAGGATCAGGATCTCGCCGGACTTGGTCGAGATGCGGCCGCGGGTCAGTATCTTCTTGTCGGGCGCGCCGGCATCGCTTTGCAGCACCGCCACGCCCAGCTCGTCGGGCTTGGGCTGCGGGCGCGAATCCACACCGCCCGCGCCGCAGCCCGCCAGCAACGCCGCGGCGCCCATCCCGGTCAGCAGTGCAAGCCGGCCCATCCGCATCACCGTCACTCCGCCGCCAGCGCCTGGCCGTTGCGAGCGGCCGCCATCGCCGAAAGTTCCCCCATCAGCGGCGAGGCGCGCGCGACGGGGTTCGTCAGGTAGAAATCCCGGATCAGCGGCCGGAAGTCGGCGCTGCCCAGGTCCAGCCGGGTCAGCGGCGTCCAGGCGTTTTCCGGCACGCGGTCGATCTGCGCCAGATGCGGCACCGCCTCGACCAGCTTGCGGCGCAGGCCGGCAAGGCTGTCCCAGGGCAGGGTCGCGCCCAGTTCCGCCGAAAGCGCGCGCAGGATCGCCCAGTTCTCCTTGCCGTCGCCGGGGGCGAAATTGGCCCGCATCGCCAGTTGCGGCCGGCCCTCGGTGTTCACGAACAGGCCGTTTTCCTCAGTATAGCAGGCGCCGGGCAGGATGATGTCGGCCCGGTGCGCGCCGCGGTCGCCATGGCTGCCCTGATAGATCACCAGCGGGCCGGCGGCGATGTCGACCTCATCGGCGCCCAGGTTGTAGATCACCTCGGCGCCGTCGATGGCGGCCAGCAGCCCGCCCTCGGTCACCGCACCCACATCCATGGCACCGACGCGGCTGGCAGCGCTGTGCAGCACCAAAAGCTTCGAGCCCGTCGCCTCGCACAGCTTCATCGCATGCGCCAGCACCGCCTCGCCGTCGGCCTCGCGGATGGCGCCCTGGCCAATGATGACGATGCTGGGCTCGGCGCGGGCGGCGTCGGTGACCTCAAGCCCCGAGAGCCTGGCCAGCGCCGCGCGGTCGTTGCCCAGATGCGTGACCTCATAGGTCAGATCGGCCAGATCGCCCACCAGGCTGACGCGGGCGCCGCGCAGCCAGGCCTTGCGGATGCGCGCGTTCAGCACCGGTGCCTCGTCGCGCGGGTTGGTGCCGATCAGATGGATCATCGCGGCATGGTCGATATCCTCGATCCGGGCCGTGCCGACATAGGCCGAGCGGTTGCCCGCCGGCAGGCGCGCGCCATCGGTGCGGCATTCGACCTTGCCGCCCAAGCCTTCGACCAGCTGTTTCAGGCTGAAGGCGGCCTCGACCGGCACCAGATCGCCGATCAGGCCGGCCAGCTTGCGGCCCTTCATCGCCGTCGCGGCGGCCTCCAGCGCCTCGGGCCAGGTCGCGGCGCGCAGCCGGCCGTTTTCACGGATATAGGGCTTGTCCAGGCGCTGGCGGCGCAGCCCGTCCCAGATGAAACGGGTCTTGTCGCTGATCCATTCCTCGTTCACACCGTCATGGTTGCGCGGCTGGATGCGCATGACCCCGCGGCCCTTGGTGTCGATGCGGATCGACGAGCCGAGCGCGTCCATCACGTCGATCGATTCGGTCTTGGTCAGTTCCCAGGGCCGGGCGGTGAAGGCATAGGGTTTCGAGGTCAGCGCGCCCACCGGGCACAGGTCGATCACATTGCCCTGCAGATTCGAATCCATCACCGCGCGCAGCGCGGCATGCACGGCATCCTCGCCGTCGATAGGCAGCATCTCATTGGCATAGGTGGTGACGCGGGTATCCTCGCCGCGGCCCAGCGTGCCCATGTCGTTCAGGCCCGCCACCTCGGTGGTGAAGCGGATGCAGCGCGTGCAATAGATGCAGCGCGTCATCGTGGTCGAGATCAGCGGCCCGATGTCCAGATCGGGCAGGGCGCGCTTGGGCTCGCGAAAGCGCGAGAAATCGACGCCGTAGGCCATGGCCTGGTCCTGCAGGTCGCATTCCCCGCCCTGATCGCAGATCGGGCAGTCCAGCGGATGGTTGATCAAGAGGAACTCCATCACCCCCTCTCGCGCCTTCTTGACCATGGGCGAGTTGGTGCGAATCTCGGACGGCGCGCCATCGGGGCCGGGGCGCAGGTCGCGCACCTGCATGGCGCAGGAGGCGGCAGGCTTGGGCGGGCCGCCCACCACCTCGACCAGGCACATGCGGCAGTTGCCGGCGATCGACAGCCGCTCGTGATAGCAAAAGCGCGGGATCTCGATCCCCGCCTGCTCGCAGGCCTGAATCAGGGTCAGGTTCGGATCGACCTCGACAATCACATCGTCGATCTTGAGCTTGCGAAGATCTGCCATCTTGTCTTTCCTTATTCCGCACGGAACGGCGTCATGCCGGCGCCCTGCCGGTCGCTGTCCGCGCGCTGTGAATGCTGGCCGAAGGCTGGCCGGGTGGGGGCTGGCCGGGTTTCGTCTTGCACCGGGTTCTGCATGCGCATGTGTTCCATCACGGCACCCTGACAAAGGCGCCATGCGCGACCTCGACGATCCGCTCTCCCCGGCGCAGGACCGCGGTCATCGCGTCCCTGCCCGGCTGGAAGGTCACGGTCGCCCGGACGGGCTCGGCACTGTTGTAGAACTGCAGGCGGTTGGCCGCGGTGGTGAAACGGCTGCCATCGGGGCGCGAACAGGTGATCTCGGCGCCGGCGGCATTGCCGGTCACCCGCAGCACCGGCTTGCCCACCAGGTCGCGGCTTCGATGCACGCGCACCCCGGGCCCGCTGGCGTCGCAGCTCAGATCCGCCGGGGCGAGCAGGTCGAAATCCAGGAAGAACTTCTGCGCCGTGGGCGCGAAGGGCCGCGAAGGCTCGCCGGCAAAGCCGTCGGCGGCGATCATCGCCAGCGCCGAAGCCGCCATCAGCGCGATCGCGATCGGGTTCAGCCAGCGCTTCATTTCGCCACCAGAAGGCTGCCGATGATGCTGTTGTTCGCGATCTCCTGCCTTCCGAGGCGGCAGAAGCTTTCGGGATCGTCGGCCCTGGCACCCTTGCGCGCCAGATAATCCTCGGCCACGGCATAGACGCGGGCCTTTTCCGACTTGTCGTCCAGAAAAGCGTCGATCTGCGCCGCGCTGTAGCCCTTCTGCTCGGCATAGCGGCGCAGCTTGCGCGCCTCGCCATAGGCGAACAGCAGGCGGCCGTTGATCGTCGGGCAGGTCCGGCGGATGCGGTCGGCGATGCGCGCCGCGATCAGCCGGTCGTTGATGTGCTTTTCAGCCGACAGCGGTTCAAGTGCCGCGGCGGGCACGGCCAGCAGCGCCACCAGCAACGCCCCTGCCCCGGCCCCGCGCAGGCGCAGCCCGCCCCGGGGGGGGATGCGTGTCGCCATGCTGTCGGGGCGCCGGACCATATGTGCCTACTCCGCCGCCAGGGCGCCCATGCGCCCGCTGCGCTTGGCCTTGATGCGGTCCTCGATCTCCTCGCGGAAATTGCGGATCAGACCCTGGACCGGCCAGGCGGCAGCGTCGCCAAGGGCGCAGATGGTGTGGCCCTCGACCTGCTTGGTCACGTCGAACAGCATGTCGATCTCCTCGACCTCGGCCTCGCCGCGCACCAGGCGTTCCATGACGCGCATCATCCAGCCGGTGCCCTCGCGGCAGGGCGTACACTGGCCGCAGCTTTCGTGCTTGAAGAACTTGGACAGACGCCAGATCGCCTTGATGATGTCGGTGTCCTGATCCATCACGATCATGCAGGCGGTGCCGAAGCTGGATTTCAGCTCGCGCATGCCGTCGTAATCCATGATGGCGTTTTCGCATTGCGCCGCGGTCAGCACCGGGCAGGAGGCGCCGCCGGGGATCACCGCCTTGAGGTTCTTCCAGCCGCCGCGCACGCCGCCGCCATGCTTTTCGATCAGCTCGCGCATGGGGATCGACATGGCCTCCTCGACCACGCAGGGGGTATTGACGTGGCCGGTCATGCCGAACAGCTTGACGCCCGCGTTGTTCGGGCGGCCAAAGCCCGCGAACCATTCGCCGCCGCGGCGCAGGATGGTCGGCACCACGGCGATCGATTCGACATTGTTGACCGTGGTCGGGCAGCCGTAAAGCCCCGCGCCCGCCGGGAAGGGCGGCTTCATGCGCGGCATGCCCTTCCTGCCCTCGAGGCTTTCCAGCAGCGCGGTTTCCTCGCCGCAGATATAGGCGCCGGCGCCGTGGCTGAGGAACAGGTCGAAATCCCAGCCCGAGCCGGCGGCGTTCCGGCCCAGCAGCCCCGCGTCATAGCATTCGTCGATGGCGGCCTGCAGGGCCTCGCGCTCGCGGATGAACTCGCCGCGGATGTAGATGTAGGCGGCATGCGCGCCCATGGCAAAGCTGGCGATCAGCGCGCCCTCGACCAGCGTATGCGGGTCGTGGCGCATGATCTCGCGGTCCTTGCAGGTCGCGGGTTCAGATTCGTCGGCGTTGATCACCAGATAGGCCGGGCGGCCGTCGGATTCCTTGGGCATGAAGGACCATTTCATCCCGGTTGGGAAACCCGCGCCGCCGCGGCCACGCAGGCCCGAGGCCTTCATCTCGTTGACGATGGCATCGCGGCCGCGCTGGATGATGCCGGCGGTGCCGTCCCAGCAGCCACGCTTCTTCGCGCCGGCAAGGCTGCGGTCGCCCATGCCGTAGATGTTCGTAAAGATCCGGTCCTGATCGTTCAGCATCGTCTTATCCTTGTCCCTGCGAGGACGCATTGCGCCGCCGCCAGATCCGCCAGGTCACCGTCAGCGACCAGATCAAGGCCCCAATCGCCAGAAGATCGGCGAGAAAGGCGTATTTCGCGGGCCAGCCCATCTGGCCCCCCAGCCATTGCACCGCAAGCCACAGCAGCATGGTCGCGGCGATCACCGCCGCCGCCAGCCGCGCCTGGCCCGCATCCGCGACCGCAACACCCTGTTCCTTCGGGCGGCCCATCAGCCCGCCCCGCCCCCGTCATGACGGCGCGAATGCGCCGTCTCGCCGCCCGCGGCCAGAAGCTGCGCCTGGCCCACCCAGTCCTCGGCCTCGATGCGCCCGCCAAGCCGCCCGAGGCGCTGCGCCACATCGGCGACCGCCCCGGCATCCCAGGCGGCGATCTGGGCAAAGCTGGTGATGCCATTGTCGCGCAGCCAGTCCGAGATCTTGGGGCCGACGCCCTTGATGCGCTGCAGATCGTCGGCGCCCGGCGCGGGTTCCTCCGCCCAGCCCGCCGGCAGCGTGCCGGCGACGATGGGCAGCCGCGGACCGGACTGCGCCGGCCGGGGCGCCGCGGGTGCCGGCGCGGGCGCGGCGCGCTGCGTCGCCTGCCATTCCTCGGGCGTGGTGCCGACCACCGGACCGGGCAGCGTCGCGTCCGCAGGCACGCGCCGCAGCAGCCAGCCCAGGGTCGCGCCGATGAACCAGGTGGCGATGGCGCCGAGAAACAGCCCGCCCAGCATCGAGGTGCTGCCGATGCCGGCGCTGAACAGCAGCACCAGCACCCCGGCGATCCCCGCCAAGATCCAGCAGGTCCTGTCCAGATCCGCCTGTCCCATGGCCATCATCCCTTCCCCGCTCAGGCGTTCTGGCGCGCGGCAAGCCACGGCGTCGAGAGCGGAACTTCGGATCCGTCGATGCGCTTGATCGTGTCGCCAAGCTTCAGCGCCCGGCCGACGCTGCCGTTATGGCTTTCATCGGTGCCCTTCAGATGCGCCAGCGCCACCGGCCCGCCCAGCGGCTCGGCGGCGAAACGGCCGTTCTGCGGCCCGGGCACCGGCACCTCGCCAGCGGCAAAGCGGTCGATCAGCGCCGAGAGCTTTTCTGCGGTCAGGTCCTCGTAGAAATCCTTGCCCACCTGGATCATCGGCGCATTGGCGCAGGCGCCGAGGCACTCGACCTCTTCCCAGCTGAAGCGGCCATCGGCCGACAGCATGTGCGGATCGGCGGCGATCTTTTCCTTGCAGACGCGGATCAGATCCTCGGCGCCGCAGATCATGCAGGTCGTGGTGCCGCAGATCTGGATATGCGCCACGCTGCCCACCGGCGAGAGCTGGAACATGAAATAGAAGGTCGCCACTTCCAGAGCGCGGATATAGGGCATGCCCAGC
The DNA here is from genome assembly GCF_039808215.1 of Paracoccus sp. (in: a-proteobacteria). Classification (GTDB taxonomy): domain Bacteria; phylum Pseudomonadota; class Alphaproteobacteria; order Rhodobacterales; family Rhodobacteraceae; genus Paracoccus. The sequence continues at coordinate 55,700 of NZ_JBDHSP010000016.1, forward strand.
AGGTCGGCGCAATATTCGATGGCGGGACGGCTCAGCCAGCCCTCCTGTTCCTGCGCGCGCCACAGAACCGGGATGATCGCGGATTGCTGGCGGCCTTCCGGGAACTTGGTCATCTGGCCGCGCGCCCAGGCGAGGTTCGCGGCGGTGAATTCAAAGGATTCAGGCTGGATGGGGGACAGACGGCGGAACATCAGCGGTCAACCTCTCCGAAAACGATGTCGAGCGTGGCGATGATCGCCGGGACATCCGCCAGCATGTGGCCCCTGGACATCCAGTCGATGGATTGCAGATGCGCGAACCCGGGGGCGCGCAGTTTGGCGCGCCAGGGCCGGTTGCTGCCGTCGGCCACCATGTAGACGCCGAATTCGCCCTTGGGGGCCTCGACGGCGGCATAGACCTCGCCGGCGGGAACCTTGAAACCCTCGGTGTAAAGCTTGAAGTGGTGGATCAGGCTTTCCATGTCGCGCTTCATCTCGCCGCGCCGGGGCGGCGTCAGCTTGCCGCGCGCCAGCACGTCGCCGGCGGGTTCGGCCCGCAGCTTCTTGATCGCCTGCAGCATGATCTTGCACGATTCGCGCATCTCGGCCATGCGGCACAGGTAGCGGTCATAGCAGTCGCCGTTCTTGCCGACCGGGATCTGGAAGTCGAATTCGTCATAGCATTCATAGGGCTGGCTGCGGCGCAGGTCCCAGGCCAGGCCCGAGCCGCGCAGCATGACGCCGCTATAGCCCCAGTCCAGCGCATCGGCCTCGGTGACGATGCCGATATCGACCAGGCGCTGCTTGAAGATGCGGTTTTCCGTCAGCAGCACGTCGATGTCGTCGACCAGCTGCGGAAAGCGGCCGCACCATTCCTCGATGTCGTCCAGCAGGTCGGGCGGCAGGTCCTGATGCACGCCGCCGGGCCGGAAATAGGCGGCATGCAGCCGCGCCCCGCAGGCACGCTCGTAAAAGATCATCAGCTCTTCGCGGGCCTCGAAGCCCCAGAGCGGCGGCGTCAGCGCGCCCACGTCCAGCGCGCCGGTGGTGATGCCCAGCAGATGGTTCAGGATACGGCCGATTTCCGAATACAGCACCCGGATCAGGCTGGCGCGGCGCGGGATGGTCGTGCCGGTCAGGCGCTCGATCGCCAGGCACCAGGCATGTTCCTGGTTCATCGGCGCGACGTAATCCAGCCGGTCCAGATAGGGCAGATTCTGCAGATAGGTGCGGCTTTCCATCAGCTTTTCGGTGCCGCGATGCAGCAGGCCGATATGCGGATCGGCGCGTTCGACGATCTCGCCGTCCAGTTCCAGCACCATACGCAGCACGCCATGCGCGGCCGGGTGCTGGGGACCGAAGTTGATGTTGAAGTTGCGGATGCTCTGCTCGCCGGTCAGGGCGTCGGTCAAGCCGTCGTCATAGCTGTTCTTGCGGATGTCGCCGTCCATGGTCAGCCCTCAAATCCCTTGCCTGGCACGCAGACGGCGCTGCGCAGCCGCGATCATTTCTTTGCCTCGGGCGCCTTCTCGTCGCCCGGAAGCACGTATTTCGCACCCTCCCAGGGCGAGAGGAAGTCGAACTGGCGGTATTCCTGCACCAGGTTAACCGGCTCGTAGACGACACGCTTCTCGTCGTCGTTCCAGCGCACCTCGACATAGCCGGTGGTCGGAAAGTCCTTGCGCAGCGGATGGCCGCGGAAACCGTAATCGGTCAGGATGCGGCGCAGGTCACCGTGGCCCGAGAACAGGATGCCGAACATGTCGAACACCTCGCGCTCATACCAGCCAGCGCCGGGGAACACCCCGGTCAGGCTGGGCACAATCTCGTCCTCGCGCACCTGGACCTTCACCCGGATGCGCTGGTTTTGATACATCGACAGCAGGTGATAGACCAGGTCGAAGCGCGCCGGGCGGGCGGGATTGTCCACCGCCGTCAGGTCGATCAGCGTCGAGAAGCGGCAGTTCGCATCGCTGCGCAGGAAATCGATCAACCCGACCACGCCCGACAGCGTGGCGTTCACCGTCAACTCGCCAAAGGCGACCGCGGTCGAGATCACGTCATTGCCGCGCTTCAGGGCGATATGCTCGGCCAGTTCCAGAAGGGCCTCGTCAGACATGGCTCACCTCACCAGCGTGCCGGTGCGCCGGATGCGGCGCTGAAGTTGCAAGATGCCGTAAAGCAGCGCCTCGGCGGTCGGCGGGCAGCCCGGGACATAGATGTCCACCGGAACCACGCGGTCGCAGCCGCGCACCACCGAATAGGAATAATGGTAATAGCCGCCGCCATTGGCGCAGCTGCCCATCGAGATGACATAGCGCGGCTCGGGCATCTGGTCATAGACCTTGCGCAGCGCCGGTGCCATCTTGTTGGTCAGGGTGCCGGCGACGATCATCAGGTCGGACTGGCGCGGGGATGCGCGCGGCGCGGTGCCAAAGCGTTCGAGGTCATAGCGCGGCATCGCGGTATGCATCATCTCGACCGCGCAGCAAGCCAGGCCGAAGGTCATCCAGTGCAGCGAGCCGTTCCTCGCCCAGTTGATGATGTCCTCGGTCGTGGTCAGCAGGAAGCCCTTGTCCTGCAACTCGCGGTTCAGCTCGGCCGTGGCATATTCACGGTCCGCGCCGGCCGTATTGGCACCGGTCATCACGCCCATTCCAGCGCCCCCTTCTTCCATTCATAGGCGAAGCCGACGGTCAGCACGCCCAGGAACACGAACATGCCCCAGAAGGCCACATCCGACAGCGTGGCAAAGCCGGTCGCCCAGGGAAACAGGAACGCCACCTCGAGGTCGAAGATGATGAACAGGATCGACACCAGATAGAAACGCACGTCGAATTTCATCCGCGCATCGTCGAAGGCATTGAAGCCGCATTCATAGGCGCTGACCTTTTCCGGGTCCGGGTTGCGCACGGCGATCACCGCCGCCGCCAGAATCAGGACCAGGGCGAGGGCCGAGGCCATTCCCAGAAAAACCAGGATCGGCAGGTATTCTTGCAGCAGATATTCCACTGAATCGGGCTCCCTTTCGCTCGCAAGAGCCCGAGTGGCGCCCGCGATGGGTTTGGCTTAGGCCCGTTTAGCCTTGGACGCGCAATTGGTCAACGGTGCGACCCCAAGTCGGACCGCCCCCGAGGACCCCCTTGCCCGGTTCTATCGCCCGTCATTTCCTAGTGTTTTACTGGGTCTTTCGGCGCGTAACAAGGGCCGGCCCGGATGTCGCTCCGCCCCTGCCGCAGCGCCGCTCGGCGCAGCCGGAACCGCGCCCGCAGGCCGCAACTGGCCGGGCTGCGACGAAAGGCCGCGCCGGCGGCGATCACTCGGCGGCGCGCTGCCGTGTTGCCGCCAGCAGCGGCGCCAGATAGCGTCCGGTATGGCTTTCCGCCACGCGGGCCACCGCCTCGGGCGTGCCGGTGGCGACGATGCGCCCGCCGCCGTCGCCGCCCTCGGGGCCGATGTCGATGATCCAGTCGGCGGTCTTGATCACATCCAGATTGTGCTCGATCACCACCACCGTATTGCCCTGATCGACCAGTGAATGCAGGACCTCGAGCAGCTTGCGCACATCCTCGAAATGCAGGCCCGTGGTCGGTTCGTCCAGGATATACAGGGTCTTGCCGGTCGCCCGCCGCGACAGTTCCTTGCTGAGCTTCACCCGCTGCGCCTCGCCGCCCGAGAGTGTCGTCGCCTGCTGGCCGACCTTGATATAGCCAAGCCCGACCTCGACCAGCGCATCCATCTTTTCGCGGATCGAGGGCACGGCGCGGAAGAATTCCTGCGCATCCTCGACGGTCATATCCAGCACATCGGCGATGGACTTGCCCTTGAACAGCACCTCCAGCGTCTCACGGTTGTAGCGCTGGCCCTTGCAGGTCTCGCAGGTGACATAGACATCGGGCAGGAAATGCATCTCGATCTTGATGACCCCGTCGCCCTGGCAGGCCTCGCAGCGCCCGCCCTTGACGTTGAAGCTGAAGCGGCCGGGCTTGTAGCCGCGCGCCTTCGCCTCTGGCAGGCCGGCGAACCAGTCGCGGATCGGGGTGAAGGCGCCGGTATAGGTGGCGGGATTGCTGCGCGGCGTGCGCCCGATCGGGCGCTGGTCGATGTCGATGACCTTGTCGAGCAGTTCCAGCCCCTTGATCGTTTCGCAAGGCGCCGGGGTCTGGCGGGCGCCGTTCAGCCGCAGGCTGGCGGTCTTGAACAGGGTCTCGATCGTCAGGGTGGACTTGCCGCCGCCCGAGACGCCGGTGACGCAGACGAACCTGCCCAGCGGAAATTCGGCCGTGACATTTTTCAGATTGTTGCCGGTGGCGCCGACGACCTTCACCGCCTTGCCATTGCCCTTGCGCCGTTCCGCCGGCAGCGCGATCTCGCGCGCCCCGGACAGGTATTGCCCGGTCAGGCTGCCGGGATCGGCGGCGATCTCGGCCGGCGTGCCCCGGGCGACCACCTGCCCGCCATGCACCCCCGCCCCCGGCCCCATGTCAAAGACATAGTCCGCGTGGCGAATCGCGTCCTCGTCATGCTCGACCACGATGACCGAATTGCCCTGGTCGCGCAGCCCTTTCAGCGTCGCAAGCAGGCGGTCGTTGTCACGCTGGTGCAGCCCGATCGAGGGCTCGTCCAGCACATAAAGCACGCCGGTCAGCCCCGAGCCGATCTGGCTCGCCAGCCGGATCCGCTGGCTTTCCCCGCCCGAGAGCGTGCCGGCGGCGCGCGACAGCGTCAGGTAATCGAGGCCCACATTGACCAGAAATCCCAGCCTTTCGCGGATTTCCTTCAGGATGGCGGCGGCGATCTCGTTCTTCTGCCGGCTCAGATGATTGGGCGCGTCCCGCACCCAGGCCAGCGCCTCGCGGATCGACAGTTCGGTGACATTGCCGATATGGTGGCCCGCGATCCTGACCGCCAGCGCCTCGGGTTTCAGCCGATAGCCGGCGCAGGCGCCGCAGGGGCGGTTGTTCTGATATTTCTCGAATTCCTCGCGCACCCAAGCCGAGTCGCTTTCGCGCAAGCGCCGCTCCATGTTCGGGATCACGCCCTCGAACTGGCGGCTGACCTCATAGACGCGGCCGGCATCGTCAAAGCGGAAGGGGATCTGATCCTCGCCCGAGCCGCGCAGGAACATCTCGCGCACCGTCTCGGGCAGGTCCTTCCACGGGGTCTTCTTGTCGAAACCATAGAATTTCGCCAGCGCGTTCACGGTCTGGGTCAGATAGGAGGATTTCGACTTGGCCCAGGGGGCGATCGCGCCCTGGGCCAGCGACAGCGCCTGATCCGGCACCACCAGCCGGTCGTCGAAGAACAGTTCGACCCCCAGCCCGTCACAGGTCGGGCAGGCGCCGAAGGGCGCGTTGAAAGAGAAAAGCCGCGGCTCGATCTCGGGGATGGTAAAGCCGGAAACCGGGCAGGCGAAATTCTCGCTGAAGGTCAGTCGCTCTGGCTCGCCCGCAGCGGGCGCGGTTTCCAGCAGCGCGATGCCGTCGGCCAGATCCAGCGCGGTGCGGAAACTGTCGGCCAGCCGCGTCTGCATGCCCTCGCGCACCAGGATGCGATCCACCACCACGTCGATATTGTGGCGGAACTTCTTGTCCAGCACGGGCGGATCGTCCAGATCGTGGAAGGCGCCGTTCACCTTGACGCGCTGGAAGCCCTGCTTGCGCAGTTCCAGGAACTCCTTGCGGTATTCCCCCTTGCGGTCGCGGATGATCGGGGCCAGCAGATAGGCGCGCGTGCCCTCGGGCAGGTCCATCACCCGGTCGACCATGTCCTGCACCTGCTGCGCCTCGATCGGCAGGCCGGTGGCGGGGGAATAGGGCGTGCCGGCGCGGGCAAAGAGCAGCCGCAGATAGTCGTAGATCTCTGTCACCGTGCCCACGGTCGAGCGCGGGTTCTTCGAGGTCGTCTTCTGCTCGATCGAGATCGCCGGGGACAGGCCGCTGATATGATCCACATCCGGCTTGCCCATCATGTCGAGGAACTGCCGCGCATAGGCCGACAGGCTTTCGACATAGCGTCGCTGCCCCTCGGCATAGATGGTGTCGAAGGCCAGGCTGGACTTGCCCGAACCCGACAGGCCGGTGATCACCACCAGCCTGTCGCGGGGAATGTCCATGTCCACATTCTTCAGATTGTGTTCGCGCGCGCCGCGAACCTCGATGAACTTCTGTTCCATCGCGTCAGTCCTGATCACGTCCTGATTCCGCCAAGCGCATCAGATAGGCATGAAAACGGAAATGGCAACCGCAAACGGAACATCGCGCGAACATTGGCGTCGGGATCGGCCAGAAAAAGGCGTTGCCGGTCGCGGGTCCAGTTGGCTCCCGATGGCGCTTCAGACTGACCTGCGCGGCAAAGGCACGGGACTCGGGCCCGGATGGAGCCCGGGCTTTCCGTGGCGCCGTCATCCCCCCATGCACGGAATCGAGGCTCAGCGCCACGGATTCCAGGCGCTGCAGGGCCTGGCCTCGGACACATCATCGATGCGCGACAGCACTGTGGCCCAACCGGTCCAGGCGCCGTGTCCCGGGTGATGGTGTAGGAGGCCGCGCGCGGAGCCCCCGGCGTAGCGCAAGCCGCGCGGGCGGGCGCGAC
>NZ_JBDHSP010000017.1:0-58964 GCF_039808215.1 Paracoccus sp. (in: a-proteobacteria)
AGGTTCTGGCAGGCTTCGACACCCGCCACGATACGCCGCCTTCTCAGGCCCCATCACCCATTTTCAGCCATAGCCCACCAGTTCCGGCTCGAAGCTGCTGTCGCGGTCGCGCGGCACCGCCACCGGCAGTTCGCCGTCCTGGCCCTTCAGCACCTTCGTCGTGGAGCCGTTCCGCCGGTTCGTCTGTCCCGGGGGCGCGTCCTTGCCCTCTTCATAGCCCAGATGCGCCGTCAGCTCGGCCCCGAGCATCCGTTCCATCAGCCGGATCTTCAGCTCTTTCATCAGCACGAAATCGCCGAAAAAATCCTCGGGGCGCTCAACGCCCTTCAGAAGCGCGTCCAGTATTTCCTTGGAGATCGTCATGCATGCTTCCTTTCGGTGAAGCATGGACCGGATCATCGATACACAGAAGATCGGACACTCTCGCTGTGGGTCGTCGACTTCACCTACGTCCATACCTGGGCGGGGTTCGCCTACGTCGCTTTCGTCATCGACGCCTTTGCCCGCAGGATCGTCGGCTGGAAGGTCAGCACCACGGCCACCGCGGGCGTCGTCCTCGATGCTCTGGAGCAGGCAATCCATGCGCGCCGGCCCGGCCCGGAGGACAATCTGATCCACCCCAGCGACAGGGGCAGCCAATACCTTGCCATGAACTACACCCTGCGTCTGGCCGAGGCCAATCTCGTCCCGTCCGTCGGCAGCGTCGGCGACAGCTACGACAACGCCTTGGCCGAAACCATAAACGGCCTCTACAAGGCCGAGATCATCTGGCGGCGGCGGTCCTGGCCGAATGCTTCGGCGGTCGAAATGGCGACCCTGTGCTGGGTAGACTGGTTCAACAACCACCGCCTCTTCGGCCCCATCGGCCACATCCCGCCGGCCGAAGCCAAGGCGAACTACTATGCAGCCAGCGAGACCCACGATATGGTCGCATGACCCGAATGAAACCACCTCCGGGAAACCCGGGACGCTTCAGATCGACAGCGCATAACCCCCGTGCCGGGTGGTGCGGCCAGAAGCCGCGCGGTGAAGCTGCGCAGCTCCTCGGGGTCTTCCGGCAAGGTCAGGGTCTGATCCAGCATGCAAGAAGTTTATCCCACTGTATTCCCTGTTGGAATCAGTGATTGAAGGGCGAATAGATTATCCCGCTGCCAAGGGCCGCCATGTCCGCTCCGGCGCCCGCCAGTCGATCCCTTCCAGCAGCATCGACAACTGCGCGGGCGTCAGTGCCACCTTCCCCTGCTTCGCCGAGGGCCAGACGAACCGGCCCTTCTCCAGCCGCTTCAGGAACAAGCAGGCCCCTTGCCAGTCCCACCAGATCACCTTCACCAGATCGCCGCGACGGCCCCGGAACACGAACAGATGCCCGGCGAACGGGTCCTGCTTCAGCACGGCCTCGGCTTGCGCCGCCAAAGCCGCAAAGCCCTTGCGCATGTCGGTGACGCCCGCCGCCAGCCAGACCCGCGTGCTGGCCGGAACCGGGATCACGCCGTCAGACCCCGGATCAGCCGTGCCAATGCCTCGGGATCATAGCTGCCACTGATCCGCATCCGGGCCCCGCCGGTCAACTCGATCTCGATGTGATTGTCGGCGACAGGTGCGGCCAAGGGCTTCGTCGCCTCCGCGACGATCTCCACCGGGAGAAAGCGCGGCTCCTCCCCAGGCGACACCATCGCGGCAGGGTCCGGCGCATAACGGGGATCGCGCAGCCACTTGAAGGTCAGGTTTGCGTTCACCGCGTAGCGCCGCGCCACCCGGGCAACCGAAACACCCGGTGCAGCCGTCTGGAAACAGATCGACCGCTTCTCATCATCCGTCCAGAGCCGCTTCGTCCGACGCGCCACGCCATCACCATAGTGTCCACCATCGATAGTGGACACTATCCGGCACTCTCACGCCGCGGCAGGGCGGTCAGGCCGCACGGTTACGGCACGAATGACTGGACCAATACATCATCGAAACCATCGAGGAGGCCCAGGACTTCGCCACGCAATGGCTCTGGACTTACAACAACGACCGCCCGAACATGGGCAACGGCGGTATCACACCCGCCCAGAAACTGAAGATGGCCGCGTGAATTCTACGGATGCACCCCGCAGAAAATGGGGGGATTACCCCTGCGCCCGCGGAACCCTCACTCCCGCAGCCGCCAGCCGGTCAGAAAGATCCGGCGGATGACCGCCATGCAGACCAGGATCATCAGCACGACCGCGAACAGCGACAACCCCACCGGCACGTCGGCAAGGTCGAAGAACGCCCAGCGAAACCCCGAGATCAGGTAGAGCACCGGGTTGAGCTTGGCCACCGCCTCCCAGAAGGGCGGCAGCATCGACGAGGAATAGAAGGCGCCGCCCAGAAACACCAGGGGCGTGATCACCATCATCGGCACGATCTGCAACTGCTCGAAGTTCTTCGCCCAAAGCCCGATGATGAACCCCAGAAGCGAGAAGGCCAGCGCGGTCAGCAGCAGGAAGGCCAGCATCCAGAACGGATGCGCGATATGGGCGCCGTTGAACCAGAAGCTGGTCAGCAGGATGATCAGCGCGATCAGCACCGCCTTGGCGGCGGCGGCGCCGACAAAGCCCAGCGCCACCTCGATCCAGCCGGTCGGCGCCACCAGATATTCATAGATCGTCCCCGAGAACTTGGGGAAATAGATGCCGAAACTGGCATTGCTGACCGATTGCTGCAGCACGGTCAGCATCATCAGTCCCGGCACGATGAAGGCGCCATAGCCCACGCCCTCGACCGACTGGATGCGCCCGCCGATCGCCGCGCCGAAGACCACGAAATACAGCACCGTGGACAGCACCGGCGAGGCGACGGATTGCCAGATGGTGCGAAAGAACCGCGCCATTTCATGGCCAAAGATGGTGCGGACCGAACGCCAGTTCATCGCCCTTCCTCCTCGGCCAGCAGCGACATGAAAATGTCCTCGAGGCTGCTTTGCCTGGTGGCGACATCGCGCACGCCGATGCCCTGTTCGGCGATCTCGGCCAGCAGCCGGGCGATGCCAGTGCGCTCGGCCCTGGTGTCATAGTCGAAACCCAGGTTCAGCCCGTCCGGCGACAGCGTCAGCCCGCGCCCCGACAGCGATGCCGGCAGCATGGGCAGCGGCGCCTGCAGCTGGATCGTCAGGTGCTTCTTGCCGAACTCGCCCATCAGCTCGGCCTTGGGCTTGACCAGCCGCAGCCGGCCGCGGTTGATGACGCCGATGCGGTCGGCCATGTCCTCGGCCTCCTCGAGGTAATGCGTGGTCAGGATGATGGTCACGCCCTGGGCCTGCAGTTCGCGCACCACCTGCCACATCTCGCGGCGCAGCGTCACGTCGACGCCCGCCGTCGGCTCGTCCAGAAACAGCACCCTCGGCTGGTGCGACAGCGCCTTGGCGATCAGCACCCGCCGCTTCATGCCGCCCGACAGCTCGCGCGTGCGGGCGTGGCGCTTGTCCCACAGCGCCAGGCTGCGCAAAAGCCGTTCCAGATAGGCCTCGTCCGGGGGCGCGCCGTAAAGGCCGCGGGTAAAGCGCACGCAATCGATGACCTTCTCGAAGGGCTCGAGCGCGATCTCCTGCGGCACGAGCCCGATCAGCTTGCGCGCGGCGCGCCAGTCGCGGCCGATGTCATGCCCGCCGACGCGCACCGTGCCGCCCGTCGGCACCACCAGCCCGCAGACGATGGAGATCAGCGTGGTCTTGCCGGCGCCGTTCGGGCCCAGCAGCGCCAGGATCTCGCCCTCGGCGATCTGCAGCGACACGTCGCTGAGCGCCACCGTGCCGCTGTCGTAGCGTTTCGAGACCTGGTCGATGTCGATGATCGGGCACATGGCCTTTCCCCTGTTCCTGCGGCGGCGCCATGGCCCGCCCGCGCCTCAGCGCTGAAAGCCCGCCTCGTCCAGCAGCCGGTCGCTGGCGCCCTCGATGCGCTCGGCCAGGGTCTCCATGACCTCGGAGGCGCGCGGTCCGGGCAGCATCGGCGGCAGGAATTCGATGATCGCGGTGCCGCGGCGGATCGGATAGCCGCGCTTGGGCCAGAACAGCCCGCAATTCACCGCCACCGGCACGATGGGCAGGCCGGTCAGGCGCTGGATCGAGCCGACGCCATGCTTGTAGGGCACGGTCTGTCCGGGCCGGGTGCGCGTGCCCTCGGGGTAGAAGATCAGCTGGCCCAGCCCTTCGGGTCGGGCGTGGGCGGCGGCGACCTCGGCGGCGATCTGCTTCATCGCGTCCTTGCCGCGGGCGCGGTCGATCGGGATCGAGCCGACCTGACGCGCGAACCAGCCCATGATCGGCACGCGCATCACCTCGCGCTTCATCACGAAGGCGCGGCCCGGGCAGGCCTGGGCCAGCGCCAGAATGTCCAGAAAGCTTTGATGCTTGGCGGCGATCAGGCAGTCGCCGGCGGGCGGCGTGCCCCGAACCTCGACGCTGACGCCCAGGATCAGGCGTGCCGCGCCCATCATCTGCCGCAGCCAGACCGTTGCCACGCGCTGCGCCGCCTTGCGCCCGCGCAGCGCCTGCGGCAGGCCCCAAAGCCCCAGCACCACCGTCGCCAGCGCGATGTAAAGATAGTAGATCGCCACCCGCAGCCAATCCAGGGCCGACGTCGGACGCGGATGATAGCGGTCCATCACCGCACCCCGCGCAGCATCTTCAGCGCTGCCGAGCGCGTGGCGGCAAAGCCGATGCCCGCCGCGATCGGCGGGATCATGAGCGGCGCCAGCCAGCCCCAGCCCTGAAACCCGAGCCCGGTCAGAAAGCCGCCCGCCGGATCGGCCGAGGGCAGCAGCCAGACCGCCAGCATCCCCAGCACCGTGCCGGCGCCGGCGCCCAGCGCGGCACGGCGGGTAAAGCGGCGCACGAAGGCGGTGGCGATGGTGATGTCGCGCGCGCCGATCAGGCGCAGCACCCGGATCACCTGCCCGTTCGCCGCCAGCGCCGCACGCGCCGCCAGGGTGATCATCGCCGCCGATGTGGCGCCGATCAGCAGCAGCGACACCAGCCCCATCAGCCGCAGCCGGCGCGCGGCCGAGACCAGCGGCTGGCGCCAGCCGGTGTGATCGTCCAACACCGCCTCGGGCACCTCGCCCTCAAGGCGCAGGCGCAGCGCCGCGGAATCGAAGCCCTCGGGGGCGCGCGCCACCTCGATCAGCTGCGGCACCGGCAGCGCCTCGACCGGCACATCGGGGCCGAACCAGGGCTCGAGCAGCTTTTCCACCTCGGCATCCGAAAGCGGCCGCGCCTCGGCGACGCCCGGGGTGGTCCGCAGCACCTCGAGGACGCGGGCACTGGCCTCGTCGATGCGCTCGGCCGGGGCCGAGACGCGCACCGTCACCGTCTGCGCCAGTTCCTGCGACCAGCGGTCGGCCAGCCGCCCGGTCGCCAGCGCCAGCGCCAGCGCAAAGACGGCCAGAAACGCCATGGCCCCGGCGGAAAACAGCGTCAACTGCGCGGTATGGCCGGTCGGCGGCACCACGCGGTCGGTGCCCGCCGGATCGGGCCGGGTCAGCCCGCGCCACAGCGCCGCAAGGTCGAGCGATTTCAGATCGGGTTTCTTCACAGGTCCATCCCCGCAAGTTGCAGCCGGCCGCCGGCGATGCGCAGCACCCGCGCCTGCACCTGCTGCTTGGCGGCGCGGATCAGGTTCATGTCATGCGTGGCGATCAGCACCGCCTTGCCGGAATGGTTCAGCTCGATCAGCAGCTGCAAAAGCCGCATCGACATCTCCCAGTCCAGATTGCCCGTCGGCTCGTCGGCAAGGATCAGGTCGGGGGCCATGATCACTGCGCGCGCCAGCGCCGCGCGCTGCCGCTCGCCCCCCGACAGCGCCGGCGGCATGGCGCGGGCCTGGCCGGCCAACTGCACCCAGGCCAGCAGGTCGCCCAGCGCCGCCATGTCCACCTGTTCGCCGGCGACGACCTGCGGCAGGGCGATGTTCTCGGCCACCGGCAGATGGTCGAGGAAGGGCGCGTCCTGCAGCACCACGCCGACCCGCCGGCGCAGCGCCGCGATGCCGTCGCGGTCCAGCGTGCTGACATCCTGGCCAAAGGCGGTCATGCGCCCGCTGCTGGGCAGCAGATCGGCATAGCACAGCCGCAGCAGCGTGGTCTTGCCCGCCCCCGAAGGCCCGGTCAGGAAATGGAACGAGCCCGGCTGCAGCGTCAGCGACAACTCGGCCAGGAGCGGCTCGGCGCCGCCATAGCCGAAGGACAGGTTCTGCATCTCGATCACGTCGCGCCCCCTTCCGCGCGGGTTGCTTGGCGCGCGGTTCAACGCTTGATAGAACACTCGCGCGCCGAATGCGAGATACCCGCATCGCGGTTCCCATGCAGAAACGACCAAGAAAGACCAGCCATGCGCCTGACCTGCCCCAGCTGCCGCGCCCAGTATCAGATCGCGGATTCGGCCATCCCGGCCAGCGGGCGCGAGGTCGAATGCTCGGCCTGCGGCCATGTCTGGCACGAGCCGGCGCCCGCAGCCGCCGATGCCGGGCCCGAGGCTGCCTTCGACGCGGGGGCGCGGCCGCGCCTGCACCGGCCGCTGGACGATTCGATTCTTTCGATCCTGCGCGAGGAGACGGCGCGCGAATTGCGCGCCCGCGAGGCACCGGACACCGAGCCCGCCGACGCAGGCCCGGCTCTGGACAGCACCCTGGCCAGCGTCGCCCCCGCCACGCCAAATGAACCCGATGAGCCCGGGGCCGCAGGGACGCCAGCCACACCCGGATCGCCCGAGGCGCAGCCCGCTGAGCCCGCACCCGCATCGCTGCCCGACGCCGCCCTGCTGGCCGCCACCCTGGCCCCCTCCGCACCCGCCGCCGAGGACCTGGCCGAGAACGTGGCCAAAGACGCCCCCGGTGCCGAGCCGCATCTGCTTTTGCGCCCCGACCCGGGCGAGCAGACAAAACCCGCAGCCCCTCCCCCCGCCCCGGCGCTGCAGGTCGCCGCCCCCGCCCCCGCACCGCCGCCCCGGCGCCGCGGCTATGCCTCGGGCCTCGGGCTTGCACTGCTGCTGGCGCTGGGGCTGCTGGCCGCCTATGCGCTGGCCCCGCGCCCCGCCCCGGGCAAGGAGGGCGGGGCGCTCGACGACATGCGCCGTCAGGTGGACCGCGGCCGGCTTTGGCTGCACGACCGCATCCTGGGCGAGTGATCAGAAGCGGTCGAGCAGCCGCCCCAGATAGTCGCGCTCGTCCTGCGGCCGCGCGCGCTCGCCGCTGCGGCGGCGAATCTCGTCCTGCAGGTCGCGGGCCTTGCGCGCCGGATCGGGCCCTTCGGCCAGGGGATCGCCGCTGGTGATCGCCGAGCCGTCGCCCGAAAGCGCCCGGCCCAGCGGGTCGGTCTGCGGCCCGCGATCACGGGCCTGCGCCAGGCCGCGCCGGCCGCCGGGGCTGTTCGACGGACCCTCGCCCTCGCCCTGCTCGCCGGCCTGCGGCGAGCGGCCCTGCTGCCCCGGCGCGCGGTTCTCGGCCGTCATGTCGCCCAGCGCGCGCATGCCCTCGCGCAGGGACTGGATCGCCTGCGCCTGCCGCTCCATCGCGCCCGATGGATCGCCCTCGCGCAGCGCCTGCTCGGCCCCCTCCATGGCGCGGCCGGCCTCGTCAAGCTGGCGGCGCGCCTCCTCGCCCTCGGCGGTGCCGCGGCCCGGCAAGAGCCCGCGCTGACGCCCCAGGTCCTCGCGCAGCGCGCGCTGGCGCTCGGCCAGGCTGTCACCACCCTGCCGGTCGCCGTCCGCCTGGCCAGGCGGGGTCTCGGGTTGCCACTGGCCGTATTGGTCCTGCATCTGGCGCATGGCCTCGTCGGCCAGCTTCTGCTGCTCGCGCAGCGTTTCGGCCAGGCGGTTCATCGGCCGCTGGCCGCTGCCCTCGCCGCCCTCGGATCGCGTCACCTGCAGGTTCTGCATCATGCGGTTGAACTGCTCCAGCAGTTCCTGCGCCTCGGCCATGCGGCCCTCGTTCATCAGGCGCTGGATCTCGTCCATCATCTGCCGGATCTGGTCGCCGGTGATCTGCTGGCGGTCCTGCGGCGAGCGGTCGAACCGCTCGGCCGGATCCTGCTGGCGCTGCGCCAGCATGTCGGTATAGGCGTCGGTCGCCGCGCGCAGCTCGTCCATCAGGCGCCGGATCTCGTCGGGACTGGCGCCATTGCGGATCGCCTCCGAAAGCCGCTCCTGCGCCTGCTGCATGCGCGCCAGCGCGTCGGCAAGGCCGCCATCCTCAAGCGCCACGGCCGCGTCCCACAGCGCCTGCGCCAGCTTGTTGCGGGCCGGGTCGTCCAGATCGCCGGCCTCAAGCCGCGCGATCACGCCCTGCAAGCCGCCGGCCAGTTCGCCGTCCATGAAGCCCTCGGGCTGCCAGCGGACGGCGCGCAGCACCTCCGCGCTCGGGGCGGCATTCGCCCGCGACCACAGCAGGTCACGGCGCAGCTCGATCAGCGCCGCCGCCAGAGGGTCGAAGAAGCGCCGCCCCGGCAGCACCATGTGCAAAGGCGTGGCCCTGCCCTGCTGGCCGATGCCGTCCTCGACCCGCAGCGCCACCGTAACCGGCAGATTGGCCCAGGGGTGGCGCGACAGATCCGCCGTCAGCCGCCCGCGCAGGTCCTTGCGGCTGCCCGAGCCCGGCAACGGCAGTTCCAGCAGCAGCGGCTCGCGCAGTTCCGGTTCGACCGTCAGGCCAAAGCGGCGATCCACCGCCGCAAGGTCCAGCACGATCTCGGCCTCGCCAGAGGCGATGCCATTGTCGTCGCGGGCGGTGAATTCCTGCACCAGGCGCCCGTCGGCACGCCGCTGCGGTGCCACGCCCGGCGCCACCTCCGGCGCGGCATCGGCCAACACGGCGATGTCATAGCGCCGGTCTGCGATCTCGACGACACCGCTGCGCTCGGCGGCGATCTCGGGGGCGCGGGCATCGGCATCATCGCGCGCGGCGCCGATGTCCTGAACCAGCGCCAGCCCCTCGCCATAAAGACGAAAGCTCAGCCGCGTGCCCTCGGGCAGTTCCAGCACCTCGCCCTCGGGCAGGCCGTTCAGATAGATCGTCGGGCGTCGGGTATAGGCGGGCGGCTCGGCCCATCCCTCCCATGAGGGCGTGCCCGGACCGCCGGTCGCCGCCGGCAGCACCGGCCGAAAACCCGCACCCAGGGCGGCAATTCCGGCGCCAAAGCGCCCGGCCGGAGCAAAGACCAGCGCCATGGCCAAGGCCACCAACCCGACCAGCCGCAGCGCCAGCGGATCGCGCCAGCGCAGCCCCGCATCCGGCGCCACCGGCCGCGCCGCAAGGGCCTGGGCGCGCATGCGCCGCAGATGCGCCCGCCACAGCCCGTCGGCCCCGGCATCCCCCGCCCCCAGCGCCATGCGGTCGCGCAGTGCCGTCAGCGGCCGCCCCGGCAGGGTCGCATCCACCCGCGACCGCGCTGCCCGCTCCTGCGGAAGGCGAAACCGCCGCATGCCGCGCAGCGCGGCAAGCCCCGCCACCAGCAGCACCAGCACGGCACCCCAGAACGGCGCATGCGGGGGCAGGACCTCGGCCAGGCCAAAGGCCAGCGCCACTGCAGCCAGCGCCAGAACCACTGCCGCCGGCCAGAAGGCGCGGGCGATCTCCTCCCACCACATGCCGGCGCGGGTCAGCCCGACCGCCCGCCTGACGCGAAAAGGCTCAGGCGGGACCATGGTGACGCCCCCGTATTCTTCGTTCGCAAAATACTCCACGGGGGTCCGGGGGTGTGAAACCCCCGGCTGCGACATCGCGGGGATGCAGGGTCAAAGCCATGCAGGAATGGTATCGCGTCCCAGCATTTCCTCAAGCGTCGGTCGCGCGCGAATGACGGCGAATTGATCGCCCGAGACCAGCACCTCCGGCACCAGCGGCCGTGAATTATATTCCGAGGCCATCACCGCCCCGTAAGCCCCGGCCGAGCGCAGCGCCACCAGATCCCCCGGCGCCAAGGCCGGCAGCTCCACCGCCTTCTCGAAGGTGTCGCCGGTCTCGCAGACCGGGCCGACGACATCGAAGGGCGCGACGGCCGCACCGGGCGCGGGCTCGACCACCGGCACGATGTCGTGATGGGCCGCATACATCGCCGGGCGGATCAGGTCGTTCATGGCGGCATCAAGGATCAGGAAGTCCCGGCCCTCACCCTCTTTCAGATAGATCACGCTGGACAGCAGGATCCCGGCATTGCCGGCGATATTGCGCCCCGGCTCGATCTCGATCTCGCAGCCGAGACTCGCCACCGCGTCGCGGATCACCTGCCCGTATTCGATCGGCAGGGGCGGCGCGTTGTTGTCGCGGCGATAGGGAATGCCCAGCCCGCCGCCCATGTCCAGCCGCCGGATGTCATGCCCGCCGGCCCGCAGCGCCCGGGTCAGATCGGCCATCTTGGCATAGGCTTGGCGGTAGGGCTCCAGATCGGTCAACTGGCTGCCGATATGCATGTCGATGCCGACGACCTCGATCCCCGGCAGCGCCGCCGCGCGGGCATAGACCTCGCGCGCCTTGGCAATCGGGATACCGAACTTGTTCTCGGACTTCCCGGTCGCGATCTTCTCATGGGTCTTGGCGTCCACATCCGGGTTCACCCGCACCGCGATCGGGGCCATGACGCCCATCGAGGACGCCACCCGCGACAGCAATTCCAGCTCCGGTTCGGATTCCACGTTGAACTGGCGGATGCCGCCTTCCAGCACCATGCGCATCTCGGCTTCAAGCTTGCCGACGCCGGAAAACACGATCCGCTCGCCCGGCACACCCGCCGCCCGCGCCCGCGCATATTCCCCGCCCGACACGATATCCATGCCCGCGCCCAGATCACCCAAGAGCTTCAGCACCGCCAGGTTCGAGTTCGCCTTGACCGCGAAACAGACCAGATGATCCGTCCAGGCCAACGCCTGCTGGAACAGCTTGAAATGCCGGGTCAGAGTGGCGGCGGAGTAGACATAGACCGGGGTTCCGACCTCGGCCGCGATGCGGGCCAAGGGCACGTCCTCGGCGTGAAGCACCCCGTCCACATAATTGAAATGATCCATCAGATGATCCTGCGAGAGCGGATGAACAGATAAAGCGGCAGCGCCGCGCCGATGCCCAGCGCCAGCGCCGGCAAGGTCAGCAGCGCCAGCCAGTTGCGCCGCACCGTGGTCTCGACCAGGCACCACAGCGCCAGCGTGATTTGCGCGACGATCTCGCCCCCGCGCAGCCCGTGCCAAAGTACCTCGCCGCGCCACAGCGCGATGACGGCCCCCAGCACGGCCAAGGCCAGCCAGAGCAGCCGCAAGGGCGTCAGGTCAGAGCCTTGAGACGACACCGACCCGCGCCTCGCCGCTGACATGGATGCCGGGCTGGGCGGCAGGCTCGGGCCGCGTCGGCGGGCCATCGACGCCGCAGGCGGCCAGCGCCGCCAGCATCAGGGCGAGGGCCGCCAGCAAGAACGGATGTCTCATGCCAGCTTCTCCTTCCAGCGCGCGATCTGGGCGCGCACCTGCGCGGGCGCGGTGCCGCCATAGCTCATGCGCGAGGCGACCGAGTTATGCACGCCCAGCACGCCGAAGATGTCCTCGGTGATCGCGGAGTTCACCGATTGCATCTGCGCCAGCGTCAGTTCCGGCAGATCGACGCCCGATTTCTCGGCCATGGCGACCAGCGCGCCGGTGACGTGATGGGCCTCGCGGAAGGGCAGCCCGGCCTCGCGCACCAGCCAGTCGGCAAGGTCGGTGGCGGTGGAAAAGCCCGCCCCCGCCGCAGCCTCCAGCCGGTCGCGGTTGGCGGTCAGGTCCGAGAGCATCCCGCTCATCGCGGCCAAGGCCAGCATCAGATTGTCGGCGGCGTCAAAGACCTGCTCCTTGTCCTCCTGCATGTCCTTGGAATAGGCGAGCGGCAGCCCCTTCATCACCACGAACAGCGCCACGGCCGCGCCGAGGATGCGCCCGATCTTGGCGCGGATCAGCTCCGCCGCATCGGGGTTCTTCTTCTGCGGCATGATCGAGGAGCCGGTCGAGAATCGGTCCGACATGGTGACGAAACGGAACTGGGCCGAGGACCAGATCACCAGTTCTTCGGCCAGACGCGACAGGTGCACGGCGCAGATCGCGGCGCTCGACAGGAATTCCAGCGCGAAATCGCGGTCGCTGACCGCGTCCAGGCTGTTGGCCATCGGCCGCTCGAACCCCAGCGCCGATGCCGTCGCCTCGCGGTCGATCGGAAAGCCCGTCCCCGCCAGCGCCGCCGCGCCGAGAGGTGATTCGTTCATCCGCCTGCGCGCATCCTGAAAGCGCGAGAGGTCACGGCCGAACATCTCGACATAGGCCATCATGTGATGGCCCCAGGTGACTGGCTGTGCGGTTTGCAGATGCGTGAACCCCGGCATCACCCAATCGGCGCCCTTTTCCGCCTGCGACAGGGCCGCGCGGATCAGCACGTCCAGCCCCTGAATGGCGGCGTCGCATTGGTCGCGCACCCAAAGCCGGAAATCCGTCGCCACCTGATCGTTGCGGCTCCGCGCCGTGTGCAACCGGCCCGCCGGCTCGCCGATGACCTCTTTCAGGCGCGATTCCACATTCATGTGGATGTCCTCGAGCGCGGTCGAGAAAGGGAAATCGCCCGCCTCGATCTCTGACAAGACCGTGAGCAGCCCTTCCCCGATCGCCTCGGCATCGCTACTGCTGATGATGCCTTGTGCAGCGAGCATCGCCGCATGGGCGCGGCTGCCCCGGATGTCCTGGGCATAGAGCCGCCGGTCGAACCCGATCGAGGCATTGATCGCCTCCATGATCGCATCCGGCCCGGCGGCGAAACGTCCGCCCCACATCTGGTTGGCGGTGCGGCTGGGCTGCTCGGTCATGGCTGGTCCTTCGGGGGGAATGAATGCTGCGTTCGCTGGTTGTTTATACGGCACTGCTGATCGGTGCAAATGGTGCGCTTGCCGGGGAAATCGACTGGCAGGCGGCGCATGACGGAGGTCTGGCGAAACTGCTGCAATCCGAAGCGGCCCCGGTCCCCGAGACGACTTTCACCGATCCTGCGGGCGGCACGCATTCTCTGGCCGATTACCGGGGCAAGGTGGTGCTGTTGAACTTCTGGGCGACCTGGTGCGCCCCCTGCCGCGAGGAGATGCCCTCGCTGGATGCGCTGCAGGCCGAACTGGGGGGCGAGGATTTTCAGGTCGTGACCATCGCCGCCGGCCACAACCCGCCGCCGGCGATCGAGAAATTCCTCGCCGAGGCGCAGGTCAAGAACCTGCCGGTGCTGCTGGACCCCCGCCAGGCCTTGGCGCGCGAGATGGGGGTGATGGGCATGCCGGTGACGGTGCTGATCGACCGCGGCGGCAATGAGATCGCCCGGCTGATGGGCGGCGCCGACTGGGCCTCTGAGGCCTCCAAGACGCTTATCCGGCAGGCGACAGCGCCCTGATCCTGGCATGACAGTGACAGGTCACCAGGTGATCGTTGACCAGCCCGCAGGCCTGCATGAAGGCATAGGTGATGACCGGGCCGCAGAACTTGAAGCCGCGCTGCTTCAGGGCCTTGGCCATGGCCCGCGATTGCGGTGACTGGGCCGGGACATCGGCCAGAGAGATGCGGCAGTTCTGGATCGGCGCGCCATCCACAAAGGACCAGATGAAGGGGGCAAAGCCCTCGGTGGCCTCGATGTCGAGGTAAGCGCGGGCGCCGGTGACGGCGGCCTCGATCTTGCCGCGGTGGCGGATGATGCCGGGATTTTGCAAGGCGGCGCCGATCTCGGTCTCGCCCCAGCGGGCGACGCGTTCGGGATCGAAGCCCTCGAAGACCTCGCGGAAGGCGTCGCGCTTGCGCAGGATGGTGATCCAGCTCAGCCCGGCCTGGAACCCGTCCAGCACCAGCTTTTCCCACAGCGCGCGCGGGTCATGTTCGGGCACGCCCCATTCCTCGTCGTGATAGGCCATGTAAAGCGGGTCGGTGCCGCACCAGCCGCAGCGTTGGTCCTGGGTCATCTGCCGTTAACCTTGTCTGGAGAAACCATCGGGGATTTACGCGATCTTAGGAGATGATGGCCAGAGTTTCGCCGATGACAGGAGTCTTGGCATGACCGATCACTACGATTCGCCCGATGAAACCGGATCCCCGCTGGATTTCGCCGTCGAGCAGCAGGCCCGCCTGACCATGGCCGCGGTGCGGCGCGCGGTCGCGCGCGGGGATGCGGTTCTGGCCTATCAGCCGGTGGTGCAGGCCGACCGGCCCGAACATGTGGCCTTCCACGAGGGGCTGATCCGCATCATCGACGAGACCGGCCGCATCGTGCCCCTGCGCGATTTCATGCCGCTTGCCGAAACCACGGAACTGGGGCGGCAGATCGACTGCCTGTCGCTGTCGCTGGGGTTGAAGACTTTGGCCGAGGAACCCTCGCTGCGGCTTTCGGTGAACATGTCGGCGCGCTCGATCGGCTATCCGGCCTGGCTGCGCACCCTGCGCGAGGGCATCGGCCAGGGCGAAAGCATCGGCGAGCGGCTGATCCTCGAGATCACTGAAAGCTCGGCCATGGGCATGCCGGAACTGGTCGAGCAATTCATGCAGGAATTGCAGGGACATGGCGTGAGTTTCGCGCTGGACGACTTTGGCGCCGGCTATACATCCTTCCGCTATCTGCGCGATTTCTGCTTTGACATGATCAAGATCGACGGGCAGTTCATCCGCGAGATCGGCGCCCATCGCGACAACCAGGTGCTGACCCGGGCGTTGCAGTCCATCGCCCATCACTTCGACATGTTCACCGTCGCCGAGGCGGTCGAGACCGCTGATGAGGCGGCGTTCCTCATCGACATGGGCATCGACTGCCTGCAGGGCTATTATTTCGGCGCGCCGACCATCGTGCCGCCATGGAAATCCCCGCATTCGGCCGCCAGCCGCCACTGACGCCGCGCCGCCCCGGGACCGGTCCGGGCGCCGCCATGACCGGCGGCGCACGGTCGCCACATCGTGACGCCGCTTGACGTGACGGCACGAAACGGCGAGTTAACGCGGATAGTCGCGTTTCCGGCCTCAATGAAGGAGCCTGCAATGACCAAAGCCGTGATCGTTTCCGCTGCCCGCACCCCTGTCGGCAGTTTTCTGGGCTCTTATGCTAACCTGCCCGCGCATGAACTGGGCGCCATCGTCCTTCGGGCCATCGCCGAACGTGCCGGCATCGACCCGGCCGAAGTGTCCGAGACCATTCTCGGCCAGGTGCTGACTGCGGCCCAGGGCCAGAACCCCGCCCGCCAGGCGCACATCCATGCCGGCTATGCCCAGGGCGCCGCGGCCTGGGGCCTCAACCAGGTCTGCGGCTCGGGCCTGCGTGCTGTTGCGCTGGCAGCGCAGCAGGTGATCCTGGGCGACGCCTCGGTGGTCGCCGCCGGCGGTCAGGAATCGATGTCGCTGGCCGCGCATGCCGCCTATATCCGCGCCGGGCAGAAGATGGGCGACATGAAGATGCTCGATACCATGATCCGCGACGGCCTCTGGGACGCCTTCAACAACTATCACATGGGCACCACCGCCGAGAACGTGGCCGCGAAATGGGGCATCTCACGCGCCGAACAGGACGCCTTTGCCGTCGCCTCGCAGAACAAGGCCGAAGCCGCGCAAAAGGCCGGCCGCTTTGCCGATGAGATTGTGCCCGTCACCATCAAGGGCCGCAAGGGCGACACCGTGGTCGAGAATGACGAATACATCCGTCACGGCGCCACGCTTGAGGCCATGGAAAAGCTGCGCCCGGCCTTCAGCAAGGAAGGCACCGTCACCGCCGGCAATGCCTCGGGCCTGAATGACGGCGCCGCCGCCGTGCTGGTGATGACCGAGGCCGAAGCCGCCCGCCGCGGCCTGACGCCCCTGGCGCGCATCGCCTCCTATGCCACCGCCGGCGTCGATCCGCAGATCATGGGCTCGGGCCCGATCCCGGCCAGCCGCAAGGCGCTGGAAAAGGCCGGCTGGGCGGTCGGTGACCTGGATCTGGTCGAGGCCAACGAGGCCTTTGCCGCCCAGGCCATCGCCGTGAACCGCGACATGGGCTGGGACCCGGCCATCGTGAACGTGAACGGCGGCGCCATCGCCATCGGCCACCCGATCGGCGCCTCGGGCTGCCGCATCCTGAACACGCTGCTGTTCGAGATGAAGCGCCGCGACGCGAAGAAGGGCCTGGCGACGCTGTGCATCGGCGGCGGCATGGGCGTGGCCCTCTGCCTCGAGCGCGGCTGACCGGAGATGCGCGCGCAATGATCTTGCGCGCGCAACCCGGTATCGGTAACACTATTTCACGATCATCTCAAAGGGGAATGACATGGCTAAAGTGGCCCTTGTGACCGGCGGCTCGCGCGGTATCGGCGCGGCGATCTCGAAAGCACTGAAAGAGGCAGGTTACACCGTCGCCGCGAACTATGCCGGCAACGACGATGCAGCCCGCGCCTTCACCGCGGAAACCGGCATCAAGACCTACAAATGGTCGGTCGCGGATTATGATGCCTGCGCCGCGGGCATCAAGCAGGTCGAGGATGAACTCGGCCCGATTGCCGTGCTGGTCAACAACGCCGGCATCACCCGCGACGCCATGTTCCACAAGATGACGGCGCAGCAGTGGAAAGAGGTCATCGACACCAACCTGACCGGGCTGTTCAACATGACCCACCCGGCCTGGAACGGCATGCGCGACCGCAAATTCGGCCGCATCATCAACATCAGCTCGATCAACGGCCAGAAGGGCCAGGCCGGCCAGGCGAACTACTCGGCGGCCAAGGCGGGCGATCTGGGCTTTACCAAGGCCCTGGCGCAGGAAGGCGCCCGCGCCGGCATCACCGTGAACGCCATCTGCCCGGGCTATATCGGCACCGAGATGGTCCGCGCCATCGACGAGAAGGTGCTGAACGAGCGCATCATCCCGCTGATTCCCGTCGGGCGCCTGGGCGAGCCCGAGGAAATCGCGCGCTGCGTCGTCTTCCTCGCCTCGGATGAGGCCGGCTTCATCACCGGATCGACGATCAGCGCCAACGGCGGCCAGTTCTTCGTCTGACGCCCGCAATCCGACCTGGACCAGCGCCCGGCATGTCCGCATGCCGGGTGCATTCTTTTGCGTCCGGCACCAGTCGTGCTGACCGCAAGAAACCGATGTCCCGCCTCTCTGCGATCGGGCTGCCTGCCGATCGATTCCTTATTGTCCGGCACACGCATCCTGTGCCCGCCGTTCGAGGCGGGTAACCCCGGAAAGCAGACCTGACTCCCGATGGATCGGGCGGTCAGGAAATGCCTGTCCCGGACCTGTGGCCTGTGGCTTTCCCTGCCGGGAAAAGCGGTGTCCAGGCACCGCTCCGATGTGCCAGCCCACAGGCCATTTCCAAGTGTTGCCCATTGTTCGATGGTGCAGCCACCGGCGTCTTCATCTCGGCGACGATTTCCAGCATCGGCAAGCGCCCCTTCTGACGGCATCGGAACCCGCGTCGAGCCCGGTGCAGGGTGCGGATTGCGCAGCCATTCGAGGATGAGGCCCGCCTTCGGTCCCGCACCTGAACCGCGTCTGCCTGATTCTCGCATGACAGCGGGCACAGTTCCGGCATTGCAGGCAGCCAGGGTCTGCCGCCCACTGTGCCGGTGATCGCTGCCCCGGGGGAAGAGCCCATCCGCCCCTGCCGGGTTGCGTCAAAGACGATCCGGAACTCCGCGCCGCCGCTCTCCGGGCCAGCGGCCTTCGTGGCCTCACTCGCCGCCCGGTGCGAAACTGCCATCCTGTCGTGCTGGCCGAAAGCCGCCCCCCTTCTCCGGTTCCGGCGGTTTTCCTGCCGCGTGGCGGTCCAGCCCCCACCCTCATGGCCCGGGTGCAGTATCAGCACGGTGCCAGGCCTCCGCCTCGTCCGCCGGAGACTCAACCTCTCCCGGCATCAGCCTTCCGCGGCCCTGCCTGCAGCGGAATCAGCATCCGGACCGATGCCCAGACCCGCGATGATCGCCCGCGCCTGGGGATCGGCAAAGGACGCGCAGCCGCCCCGGCTGCGGATTGGCCGCCCGCATTCAGCCACAGGCCGGACAGCATGGCGTCAACGATCTCGACACGGGCATTGCCGGATCCGACATCGACACCCGGATGGGCCGCATCCTCCGACATGGCCGCCCTGCCCTGCAGTTCGACGCTGTCGGGCGGGATCACCATGTCGCGGGTCACCACGCCCTGCGGCCGCGACCGCATGACGATCATCGCCGCCACCCCCTTGGTCGGCATCAGGGCGCCATTGGCCTGCGCCTTCATCATCTTGGCTCTGCCCCAGCCGTCAGGCGGCGCCGTGACCACCGGGCCGGGCGTGACTGCGACCTTGCGACCGCCACGCCCAGCTCGGGGCTGGACAGGTTCGCGGCGGCAAGACCGCACATGGTGCGCCCGGCCCTTCGCAGCAAACCCGTTCCTGACGGCAAGCTGACGCGGTTCATCCGCCGCCGTCAGTCAGGCCTCAGGCTGAGGGGCCAGATTGGCGGTGATCGAAGAAGGAGAGAATCGATGAACCGCAAGCTGATGACCCTGGCGCTCCTGATGTCGCTGCCGGCGACGGCGACGCTGGCCGATGACGACTGCCGCGTGCCGATGCAGCAATGGCAGTCGCGCGAGGCGCTGCAGCAGATGGCGCAGTCCCGGGGCTGGCGCGTGGGCCGGATCAGGATCCACGATGGCTGCTACCAGATCCGCGGCACCGATGCGAACGGCCAGGACTTCAAGGCAAAGATCGACCCCGCGACGCTGGAGGTGGTGAAGCTGCGCCGCCGCGACGCCGATGACGACCATCGCGACGATCATGGCCGCGACCGCGGCAACAATGATGACAACGACGATCACGGCCTCCAGCGCCGCCGCCCGGCCGCCTACGGCGCAGACGCGGCCCCCGCGCCCGGCGCGCCGCCGGCCAACGGGTTGTTCAGCGGCAGCCAGCCGCCGGCGGTCACCGTGAAGTGACGCTGCCGCGCCGCCCGAACGGCGGCGCAACCCGAAAGCAATGAGCCGCAGAACCCGCGACGACGACGATGCATGAGATCGGGCATCCCGGTCACGATCCAGAGGACATACCGCCATGAAACCCGTGAAAACCCTTGTCGCCGCACTGGCGATGACCACCGCCCTGACCCTGCCCGGCATGGCCGCGGCGCGCCCGGTGACGCTGACCACCACCCTTGCCGATTACGGCGGCGAGGGCGCCTATCTGGCGATCTATGTCACCGATGCGCAGGGTGCCTATGCCGGCAGCCTGTGGATGGCCGGGGACAAGTCGAAATATTACGATTCGCTTGCGGGCTGGTATCGCGCCACCGGCGGCGACCCGGCGCAGATCGACGGCATCACCGGCGCCAGCCTCGGTTCGGGACGCACGCTGGAAATCACCCTCGATCTGCAGGATGCGCTGTTCGACGCCGGCTATGTGCTGCATGTCGATGCCGCGGTCGAGGAGATGCGCGCCAGCCCCGACGATGTCGCCGTGCGGCTGACCACGGCGGGCGCGGGCCGTCCGGTGGCCGGGCGCCGCTATGTCGCAAGCCTGGCCTACAGCATGTGAGTCCCGCCGCCATGATGCGCATCATCCACCGCTGGCCGGGGCTGCTGGCCCTGGTCCTTGTCTGCGTGCTGGCGCTCAGCGGCGCGGCGCTGTCGCTGTTTCCGGCGCTGGACGCGCTCTCGACGCCCGGGGCCGACGCCGGGCTCAGCCTGGCCGAGTTGGCCGCGCGCGTGCAGACCGAACATCCCGGGGTCGAGCAGATTCGCGCCTCGGCCTCGGGCAGGATCACCGCCTATTGGTTCGAGGGCGACGCGCCCGCCGCGGCAGTGATCGACCCGGCCACCGGCCAGGGCATCGCCCCGGCCGACCGCAGCCCCGTGGCGCGCTGGCTGTCGCGACTGCACCGCTCGCTGTTTCTGGGCGAGTCGGGGCGCATCGCCATGGCCGTCGGCGCCGCGGCGATGCTGGTGCTGTCGCTCTCGGGCGCGGTGCTGGTGACGCGGCGCATGGGCGGCTGGCGGCGCTGGCTCCAGCCCATGCGCGGCACGCTGGCCAGCCGCCTGCATGTCGAGATCGCGCGCCTGAGCGTGCCGGGGCTGGTGCTGTCCTCGGCGACCGCGCTGTGGATGGTGGCGTCGGGCCATGATCTGCTGCCCGATGCCGCGCAGGGCCCGGCTTTTCCCGTCGCGGTCAGCGGCCAGACCGGCTATCCCCTGGCCGGGATGGCGGTGCTGGCCGAGACCCCGGTGGCGGCGCTGCGCGAACTGTCCTTTCCCGCGCCGCAGGACGCAAGCGATGTCTTCACGCTGAAGACCGACCTGGGCAGCGGCTATCTGGACCAGGGAACCGGCCAGTTGCTGGCCTGGGTCGATGCCACGGCATGGGAGCGCGCCAGCCGCCTGGTCTTCGTGCTGCACACCGGCCGCGGCGCGGCGCTTCTGGGGCTGGTGCTGGGTCTGATGTCGCTGGGCGTGCCGGCGATGGCCGGGACGGGCGTCGTCATGTGGTGGGGCGCCCGCCGCGCCCGGCCGCGCATCCGCGGCAATGTCCCCGCCGCCCGCGCCGATACCGTGCTGCTGGTCGGCAGCGAGGGCGGCAGCACCTGGGGCTTTGCCGCCACGCTGCATGCGGCGCTGACCCGCGCCGGCCAGGCGGTGCATGTGGCGCCGATGTCGGGCTTTGACCCGGCCCGCCACACCCGCGCGGCGCAGGTCGTGCTGCTGGCCGCGACCTATGGCGACGGCGCTGCGCCCGCCTCGGCTCGGGGGTTTCTGGAGCGGCTGGCGGCGATGAAATCCCCGCCCGCGGCGCGCCTCGCGGTGCTGGGCTTTGGCGACCGCAGCTTTCCCGCCTATTGCCGCTTTGCCAGGCAGGTGGCGCGGCGCGCCGAGGCCGCCGGCTGGCGGCAGATGATCGCCTTCGACAGCGTGGACCGCCAGTCGCCGCAGGACTTTGCCCGCTGGGGCCGCGCGCTGGGCAAGGAAATGGGCCTCGCGCTTGACCTGGTGCACCAGCCGGTACTGCCGGCGGTGCAGGCGCTGCGCCTGCTGTCGCGCCGCGATTACGGAGCCGAGGTGGCGGCGCCCTCGGCCATCCTGCGCTTTGCCCTGCCGCGAGAGCCGCTGTGGCGACGCCTGTGCGGGCGCGGCTTCGGGCGCTTCCAGCCGGGCGACCTGCTGGGCATCCTGCCCGAGGGCGCGGCGATGCCGCGTTTCTATTCGCTGGCCTCGGGCCGACGCCACGGCTTTGTCGAGATCGTGGTCAAGCATCATCCCGGCGGGCTGTGCTCGGGCCAGCTGATCGCGCTGCGCCCGGGCCAGACGGTGCGGGCCTTCCTGCGCCGCAATCCGGGCTTTCACGCCGATCGCGGTCGGCAGCCGCTGATCCTGATCGGCGCCGGCTGCGGCGTCGGGCCGCTGGCGGGATTCGTGCGCGACAACCGGCAGCAGCGTCCGATTCACCTGTTCTTCGGCATGCGCCGCGGCGACAGCGACTTCCTCTATGACCGGGAACTGGCGACCTGGCAGGGCGAAAGCCGGTTGCGGCGACTGGTGACCGCCTGTTCGCGTGGCGAGCAGCCGCAATATGTCCAGGACGCGCTGCGCCGCGAGGCGGTCGAGGTTGCGGGCCTGATCCGCGGCGGCGCCCGCGTCATGGTCTGCGGTGGCCGCCAGATGGCGCAAGGCGTCTCGGAGGCGCTGGCCGAGATCCTGGCCCCCAGCGGGCTGACGCCCGCGCTGCTGAAAGCCGAGGGACGCTATGTCGAAGACCTGTTCTGATCCGCGCCGCCTGGCCCTGCACGGCGCCACCATGGGCACGCGCTGGTCGGCGCTGTGCCATGTCACGCCAGGGTTCGACCCGGCGCGGCTGCAGGCCGGGCTGCAGGCCGCGGTCGATGAGGTGGACCGGCAGATGTCCGTCTGGAAACCCGCAAGCGATCTGATGCGGCTGAACGCGGCGCCGGTCGGGGTCTGGCAGCCGGTGCCGGCACAGCTGATGGCGGTGCTGCGGCTGGGGCTGCGCATCGGTCGCGATTCGGGCGGGGCCTTCGACATCGGCATGGGCGACGCCACCGCCGCATGGGGCTTTGGCCCCCGACCCGTCCGGCCACAGGCCATCCGCGCGGCGTTGGCCCGGCCGCGCCGCCCCGCGCATGAGCTGCTGGAACTGGAGCCGCAGCACCAGCGGCTGCGCAAATTGGCGCCGGTGACCCTGGATCTGAACGGCATCGCCAAGGGCTATGGTGTCGACCGGCTGGCCGGGGTGCTGGCCGCGCATGGCATCGAGACCGGCCTGGTCGGCATCGACGGCGAAATGCGCGCCATGGGCCTGCGCCCCGACGGCCGGGCATGGGCCATCGCCGTCGAATCCCCCGAACGCCACCGCCGCGCCGCGCAGGCCATGCTGGAATTGCACGATGCCGCGGTGGCGACATCGGGCGATTACCGGCACTGGGTCGAAGTCTCGGGCCGGCGCCTCGCCCACAGCATGGACCCGCGCCGCGGCGCACCGCTGCCGGCCCCGCCGGCCTCGGTCACCGTCCTCGCCGCAAGCTGCGCCGAGGCCGATGCCTGGGCCACGGCGCTGACGGTGCTGGGGGAAACGGAGGGTGCGGCGCTGGCGGCCCGGCGCGGCCTCGCGGCGCTGTTCTTGCTGCGCGAGGGCGGCGGGCTGCGCGCCCGCGCCGTCGGCGCGCCTTTCGCTGGTCAGGCGACGGGTTCCTCGGCCCTGGCGGTCAGGGCGGCGGACATCGCGTCCAGCACCCGGTCGGCCTCGGCGGGATCGAAATCGGTCTTGTAGCGCTTGCGCACACCATGGTCCGAGAGCAGGTGATAGTCGCTGGCCACGACCCCGTGACGCGCCAGGCAGTTGCGCACACAGGCCAGCGCGCAGCCGTCGATGGCGATGATCGGGCGGCCCGATTGGGCGACGCGCACCAGTTTCGGCACGTCGCCGCCGACCCCGGCGATGCAGGACATCTCGGCCAGGCCGCGGCGGTCAAGCTTGACGGCAAGATAATTCGCCATCTGCGCTGCGCTTGAGCAGCCCGAGCAGGAATAGACCAGCGGCAGGTGAGCGCGCGAGGACATGGACTCCTCCCATATTTTTGGAATTCGCGGACCCTAACAGGAATCGTCCATCCTGTCGATGCGCGCATTGTCGCACCCCTCGGTCTGCGCGTTTCAAGTTGAACTTGCGGCGAAAGCGCGACTGAATGCAGCAAGGCGCATCATCACGAAAGGCATGACGTGAGCATGATTCCCCACAAGGGCAGCGCGTTTCTGTGGTCCGATCCCTTCCTGCTCGAGGATCAGCTGACCGGAGAGGAACGCATGATCCGCGACGCCGCCGCGGGCTTTGCCGCCGACAGGCTGCTGCCGCGCGTCGAGGCCGCCTATCTGGGCGAGCACACCGACCCCGAGATCTTTCGCGAAATGGGCGCAGCCGGCCTTCTGGGCGTCACCGTGGCCGAGGATTTCGGCGGCGCCGGCGCCTCCTATGTCGCCTATGGCCTTGTCGCGCGCGAGATCGAGCGCGTCGACAGCGGCTATCGCTCGATGGCCTCGGTGCAAAGCTCGCTGGTGATGTTCCCGATCGAGGCCTATGGCAGCGAGGCACAGAAGCGCAAATATCTGCCGGGCCTGGCCAGCGGCGCGCTGATCGGCTGCTTTGGCCTGACCGAGCCCGAGGCCGGATCCGACCCCGCCGGCATGCGCACCACCGCGCGCCGCACCAGTGGCGGCTATGTGCTGGACGGCGCCAAGACATGGATCACCAACGCGCCCATCGCCGATGTCTTCGTGGTCTGGGCCAAATCCGAGGCGCATGGCAGCAAGGTGCGCGGCTTTGTGCTGGAGCGTGGCATGAAGGGGCTTGCCGCGCCCCGGATCGAGGGCAAGCTGTCCCTGCGCGCCTCGGTCACCGGCGAGATCGTGATGAGGAATGTCGAGGTCGGCGAGGAGGCGCTGCTGCCCGGAGCCGAGGGCATGGGCGGGCCCTTCGGCTGCCTCAACCGCGCGCGCTACGGCATTTCCTGGGGCGCGATGGGCGCCGCCGAGGATTGCTGGCACCGCGCCCGCCAATACGGGCTGGACCGCCAGCAGTTCCGCCGACCCCTGGCCGCGACGCAGCTTTACCAGAAAAAGCTGGCCGACATGCAAACCGAGATCGCCCTGGGCCTGCAGGCCAGCCTGCGCGTCGGCCGGCTGTTCGACGAGGGCCGCTTTGCCCCCGAGATGATCAGCCTGGTCAAGCGCAACAACTGCGGCAAGGCGCTTGAGATCGCGCGCATGGCCCGCGACATGCATGGCGGCAACGGCATCCAGATCGGCTATCACGTCATGCGCCACGCCCAGAACCTGGAAACGGTGAACACCTATGAGGGCACGCATGACGTGCATGCGCTGATCCTCGGCCGGGCGCAGACCGGGCTGCAGGCCTTCGGCTGATGGCCGAGCCGGCGCTGAAGGGGCTGCGTGTCGTCGAACTGGCCCGCATCCTCGCCGGTCCCTGGATCGGCCAGACCCTGGCCGACCTTGGCGCCGAGGTGATCAAGATCGAGGCGCCCGAGGGCGACGACACCCGCCGCTGGGGCCCGCCCTTCATCACGCGCGCGCGCGCCGACGGCGGCACGGAACGGGTGGCGGCCTATTTCCACGCCGCCAACCGCGGCAAGCGCTCGCTGGTCTGCGATTTCAACGAGGCGGGCGATCTGCAGCGGCTACGGGCGCTGATCGACAGCGCCGATGTGCTGATCGAGAACTTCAAGCTGGGCGGGCTCAGGCGCTTCGGTCTCGATTACGACAGCCTTGCGGCGCGCAATCCGCGGCTGGTCTATGCCTCGGTCACCGGCTTTGGCCAGGACGGGCCGCGCGCGGCGCAGCCGGGCTATGACTTCCTGATCCAGGGCATGTCCGGCATCATGGACCTGACCGGCGATCCCGCGGGCGAGCCGCAGAAGGTCGGCGTCGCCTGGATCGACATCTTTACCGGGCTTTACGGGGTGATCGCCGTGCAGGCAGCGCTGGCCGAACGCGCGCGCTCGGGTCGCGGGCAGCATCTGGACCTGTCGCTGCTGGATTGCGGCGTGGCGGTGCTGGCCAATCAGGCGACGAATTACCTGCTGGGCGGCACGGTGCCGCACCGGCTGGGCAATGCCCATCCCAATATCGTGCCCTATCAGCTGTTTCCGGCCCTTGACGGGCATCTGATCATCGCCTGCGGCAATGACCGCCAGTTCGCGGCGCTGGCCTTGGTGCTGGATCTGCCGGATGTGGCGGCCGATGCCGATTACGCGACCAATCCGGCGCGGGTGGCCAACCGGGCGCGGCTGGTGCCGCTGCTCTCGGCGGCGACGGCGCGGTTCGACCGCGCCGCGCTGATCGCCGCGCTTGGCGCCGCGGGCGTGCCCGCCGGTCCGGTCAACGATCTGGCCGAGGCCCTGGCCGATCCGCAGATCGCCGCGCGCGGGCTGCGGATCGCGCCCGAGGGCATCGCCGGGCTGCGCAGCCCGCTACGGCTGTCGCGCAGTCCGCTGGTGCTGGAACGCGCCGCCCCCGCCCTGGGCGAGGGCGAATGGCAGTTTTCCGACGCCTGAACCGCGGGGGCAAAGCATGAGGTTTCTGGCCAATACCGGCTTCCTGTTCACCGATCTGGCCTTTCCCGAACGCCTCGACGCCGCCGCCGCGGCCGGCTTCGACGGGGTCGAGTTCCACGACGAGCTGCAACGCCACGATCCGCCGGCCATCGCCGACCGGCTGGCGCGGCTCGGGCTGGCGGTGGGCTCGCTGAACATGCGCATGGGCGAGACTGTCGGGCTTGCCGCCCTGCCCGGACATGAGGCCGCCTTCGCAGCCGATCTCGCCGCGGCCGAGGCGGCGGCGCAGGCGGTGGGCGCGCGCGCCATCCATGTCCTCGCCGGCCGCGGCGCCACGGATGAGGCGACCTTTCTTGCCAACCTGCGCCGCGCGCTGGCCGCCACCGACCGGCTGCTGCTGATCGAGCCGATCTGCGCCCAGGCCATCCCCGGCTATCACCTGTCGCGGCTCGAGCATGCCTGCGAACTGGCCGAGCGGCTGGGGCCGCGGCTGCGGGTGATGTTCGACTGGTATCACGCCGCCAGCGAACTGGGCGAAAAGGCCGCCGCCGCGGCGCTTGTCGGCCATCGCGGGCTGATCGGCCATGTGCAGGCGGCCGCTCTGCCCGGCCGCAACGAGCCGGGCATCGACATCATCGCCCGCATCCGCGCGGCGGGATTCACCGCCGTCGGGCTGGAATACCGGCCGCTGACCGACCCCGCCCACCATCTTGCGGCGCTGCGCCGGACGCTGGCGGGCTAGGCCGCGCTCAACCCGGGATCTTGCCAAAGCGGCCGCTGTGGAAATCGCGCAGCGCATCGCGGATCTCGGCCATGCTGTTCATGGCAAAGGGCCCCTGCATGACCACCGGTTCCAAGATCGGGGCACCGGCAAGGACCAGAACCCGGCTTTCCGCCTCGGCCGCCAGGGTAAAGGCGCCGCCCTCGCGCGCGAGCAGCGCGAATTCGGCCTGACCGACGCCGGCCGTGCCGTTCAGCCGCAGCCGGCCCTGCAGCGCCACCACCGCCACCGTATGCCCTTCGGGCAGGGTCAGCGAGGTCTCGGCCCCGGCATCAAGGCGCAGGTCCCAGACCTCGATGGGGGTGAATGTGCGCGCTGGACCGCGATGCCCGCCATATTCGCCGGCGATGACGCGCAGCCGCCCGGAACCCCCGGCGATGTCAAGCGCGGGGATACGCTCGGCGGTCAGGTTCTGATAGCCGGGGCGGGCGTTCTTGTCTTTGGCCGGCAGGTTCACCCAGAGCTGCACCATCTCAAGCGTGCCGCCGCTGCGGGTGAAGGCCTGCGAATGGAATTCATTGTGCAGGATGCCGCTGGCGGCGGTCATCCATTGCACGTCGCCGGGCCCGATCACCCCGCCGGCGCCGGTGGAATCGCGGTGCTCGACCTCGCCGGCATAGACGATGGTCACGGTTTCAAAGCCGCGATGCGGATGCGTGCCGACGCCGCGCGGCTGCCCGGCCGGGTCGAAATGCGCCGGCCCGGCATGGTCAAGCAGCAGGAACGGGCTCAGCTGTTCGCCATGGCTGGCGTGTGAGAACAGCGAGCGGACCGGAAAGCCGTCGCCGACCCAATGTCCGGGCGGGGCGCTGTGGATGCCGAGGATCTGGCGCATGATGTCCCTTCTTGTGCCTGCGTTGCCCTGAACTTGGTCATCGCGCGCCCCGGGTTCCAGAGGCGCCAAGCGTCCGCGCGCGATGCGACGCATGCCTTGGCTCAGCCGCGCCACAGGCTGATCGCCAGCCAGCAGCCCGCGGCCCGGCCCCAGCGCCCGCCGATCAGCCGGCTGCCCATGCAGGCGCGAAAGCGGTCGGGGTGGATGACGCAGGGAACCTCGCGGAAATCCAGCATGCGCCCGGTCAGCGGGAATTGCGCCTTGAACATCGCCTCCTTGGCGCAGAAGGCCAGTAGCGGCGCAGCGGCCGTCTGTAAGCGAAAGGGCATGATGGTCTCGGCCAGCCCCTCGGGCAGCGGCCGGTCGCAGGGCTCCAGATCGACGCCGACGCTGGCCCCGCCACGCGGCGCGGCGATCGCGATGCAGAAATCGCCGCTATGGGACAGGCTGGCGCGAATCCCGGCCGGCAGGTCGGGCTGGCGATCGTGCCGGGCGGCGATGGCGCGCGTGGCCGGCAGTTCGTGCCCGGCCTCGGCGATCGCCGCGCGCAGCGCCATGCGCCCCAAGGCAAATTCGCGCCGCCGTCTGGGGACGGCGCGCGCGATCGCCTCCTCCTCCGCTGGCAGCAGCGGCGCCGGGTCGCTGCCCAGATCCAGCACCGCAAGGCCATAGCCCGCGGGCAGCAGGCGCCGCGCCAACTGGCGCAGCGCCTCGGCCCGGATCACGCCGAGCCGCGCAGCTGCGCGCGCAGCGCCCGCCGCCGGGCCGCGGCATCGTCGCCAGAGACCGGTGAGGCATCCACCGCGGCCGCGGCCGGCGCCGCAGCCGAGGCGGCGCTGACCGCCGGGCTGCTGGCCGGCGCCAGGCTGGCCACATGCTTCATGAAGTCGGCCATGACCGGGAAGCGGAAGATGTCCGTCACCCCCAGCCGCGGCAGCGCCAGGCGTTCGCGCATGGTGCGGTGCAACTGGATCGCCAGCAGCGAATGCCCGCCCAGGGCAAAGAAGTTGTCGCGCGAACCGACCTGCTCGACACCCAGCACCTCCATCCACAGCGCGCGCACCGCGGTCGCCAGGTCCTCGGTCGGCGCAGCGACCGGGGCGGCGGGGGCGGCCTCAACGGCCGGCACCGACGCCACCCCGCCGATCGGCGCGATCACCGCGCCGGGAACCGGCAGGTGCTTGCGGTCGATCTTGCGGTTGGGCGTCAGCGGCATCTTCTCGAGCCGGATGATGCGGCCGGGCACCATATGGCCGGGCAGATGCGCGATCAGATGTTCGCGCAGCCCCTTTTCGCACAGGTCGGAACTGCCGGTGACATAGGCGACCAGGCGCTTGTCACCGGGCACATCCTCGCGCACCAGCGCCACCGCCTCGCGCACACCGGGCCGGGCCGCAAGCGCCGCCTCGACCTCGCCCAGTTCGATGCGGAAGCCGCGCAGCTTGATCTGGTGGTCGGTGCGGCCGATGTAATCCAGCCCGCCGTCGTCGCGCCAGCGCACCAGATCGCCGGTGCGATACATGCGCGCCCCCCAGGGTGCCGCCCGGTCGGCGGGCACGAAGGGATCGGGGCGGAAGGCCGCCGCGGTCAGGTCCTCGCGCTGCCAGTAGCCGCGGGCGACGCCATGGCCGCCGATCCACAACTCCCCCTGCGATCCGGCGGGCACCGGCAAGCCCTCGTCGTCGAGGACATAGACCTGGGTATTGGCGATCGGCCGGCCCAGCGTCACCTCGCTGGCCGAGGTCAGGTCGGCGACGGTCGACCAGATCGTGGTCTCGGTCGGGCCATACATGTTCAGCACCCGCGCCCGGGTCACCGCGCGGATCTCGGCCAGCAGCGAGGGCGGCAGCGCCTCGCCGCCGACCATCAGGCATTTCAGCCCGGTCATGGCCGCCGCCACCTGCGGGTCCGAGACCAGGATGCGCGCCATGCTGGGCGTGCATTGCAGATGTGTCACCCCCCAGCGCCGGATCTGCGCCGCGATCGAGAAATCGCCTTCTTCCGGCGCCTCGGAATGCGGGTTCACCGCGGCGCGCAGCTGCGCCAGCAGCGGGAAACCGGCCACGACCTGTTCCGGGGCGATGCCGTAATCGACCAGGCAGGCCACCTCGGTCACCCCGATCTTCTTCAGCTCCTCGACGCGGGCGATGCCATCCTCAAGCGATCCGAACAGGCCGGATTCGTCGAAATAGCGCAGGAAGGCGAATTCCAGGATGCCGTCCACCTCATCGGCGGAAAGCGAGCCGAGGTCGATGGCCATGGGGCTGGTCATGCCCGGTGGCCGGCGGAAGGCCGGGAAATCCCAGGCGCATTGCTTGACCAGCGCGGTGGCGCTGGCCAGGTAGTTCTTCATCGGCTGGCGCGCGATCTCGCGCGCGGTCTCGCGGTCTTCGGCAAGGCAGGTGTGCAGCATCAGCGTGACGGTGAACCTTGCCGGATCATGCCCGACCGAGCGCAGCGCCGCATGATAATCCTTGATGCGCGCGGCCACGGTGTCGATGCTCTGGCCCAGCAGGTGGGTCAGCACGTTCATGCCCAGGCGCCCGGCCTCGATCCAGGTCTCGGGGTTGCCGGCGATGGTCATCCACAGCGGCAGTTCCTTCTGCACCGGGCGCGGCTGCGTCACCACGCCGAATGTGCCGCCGCCGGCGCGCGGGAAATCGACCTTCTCGCCGCGCCACAGCCGGCGCAGCTGGTCGATGCCTTCGGCCAGCGCCGCCTTGTTTCTCGGCGGGGCGTTCTCGGGGCGCAGCACGAAATCGTCCGGCTGCCAGCCCGAGGCGATGGCCAGGCCCACCCGACCCGAGGTCAGGTTGTCGATCATCGCCCATTCCTCGGCGACGCGCGCCGGGTGATGCAGCGGCAGCACGACGCTGCCGGCGCGCACCGAAAGGTTCTTGGTCACCGCCGCAATCGCCGCGCCGGATACCGAGGGGTTCGGATAGGGTCCGCCAAAGGCGTGGAAATGGCGCTCGGGCGTATAGATGGCCAGAAAGCCGTTCTGATCGGCAAAGCGCGCGCCGTCCAGCAGCAGCTGGTATTTCTTCGGCCCCGGCCCGTCGTCATTGCCCCAGTAGAACAGGCTGAAATCCATGCCGCCCTGCACGTCGCGGCGCGCCGCACCGACCGGCACCGGGCCCGAGGACACCGCGAGGCGCGATTCCTCGCCGGCGATCACCAGGCGCAGGCCGCGCGCCAGCGACCAGAAGATCTCGAGCACCGAGATGTCGAAGGACAGGCTGGTAACCGCCAGCCAGGCGTCGCCGGGCTGATGCGGCACGACCGCATCCATGCCGGCCAGAAAGTTCGCCACGTTGCGATGTTCGACCATGACGCCCTTAGGCCGGCCGGTCGAACCCGAGGTATAGATCAGATAGGCCAGATCTTCGGGCCCGACATGGCTGACCGGCTCGGCCACCATGCCATGCGGCAGTTCCGAGGGGATGGCCAGCATCTGCGCCTGATGCGCCGGCAGCCGTTCGGCAAGACCCTCCTGCACCAGCACCACCCGCGCGGCGCTGTCCTCGAGGTAAAGCGCGATGCGGTCGGCGGGATAGTCGGGGTCCAGCGGCACATAGGCGCCGCCGGCCTTCCAGATCGCCAGCGCGCCGATCACCAGTTCCGGCGAGCGCTTGGCAAACAGCCCCACCGGCTGGTCCGGCCCGACGCCCAGCTGCGCCAGTTTCGCCGCCAGCGCCGAGGCGGCGCGGTCCAGCTGACCGCGGGTCAGGCTGCGGTCCTCGAAACTCAGGGCCACGGCGTCGGGATCGGCCGAGGCCATCTCGGCGATCAACTCGTGGATGCAGGCCAGGCGCACCTCGGCCTGGGTGGCGTTGCGCCCGACCAGCAGATCCTCGCGCTCGGCCGCGTCCATCAGCGGGATGTCGCGCAGCGCCGTGGTGGCCGGCAGCGCCAGCCCCGCATCCAGCACCCGCGCCAACCGCTGCGCCTGCACCGCCGAGATGCGCGCCGGATCATGGTCCAGCCAGCAGGCGCCGCCACCGTCCAGCACCACGCTCAGCGCCGCGCCGGCGACAGGGCCGCGACCATCGAGGCTGATCGCCAGTTCCGGCACCGCCACGTCGCGCAATTCGGGGGCGCGCTGCAGCAGGTCCAGCAGGAAGCCGCCGTGCCGGGCCTGTTCGGCGATGCGCGCCGAAAGCGCCTCGGCCAGTTCTGCCAGCGTGTCGCCGGGCTGGGCATCGACCGCCAGCGGCTGCCAGCCGGCGGCGATTCCCGCCGCCTCGGGCAGATCCGCCGTCCGCAGCGCCAGATCGACGCTGTTCTGGCCCGCCAGCCGCGCCAGCAGCGCCGCCGCCAGGGCAATGCGCTCGGGCCCGGCGCCGGGCAGCAGCTGCACGCGCTGGCTGTGCCCCGAGGCCGCGCCGGGCAGCACTGCCGGGCTCATCCGTGCCAGCCGCGCCCGCCACCAGCCATCGTGTTTCGCGGCCTGCGCGGCGATCGCGGTCAGCCGGTCGCGCTCATCGACGGTCAGCGGCGCGATCACCTCGCCCACCGCGGGCTTTTCGCCGGCGAACTGCAGCCTGACTGCCCCGTCCGCAGCCGCGATCAGCGCTGTGTCGCCGTCTTGGGACAGCACCGTGCCCGGCGCGGCAAGGCTTGGCTCGATGCCGTCAAAGCCCGAGACCAGCAGCACGCGATCCCCGAGCCGCAGCTTGGGCATGGCCAGCGGGTTCCAGTAGCCGCCATGGTCAAGCGCCCGCACCAGCGCGCCGATGCTTTCCGCCGGCTGGGCGAAATCCAGCATCGCGGCGGCCTCGGGGCGCTTGTCGCGGCCGACATAGCTGCGCTGGCTCAGGTCCTGGGGGGTGCGCTGCGGCCCCGCCCCTTCGAGCTGCGCCACGACATCGGCAAAGCTTTCCGCGCCGCGGGCAAAGCAGCGCGCGTTCAGCGTCAGGGCGGTATCCTCGGGGTCGATGTCGAACAGGCGCTGCGCAAGGATGTCACCCTTGTCCACGCCGCCCTCGATCAGGTGCCAGGTGATGCCGTGCCGCGGCTCACGGCCGATGATCGCCCAGACCGGCGCATTCAGCCCGGCCAGTTTCGGCAGCGGTCCGTCATGGAAATTGATCGCGCCCAGCCGGCCGCGGGCCAGCATCTCGGGCGAAAGAATCGACAGGTTCGACACGCTCAGCAGCCAGTCGGCGGCAGGCGCGGTGGCCGAAAGCGGCGCGTCCTGGTCCTCGACCGCAAGGCCCGCGCCCGCGGCCCAGTCGCGCAGCTCGGGATTGCGCGTCACCACCGCGATGATGCGGTGCCCGCGCGCCAGCAGCGTTTCGGCTGCGTGGCGCAGAAGTGATTCGTTACCAACCAGAATCGCGGAAAATTGCGTCATGGCTTACCCTTTTCAACATGCACAGGCTTTGGTCCTGAACGAAGTGCGTGGCGCGTCAGATGTGCCAGATGCCCGCTGGGCTGGTCCGGCTTGCGCCCCGACAACAGGCAGCGCAGGTTGAATATGCCCGCGCCCCCCAGATGTGCGGCAGTGGCCCAAAGCGCGCCCAGCCGCCCATGATGCTTTTCGTAGTAGCGCCGGCGTGAATCGTACCAGTAGTCCGGCGCGCGCTTCCATTCCTTCATGCCGGTGCTGACCGATCCGATATGCAGCACCAGGCTTTCGACGACGTAATGGGTCTGCCAGCCCGCCTCGGCCGCCCGGCGGCAGAGGTCGGT
Organism: Paracoccus sp. (in: a-proteobacteria); assembly: GCF_039808215.1. GTDB lineage: Bacteria > Pseudomonadota > Alphaproteobacteria > Rhodobacterales > Rhodobacteraceae > Paracoccus. The sequence goes on from NZ_JBDHSP010000017.1 coordinate 32,866, forward strand.
TTCCTCGTAGTAGAGAAAGAAGCCCTCATCGAAGAGACCGATCCGGTCCAGCACCTCCATGCGGATCATCATGGAGGCGCCCGCAGACCAGTCGACGCGGCACGATGTCGCAGGCTGCGGCAGGGTGACCATGCGGTTGCGCAGCAGCCGGGTGATCGGGCCGGTGCGGCTGGCGTCCTCGAATTCGGCTGCGGCGCTGGGAAAGCGGAAGGCGGTGGTATGGGGCACGTCATCGGTGCCGCGCAGGCGCGAACAGGCGATGCCGGCCTCGGGATGGGCGCGCAGATGCGCGAGCAGCGCCCGGATCGCGCCCGGCTGCGGCAGCGCATCCGAGTTCAGCAGATAGACGAAATCGGCGCGGCGCCCGTCCGGCAGGCCCTGGCGGATGCCATGGTTGTTGCCGGCGCCAAAGCCGCCGTTCCAGCCCGACTGCACCACCGCGACCCGCCCCGATTCCAGCCAGCCGCGCGCCTGCGCCTCGGCCTGCATGCGCTCGAACGAGCCGTCGCCGGAATTGTTGTCGACGATGGTCAGTCCGCCGTCGATGCCCTGCAGTTCCTGCAGGGCGGTCTCGGCGGCCTGCAGGGACATCCCGGCGGTGCGCCAGTTCAGCACGATGACATGGACGCTGGGAGCAGTTGCGGACATCTTTCTCACTCCGCCGCGGTGGCGCGGACCGTTGCCCCGGCATCCGCGCCTTGCAGGATCTCGCGCAGGACCGTGGCCATGCGCCGCACATTGGGTTCCAGCACCATGGAATCATGGTCGCCCGGCACCTCGATCACCCGCAGACCGGGCATCCAGGGCGTCCAGCCATTGTCCGCCACCACATAATCGCGCCCCGAGGTGATCCAGCGCCCGCCCGTGGCCTTCCAGCGCCGGTCCAGGGGCGGGCGCAGCATCGCCACCGGCCCCTCCCAGACCGACAGCTGCAGCCCCGGCAGCGCCGCCAGAAAGGCCGCCTCGATCGCCAGGTCATGGAAGGCACCCGAGACCTCGGCCCCCGCCTCGGCCTCGGCCGCGCGCGCCTTGCGGCGGCGGAAGACCTCATAGGCGACGCGGTCGCGCAGCCATTTCCAGGCAAATCCCGGCCCGCCCTCGCGCAATTCGCCCAGGCGGATCATCAGCCGGTCCTTCTGGCTGACCGGCTCGCGCAGCGGCAGCGGCGTGTCCAGCAGCACCAGCATCGCCACCTCCTCGCCGGCGTCGCGCAATTGCCGCGCCATCTCATAGGCGGTCAGCCCGCCGCCCGAGAATCCGCCCAGCAGATAGGGCCCCTCGGGCTGCACCTGGCGCAATTCGGCGATATAGTCGCGGGCGGCCTCGGTAAAACTCTCATGCGGCTTGTCGTCGCCCAAGAGCCCGCGCGCCTGGATGCCCCAGAAGCGGCGGTCCACGCCCATGCGCTGCGCCAGTTGCCGCAGGTTCATGATATTGCCGAACATGCCGGCGACCATGAAAAAGGGCGTACCTTCGCCGCGCCCGCCCATGTCGACGAGGAAGCGGTATTTCGGCTGCGCCGAGACCGGCAGCGCGCGCACATTGTCGGGCGAGACCAGTTCGCGCGGGCCTGTGCGTTCCTCGACCAGCGCCGCAAGCCCGGCGATGGTCGGCGCCTCGAACAGGGTCGAGATCGGCAGGTCCACGCCGTATTTCTTGCGCAACTGCCCGAACATGCGCACCGCGATCAGCGAGTGCCCGCCCAGATCGAAGAAGCTGTCCGCGGCCCCCACCTGGGCGATGCCCAGCAGTTCCGACCAGATCGCCGCCAGTTCCGCCTGGGTGCCGGGCGCGGGGGCGACGAAATCGCTGTCCAGATCCGGGCGTTCAAAGCCGCCCTCGGCGGGCGCTGCGTCCTCGGCCACTCCAGCCTCGGCCACCAGCGCCGGCAGGTCCAGCGACGAGACATAGACCTGCGCCAGCCCGGTCGAGATCGCCCGGCTCAGCATGGCGGGACCGATGGCTGCCGGGATGCCCTGGCCGATATTGTGCTGCAGCCGCCGCTCGGCCGGCGAGAGGCTGCGCGCCACCCGCCCGCGCGCCGGCGCCGCAGCCGAGATCGCCGTCGCCAGCTTGCGCAGGGCAAAGCCGCGGATCTCGGCGCAGATCGTGCCGTCGGGCGCCGCCAGGGTGATGTCGAACTGCGCCAGGCCCTGGGCATCGCTGTTCTCGCCGGCGTTGCGGATGCGGCTGATCAACTGCGCCGGCAGCGGGTGGTAAAGGCGGACGGCGTCATAGCCCATGGGCACCCACAGATGCGATGGGCTCCAGCCCTTGATCAGCGCCATGGCCCAGCCGGTGGCGATGTCCAGCAGCGCCGGATGCGCAAGCCAGCCCTGCGCCAGATCGCCGGCGAATTCCGGCGCCAGCGACAGTTCCGCCACGCCCTCGCCCTCCGCAACGCGATAACGGCGCAACACCTGCCAGCGCGGGCCGAAATCCATCTGCCCCTCTTGCGCCGAGGGCATCGCCGCCCCCTGCCCGTCACGGTCCCAGCCGCCCGTCACCTGCAGCGGCTGCGGCGCGGCCTCGTGCAGGGCGGCGACCAGCGCCGTCACATTCGGTTCGCCCTGCGGGTCGTCGAGGATGTCGATGCGCATGACGTCGCCCTCGGGCTGGACGCGGGTGGTGACCAGCGCCCGGTCGGTGACCAGCACCGGGCGGCGGAATTCCAGCTCGCGAATCGCCAGCGGCAGGGCAAGGCCGCATTCCAGCGCTGCCTCGGCCACCAGTTCGATCCAGCCGGTGCCCGGCATCAGCGCCTGGCCCGCGGCGGTGCGATGGCCGCCGATGATCCAGTCCCCGATGTCCAGGGTGCTGCGGAACTCGCGCCCGCCGGGCATCGGCAGGCTGGCCTCCAGCAGCGGCCTGCCCTCGGGCGCGGTCACGGCCGAGGCACTGTCCAGCCCCATGGCTCGCGCCGCCATGCCGGCATCGGCCCAGACGCCCCAGTTCACCGCCACCACGCGCCCCAGCGCCGCTGGCGCCGAACGTGCCAGCGCGTTCAGATATTCGTTGGCGGCGACGTAATCCACCTGCCCCGCCGGCGCGATCGCCGAGGAGGTCGAGGCGAACAGCACTGTCAGCCCCGCTGGCTGATCCGACAGCGCCTGCACCAGCGCCCGCGTGCCCAGAAGCTTGGGCGCCAGCACGTCCCAGGCGTCGTCGTCGGTCTTGGCGGCGATCAGATTGTCGCGGATCACCCCCGCCGCGTGCAGCACCACGTCGAGACTGCCAAAGCGCGCCCGCGTCTCGGCGCAGGCGCGGGCCATGTCCTCGGGGCTGGTGACATCGGCGCGGATCGCCAGCACCTCGGCGCCAAGCGATTGCAGATGCCGCACCGCCGCCTGCACCGCGGGGGTATCGACGCGCCCGCGGGTGGTCAGCGCCAGCCTTGCGCCGCCGCGCGCCGCCAGTTCGCGGCCGATCGCCTGCCCCAGCCCGCCGAAGCCGCCGGTGATCAGGCAGGTCGCGCCCGGTGGGATGCCGGCCATGCCGTCATCGGCCAGCGCCACGCGCTCGAGCCCCTGTTCAAAGCGGCGGCCGTCGCGCCAGGCCGCCACCGGCGCGCCCGAGGGGGCCAGCGCCTCCTCCAGCAGGTTGGCGATCAGCGCATCAGACCGGCCCCTGGGCAGGCGGATGTCCACCAGCCGCGCCGAGACATTGGGCATCTCGCGCGGGATGACCCGGATCGGGCCCAGCGCCGTGGCCTTTTCGGGCACCGGGGCGGGTTCGTCCGCCACCCGCAGGGCATCGTTGCAAAAGGCGATCAGCTCGATGCGCGCATCGGGCAGTTCCGCGCCGATGGCCTGCGCCAGATGGGTGAGGCCGAAGAAGCCGCGCTCGAGCTGGCTGTTGAGCAGGCTGGAACCCGGGCGGAACTGCACGCCCTGCGTCACCGACCACAGATGCAGGATGCGATCCGGCGCCAGATCCTGCGCCACCAGCGCCGCCAGCAGCATCTCATAGCCCTCGCGGTCGGATTCGACCGGCAGGGTAAAGCGGCCCTCGCCCTTGTCGGCAAAGGTATCCCCCGGGCGGACCACGGCGACGCGCTGCCCGCCCGCCTGCAGCCGTGCGACAAGCTGATCGGCCAGCCCCAGGTCGTCGGCCAGCACCAGCCAGTTCTGCCGGCCCGGCAGCACCGGGCCCTGCGGCCCGATCTCGACCGCGGGGGCGGCCAGGCGCCAGGCCGGGCGCCAGCCCCATTGCGCGGGTTCCTCGATGCGGGCCAGACCCTCGGCCGCCTCGGGCGCCAGGCTGGTCGAGCGTTCGATGAAATAGCGCTTGCGCTGGAAGGCATAGACCGGCAGCGACAGGCGCTGGCGGCGACCCTCGCCCCAGACCTGGTCCCAGTCGATCTGGCCGCCGCAGGCCCAGAACCGCGCCAGCGCCGCCATGAAATAGCTGTCGTCGCCCGCCGCCTGGTCGCGGTGGCGCAGGGTCGAGATCACCTGCTGCGCGCCGACCGCCGGATGGGCCTTGGCCATGGCCTGCATGGCGCGGCCCGGCCCGACCTCAAGAAACACCCGCCCCGGTTCCTGGGCCAGATGCGCGATACCTTGGGCAAAATGCACGGTGCCGCGCAGGTGGCGGACCCAGTAATCGGGGCTTGTCGCCTCTTCGGCGCTCAGCGGCAGGCCCGAGCGGTTCGAGATGATCGGGATCTTTGGCGCCTGCAGGGCGATCCCGGCCAGATAGGCGCGGAATTCCTCCAGCACCGGGTCCAGCAGCCGCGAATGCGCGGCGATCGAGATGGCGATGCGCTGGCATTCGATCTCGCGCGCGGCCATGGCGGCGGCGAAGCGCTCCAGCGCCGCATCGGGCCCCGAGACCACCGCCATCGCCGGCCCGTTCACCGCCGCCAGATCCAGCCCCAGTTCCGCCAGTTCCGCGGCGAAATCCTGCGGCTCCAGCGGCACCGACAGCATGCCGCCCGCCGGCACCCGGTCCATCAGCAGGCCGCGCAGCCGCACAAGGCCGATGCAGTCCTCGAAACCGATCACGCCGGCGATGCAGGCGGCGGTATTCTCGCCCATGGAATGGCCGATCAGCGCCGCGGGCTGGACGCCCCAGCCGATCCACAGCTGCGCCAGCGCATATTCGGTGATCATCAAGAGCGGCAGTTGCAGCGAGGGTTGCAGCAGCCGGCGATCGGCCTCGGCCTCGGCCCCCGGCTCGGGCAGCCACAGCGCGCGCAGGTCCACGCCATGCGCCTGCGCCATGTGGTCAAGCCCGCGGTCCATCCAGTCGCGAAACACCGGCTCGGTCTGGTATAGGTCGCGCGCCATGCCGGCATATTGCGCGCCGCCGCCGGGCAGCATGAACACCGCCTGCGCCGGATCGCCCAGCGGCTGATGGTCGAAGACCAGATGCGGATCGGCGCCGCCCAGCAGCGCCGCCGCCTCGGCCGCGTCATGCGCGACCAGCACCCGGCGGCGGTCGAACTGCCGCCGGCCCTGCGTCAGGGTGAATGACAGATCCGCCATGTTCACGCCGGGATTGGCCGCCAGCCAGCCCGCCAGCGCCGCGCTGTTGGCATCGAGCGCCGCCTTGCTGCGCCCCGAGACCGCGATGATGTGAAACGGCCAGTCGCATTCACCCGAGGCCGCAGGCTCGGGCGGCTGCTGCAGGATGACATGGGCATTGGTGCCGCCCACGCCAAGCGAGTTCACCCCCGCCAGCCGCACCCCCGGCAGCGGCCAGTCCGACAGCCGGTCGTTCACCCGAAACGGCCCGCCCTCGAAGTCGATGGCCGGGTTCGGGCGCTGAAACCCCAGGCTGGCCGGGATCGTGCCGTGATGCACGGCCAGCGCCGACTTGATCAGCCCGGCGCTGCCCGCAGCCGTGTCCAGATGCCCGATATTGGTCTTGACCGAGCCGATGTGGCAGGGCCCCTGCCGCGTGCCGTCCGAGACCCGCGCATAGGCCTGGTTGAGCGCCGCCACCTCGATCGGGTCGCCCAGTGCCGTGCCGGTGCCATGGCATTCGACATAGCCGATGCCGTCCGAGGTCACGCCCGACATCACCAGCGCCTCGGCCACGGCCTGGGCCTGGCCCTCGACGCTGGGCGCCAGATAGCCGGCCTTGGCGGCGCCGTCGTTGTTGATGGCGCTGCCCCGGATCACCGCCCAGATGTGGTCGCCATCCGCCAGCGCATCGCCAAGCCGGCGCAGCGCCACCACCGCCGCGCCGCTGCCGAATACCGTGCCCTGGGCGCGGTGGTCGAAGGCATGGCAGTGCCCATCCGGCGACAGGATCTCGTTTTCCTTGTAGATATAGCCCAGCCCGTGCGGCATCTCGATGGTGACGCCGCCGGCCAGGGCCATGTCGCACTCGCCCGAGTTGAGCGACTGGCAGGCCATGTGGATCGCCACCAGCGAGGTCGAGCAGGCCGTCTGCACATTGACGCTGGGCCCCTTGAGGTCGAAGACGTGGCTGGCGCGCGTGGACAGGAAATCCTTGTCATTGCCGGTGTGGCGCAGCAGGAAATGCCCGACGCCATCCACCAGATCGCGGTTCGAGCACACGTTCCAGTAAAAATAGCTGCCCATGCCGCAGCCGGCCCAGATGCCGATATTGCCCTTGAAGCGCTCGGGCACCTGCGCCGCATCCTCAAGCGCATGCCAGCAGGTTTCCAGGAACTTGCGGTGCTGCGGGTCCATGATCGCCGCCTCTTTCGGCGACAGGCCAAAGAATTCGGCGTCGAACTCGTCGAAATGCTCGAGGATGGCGGCCGAGGCGACGTAATTCGGATCGGACAGGCGCGCCCGCGCCTCGCCCCGGGCGATCAGCTCGGCCTCGGTCAGCGGGCGGATCGATTCGACGCCGCGGCACAGGTTGTCCCAGTATTCCGCGACGCCGGCAGCGCCGGGCAGCTGCGCCGCCATGCCGATGATCGCAATGTCCGTTTCCCCAACGGCGGGTGTGTCGAAGGCCATGGGCGCGCCTCTTTCAACTTTGGTAACGCCCCTGCGGGCCGTAATGGTTCAAACAACCGGAAGTGTATCCGGAATAGCGAATTCCGCGCCTGCAACCAACCTATAAAACCGTCTGGATGCCTGCCTTTTTAGGCAGAATCCGCGGGCGGACCGGCAGGGCCACCCCCAGATCCGCCCCCTGGTCCACACCCTGGCGCAGGCGATTGGCATTGCCCAGCAGCGCCCCCGCCGTCAGCCAGGTCAGCGGGGTCAGCGTGGCATTGGGGATCAGGTCCAGCAGGTTCATCGCCAGGATCAGCGACAGCGCGCCCAGAAACACCAGTTCGGGCTGCTGCTCGGGGCGGGGGTCGCGCGGCAGGGCGCGCAGCATGGCATAGATCGGCGTCAGCAGCAGCAAGAACAGCGCCACATAGCCAAAGATGCCGCTGGCGCCGATCACGATCACCCACATCCCGTCCGGCACCGAGGACAGAAGCCCGCTGTAGGGGTCGTAAAACAGCGACCGCCCCCAGCTGCCCCAGCCGAAGGCCGGCCGCTCCATCGCGCGTTCGAGCAGCATCTCCTCGTTCATCAGCCGGAACTCGAGCGAGCGGCCGCGCTCGGGCGAGATCGACATGGCAAGGTTGACGATGCCCTGCAGCGGCATCCACGAGGTGGTGCGCAGCGTCGGATAGGCGAAGGCCACGCTGCCAACCACCGCCGCCGCCAGCATCATCGTGCGCGGCCGCGTAAAGGCCACCAGCGGCGCCGCCATCATCGCCTGCATCAAGGCCCCCGCCGATTTGCACAGGAACACGATCACCCCAAGATAGACGGCGATCAGCAGGTTGCGCCGGGTCGGGTGGTTACGGGCGACGGCGATCGCCGCCAGAAAGGCGGTCATCGCCAGCAGCGCCACCCACAGCGGATGCTGCAGGAACACGATCGGGCGATAGCCGCCATAGCGCACGGTCTGGATGAAATCGTGCTGGAAAAACCCATAGACCCAGACGTGGATCTGCGGACTCATGCGCAACTCAACCAGCATGGGAATGGTATACCACAGCACCCCCAGAACCAGGGCGCGCAGCCACAGCTCGGCCCCGCGCGCGTTCCACAAGAGCTTGTAGCCCATCAGGAAGGGCAGCAGCTGAAAGAACTGCAGCATCAGGTTCGCCACCCCCTGGCTGATCGACATGGGCGGGCGATAGTTGACCCCGTCGATCAGCGGATCGGGATTGGTCAGCGCGGTCAGCAGCGGTGAAAGATAGCACATCGCCAGCAGCACCACGACCGGCCCGCCCATCGGCGGCGCCCTGGGCGCGTCGCGCTCGCGGTCGCGCATGAAAAACCAGACCATGAGCGCGGCCGAGATCGCCGGAATCACCGACTTGTCCAGGCCCGGGAACACCGGCAGGTCGATGGTCACCAGCATCGGCAGCAGCAGATAGCCCGCAAACAGCGACCAGATCAGCGCCCGCTGCCGGTCCAGGCGCGAGAACAGCAGCCCGACCACCACCGGCCAGGACAAGAGCATCATCAGGGCGAAAGCGGGCATGGCCCTGTCTCCTGGCGCCGCGGCACTGAATTCCATCGCCAAGGGCGTTGCATTCGCGCCGCCCCCGACCCATCCTGCCGCAAGTTCCGACCGGACCGAGGCACATCATGCATTTCAGCTTTCCCGACGGCAATGCCGTCAGGATCAATTGTCACGATTCCGCTGCGCTATTGGCCGCGGTGCGCCAGCGCCTGCAGGACGGGCAGGGTTTTGCCATCGCCACGCTGAATGTCGACCACCTGCAACGCCTGGGCGAGGATGGCGCCTTTCGCCGCGCCTATGGCGCGCATGACCTGGTCTGCGCCGACGGCAATCCCATCGTCTGGCTGTCGCGCATCGCGCGGCGGCCGGTGGCGCTGGCGCCGGGCTCGGACCTGGTGCTGCCGCTGGCGGCCGAGGCGGCGCACGCCGGCCAGGGCGTGGCGCTGATCGGCAGCAGCGAGGACTCGCTGGCGCTGGCGGCGCAAGAGATGCAGCGCCGCCTGCCGGGGCTGCGGATCGCGCTGACGGTCGCGCCGGGCTTTCCCTTCGACCCGATGGGCGCAGAAGCCGCGGACATCATCGCCCGCATCCGCGACTCGGGGGCAAGGCTGTGCTTTCTGGCGCTTGGCGCGCCGCGGCAGGAAATCTTTGCCATCCGGGCCCGCGACGCGCTGGGCGATGTGGGCTTTGCCTCGATCGGGGCCGGACTGGACTTTCTTTCGGGCCACCAGCGGCGCGCACCGCGACTGGTGCGGCGGATCAAGTTGGAATGGCTGTGGCGGATGCTGTCCAATCCGCGCCGGCTGCTTGCCCGCTATGCCAGGGGCTTTGCCATCCTGCCCGGCCACCTGCGCCAGGCCCTGGCGCTGCGCCACAAGGCGCAGGACTGAGGGCGCCCGCAACCCGCGGACGCCCGGCTGTCAAACCGGCGGCGATCAGCCCCAGTCGAAATCATTCACCGGCGCCGCGCCGGCGTCCGGCGCCAGATCCCGCGCCGCCTGGTCGTCATGCGTCGCGACCAGTTCGCGCAGTTCCCCGGTGGCGCCCGGCGACGCAGCGGTCCAGTTGAACTCGTCCGCCTCGGCGGCGGGCAGGGCGCGCGACGCAGGCGCGGCGGCAGCGGCGGGCTCGGCGGTCTCGGGCGCGGCCATGCGGCCGGCAGCCGCACCGGCGGCGGGGATGCCCAGCTTGATCAGCATGGCGCGGTCCATGATCCCGGCATCGACACCCTCCAGCACGATGCGCTCACCATTGGGGAAGGTCAGCACGGCATCGCCGTTCTGCGAAGTGACGCGGACATCGTTCACATCGACGCGATTGCCCTGGGCATCGTGCAGGGCGCTGACGTTCAGCGCGTCGCTGTGGCGGGTGATGCTGCCGCCGGCGCCGCGCGCGTCGCCCGCCTGGAAGGCCAGAATGCGGTCCGAGCCCGAGCCATCGCGGATGATCAGCACGTCGCGCTCGGCGTCGGGCTGGGCGTTGCGGCCCTCGAACACGCCGTCGCACATCGAGATGATGTCATTGCCCTGGCGGCCGTCGATGGTGTCGGCGCCGACACCGCCCTCGATCGTGTCATGGCCGCGGGTGGCGGTGATCATGTCGTCGCCCCAGCGGGTGTTGACATGCAGGCCCTTGCCATCGGCGCCGACCACGGCATTGCCGCCGGCGATGGTGTCCTTGCCCTCATGGGTCCAGAACTGCTCGAACTGGCTGAAGACCAGCGTGCCATTGCCCTGCGGAAAGCTGGCGCGGCCGGCGCTGGTCGAGGTGAAGACCACGGTGCCGCCGGTGCTGTTGTCGCCGCTGACCTTGGTCCAGACGTTCAGCAGGTCAAAGCCGTCGCCGCCCACCAGCGTGTCATGGCCGATGTTGCGGATCACCCCCATGCTGCCGTTGTTGCCCCAGCGCACATTGTCGTCGCCGGCGCCGGCATGGCCATAGTCATTGCCCTCGGAGGGCATCAGCAGGTCCAGCCCGCCCCCGCCATAGACGGTGTCATTGCCCGCGCCGGGGTCCAGCACGTCCGAGCCGCGGCTGCCGACGATGTAATCCCGGCCGGCGCCGGAATTGACCGTGATGCCATGCGTCGGCGTATGGCTGTCGCCCGAGCCGCGGCCGGGGTTCAGCACCGCATTCGAGGCGATAATGCGGTCGTTGCCCGCCCCGGTCTGCAGCCGCTCGATGCCGACGAAATTCAGCTGGTTGCCCCAGGCGTCATGGGCGGTGCCGTTCTCGGTGCTGGTGAAGCCGACGCGAAAGGCGCCGCTGCCGTTCAGCACCAGCCGGTCGCCGCCGCTGAGCGCGCTGTAGATGTTGGAATCGTAGCGCTCTTCGGTCGCGCCGCCCAGATAGACATCCAGCCGGCCGCGCGACAGCGGATCCTGATCCCAGACCAGGATGTCGGCACCGGCGCCGCCATCGACGCGATCGTTGCCGCGCCCGCCATTCAGCACGTCATTGCCAAGATGGCCGCCGATGGTGTCGGCGCCCGTCGTTCCGCGCAGGGTGTTGTTGCCCGCGCCTCCGTTGATTACGGCCATGTAGCCCTCTGTTCAGTTCCTGACAGTCCAGAACCGACGGGCACAACAAGCCGCTCCGCCCGAATCGATCTGATCGGCGCGGATTAGAGAGAAATGCATTTTGCAGCGTTACCTGCCCTTTCAGGCAGGAAACGGTGAGTTCAATCAGGTATTTTCGCGTTATGATTGTATTTTCAGCGTGACAGGGCCTTTCCGTTCCGCGCATGGCGCTGCGCGAGTTGACGCGCGCGGGCACCGGGAACAAACGGCCGCGCCGCCTCAGCCGGGTTGGAGCAGATCTCGGGGAACAGGCTGCGGATCTCGTCGCGGGCCGCCGCGCCAAGCGACTTCATCGCCTCATCGCCGGTGAACAGCGACTCGGTTTCGGCCCCGTTCGAGATGACGATCTCGTGGCGGTCGAACAGGATGTGGAAATAGGCGATCGCCTCGACATCGATCTGCTCGATACCGTTGATCGCCAACAGCTGCTTGGCCGCGATCAGCACCTCATCGCAGCCGAACATGCGCTGCGCGATGTACGAGCGCACCAGAACCCGGTGCTGCGGCGAGACCAGCAGATCCTGCGCCGGCCGGTTCGGGCCCAGCGCCCCGGCACGGATGCGGACCGGGCGCAGCCGGCGCGCCAGCGCCAGGTCGATCGCATCCAGATGCCGGCTGCCGATCCAGCGCACCGGCTGCAACCCATGATCGCGCGTGACCACAAGATCGCCGACCGCAAGTTGTTCAACCGCGATTTCGCCGCGATCCGTGCGGATCAACGTGCCCTGACAAAAGCAGGGGATGCCGATCTGGTTCAGCTTTTCGGGGGTCAGGTCCTCGGGGTCGACGTGATAGAACACCAGCGTCTCGCCATTGGGGAAGGTCAGCTGCGCATGCGTGCCCTGATTGTCGGTAAAGCTGCCGACGGTCACATCCGACAGCCGCAGCGGATTGCCGTCGGCGTCATGCAGGTTGCTGACATCCAGCCGGTCCGCCGGCACCGCATTGCCCCACTGATCCTGCCCCGCAGTGATCGAGAAGGCACGCACGGTATCCTGACCAAAGCCGTCGCGCAGCACCAGCGTGTCGACTTCGGTATCCTTTTCGGCCTCGCCGCCCCGGAACAGGTCCGAGGTCATCGAGACCCAGTCGTTGCCGGCGCCGGCGTCGATGGTGTCGGCGCCATAGCCGCCCTCGATCTCGTCGTTGCCATGGCTGCCGATGATCGAATCGTCGCCCCAGTTGGCATAGACCCGAAACCCGTTCACCCCCGCCCCCGAGGCGTCGATGGTGTCATTGCCGCCGCCGGTCAGCAGGTTCTGGAACTCCTGGTAATGCAGGACGCCCTGCCCTGCGGCCGTGACCGTACCGCTGTCGGAACTGTCCAGCACGACATGCGTGCCGCTGCCGTCGCTGGCATTCTGCCAGGCGTTCAGCGTGTTGTAGCCCGAGCCGCCGTAATAGTAATCCGTGCCGATCTGCCCGTCGTAATTGCCGTCGCCCCAGCGATAGCCGTCATTGCCGCCCTCGCCATAGAGCGTGTCATTGCCGGCGCCGCCCTCGGCGACATCGTTGCCGTCGCCGCCATGAAACAGGTCGTCGCCATCGCCCAGGCGGACGAAATCGGTGGCGGAACTGCCGATCACCGTGTCATTGCCGGCGCCGGTGTAAAGCCGCACTCCGACATCATCCTGTGTCACCGCCCCCGAGGCGTCGATGGAATCGCCGCCGGCGCCGAAAAAGCTCCGCTCTGTGCCGTCGAATTCCAGCGTATTGCCATGCGCGTCCGCAGCCGTGCCGGAACTGGCGCTGGTATAGGTGACGTTGAAACCGCCGTCGCCCAGGCTCAGCGTGTCGCCGCCGTTGTGAGAATAGGGGTTGGGGTCGAAATCCTCGCCGCCGGTGCCGCCGTGATAGACATCATGCCCGCCGCTGCTGCCGGCGTCCTGGTCCCAGTAGAGGATGTCGCGGCCCAGGCCGCCATCCAGCGTGTCGCTGCCCGCGGCGCCGTCCAGGCTGTCGTTGCCCTCAAGCCCCGAGATGGAATCGGCGCCCCCCGTCCCCAGCAGAGAATCGTCACCCGCAGTGCCAACAATCGTGGCCATCAATCGCCTCCCCAAAAAATCTTCACGCAAAAACTTGCAAAACTCCGCCCGGTCGGGCGGTCGAATCGGCAGATTCATGCCGATATAAGACCCTTCCGGGGGAAAGTTTCACCTGTTTTTTTCGTCAGGTGCCGTGCAATTCACTCCGGCAGCAGCAGCCAGCCGGCCGGCGTCACGGCCAGAAACACCCGGTCACCGCTGCGCGGCAGCGCGCTGCCCGGGGCGTTGAAGCGGTCGAGGACCACCTCCTGCCCGGCGACGCTGGCGCGCAGGCGCTGCACCGAACCGAGGAATTCGACCCCGATGATCTGGGCCGGGATGCCATGGGCGGCCAGCTGCAGGTTCTCGGGGCGGGCGGCCAGCGTCACCCGGCCCGGCGGCAGCGGCCGATCCAGGCGGATGTCGGCGCCGCCGATGCGGACATGGCCGGTGGCGGGGTCGACCACATCGGCCTCGAACCGGTTCAGCGTGCCGACGAAACCCGCGACAAAGCCGGTGGCCGGCCGGTTGTAGATCTGGCTTGGGCTGTCGGTCTGTTCGGCCACGCCGCGGTGCATGACCACCACCCGGTCCGAGATCGACAGCGCCTCCTCCTGGTCATGGGTGACGAAGATGGTGGTGATGCCCAGCTGCTGCTGGATCTCGCGGATCTGGTTGCGCAGCGAGACCCGGATCTTGGCGTCCAGCGCCGACAGCGGCTCGTCGAGCAGCAGCACCCGCGGCCGCGGCGCCAGGGCGCGGGCCAGCGCCACGCGCTGCTGCTGGCCGCCCGACAGCTGCCAGGGATAGCGCCCGCCCAGTTCCGGCAGGCCGATCAGCGCCAGCATCTCGGCCACGCGCGCGCCGCGATCGGCCCGCGCCACGCCGGCGACGCGCAGGCCAAAGCCCACGTTCTCGGCCACGGTCAGGTTGGGAAACAGCGCATAGGACTGAAAGACCATGCCGATCTGGCGCTGGTTCGGGCGCAGCCGCGTCACCTCCTGACCATCGATCAGGATGCGGCCGGTGCTGGGGGTCTCAAAGCCGGCGACCATGCGCAGCACCGTGGTCTTGCCGCAGCCCGAGGGCCCGAGAAACGAGATGAACTCGCCCTTTTCCACCTGCAGGTCGAAATCCTGCACGACCCGGGTGGCGCCGAAGGATTTCTGCAGATGGTCAAGGGTCAGAAAGCTCATGCCGTGGTCCTTCGCACGCCGAACAGGCGCGATGTCAGTTGCATCAGGCCCATGCAGCCCCAGGTCACGGCAAAGGCGATCACCGCCAGCGCCGCCGGTTCATAGGCACGGTTCGCACCCAGAAGCTGCATGTAGGGGCCAAAGGCGGGCCGGTTCAGCAGCGCCGCCATGGTGAATTCGCCGATGACGATGGCAAAGCTCAGGAACGCCCCCGACATCACCGCCGCCAGCACATTGGGCAGAATCAGCCCGGCGATGATGCGCGTCCAGCCGGCGCCCAGCGATTGCGCCGCCTCGGTCAGGCTTTTCACGTCGAGCGTGGAAAGCCCGGTGTCGACGGCGCGATACATATAGGGCAGCGCCAGCGTGGCATAGCCGCACAGCAGCAGGACATTCGTGCCCGTGGCGCTGCCGGTCAGCGGCAAAAGCGAACTGGTGTTGTAAAGCCGGATATAACCAAAGACCACGACGATGGCCGGGATCACCAGCGGCAGCAGGGTGATGAACTCGATCACCGGCTTCAAACGCGGCAGGCGCAGCCGCACCCAATAGGCGGTCGGCACCACCACCAGCACCCCCAGCACGATGGTCAGCAGCGCCATCACCACCGAATAGCTGAATGTGGCGCGGAAATTCGGATCCGCCAGCACCGAGCGATAGGCGTCCAGCGAATAGACCCCGCGCCGCATCCTGAGCGAGAATTCGATGGTGCCGATCAGCGGCAGCAGGAAATACAAGCCCCCCGCCAGCAGCGCCGCCCAGGCCCAGAGCCGTTTCATCGCATCCACCTCTCGGCGCGGGCGCGCATGATGACATAGGCCAGATTGGCCAGGCCGGTGATGACGATCATGCCGAAGGCCATGGCATAGCCCAGATGCGGGTCCTGCAGCACATCGCCTCGGATCTGCGCGAACAGCATGATCGGCACGATCGACAGCGTGGATCCCGTCAGCGCATAGGCCGTGGCCACCGCGCCAAAGCTGTTGGCAAACAGCAACGCGAATGTGCCCAGCAGCGACGGCATCAGGATCGGCAGCGCCACCATGCGCCAGTATTGCGCGCTCGAGGCGCCCAGCACCTCGGCAGCCTCGCGCCATTCGCGCCTGAGCCCGTCCAGCGCCGGGGTGATGATCAGGATCATCAGCGGGATCTGGAAGAACAGATAGGTCAGCGCCAGCCCCCAGAACGACAGCAGGTTGAAGCCCATCGCATAGATGTTGATGCCGAACCATTGGCGCAGCAGCAGCGTGACCAGCCCGACCCGCCCCAGCGTGGCGATGAAGGCGAAGGCCAGCGGCACCCCGGCAAAATTCGAGGCCACGCCGGAGAATGTGATCAGCGGCGCGCGCACCCAGCCAGGCAGCCCGCCCATGACCACCGCCCAGGCCATGGCAAAGCCGATCAGGCAGCCCAGCACCGCCGTCGCCAGCGAGACCTTGATCGAGATGATGAAACTGTCGACGATCCGCGGCGAGGCCAGCCCGGCCAGATTGGCCAGGGTGAACTCGCCCGCGGGGTTGCGAAAGGCGCCGATGACGATGTTCATCGTCGGCAGCACCAGAAACAGGGCCGCAAAGGCGAAAAAGGGCAGGACGCCCAGCCAGTTCCAGCCGATCTGTCGCATGTGAGGTCCCGTCCCCGTCAGGCCCGGCCCCGCGACGATGCCGCGGGGCCGCTGCTGCCTATTCCTTGACCGCGGCGCCTACGACCTTGTCCCAGCCCTCGGTCACCACCTTCTTGTTGGCCTCCTGCTGTTCGAGCGTCGGGAAGATCGCCTTTTCATAGGCGGCCGCCGGCGGCAGCGCGTCCAGCAGATCCTGCGGGATCTTGCCGGCCTTGGCCAGGTCGTTGAAGCGGATCGGGTGGCAATAGCCCTTGAGCCAGGTCAGCTGCCCCTCGTCCGAGTAAAGATATTCCATCCACAGTTTCGCGGCATTGGGATGGGGCGCGAAGGCCGAGATCGCCTGCACATAGACGCCCGCGACCACGCCATCCTCGGGGATGATGACCTCGACCGGGGGGTTGCCGTTCAGCCCGTCGCGCCACGACAGCAGATTGTAGTCCCAGGCGGTGACGATCGGCGTCGCGCCCTGGGCGATGGTCGCCGACTTGCCGATCACCGGCACGAAATTGCCGGCCTTGTTGATCTCGGCCATCAGCTCCATGCCCTTTTGCCCCGATGCCTCGCCCGGCTCGCCGCCATTCGCGATGCCCGCCGCCATCACCGACAGGATCGCCTGCGCCGAGGCGCGCGGATCGCCGGCCAGCGCAAAGGCATTGGCATATTCGGGCTTGGTCAGGTCCTTCCAGGTCTTGGGCGCGGCATCGACCAGATCGGTGTTCACGCCAAAGGCCATGACCCCGTAATAGTCGCCATACCAATGGCCGTCGGCGTCCTTGGTGGCGTCGGGAATGCTGTCCCAGGTGGCGACCTTGTAGGGCTGGATCAGCCCCTCGGTCTTGGCCTGCGGGCCAAAGGACAGGCCCACGTCGATCACGTCGGGCGCCTGCGGGCCCTTGTTGTCCTTGTTGGCGCGGATCGCCTCGAGTTCGTCGGCGGAACCGGCATCGGGGTTCAGCTCATTGACCTTGATTTCCGGGTATTTCTTCTTGAAGCCCTCGATGATGCCGCCGTAATTGCACCAGTCATGCGGCAGCGCGATGGTGGTCAGCATGCCTTCGGCCTTGGCAGCCGCTTCCAGCGCCGCCAGATCCTGCGCCGTCGCCGCCCCCGAACCCGCCAGCGCGATCAGGGCGGCCACACCCGCCGCAGTCTTGTGAATCGTCATGTCGTCAACTCCGTTCCAGAACGCGCCAGATTGGCGGTTGGCTGCAACCTGTCAGCCCCGGGTGACATTGTTGCGACAGCGGCCGTCGCAAGGCAAAGGTTTTTTTCAAACCTGTCTAAAGGGATAGCAGGCAAACCCGGGTCAGGGCAGCAGGGTTGCGCCGACCTTCATCGCCTTGCCGCCGATGCGGTAATCGGCCTCGATGCGCTGGCCGGGCAGTGCCGGATGCATGCCGCCCAGCGAGCCCAGCGAGATCACCGAGCCGGGCTTCAGGTCGTAGTTTCCCTGGCGCACCAGCCACAGCACCACGTCCAGCGGATGCCCCAGCAGCATCTCGCCGCTGCCGCTGTCGATGCTTTTGCCGTCCAGGCGCAGATCGACGCTCAGCGCCGCCAGATCGGCGACGGGATCGGTCAGATCGGCGATGGCGATGCCGCGGCCCAACACGCCGCGCCAGGGCGTGGCGCCATAGGCGGCGATCAGCGGCGCCGTGGGCCTGACCCCCTCGCGCAGGGCGATGTCGGGCAGTTCGATGAAGGGCCGCACATCCTTCAGCGCCGCCGCCACCTCCTCGCGCGTGCGCGCCTGCATGATGGCGCCGTCGCCGACGGTCACCGCCAGATCCGCCTCGAAGAACGGCGCGCGGCTGCCCTTCAGGCTCAGCCTCGTGCCGTCCGGGACCAGCATGGGCGCGAACAGCGCCCCCGAAACCGGCTGGTCGGTGCCAAAGCGCTGCTGCATCTGCGGCGAGGTCAGGCCGACCTTGACCCCGACCGGCGGCCCCATCTCGGATTGCAGCACGCCGCGGAAGGCGGCATAGGCGCAGGCGCCGTCGGCCATGCTGCGCACCAGAGGATCGGGCAGGCGCTGGCCGGCGATCCAGCCGCGCGCCGCGTTCTGCATCAATGACACGTCCGGACAGGCCGCCTGGGCCGCGCCGGCCAGCGTCAGGGCCGCGATCGTCGCGATCAGGGGTTTCATGGGAATGCCTCGCGCCATGACTTTGCCCGACGATGCCGCATGCCGGCGCGGCTGTCACCGCAAAACTGCCGCGGCTGTTTGCATCGCGCCCCACATCCCCTAGAAGATCGGCACCGCAGGCGACAGGGCAGGACATGAGCGAGCAACCGACCCCGATGATGGCGCAGTACCTGGCGATCCGCGAGGCCAATCCCGGGGCGCTGCTGTTCTATCGCATGGGCGATTTCTACGAGATGTTCTTTGACGACGCCGTGGCCGCAGCCGCGGCGCTGGACATTGCGCTGACCAAGCGCGGCACGCATATGGGCCAGCCGATCCCGATGTGCGGCGTGCCGGTGCAGGCGTCGGAAAGCTATCTGCTGGCGCTGATCCGCAAGGGCTTTCGCGTCGCCATCGCCGAGCAGATGGAGGACCCGGCCGAGGCGCGAAAGCGCGGCGCAAAATCCGTCGTCGCCCGCGAGGTGGTACGCCTCGTCACCCCCGGCACGCTGACCGAGGAATCGCTGCTCGAGGCGCGGCGGCACAATTTCCTCGCCAGCTTTGCCAGCCTGCGCGACGAATCCGCCCTGGCCTGGGTGGACATCTCGACCGGCGAGTTCCGCGTCATGCCCTGTTCGGCGGCGCGGCTGGCGCCGGAACTGGCCCGCCACGCCCCGCGCGAGCTGCTGGTCCCCGAAGGCACGCGCCTGGCCGAACTGGCGGCCGAGGCCGGCTGCGCCCTGACCGAACTGCCCGCCGGCAGTTTCGACAGCAATGCCGCGATCCGCCGGCTGTGTGCGCTGTTCGGCGTCGAGACGCTGGACGGCTTTGGCCAGTTCCCGCGCGCCGAACTGGCGGCAATGGGGGCGATCGCCGATTATCTGGCGCTGACGCAGAAGGGCCGCATGCCCCTGCTGCGCGCGCCGGCGCGCGAATCCCCGGGCGGCGCCATGCAGATCGACGCGGCGACGCGGCGCAACCTGGAACTGACCCAGGCGCTGTCGGGCGGGCGCGAGGGCAGCCTGCTGGCCGCCATCGACCGCACGGTGACGGCAGGCGGCGCGCGGCTGCTGGAACGGCGCATCGGCGCCCCCTCGCGCGATCTGGCCCAGATCCACGCCCGGCAGGCGGCAGTGGCGCATCTGGCGGATGCGCCGCGCCTTGCCGCCGATCTGCGCGAGGCGCTGGCGCGCGTGCCCGACATGGACCGGGCGCTGTCGCGGCTGGCGCTGGATCGCGGCGGGCCGCGCGATCTGGCGGCGATCCGCGCCGGGCTGGCACAGGGCGCCGCCATCGCCCTGCGCCTGTCGGGGACCGAGCCCGCCGTGCTGGCCGGGGCGGCGCGCGACCTGACCGGACACGAGGCGCTGACCCGTCTGCTTGACGATGCGCTGGTGGCCGAGCCGCCCTTGCTGGCGCGCGACGGCGGCTTTGTCGCCGCGGGCCATGACGCGGAACTGGACGAGACGCGGCGGCTGCGCGACGAGGGCCGCGGCGTCATCGCCGCCATGCAGGCGGAATTCATCACCCAGACCGGCATTCCCAGCCTGAAGATCAAGCACAACAACGTGCTGGGCTATTTCATCGAGACCACCTCGACCCATGCCGAACGCATGCTGGCGCCGCCGCTGAACGCGCGCTTCATCCACCGCCAGACCACGGCAAACCAGATCCGCTTTACCACGGTCGAGCTGTCGGAACTGGAAACGCGGATCCTGAACGCCCGCGACCGCGCGCTGGAGATCGAGCGGGCGATCTTTGCCAGCCTTGCCCGCGCGGTGCTGGATCGCGCCGGCGCCATCGGCCTGGCGGCGCGCGCCCTGGCCGAGATCGACCTCAGCGCCGCCTTCGCCGATCTTGCCGGCGGCGAGGGCTGGGTGCGCCCGCAGGTGGACGCGAGCCGCGCCTTCGTGATCGAGGCCGGGCGCCATCCGGTGGTCGAACGCGCGCTCAGGCGCAAGGGCGAGGCCTTTGTCGCCAATGACTGCGCCCTGACCCAGGGCGCGACGCCGGCGATCTGGCTGCTGACCGGGCCGAACATGGCCGGGAAATCCACCTTCCTGCGCCAGAACGCGCTGATCGCCATCCTGGCCCAGGCCGGGGCCTTTGTTCCGGCGCGCGCCGCCCATGTCGGGCTGGTCAGCCAGCTGTTCAGCCGCGTGGGCGCGGCCGACGATCTGGCGCGCGGCCGCTCGACCTTCATGGTCGAGATGGTGGAAACCGCGGCGATCCTCAACCAGGCCGACGACCACGCACTGGTGATCCTTGACGAGATCGGCCGCGGCACCGCCACCTGGGACGGGCTGTCCATCGCCTGGGCGGTGATGGAGCATCTGCACGCAAAGAACCGCTGCCGGGCGCTGTTTGCCACCCATTACCACGAGATGACGGCGCTTTCCGCCCGCCTGGAGGGGGTCGAGAACGCCACCGTCGCCGTGCGCGAATGGGAAGGCGAGGTGATCTTTCTGCATGAGGTCCGAAAGGGCGCCGCCGACCGCAGCTATGGCGTGCAGGTGGCCCGGCTGGCCGGGCTGCCCGCCGCCGTGGTCGAGCGCGCCCGCGACATCCTGCACCAGCTGGAAAGCGGCGAGCGCAGCGGCGCCGGCCGGCCCACGGCGGCGCTGGACGAGCTGCCGCTGTTTCGCAGCCAGCCCGCGCCCGCGCCGCGGCCCGCGCCCTCAGCGGTCGAGGAACGCCTGCGCGGGCTGAATCCCGACACGATCAGCGCCCGCGAGGCGCTGGATCTGGTCTATGAACTCAGCGCGATGCTGGCGGCGCCGGACTAGGGCGATCAGGCCACGGCCAGCGCCGCGTCCACCAGCGACAGGATGCGGTGGGTGGCGCGCTGGCCGATATGCACGCCCAGCAGCCCGGCCGAGATCGGCGGCACCGCGCCGGGGGCCACGCGGGAAATATCGGCGAACACCGTGTCATAGCAGCAGCCCGAGACATGGGCGCAGGGCAGGAAATCTCCCCAGCGATACCGCTGCGTCTGGCGGGTGCCGATCTCGATCACCAGCGCGCCGGGCCGGGCATAGACCATGTTCGCAAGCCCGGCGCCATGCGGCGCGATGACGATCTCGGCCGCCTGCATCTGGGCGATCGGCTCAAGCGGCGACAGATGCTCGAAGGCGACGCGGGCAAAGCCGCGCGCGTCCAGCCCGGCCAGCAGCGCCTCATGCCCGGTGACGCCGCGCGCCCGCGCCGCCCCGGCCTCGTCGCGCCCCATCCAGACCAGGCGCGGCATCTGCGCCACCATGCGCGCCGGAACCTGCCGCAACGCATGTTCGCGCAAAAGCCGCAGGCTGGAGCCGAATGACGCCATCGCCACCGCCTTGCGCTGGTTGCCCGCTGGGCGCAGCGCCGCCCAACGCGGGTCGGTGCCGGCCGCACCGACGATCTCGGCCACGCGTGCGTCCTCGACCTGATAGAGATAATGCTGGTGGTGATAGACCGAGCGCACGCGGTCATAGCGCGTGCCCGCGCTGACCAGTTCCAGCCGATCGGCAAGCGCGGGGAACACCGCGCCGACAAAGCCCCGGACAAAGGCCCGCGCCTCGCCGCCGGGCAGGTGCAGCCGGATCGGCTGGCCGCTGTCATCGGCGGCGAAATGCGCCAGACTGCCCAGGGTCTCGGTGGTGAAGTGATAGTAGTTGAAGCCGTTCTTCAGCTCGATCGCCACCGGCATGTCCGTGGCCGGTCCCTGCCATACCGGCAGCGGCACCTCGGCCCTTTGCCGCATGCGGTGGAAGGCATGCGTCAGCCGGCTCTGGCGCCAGTCGGCGGCATTCTCGGCGTCAAAGCGCTGCCGCATGCGGCTGCCGGCGGCGCCGTTCAGCCAGATCCGGCCGTCGATCATGGCGAAAGAGTTGCGAAACTGCGCGTTTCGCAGCACCACGGGCGCCGAGCCGATCTCCATGACCGTGGTCAGCAGGCGGCGTTGCTGACCTTCGACACCGGCCTGCTGCGCCGCGCGCAGCGTCTCGTCGTCGCTTTCGGCGAACAGGCGGACGCGGGCACCCCTGGCCGGGCGCAGCACCCAGCCGGGGCGCGGCGGCAGATAGCTTAGTCCGGGGTGCACGCCCGGCATGTGAAACACGCTCAGCGGCGGACGCGCCAGATCAAGCGGCATCGGGGGGCCTTTCGGTCGTTCCATCGGCGCAGGTGGCAAAACATGCCGCCGGCCCGCGCCTTGCGGCCGCGCTTGTGTCACGATTTGCGCCGCCGCGTCCAGACCTGCCCGCCGCGTCAGATGATCACAAGATCGTCCTGCAGCGCCGCGATATTGGTAAAACCCGCCAGCGTCAGGCTGTGGCCATTGGCAAAGCTCAGCACCGTGCTGCCGCCCTGCAGCTCGGCACCCTGCAACACCTGTGCCACGCTGCGACTTCCGCCACCCCAAAGCGCATCATCGATGCGCAGCGTGTCCACATTGTCGCGAAAATCCAGCACCACGTCGCGGCCGGAGCGGAACACGAAGACATCCGCGCCGCCGCCGCCGTAAAGCGTGTCATTGCCGCCATAGCCGTTCAGGATATTGGCATGGGCATTGCCGGTCAGCCGGTTCGCCAGCCCGTTGCCGGACCCATGCTGCACCGCATTCGAGACCAGCACCAGGTTCTCGAGATTGGCGCCCAGCGCCAGCGAGGCATAGGATTTCACCGTGTCGACGCCGCCGCCGGCCGCCTCGACGATCTGATCCTGGCCGTCGGTCACATAGGTGTCGTTGCCCGCCCCGCCCTCCATGCGGTCACGGCCGGCGGCTCCGTAAAGCAGGTCGTTGCCGGCGTAGCCGCGCAATGTGTCGTTGCCCAGCCCGGTGGAGAGCAGGTTGTTGGCGGAATTGCCGGTGACCAGATCGTTGCCGCGCCCGCTGAGCACCTGTTCGATCACCGTACCGAAGGCGATGGAGATATTGCCGACCAGCCCATAGGCGCTGGAGTGGCGGCCCGGCACCAGGGTGATCACCTGGTCATGGCTGTCCCGGCTGAGGTCCAGCAGGTCGATGCCGCCCTGATCGAAGACGGTGAAGGCGATGTCGTCGCGCGTCTCGACATTGCGCAGCACCCCGGCGATCGCAGCGTAGCTTGCGCCGGCATTGGTGGTCTCGCCATAGGTGTTGTTGCCGGTGCGCAGGGATGTCGGCCCGTAAAGCGTGCGCATCGCCAGGATGTCGGCGATCATCGGTGAGGCGATGAAGGCCTCGCTGGCATTGACCGAGGTGTTCTGCTCCTGGCTGAAATAGGACATCACCGTGGCCTGCCAGCTGTCGTTCAGATAGAGGTTGTCCTGGCCGTAGGTGGCCAGGCCATTGTAATTGCCGGCATGGCCCAGGCCCAGGGCATGGCCGATCTCGTGGATATAGGTCTGATAGGCGTAGCTGTTGAAGCCTGCGCCGTCGGCCAGCCAGTCCAGCCCGACATTCACCTGCGAACTGACGATATGGGCGCCGCTGATCGTCGAGGTCGAATAGGCGCCGCTGTCGACATCGTCGAACGAAACATGCACCGGCGCCGAGGCCGCGGGGGCGAGGTCGAAGCGCAGCCCGGTCGCCGCCTCCCAGGCGGCCAGCGCCATGGCGGCAAGCTGGCGGCCCTCGGCGGTCAGCCCCGAGAGGTCGACGTTCAGCACATCCCCCGGCCCGGCGTCGAAGGCGCGCCGCTCGCGCCCTGAATCCTGCCAGTAGCCATCGGTCAGCTGCGCCGCGATCTGGGGCATGGTGAAATTGCGCAGCGGCGCACGGCTGGCCAGAGTCAGGCTGTAATCTCCGGCATAGTAATCGGCATAGCTGCCGGCCTCGAGGTAATAGGTGGCCGGCTGCGTCACCGTCAGGGTGATGCGCGAATTGCGGCTGCTGCCGTCGTCGTCATTGTAAAGCAGCGTGGCGCCATTGGCATCCAGCACACGCAGATAGGGATCGGCGACGCCGGCGCTGCCGCGCGATTTCAGCGCGACGACATAGGTGCCCGGCTGCAGATCGACCCGCAGCCAGTCGGCGTCACCGGCACGCGACAGCTTGCCGTCGAACTGGTCGCCGACGCCGATGCTGTAGCCGGTGCCGGTGCCGGCCGGCGCATCCGCTCCCTCGCGGCGAAGCGCGCGCTCGGCACCGCCCGAGGGCATCGCCTCGCGCAGCGGCGCGCTGAAACCAGAAAAGGCAAGGGTCATGGGCAATCCTTTCCGATCTATCTATCTGTCCGGGGCGGCAATGCCGGCCTGCTGCAGCAGGAAGCCGGCAAATGCCCTGATGCGCGCCCGGGGGATGCTCGGGCGATCCATGACCGAAAGTTCGGCCAGCTCGCCCTCGCGGCGGCCCTGGCGGTCCTCGACCGTCAGCCGCGCGATCAGGGTGTCGGGCCGCGGGCTATGCGCCGCAAGTGCAATGCGCAGCCCGGCATCGCCGCCGGCCGGCTGATAGCCCGCGCGGCGCAGCGCCTCGGTCAGGTCCTCACACAGCTGCGCGACCTGGGGGCCGGCATCTGCCGGGCAATGCAGGGCGACGCTTGCTGCGCTGGGCCATGCCGGCCCGGTCATGGGACAGGCGACAAGCAGGGCTGCGGCAAGATGTCGTCTGTGCATCGGTGCATCTCATGCCCGTAACTGCGGCTCGGGAATCAAGCTTGCCCCGCTTCTGCGGCCAGTTCAACGTGGCAGGCGCGGCGCAAACGGGCCCTGTCGCGCCCCCGGCCAGCCCCACCTGGCAAGATCGCGGGCATTTGTGACAAATCATCGCGAAAAAGCCGCCGCCGGGGCCGGTTCCGGCGACGATTCGCTTACCTTTCGGCAAGATTCTCCGGCTAGAAATAATTCACGGGAACAGGAATGGCGGAACCGGAAATGCAACTGACCTTGCTGCCTGAACAGGACGGCGTGACGATCCGCGTCGAAGAACGGCGCATCGATGCCGCCATCGCCACGGCCTTCAAGGACCGCGTGCGCAGCATGATCGGCAATGCCGGGACGCAGGTCACGCTGGACCTTCGCGGGGTCGAGTTCATGGACAGTTCCGGCCTTGGCGCGATCATCGCCATCTTCAAGGCCATGCCCGGCGACCGGCGCCTGGCGCTGACCGGGCTGACCCCCAATGTCGAACGGGTGTTCAAGCTGACGCGCATGGACACGGTGCTGACCATCCTGCCGGCCAGCGACGCCCCCGCCGATCCGGCGCTGCGGCCAGGGGGCTAGGCATCGCCATGGGTCAGGCCAGATACCGGCTGCGCCAGCCCCCGCCGACGCGACAACCGATGCTGCACCGCATCTTTCGCGCCGATCCGCTGACCGTGCGCGAGGCGCTGGTCTCGCTGCGTCAGCGCTTTGACGGCAGCGCCGGCGACGAGGCGATCGGCCGGCTGGAACTGGCGCTGGCCGAGGTTCTGAACAACATCTGCGAACATGGCGCGCCGGACGGGATGTCGCCCCCCTGCGGCCAGGCGCATGCGCCCATGATCCACCTCTGCGTCGCGCGCCATGTCGGCGGCATCGCCTGCGCCATCACCGATGACGGCAGGCCACTGCCGCCCGACTGCCTCGGGCCGCGCACCCTGCCCTGGTGCGACGGCCCACCCGCGACCTCCGAGGCGATGCTGCGCCTGCCCGAAGGTGGCTACGGCTGGTATCTGATCCAGGACCTGACCACCTCGCTCAGCTATTTCCGCGAGGGGCGGCGCAACTTCCTGGGCTTCATCGTCCCGGTGGCCGAGCCGATGCAGGGCGCCGCCGCCCCCGCCGGCTGAACCGCCGTCACCCGTCAGCGCGGTTGGCCCTGCGGCCTGCCAGGCCGACAGGCGACAAGGCGCCCGCACCAGCCGATCGGGCGGACCGAAGCTGGCGGGCAAAACAGATCCCGGGCGCGGGCCGCGAACGCTTTCTGCCCGCGGGCCGGTGACATGGCCCGCACGCTGCGGCGCATGACCAACCCCGGGCAGACCAGGGTCACGTCCGTCAAGGTGGTGTAAATTCCTGGATTGCCTGAGGGCATGATCAGGCGGCTTTCGTGGTTATGCTGAGGATGGGGTCGATCTCCTCCTTGTCGATCTCGGCGAAGGCCTCGACCATCATGTAGCGGCTCGATGTCTGCCATTCGTCGTTTTG
>NZ_JBDHSP010000018.1:0-58484 GCF_039808215.1 Paracoccus sp. (in: a-proteobacteria)
GTTCGGCGAGCGCTTCGCCGCTTGAGCATCTGAAACCGCATGGGACGGGCCAGATACACAGAGTTTAGGACACTCCCACCAGTGGCGCTCCCATGGCTCGATGTCGACCAGCAGGTTCAGCGGGCCCGGCGCAGGGCGGCAGGGAGCCTGCACCGTGATGGTCTTCTGCCGGCGGCTCAGGGTCGAGAAGTCCGGCACCGGCCAGTCAAGCCCGGCCATCGACAGGATGCTCGCCACCATCCCTATCGTTTGCCGCAACGGCAGACCGAACAGCACCTTCACCATCAGACAGAACTGGATCGCGCCATCGCTGAACACCGGCGGTCGCCCGTTACGCCCCGCCTTGGGCGCGCGCCACACCATGGCCTTGTCCAGCCAGATCAGCAGCGACCCGCGCCGCTTCAGGGCATCATTGTAGGACTTCCAGTTCGTCGTGCGGTAGCGGGCGCATGGGGGCTTGGTCATCCGACCCGTCTAACCGCATGGATTCGCCATGTGAATCCTCAACAGACTGAGTTCTACAACAATGCCCATCGGCAGGCTGTTTTCCGGAAAGCAAAGCTGACCGGCAGCGGCCAGCCCGAATGCGCGGTTGCGGCACGGGGGGCATGCGACTAGAACCCCCCGCAAACTCAAGGAGCCCCCCATGATCCCGCGCTATTCCCGCCCCGAAATGGTCGCCATCTGGTCGCCCGAGACCAGGTTCAAGATCTGGTACGAAATCGAGGCCCATGCCTGCGACGCCCAAGCCGATCTGGGCGTGATCCCGCGCGCCAATGCCGAGGCCGTCTGGAAGGCCCGCGATGTCGAATTCGACGTGGCCCGCATCGACGAGATCGAGGCCGTCACCAAACATGATGTCATCGCCTTTCTGACCCATCTGGCCGAGCATGTCGGCAGCGACGAGGCGCGCTTCGTGCATCAGGGCATGACCAGTTCGGACGTGCTGGACACCACGCTGAACCTGCAGCTGGTGCGCGCCGCCGACATCCTGCTGGCAGATATGGACAAGGTGCTGGCCGCGCTGAAAAAGCGCGCCTTTGAGCATAAGGACACCGTCCGCATCGGCCGCAGCCACGGCATCCACGCCGAGCCCACGACCATGGGCCTGACCTTTGCCCGCTTCTACGCCGAGATGGACCGCGGCCGCACCCGCCTCCTGGCCGCGCGCGAGGAGGTCGCCACCGGCGCGATCTCGGGCGCCGTCGGCACTTTCGCCAATATCGATCCGGCGATTGAGGAACATGTCTGCGCGAAACTGGGCCTGCGCCCCGAGCCGATCAGCACGCAGGTCATCCCGCGCGACCGCCACGCCATGTTCTTTGCCACGCTGGGCGTGATCGCCAGTTCGATGGAAAACATCGCCATCGAGATCCGCCACATGCAGCGCACCGAAGTGCTTGAGGCCGAGGAATATTTCAGCCCCGGCCAGAAGGGCTCCTCGGCCATGCCGCACAAAAGGAACCCGGTGCTGACCGAGAACCTGACCGGGCTTGCGCGACTGGTGCGCATGGCCGTGGTCCCGGCGATGGAGAATGTGGCGCTTTGGCATGAGCGCGACATCAGCCATTCCTCGGTCGAGCGCGGCATCGCGCCCGACGCCACCATCACGCTGGATTTCGCCCTGAACCGGCTGGCCGGGGTGATCGAGAAACTGGTGGTCTATCCCGAGAACATGCTGAGAAACATGAACAGGTTCAGGGGGCTGGTGATGTCGCAGCGCGTGCTGCTGGCCCTGACCCAGGCCGGTGTGTCGCGCGAGGACGCCTATCGTCTGGTGCAGCGCAATGCGATGAAAGTCTGGGAACAGGGCGCCGATTTCAAGACCGAGCTTCTGGCCGATGCCGAGGTGACCGCCGCGCTTTCGCCCGCCGAGATCGAGGAGAAGTTCGACCTCGGCTATCACACCAAACATGTGGACACCATCTTTGCCCGCGTCTTCGGCGAGGCGGCCGGGCATTAACCGGACGTTCGCGTTTCTGTGACAGATTGCCCCCGAAGCAGGTGAATCGGGGGCAGACCATGGCGGTTTCCGCATTCGGCAAAAGCGAACTCAGCCCGCGGCAGAAGGCGGCGGTGATCGTGCGGCTGGTGCTGGCCGAGGGGGCGGATATCGACCTTGGCCGGCTCGCGCCGGGACTGCAGACCGGTCTCGCGCAGGAAATGGCGCTGATGGGCCTGGTCGACCGCGACACCCGCAATGCCGTGGTCGCCGAATTCTGCGACCGGCTGGAATCGATCGGCCTGTCCTTTCCCGGCGACATCGACGGCACGCTGGAACTGCTGGACGGCCATCTTTCCCCCGACACCAGCGACCGGCTGCGGCGCATGGCGGCGCTGAATGGCACCGGCGATCCCTGGGACCGCATCGCGGTGATGAACCCCGCGCTGCTGGCGGCGCTGGCGCGCAGCGAGGCGGTCGAGGTGGCGGCGGTGCTGTTCTCGAAACTGCCGGTGCCGCGCGCCGCCGAGGTCTTTGGCCTGCTCGAGCCGGGACTGGCGCGCCAGATCGCCTATGCGATGTCGCTGACCGGCGGCGTCGAGGCGCGCGCCCTGCACCGTATCGGCCAGGCGCTGATCCAGGCGGCGGATGCGGTGCCGCAGCCGCCCCTGGCCGGCAAGGCGGGCGGCAAGGTCGGGGCGATCCTGAACTCATCGGGTGCCGCGATGCGCGACAGCGTGCTGGCCGGGCTTGATGACGACGACGCCGATTTCGCCGGCGAGGTGCGCAAGACCATCTTCACCTGGGCGCATATCCCGCTGCGCATCGACCCGCGCGACATCGCCCGCATCACCCGCGAGGTCGAGGGTCCGGTGCTGCTCAAGGCGCTGACCGCGGCGCAGGGCGACGACCAGCGGACGGTGGATTTTCTGTTCGGCGGGCTCTCGACACGGCTGGCCGAAAGCATGCGCGAAGAGATCGAGGCGCTCGGCCGGGTCTCGGGCAAGGACGCCGAGGCGGCGCGCGACCAGGTCGTGGCCGCGATCCGGCGCATGGAGGCGGCGGGCGATCTGTTCCTGATCGCACCCGAACCCGAGGATGCAGACGGCATGACCGATGCCGGCTAGGGGCCGAGGCGCTTGCCCCGCGCACCCGCCTGCCCTAGCAGGGGCTGCGCCGGATCCCGACCGCCGGCAACAACCGCAGGACATCGCGCCATGACCAACCAGATCGCCCTTGTGCTGAGCCTGCTGATCCTCGGGGTCTTTGCCGCCGACGCCCTGGTGCTGCACTGGGGGCTGCCGGTCAGGCTGGGCAAGGAATTCGCCGCGCTGATCGAATATCTCAGCTTCTGGCGCTGACCCCTTGATTCGGCGCCCCGGCGCCGCATCGGATGCCGGGCGCGGCATGTTTGCGCAAACCGGGCGCGGTTTTCGCCGGGAGGGGCGCTGCGGGCATTTGCGTCGCCCCGAAATGCGGGCTATCAGCAGCGCGAAACTTCATCAGCGGCGGAGAGAACCCATGGCTGTCAAGGTGGCGATCAACGGCTTTGGCCGGATCGGTCGGAACGTGCTGCGCGCGATCATCGAATCGGGGCGCAATGATATCGAGGTCGTGGCGATCAACGATCTGGGCCCGGTCGAGACCAACGCGCATCTGCTGCGCTACGATTCCGTGCACGGCCGCTTTCCGGCCACGGTGACGGTCACCGGCGACAGCATCGATGTCGGCCGCGGCCCGATCAGGGTCACCGCGATCCGCAACCCGGCGGAACTGCCCTGGGGCGATGTCGACGTGATCATGGAATGCACCGGCATCTTCACCTCGAAGGACAAGGTGCAGCCACATCTGGCGACCGGCGCCAGGCGCGTGCTGATCTCGGCCCCCGGCGACGGCGCCGACAAGACCGTGGTCTACGGGGTGAACCACGATACGCTGACCGCCGGCGATCTTGTGGTCTCGAACGCCAGCTGCACCACCAACTGCCTGTCGCCGGTGGCCAAGGTGCTGAACGACGCCATCGGCATCAGCCGCGGCTTCATGACCACCATCCACAGCTATACGGGCGACCAGCCGACGCTGGACACCATGCACAAGGACCTCTACCGCGCCCGCGCCGCGGCGCTGTCGATGATCCCGACCTCGACCGGCGCCGCCAAGGCGGTGGGCCTGGTGCTGCCCGAACTCAAGGGCCGGCTCGACGGCGTGGCCATCCGCGTGCCGACGCCGAACGTCTCGGTGGTGGATTTCGTCTTCGAGGCCAGCCGCGACACCTCGGTGGCCGAGATCAACGACGCCATCCGCAGCGCCGCCAACGGCGCGCTGAAGGGCATCCTTGGCTATACCGACGAGCCGCTGGTCTCTTGCGACTTCAACCACGATGCGCATTCCTCGGTCTTCCACATGGACCAGACCAAGGTCATGGAGGGCCGGCTCTGCCGCATCCTGACCTGGTATGACAACGAATGGGGTTTCTCGAACCGCATGTCCGACGTGGCCGTGGCCATGGGCAAGCTGCTCTGAGCAGACGCCAGCCGCAGAACGACCAAACGCGCCACGTCACCGTGGCGCGTTTCTGATTTCTGGACCCGGGCAGCCGGCCGTTCAGTCCTTGCGGGCCGCAAGCCGGCGCATGTTGGCACGGGTGCGTCGACGATAGGGCCGGATGGCGGCGGCGACGATGCGATCGGCACGCGCCCCCCGCCCGGCGGCCCGCAGCGCCGCCTGCAGCGCCTCCGAGGCGGCATCAGCCTTTTCCAGCACCATCCGGTGCGGTTCGGCAGCGTCCTGCGGCAGCATGCCGACCATGCCCGCGGTGCGCAGCGCGATGACCATCTGCGATTCCAGCGCCATGCGCGCCATCTGCTGCCATAGCAGCAGGGGCGTCTGCAGCGCGGTGTTATTCTTCAGTCCCAAGCCCATCTGTCGATCCTTCACGCCCCCCGGCCACAAGCACTGCACCCATGTGCAAGCAATGCCAAGCCCTTCTTTTGCGCGATGCATGCCGACTATAGCCATGTGGCGCGCGCCGGTATACAGCAATGACATGACCAGATCCGTAACGCTTCGACGCCCCGACGATTGGCACCTGCACCTGCGCGACGGCGCCATGCTGCAGGCAGTGGCTTCATATTCCGGACATTTCGGCCGCGCGATCATCATGCCGAACCTGGTGCCACCGGTGGTGACGGGGGCGCAGGCCGCGGCCTATCGTGATCGCATCGGCGCCGCGCTCTCGCATGAAATGACGTTGCGTCCGCTGATGACGCTCTACTTGACCGAGACGACGGACCCCGCCGATGTCCTTGCCGCCCATGCGGCGGGAATCATCTCGGCCGTCAAGCTCTACCCGGCCGGCGCCACCACCAACTCGGCCTCGGGCGTGCGCGATTTCGACAAGGTGCGCCCCATGTTCGAGGCCATGGCCGCGGCCGGCATCCCGCTTTGCGTCCACGGCGAGGTCACCGATCCCGCCATCGACATCTTCGACCGCGAGGCGGTGTTCATCGACCGCGTGCTGGATCCGGTCCGCCGCGCGACCCCGGGCCTGCGCGTGGTCATGGAACATGTCACCACCCGCGAGGGCGTGGATTACGTCAGCGACGGCGACGACATCGGCGCCACCATCACCACCCATCACCTGGTCATCAACCGCAACCACCTCCTCGTGGGCGGCATCCGGCCGCATTACTACTGCCTGCCGGTCGCCAAGCGCGAAAGCCACCGCCTGGCGCTGCGCCGCGCCGCCACTTCGGGCAATGCGCGCTTCTTCCTCGGCACCGATTCGGCGCCCCATCCCGACCATGCCAAGGAGTCGGCCTGCGGCTGCGCCGGCTGCTTCACCGCGCCGAACACCATGTCGATCCTCGCCCAGGTCTTCGAGGACGAGGGCGCGCTCGACCGGCTCGAGGGCTTCACCTCGCTCAATGGCGCCATCTTCTATGGCCTGCCCCCGAACGAGGATCAGATCCGCCTCGTCAAGCGCGACAGACCGGCGGAATACCCCGCCCATATCCCCGCCGGCGATGACCGCGTGACCGTCTTCGACCCCGGCTTCCCGCTCTACTGGCATGTCGAGGATCCCGCATGAGCCTGCCCTTCCCCCCGCGCGAGGAAATCGCCCGGCTGACCGCCCGCATGCTGCTGGAAATCAGGGCGGTGCATTTCAACGCGGCCGCGCCCTATACCTATGCCTCGGGCCTCAAGGGTCCGACCTATATCGACTGCCGCAAGCTGATCAGCTATCCGCGCATCCGCGCCACGCTGATGGACTTTCTCGCCGCGACCGTTCTGCGCGATGCGGGATTCGACGCTTTCGACAATATCGCCGGCGGCGAGACCGCAGGCATCCCCTTCGCCGCCTTCGTGGCGGAACGGCTGGAACTGCCGATGACCTATGTGCGCAAGAAGCCCAAGGGCTACGGCCGCAACGCCCGCATCGAAGGCGCCATGACCGAGGGCCAGCGCGTGCTGCTGGTCGAGGACCTGACCACCGACGGCGGCTCCAAGCTCAGCTTCGTCGACGCCATCCGCGAAACCGGCGCCACCTGCGCCCATACGGCGGTGATCTTCTACTACGGCATCTTCCCGGAAACCACCCAGCGCCTCACCGATCACGGCGTGCAGTTGCACCACCTGTGCACCTGGTGGGACGTGCTGGCCGAGGCCCGCGCCCAGGGCTTCTACGACGCCGCCACATTGTCCGAGGTCGAAAGCTTCCTCAAGGATCCGCGCGCCTGGCAATCCGCCCACCCCTGAGCTTCTCTGTTCCCCAAATACTCATGCCGCCTCCGCCACAGGCGCCGCGGCGGCAAGTCATGCACAGCTTGTCCACAGCATATCCCGATGGACCCGGCCGGGGATTGGGTGGATAACAGCGCCACCCCGCCGAAGACCCGGAGCCCCTGGCATGAGCGAAATGCGTGCCCTCGAGATCAAAAACCCCAGCGAGATCGCCTCGGCCGCGGCCGAACAGGCGGTGCCCTTCTCGATCGAGGCCGAACAGCAGCTTCTGGGCGCGCTGCTGACCAACAACGAGGTCTATGACCATGTCTCGCGCGTCATCCAGCCGCGGCATTTCTACGACCCGGTGCATCGGCGCATCTACGAGATCTGCGCCGAGCGGGTGACCCGCAACGCCCTGGCCAGCCCGGTCACCATCAAGGCCTTCATGGAACACGACGCGGGGCTCAGGGAATTGGGCGGGCCGGCCTATCTGGCGCGGCTGGCCGGGGCGGCGATCTCGTCGCATGCGGCGCGCGACTATGCGCAGATGATCCGCGAATTCGCCCTGCGCCGCGACCTGATCACGCTTGGCCATGACATCGCCGCGCGCGCCACCACGGTCTCGGTCAGCGATTCCGCCGAGGAGCAGATCAAGGAGGCCGAGCAGGTCCTCTACAAGCTGGGCGAACAGGGCGTGGCCGAGCGCGGATTCCAAAGCTTCCTGCAGGCGGTAGCCGGGGCGCTGAATGCCGCCAATGCCGCCTACAGCCGCGGCGGCGGGCTTTCGGGCGTCTCCTGCGGCCTGATCGACCTCGACAACAAGATGGGCGGACTGAACCGCTCGGACCTGATCATCCTGGCCGGGCGGCCGTCGATGGGCAAGACCTCGCTGGCGACCAATATCGCCTTCAACGTCGCCCGCGCGCATCGCCGCGGCGACCTCCCCGACGGCAGCCACGGCACGGTGGCGGGCGGCGTGGTCGGCTTCTTCAGCCTCGAGATGTCCTCCGAGCAGCTGGCGGCGCGCATCCTCTCCGAGGCGGCCGAGGTGCCCAGCGAATCCATCCGCCGCGGCGACATGACCGAGGAAGAGTTCCGCCGCTTCGTCAAGGCGGCGCATGAGTTGCAGAACTGCCCGCTTTTCATCGACGACACCCCGGCGCTGCCGATCAACCAGCTGGCCGCCCGCGCCCGCAAGCTCAAGCGCACCCAGGGGCTCGACCTCTTGATCGTGGACTATCTGCAGCTGCTGCGCGCCGCCAGCGCCAAGGACAGCCGCGTGAACGAGGTCTCCGAGATCACCCAGGGGCTCAAGGCCATCGCCAAGGAACTGGACATCCCGGTGATCGCGCTCTCGCAGCTGTCGCGCCAGGTCGAGAACCGCGAGGACAAGCGCCCGCAGCTCTCGGACCTGCGCGAATCCGGCTCGATCGAGCAGGACGCCGACATCGTGATGTTCGTCTTCCGCGAGGAATATTACCGCGAGCGGGAAAAGCCCGCCGACCACGATCTCGACAAGATGGCCGCCTGGCAGCAGGTCATGGAATCGTGCCACGGCAAGGCCGAGGTGATCATCGGCAAGCAGCGCCACGGCCCGATCGGCACGGTCGAGCTTTCCTTCGAGGGCCGCTTCACCCGCTTTGGCAATCTTGAAAAGCACCGCAGCTGGGACCGCGGCGCATGAGCCTGCCGGCCCCGGTCCTGACCGTCGGGCTGCTGCTTTTGTCGAATCTGTTCATGACTCTGACCTGGTATGGGCATCTCAGGTTCAAGGCAGCACCGCTGGCGGCGGTGATCCTGGTCAGCTGGGGCATCGCCTTTTTCGAATATGTGCTGCAGGTGCCGGCCAACCGCATCGGCCACGGCCATTTCAGCGCCGCCCAGTTCAAGACCATCCAGGAGGTGATCAGCCTCCCGGTCTTCGTGCTGTTTTCCTGGCTCTGGCTGGGCGAGGCGCTGACCTGGAGCGTCGGCGTGGGCCTTGCTTTCATCTGCCTTGGCGCGGCGTTGATCTTCGCCCCGCCCTGAGGTGAAACAGTCGCAGGCAAACGGATGGTTGCCTTTACCCGCATCTGCGGCAAAGTGACGCCATGACCCTTGCCACCTCTCCCGTTGCGCGCCGGCCCAATATCGTCACCCTGGTGACCATCTCGGCCACGGCCGCGCTGTCGATGAACATCTTCCTGCCGTCCCTGCCCGCCATGGCCGAGGATTTCGGCGTCGAATACGGCTTCATGCAGCTTTCGGTCTCGGCCTTCCTCGGGGTCAGCGCCGTGGTGCAGCTGCTCTGCGGCCCGATCAGCGACCGCTTCGGGCGCCGGCCGGTGGTGCTGGGTTCGTTCGCGATCTTCCTGCTGGCGACACTCGGCACGCTACTGGCGCCGGACGCCTACTGGTTCATGGCATTCCGGCTGACCCAGGCGGTGATCACCACCGGCTTCGTGATCAGCCGCGCCATCGTGCGCGACATGGTGCCGGCCGAACAGGCCGCCAGCATGATCGGCTATGTCACCATGGGCATGTCGCTGGTGCCGATGATCGCCCCCACCATCGGCGGCATCCTGGACGAAACCCTGGGCTGGCGCGCCAGTTTCGTCGCCATGGGGCTGGCGGGCCTGGGCGTGATGACGCTTTGCGCCATCGCCCTGCCCGAAACCGCGCGCGACGGCGGCGTGCCGCTGGCCAGGCAGATCGCCACCTATCCGGTGCTGGCGCGCTCGCGCCGCTTCTGGGGCTATGCGCTGTCGGCGACGCTGTGCGCCGGCGCCTTCTATGCCTATCTGGGCGGCGCGCCCTTTGTCGGGCAAAGCGTCATGCAACTTTCCGCGGCCGAGATCGGCTACTGGTTCGCCCTGCCCTCGCTGGGCTATGCCTGCGGCAATTTCATCTCGGCGCGCTTTACCGTGCGGCTGGGGATGAACAACCTGATCCTTGCCGGGGCGATCATCAGCACGGTGTTTCTCGCGGGCACGGTGATCGCGGATCTGCTGGACATGCTGACGCCGCTGCTGTTCTTCGGCGCCGTGGGCTTCATGGGCCTCGGCAACGGCCTCCTGATGCCCAATGCCAATGCCGGGTTGATGAGCGTGCGCCCGGAACTGGCCGGCACCGCCAGCGGTCTTGGCGGCGCGCTGAGCGTGGCGGGCGGCGCCGGGCTGGCGGCGCTGGCCGGGGCGCTGCTGAACGAGCAATCCGGCGCCATGCCGCTGCTGATCATCATGACACTGTCCTCGGCGGGTTCGGTGGCGGCGATCCTGTGGGTGCTGGTGCGCGAAAGGCAGCTGCTGCGCGGGCGCTGACGCCCCTTGCGGCGCCTCCTTTGCAAAGACTATTCCTGTCTTTGCAAAGGAGGTGCCGCGATGTCCATGCAAAAGATCTATGCCGGCGTGTCGCTGCGCGAGACGCGCGCCCGCGCCGGGCTCAGCCAGCGCGCCTTTGCCGAAAGGCTGGGCGTGTCGCTGCCCTATCTTTCGCAGATGGAGAACAACCACCGCCCGGTCTCGGCCGGGGTGTTGCTGCGGCTCGCCTCGGAATTTGCCGTCGATCTGGGCGCCATGGCGGTGGGCGACGCCGAGCGCATGGTCATGGACATGGCCGAGGCCCTGGCCGATCCGCTGTTCGACAGTGCGCCGCCGCGCGCCGACCTGCGGCTGGCCGCGACCAATGCCCCGGCGCTGGCGCGGGCCTTTCTCGACCTTTACCGCGCGCATCGCGAGGGGCAGGAGCGGCTGGCAGCCATGGACGAGGCGCTGGGCGCCGGCGCCCAGAACGCCACCCCCTCGCCCTGGGAAGAGGTGCGCGACTTTTTCCACTATTGCGACAACTATATCGACGCCGTGGACCGCGCCGCCGAACAGTTCGCCCGCAACCGCCCCGAGTCCCGGCCGCTGGAGCGCGCCATCGCCGGCCTTGCCGAACGCGGCATCAAGGTGGCGCTGGCGGAACTGGGCAGCGGCGCCGTCTATCTGCGCGAGGGCGCGCGCATCACGCTGAACGCCACCGCCCAGCCCGCGACCCAGGCATTCCAGCTGTTGCACCTGCTGGCGCTGGAAAGCCGCCGCGACCTGATCGAGGCGACGCTGGAACTGGCGCGCTTTCGCAGCGATGCGGCGCGCGACATCGCGCGGCTGGGGCTGGCCAATTATTTTGCCGGCGCCGCGATGATGCCCTATGCCCGCTTTCTGGCCGCCGCCCGCGCCGAGCGCCACGATCTGGAACGACTGGCGCATCTGTTCCACGCCTCTCTGGAACAGGTCGCGCACCGGCTTTCGACCATGCAGCGCGGCGGCGATCGCGGCGTGCCGTTCTTTTTCGTGCGCGTCGACCAGGCCGGCACGATCACCAAACGCCATTCCGCGACGCGCATGCAATTCGCCCGTTTCGGCGGCGCCTGCCCCTTGTGGAACGTGCACCAGGCCTTCGAGACCCCCGGCCGCTTTCTGCGGCAACTGGCCGAGACCCCGGACGGCAAGCGCTATCTGCTGCTGGCGCGCGATGTCTCGAAACCGGCCGGCGCCTTCGGCGCGCCGGTGCGCCGCTTTGCCATCGGCCTGGGCTGCGAGGTCAGCCATGCCCGCGATCTGGTCTATGCCGACGGGCTGGATCTGGGCAATCCGGCGCTGTTCGAGCCGATCGGCGTGTCCTGCCGCATCTGCCCGCGGCCGGACTGCCACCAGCGCTCGGTGCCGCCCATGGATCGGCTGGTGCGCATCCCGCCCGACCGCCCCGGCCCGCTGCCCTATGAGATCGCCTGAGGCGCGGGCAACGCCGAAACCCGCCCGCGGTTCCCGGCCGCGACTCGCCCCGGCGGCGCGCCGCCGGTGATTCTGCGCCGCGGCACGGCAGACACGGCCGCAGCCGGATCGTCGCGAAAAGCGCCGCAAAACGGTGCGGAAAGCGGTATTGCCTGAAATAACCGTTATCTCACAATGTAATAACGCGGATTTCTCGACTTTATGCCTGGTCCGGGGTTCCCGCCCCTTGTCCGCACCGGCGGGTTTCCTCCTGCATGGCCGGCATGCTTCGGCGTCAATCCGCCCAAGAGGGGCACATAAAATCCCTCGTTGTTGCACTTCAGGCACAGGTCGGATTTACCCCTGCGCAGCCAAGGCCGCCATCGCTCGGCAGGCCGGACGAAACAACGTGGAACCGGGACATTGAGCATTACCGACAGCCTGAATTCCGTGCTTGAGCGCTGGTTGCCCGAGCAGCGACTTTTCCTGAAATCGGACAGTTCCACCCGCTTCCTGCGGCTGCGGCCGGCGACGCAGCTGGCGGCGCTGGCCGGCTCGGCGCTGGTCTTCGGCTGGGCGGTGGTCGCCAGCTCCATCCTGGTGTTCGACGCGATCGGCGCCGGCAATGCCCGCGATCAGGCCCGCATCGGCGAGGCCGCGCTCGAGGCGCGGCTGAGCGATCTCTCGGCCGAGCGCGACAGCCGCGCCGCCGAGGCCGCCGCAGCGCAGAACCGCTTCAGCGCGGCGTTGGACCAGGTGTCGCGCATGCAGTCGCAACTGCTGGAATCCGAGGCCCGCGAGCGCGAGCTGCAGGGCGGGCTGGACGCGGTGCGCAGCAGCCTGCAAGAGACCGGCGAAACGGCTGGCAAGCCCGCAGTGCGCACCGCCGAGTTGCAGGCGGCGCTGGACGTGCTCTCGGACGAGTTGAAACAGGCCGCCGACGACCGCGCCGAGGCGTTGCGCCGCGCCGAGGACGCGCAGCGCACCGCCGCGGCGGTGACGCTGGAGCGCAACCAGATCGTCGCCCGCAACGACGAGATCCTGTCGCAGCTCGAGGACGCGGTCAGCGTCTCGGTCGAGCCCCTGGACGAGATGTTTCGCAGCGTCGGCGTCAACCCCGAGGACATCCTGCGCACCGTGCGCGAGGGCTATTCCGGCCAGGGCGGGCCGCTGAACCCGGTCAGCTATTCCTCGAGCGGCGACGCCGAGATCAGCCAGGGCGCCGCCAAGGCCAACGAGATCCTGATCACGCTGGACCAGATCAACAGCTACCGCATCGCGGCTGAAAAGATGCCGCTGGCCATGCCGGTGCAGGCGGCCTTCCGCTATACCTCGCCCTTCGGCCGCCGCTGGGGCCGCGCGCATGAGGGCATCGACATGGCCGGTCCGGTCGGCACGCCGATCCATTCGACCGCCGAAGGGACAGTGATCTTTGCCGGCTGGCAGCGCGGCTATGGCAATCTCGTGAAGATCCAGCACGAGCTGGGCACCGAGACGCGCTATGGCCACATGTCGCGTATTCGCGTCAAGGTCGGGCAAAAGGTGTCGCGCGGCAGCCGGATCGGTGATATGGGCAATACCGGCAGGTCCACCGGCTCGCACCTTCATTATGAGGTTCGGGTGAACGGCCGTGCCGTGAACCCCATGAGCTTCATCAAGGCAGCGCAGAATGTTTTCTAAGACCCGCGTCACCGAACCTGGCCCCCGCGCCCAGCCGCAGCCCGAGCCCGAAGCCCTCCGCAGCCCCGAGCCGGGTCTGGCGGCGCCGGGCGGGGCGCGGGTGCGCAGCGCGCCCTCGGTTCTGGCGGCGGATCTGACGGTGACCGGCAATATCCGCACCGAGGGCGATGTCCAGATCGAGGGCACGCTCGAGGGCGACATCCGTGCGCATCAGCTGGTCGTCGGCGAAAGCGCAACCATCCGCGGCGAGCTTGTCGCCGAAGAGGTGGTGGTCAACGGCCGGGTCATCGGTCGCGTCCGCGGGCTGAAGGTGCGCCTGACCGCCTCGGCCCGGGTCGAGGGCGACATCATCCACAAGACCATCGCCATCGAATCCGGCGCGCATTTCGAAGGCTCGGTGCAGCGCCAGGAGGACCCGCTGGCCAATGCCCCGACGCCGAAACTGGCGCCGCCCAGCCCGCGCGCGGTCAGCGACGCCTGAGCGCCAAACCCGGCGCATCCCCGTCAGGGCGGCCCTTGGCCGCCCCTTGTCGTTTCCGGGTCATTCCGGGTCGGGCATCAGCAGCCGATACATGTGCCAGCTGGCGTGCCCCAGCAGCGGCAGCACCACGAACAGGCCCAGAAACAGCGGCAGGATTGCCAGGAACAGCAGCGCCGCGATCAGCCCCGCCCAGACCAGCATCACCCCGGGATTGGCGGCGACCGCCTGAAAGCTGGCGATGATCGCCGAGACCAGGTCCACCTCGCGGTCAAGGATCAGCGGCATCCCGACCACGGTGACGGCAAACAGCACCGCGGCAAATCCCGCCCCGATCAGCCCGCCGGTCGCCAGCATGACCAGCCCGCGCCCCTGCAGCAGCAGTTCCGGCGAGGAGGTGATATTGGTCAGCGCCGAGACGCCCATGAACAGCGCAAAGACCGTATGCGCGACAAAGACCCAGAACATGAACATCAGCAGGATCAGCATGGCCATCGAGGGCACCTGCCGGTCCTTTTGCGCCACGACCACCGCCAGGATCTCGCGCCAGAGCAGCAGATCATGCGCCTCGATGCGGCGGCTGACCTCGTAGAGCCCCACCGCGGCAAAGGGCGCGATCAGCGGAAAGCCGACGACGAAGGGCATCAGCCACCATTCCCGCCCGGTGGCCGAGGCCACCGCAGTCAACACCAGCCCGCCCGCGACATAGAAGGCGGAAAAGAACAGCCCATAGGCCGGGGCGCGGCAGAAATCGCGCCAGCCGGCGGCCAGCGCCGCGGCGATGGCGCCATGCCCCAGCACCGCCGGCAGGGGAATCTCGTCCGGGCCGGGGTCAGGCAGGGGATCGGGCAGCGGCGGGCGTTCGGGTTCGGGGAAAGGCGTGGGAATGGGTTTCGGCTCGGTCACGTCCGGTGGCTCCTGCGGTCGATCAGCGCAGGTTAGCAGGACGCCGGCAAAGGAAAAGCCTCAGCGTGCGTAGCGGCGACGCAGAAGCTCGTTCACCTCGGGGGTGACGAATTTCGACACGTTTCCGCCAAGGCGCGCGATTTCCTTGACCAGTTTCGAGGCGATGGCCTGGCGCCGGGCGTCGGCCATCAGGAACACCGTCTCGATGCTGGCATCCAGCGCCCGGTTCATGCCGACCATCTGGAATTCATATTCGAAATCGGCGACCGCGCGCAGTCCGCGCAGGATCACTGTGGCGCCGACATCGCGGGCGCAGTCGATCAGCAGGTTCTCGAACGGATGCACGACGATCTCGCGGTCGGGGCGGCCGGCCACCAGCCGGTCGCATTCCGCCTGCACCATGGCGACCCGGTCCTCAAGCGCGAAGGCCGGGCCCTTGTCGCGGTTGATCGCCACGCCGATCACCAGCCGGTCCACCAGTTCCAGCGCCCGCTGGATGATGTCGATATGGCCCAGGGTCACGGGATCGAAGGTGCCGGGATAAAGGCCGATGCGCATGTTGGGTCCCTCGCGGTGCGGATCAGCGGCAGTCAAACAGGTTTTCCGGCGCGACCGCAAGGGCTTCTGCCCACATGCGGCGCGCGCCGGCGGGCCTAGTTGCCCATGATCATCCCGGTCAGCGCCTCCTGCTCGGCGGCCATTTCCTTGAGCCGGGCAAAGACCGTGTCGCCGATCGAGACGATGCCCAGCATCTCGCCCTCGGCATTCACCACCGGCAGGTGGCGGAAACGCCCCTGGGTCATGCGGTCGAGAATGGCCAGCGCGTCCTCGCCGGTGGTGCAGGTCTCAAGCTTGCGGGTCATCAACTCGGTGATCGGCTGGTCAAGAATGGCGGCACCGCGCTTGCCCAGTTCGCGCACGATGTCGCGTTCCGACAGGATGCCCAGCGGGCGCTTGCCATCCTCGCTGACCACGATCGCGCCGATGCGCTTTTCCGACAGAAG
Organism: Paracoccus sp. (in: a-proteobacteria); assembly: GCF_039808215.1. Taxonomy (GTDB): domain Bacteria; phylum Pseudomonadota; class Alphaproteobacteria; order Rhodobacterales; family Rhodobacteraceae; genus Paracoccus. The sequence continues at coordinate 15,469 of NZ_JBDHSP010000018.1, forward strand.
CTTCGCCGCCTCGGCCACGGTGGCCGAAGGCGCCACGGTATAGATGACGCCGCTGGCTTTCATCGACATGATCTGGTTCACGAGCATCGCAGTTCCTCCCTCTGGCTGCAGCGGCCGGGGCGCGGCCTTGCATCCCAGCGTTGCCGCAACCGCTGTTTGCGTCAAGCCCGATGTTGCACTGCGGCATGATCAGCCGGGGATCAGCGCCTGCAACCGCGCCACTTCGGTCCGGATGCCCTGCGCCAGCGCGTCGGCAAGCCGGTTCATGCGCTGCGAGCGGCGGTCGTCGGCATGGCGGATCAACCAGAAGCTGCGCGTCAGCGAAATCTCGTCCATCAACACCCGGCGCACACCGGGGCAGAAGGGAATGGCAAAGTCATGCACGATCCCCAGACCCGCGCCGACGCGAATCGCCTGCATCTGCACCGAGACCGAATTCGAGGTCAGCGCCGCCCATTCCGCGCCGGTCTCGGTCAGGTAATCCAGCTCGCGGTCAAAGATCATGTCGGGGATATAGCCGATCATGCGATGCCCGCGCAGATCCTCGCGCGCCCGGATCGGGGGGTGCGCGTCCAGATAATCCTCATGCGCGGCCAGATGCAGGTGATAGTCGGTCAGCCGCTGCACCACCAGCCGCCCGGCGCGGGGCTGGGACACGGCGATGGCCATGTCGGCCTCGCGCCGCGACAGGTTGAACACCCGCGGCAGCGCCACGATCTGCAGCTCCAGCCCCGGATGGCTTTCGCACAGCCGGGCGCAGATCTGCGGCAGCAGGTAGTTGGCGCAGCCGTCCGGCGCGCCGATGCGCAGCTGCCCGGTCAGCTCGCCCGGGCCCGACAGCGCCTCCTCGGCGCCGCTCAACGCCAGTTCCACCGCCTCGGCATGGGGCAAGAGCCGCTCGCCCTCGGGGGCGAGGCCATAGCCCTGTGGCGTCTTCAAAAACAGCTTGGCGCCCAGCGCCCCCTCCAGCCGCGCCACCCGCCGCCCGACGGTCGAGGCGTCGATGCCCAGCCGCCGTCCGGCGCCCGACAGGCTGTCGGCGCGCGCCACCGCTAGAAAGATGCGCAGATCGTCCCAGTCCATCGCCGCTGCCTTTGCAGAATTGCAAAACGCTTTTGCCAGACTTCCTCTTTCCTTGGCAATGATGCAAGTCTATGATCCGCCTCGAAGCTGGATTGAGGAGGCACAGATGCAAGAACTGAACCACTGGATCGACGGCAAAGAGGTCAAGGGCACCTCGGGCCGCTTCAGCGATGTCATGAACCCCGCCACCGGCGAAGTGATCGCCCGCGTGCCGCTGGCCACCCCGGCCGAGCTGGACGCCGCCGTGCGCAGCGCCGAAAAGGCGCAGATCGCCTGGGCCGCCACCAACCCGCAGCGCCGCGCGCGGGTGATGATGCGCTTTGGCCAGCTGATCAACGACAATATGGACATGCTGGCCGAGCTGGTCTCGCGCGAGCATGGCAAGACCCTGCCCGACGCGCGCGGCGACGTGCAGCGCGGTCTTGAGGTGATCGAGGTCTGCATGGGCGCCCCCGCGCTGCTGAAGGGCGAATACAGCGACAACGCCGGTCCTGGCATCGACCTTTATTCCATGCGCCAGCCGCTGGGCGTGGTCGCGGGGATCACGCCGTTCAACTTTCCGGCGATGATTCCGCTGTGGAAGATGGGCCCGGCGCTGTCATCGGGCAATGCCATGATCCTGAAGCCCTCCGAGCGCGTGCCCTCGACCTCGCTGGCGCTGGCAAAGCTCGCGCAGGAGGCCGGCCTGCCCGACGGCGTGCTGCAGGTCGTCAACGGCGACAAGGAGATCGTGGACGCGATCCTCGACCATCCGGCCGTGCAGGCGGTGGGCTTTGTCGGCTCGACCCCGATCGCGCAATACATCTACGGCCGCGCCGCCGCCAACGGCAAGCGCGCGCAGTGTTTCGGCGGCGCCAAGAACCACATGCTGATCATGCCCGACGCCGACATGGACAAGGCGGCGGATGCGCTGCTGGGCGCCGGCTTCGGCGCGGCGGGCGAACGCTGCATGGCGATCTCGGTCGCGGTGCCGGTGGGCGACAAGACCGCCGACGCGCTGATCGAGCGGCTGGTGCCGAAGATCGAAAAGCTGAAGGTCGGCCCCTATACTGCCGGCGAGGACGTGGATTTCGGCCCGGTGATCACCGCCGCTTCGCGCGACCGCATCAACCGGCTGATCGAATCCGGCGTGCAACAGGGTGCGAAGCTGGTGGTCGATGGCCGCGGGCTGAAGATCCAGGGCTATGAGAACGGGTTTTTCTGCGGCCCGTCGCTGTTTGACAATGTGACCCGCGACATGGACATCTACAAGGAGGAGATCTTTGGTCCCGTCCTGTCCACCGTCCGCGCCAGATCCTATGAAGAGGCGCTGCAGCTGGTCGTGGACAACGATTATGGCAACGGCACCGCGATCTATACCGCCGACGGCGACACGGCGCGCGACTTTGCCAGCCGGGTGAATGTGGGCATGGTCGGCATCAACTTCCCGATCCCGGTGCCGCTGAGCTATTACACCTTCGGCGGCTGGAAGAAGTCGGGCTTTGGCGACCTGAACCAGTATGGTCCCGACGCCTTCCGCTTCTACACCAAGACCAAGACGGTGACCGCGCGCTGGTTCGCGGGTTCAAGCGACACCGGCCTGCATTTCAAGGCCCTGGACTGACGACGGTGGCCGGGGGGCCGTCCCCCCGGCCCCGCCCCCTGTCACCGCCCCCTGTCACCGGGCCCTGTCACCGGCGCGCAGCAGGAAATAGGTGCCGCCACCCGTCGCCACGCCGAAGAACCAGCCGTAGATGCCCCACCAGGACGGCAGCAGCGAGGTGAAGGTCGGCAGGATCGAACTGAAGATCATGCCCACCGCCAGTGCCACGAAGGCCTTGACATGCCAGCCGTTGTGAAAGCGGAACTCGCCATGTTCCTGATAAAGCGCATTCACATCGACAACGCCGCGGCGGATCAGATAGTAATCCACCATCAGGATGCCAAAGATCGGCCCCATGGTCGACCCGACGAAGTTCACGAAATGCGTGGCGTTCGTCTCCCAGGGCGACCAGGGGTAAAGCGCCAGCGCGATCAGGGCGGCGATGAAGCCGCCGCGCTTGAAGCTGATGTGCTTGGGGATGGTGTTGGAAAAGTCGAAGGCGGCCGAGACGAAGTTCGCCACCACGTTGATGCCCAGCGTCGCCACGGCAAAGGTGACCGCCGCCAGGATGGACAGGAACAGGCTGTCGAACTTGGCGCTGACCTGGTCGGGATGCAGCAGCACCTCGCCATAGACATGCCAGGCGGCGGTGGTGGTGACGCCGGCCACCAGACAGAAGGCCAGCAGGTTGATCGGCAGCCCCCAGGCATTGCCGCGCCGCAGGGCGGCCTCGTCGCGCGCATAGCGCGAGAAGTCGCAGAAGTTCAGGTAGAGCGCGGCGAAATAGGTGATCCAGGTCGCCGCCACCGCCATCAGCGTGATCAGCGAACCGGGCGTGCCGGGCACACCGGCGCTGCGCGTCGCCTCAAGCAGCACGTCCTCGGGGATCTCCGAGCCGAAGCTGATCTTGCCGGCCTTGATCACCAGATAGACCGCCAGTACCAGCATGGCCAGCCAGACCGCCGGCCCGGCCCAGTCCTGGAACTTGCGCACCGTCTCCATGCCGTTCTGGATGATCAGCAACTGCGCCACCCAGACGCCGAAATAGCAGATCACCTCCAGCGTGGAATGGCCCAGCAGATGGCTGTTCTGGTGGAATTCCACCATGGCCGGGCTGCGCAGCAAAAGCGCCACGATCGCCCCCGAGGCGGCCGCGGTCTGCGCCCCATACCAGAAACAGGCCACCACGGCCCGGATCATCGCCGGGGCATTGGCGCCGAATGTGCCGAAACTGGCGCGCGCCAGCACCGGAAAGGGCACCCCGGTCCTGACCCCGGCCAGGCCCACCATCTGCATCAGAAAGTAGATCACCAGCGACCCAAGCCCGATCGCCAGCACGAAGTTGATCAGGTTGCCGCACAGCAGGAACAGGCTGGCAGCCAGGTAATAGCCCCAAAGGCTGTGGACATCCGATGTCCAGACGTTGAAAATCGAGAACGCGCCCCAGCGCCTTTCCTCGGCGGGGGCGAGATCCTCGTTGTAAAGGTTTGGCGAAGGATTCTTGACCTGCATGACAGCACCCTGTTCCCTGCACCCGCCAGCGATGACGGTTTCGTGATGCTAGACCCGCAATCCGGGAAACAGAAGAAAAATCCGCGCCCACGCAGCGGCTTGCCGGCGTGGGGCGAAATTTTGCAAGCCTGCGGCCCGGCAGCGGCGCAGGACAGAACCGACAAGGGGGATCCATGGATTTTGCACTGAGCGAGGAACAACAGGCGATCTTCGACATGGCGCGCGCATTCGGGACCGAGCACATCGCCCCCCATGCCCGCGCCTGGGAAGAGGCCGGCACCATCCCGCGCGAATTATGGGCGCGCGCCGCCGAGCTGGGATTCGGCGGCGTCTATGTGTCCGAGGATTTCGGCGGCACCGGCCTGTCGCGGCTGGACGCGACGCTGGTCTTCGAGGCGCTGGCCATGGCCTGCCCCTCGGTCGGCTCGTTCCTGTCGATCCACAACATGTGCGGCGGCATGATCGACAAGTTCGGCACACCCGAAAACAAGGAACGCTGGCTGCCGCTCGCCTGCACCATGGAGACGGTGTTTTCCTATTGCCTGACCGAGCCGGGCTCGGGTTCGGACGCCGCGGCGCTGCGCACCCGTGCCGAACGCGTGCCCGAGGGCTGGCGGCTGAACGGCACCAAGGCGTTCATCTCGGGCGGCAGCTATTCGGACGCCTATCTGACCATGGTGCGCACCGGCCAGGACGGGCCGCGCGGCATCTCGACCGTGGTGGTGGCGGCCGGCACGCCCGGCCTGTCCTTCGGGGCGCTGGAGCACAAGATGGGCTGGCGCGCGCAGCCGACCTCGCAGGTGCAGTTCGACGATTGCACCGTCCCGGCCGAGAACCTGCTGGGCGAGGAGGGGCGCGGCTTTGCCTATGCGATGATGGGTCTGGATGGCGGGCGGCTGAACATCTCGGCCAGCGCGCTGGGGGGCGCGCAGGCGGCGCTGGACGCGACGCTGCGCTACATGGGCGAGCGCCGCGCCTTCGGCCAGACGCTGGACCAGTTCCAGGCGCTGCAATTCCGCCTGGCCGAGATGGAGACGGCGCTGCAATCGGCCCGTGTCTTCCTGCGCCAGGCGGCGTGGAAACTGGACCGCGGCGACCGCGACGCCAGCAAGTTCTGCGCCATGGCCAAGCTGCATGTCACCGACCGCGCTTTCGATGTGGCGAACCAGTGCCTGCAGCTGCATGGCGGCTATGGCTATCTGGCCGATTACGGCATCGAGAAGATCGTGCGCGACCTGCGCGTGCACCAGATTCTGGAAGGCACCAATGAAATCATGCGGCTGATCGTCGGCCGCGCCCTGCTGGCGGAGCGTGACTGATGGCCGACATGATCATTCGCAAGGACCGGCGTGCCGGCCGCATCACCTTCAACCGCCCGCAGGCGCTGAACGCGCTGGACCATGACATGGCGCTGGCGATCGACGCGGCACTTTGCGCCTGGCGCGACGACGCGCAGGTGGCGCTGGTCATCATCGACGCGGTGGGCGAACGCGCCTTCTGCTCGGGGGGCGACATTGCCGCGGTCTATCGTGCCGGGCTGGCGGGCGATCACCAGGTCGGACGCGACTTCTTTCGCGACGAATACCGCATGAACGCCCGCATCGCCGAGTTTCCCAAGCCCGTGGTGGCCTTCAAGCAGGGTTTTGTCATGGGCGGCGGTGTCGGTGTCGGCGGCCATGCCAGCCACCGCGTCGTCGGCGACACGACGCAGATCGCCATGCCAGAATGCGGCATCGGCCTGATCCCGGACGTGGGCGGCAGCTGGCTTCTGGGTCACGCCCCGGGCCGCATCGGCGAATACCTTGGCCTGACCGGCGCGCGCATGGGCGCGGGCGACGCGATCCACGCGGGTTTTGCCGACACCTACCTGCCCGAGGCGGAATGGCCGTCGCTGATCGAGGCGCTGGCCGAGACCGGCGACGCCGGCCTGGTCAAGGGCCGGCCGCGCCCCGAGGCGCCGCTGGAGGCCATGGACCTTTCGACCTTTGGCAAGCCGACTGTGGCCGAAATCGTCGCGGCGCTGGAAGCCTCGGGCAACGAGGCGGCGCTGAAGCCCTTGCGCCGCAACTCGCCGCTGTCCATGGCGGCGACGCTGCTTTTGGTGCGCGCGGCGCGCGGCGACCGGGAATTGCGCGAAAGCCTCGCGCGCGAGCTGCGCTTTACCGCCCGTGCTACGGCCGAAAGCGATTTTCTGGAAGGCGTGCGCGCGCAGCTGATCGACAAGGACCGCAAGCCGAAATGGGCCGCGGATGCCAGCGATGCCCATGTCCAGGCGATGCTGGCGCCGCTGGGCGCGGATGAAATGCAATGGGAGGACTGCAAATGAAGATCGGATTCATCGGACTGGGCAATATGGGCGGCCCGATGGCCGCCAATCTGGCCGGCGCCGGCCATCAGGTGTCGGGCTTTGATCTTGCCGCCCCCATGCCGGCGGGCGTCACCAGGGCCGCCAGCGCCTCTGACGCCGCGCAGGGCGCCGAGGTCGTGATCACCATGCTGCCCAACGGCGCCATCCTGCGCGCCGTGGCCGGCGAGGTGATCCCGGCGATGGCGGCGGGCGCAGTCCTTTGCGACTGCTCGACCGTGGATGTGGAAAGCGCCCGCGCGGTGGCCGATCAGGCGCATGCGGCGGGCCTGGGGGCGCTGGATGCGCCGGTCTCGGGCGGCATCGGCGGCGCCGCGGCCGGGACGCTGACCTTCATGGTCGGCGGCAGTGCGGATGCCTTTGACACGGTGAAGCCGCTGTTTGAGGTCATGGGCAAGAAGGTCGTGCATTGCGGCGACGCCGGCGCCGGGCAGGCCGCCAAGATCTGCAACAACATGATCCTGGGCGTGACGATGATCGCCACCTGCGAGGCCTTCGCGCTGGCCGACAAGCTGGGGCTGGACCGCCAGAAGATGTTCGACGTGGTCTCCACATCCTCGGGCTACAGTTGGACGATGAACGCCTATTGCCCGGCGCCGGGGGTGGGGCCGGCCTCGCCGGCCGACAACGGCTACAAGCCGGGATTCGCCTCGGAACTGATGCTCAAGGACCTGCGGCTAAGCCAGCAGGCGGCCGAGGCCGCCGATGCCGACACGCCGATGGGCGAACTGGCCGCGGCGCTTTACGCCCGTTTCGTCGAGGAGGAGGACGGCAAGGGCCGCGACTTTTCCGCCATGCTGCCGCGGTTCGAGGCCCGCCACCGCAAGGGCTGAGGCGCCCCGCCCCTAGCCCCGCAACAGCGCCTTCGCCGCATCCTTGGCGGCGGGGGTGATTTCCTCGCCGGCCAGCATGCGGGCGATTTCCTCGATACGCTGGCTGGCGTTCAGCGCTGCGACATTCGAGGTGGTCATGCCGGCAGTGACCGATTTCGCCACCCGGAAGTGATGCCCGCCCAGCGCCGCGACCTGCGGGCTGTGGGTGACGACCAGCACCTGCGCGCCCTCGGCCAGGCGCGCCAGGCGGCGGCCGACGGCATCGGCGGTGGCGCCGCCCACGCCGCGGTCGATCTCGTCAAAGATCAGCACCAGCGCGTCATTGCCGCGCGCGAGGCAGACCTTCAGCGCCAGCAGGAAACGCGACAACTCGCCGCCCGAGGCGATGCGGTCGAGCGGCCCCGGCGGCGCGCCGGGATTGGTCGCCACGGTAAAGGCCACGGCGTCGCGCCCCTCGGGTCCGGGGTCGGCGGCGGCGAGCCGGGTCTCGAAGACCGCGCGCTCCATCTTCAGCGGCGCAAGTTCGGCCGCCATCGCGGCATCGAGCCGCTTGGCGGCCGCGGCGCGCTGTCCGGAGAGGGCAGCGGCGGCAGCGTCATATGCGGCGTCGGCCGCCGCCACGGCGTCGCGCAGGCGCGCCAGGTCCCCGGCACCGGCGTCGATGCGGGAGAGCCGCGCCCGCAGCGCATCCGCCAGCGTCGCAAGATCGTCGGCCAGCACGTCATGCTTGCGCGCCAGCGCCCTGAGCGCGAACAGCCGCTCTTCGGTAACCTCAAGGTCGCGCGGGTCGAAATCCATCGCCTCGAGCGCCGCCTCGACCCCGGAGGCCGCCTCGCCCAGTTCGATCAGCGCCCGCTGCAGCGCGGCGGCGGGGGCCTCGAGCCGGCCCTCGGCACGTTCGGCCGCGCCGTCCAGCCAGCGCACCGCGTCCAGCATCGCGCCCTCGGCGCCCTCTGGGCCAAGTGCCTGCAGGGCACGGGCGACATCCTCGCGGATGCGTTCGGCGCCCTGCATGGCGCGGCGGCGGGTGTCGAGATCGGCCTCCTCGCCCGGCTGCGGCGCAAGCTTGTCAAGCTCGGCCACGGCATGGCGCAGGAAGTCCTCCTCGGCCCGGGCAGCGTCCAGCACCGCCTCGGCCTCGGCCAGCCGGACCCGCGCCTCGCGCCGCGCGGCCCAGGCGGCGCGCGTCGCCGACAGATCGGCGCCGGCGAAGGCATCGAGCAGCAACCGGTGGCCGCGCGGGTTCAGCAAGCCGCGGTCGTCGTGCTGGCCGTGCAGTTCCACCAGCAGTTCCGAGAGCATGCGCAGCACCTCGCCCGAGGCGCGGCGGTCGTTGATCCAGCCGGTCTTGCGCCCGTCGCCGCCGTTCACCCGGCGAATGATCAGTTCGTCCACGACCGCAAAGCCCGCCTCGGCCAGCAGCACCCGCGCCGGATGCCCGGCCGGCAGGTCGAAGACCGCGGTGACCTCGCCCTGCTGGGCGCCGGCGCGCACCAGATCGGCCCGGCCGCGCCAACCCAGCACGAAGCCGAGGCAGTCCAGCAGAATAGACTTGCCGGCGCCGGTCTCGCCGGTCAGCACGTTCAGTCCCGGCTGGAAGTCGAGTTCCAGCCGGTCGATCAGAAGCATGTCCCGGATGTCGAGATGCCGCAGCATGCGGCCTTACAGCCACTTGCCCTGGACGACCTGACGATAGACGCTGGTCAGCCAGCTGTCGCCGCTGGCCTCGGGCTTGAGCCCCTGGCCGCGCAACTGCGCATAGGCGTCCTCATAGAAGGGCGAGGAACGGAAATTGTGCCCCAGGATCGCCCCGGCGGTCTGCGCCTGATCGGTCAGACCCAGCGCCAGATAGGCCTCGACCAGGCGCATCAGCGCCTCGGGCGTGTGGGTGGTGGTCTGGAATTCCTCGACCACGACGCGGAAGCGGTTGATCGCCGCGGTGTAATGCCCGCGCTTGAGGTAATAGCGCCCGATCTCCATTTCCTTCGCCGCGAGATGGTCGAAGGCGAGGTCGAATTTCAGGATCGCCGAGCGCGCATATTCGGTGTCGGGATATTGCTCGATCACCTCGCGCAGCGCCTGCAGCGCCTGGAAGGTCAGGCCCTGGTCGCGGCCGATCTCGTCGATCTGGTCGTAATAGCTGAGCGCCAGCAGGTATTTCGCATAGGCCGCATCGGCATCGCCGGGATAGGTGTCGATGAAACGCTGCGCCGCGCCGCGCGCATCCTCGTATTCGCGGGCCCGGTGATAAGAGAAGGCCTGCATGATCAGCGCGCGCTTGGCCCATTCCGAATAGGGGTAAAGTCGCTCGACCTCGGAGAAATAGCGCACCGCGTCCTTGGGCTTGCGCGAGTTCTCAAGCTCGTATTCGCCGCGCTTGTAGATTTGCTCGGCAGTGAAACTCTCAAGCGATTCGGGCGCCTTGCCGGCGCCGGAACAGCCCGCGACAAGGCCCAACGACAGCGCAGCCGCGACCAAGAACCCCGATCTGATGCCCGTCATTCCACCCTGCCCGTCAGAATCTCATGTCGCCGAACCGGCGCAAGGACCGTGCGGCCCGGTCGTCCTAGCACAGAAATTCTGCCGGCGCAAAACGGCAAAACCGCAAAATTGACGGCATGGCCACCAGCCTCAGGCGACGGCCAGTTGCGGCTGGCGCGCGGCCAGCGCGGCGGCCGAGGACATCACCCCGGCACCTGGCAGGCGGCTTTCCATCGCCGGGGTCAGTTCGACCCATTCCCAGGCGTCGGGCGCGGCGAACAGTGCGCGCAGCAGCCGGTTGGTCATGGCGTGGCCGGCGCGGTGGCCGCTGTAGCACGCCAGCAACGGCGCGCCGGCCAGGGCGAGATCGCCCATGGCGTCCAGCATCTTGTGGCGCACGGCCTCGTCGCGGTGGCGCAGCCCGCCCGGCGACAGCACCCTGTCGCCATCGACCACGACCGCGTTCAGATAGGTTCCGCCCAGGGCCAGCCCGTTTTGCTGCATGCGCAGCACATCCGCCTGGCGGCAGAAGGTGCGGCTGTCCATCAGCTCGCGCACGAAGGCGCCGTTCGCCATGTCGAGACGCTTTTCCTGCTGGCCGATCGCGGCATCGGCAAAGTCGATGTCGAAATGCATCTGCAGCTCGCCCGCCGGGCTCAGGCGGGCGCTGGCCTCGCCCTGGGTGACCTGGACCGGGCGCAGCACGCGGATGGCGCGCAGCGGCGCATCGGGCTGCTGGCGCAAGCCGGCCTCGAGGATACCATGCACGAAGGGCGCGGCCGAGCCGTCGAGGATCGGCACTTCCGGCCCGTTCACCTCGATCAGGGCGTTGTTGATGCCGGTGCCGGCCAGCGCCGCCATCACATGCTCGACCGTCGAGACGGTGGCGCCCTGGCCATTGTCCAGAAGCGTGCAAAGCTGCGAGGGCGTCACATGGTCCCAGCGCGCCGGAATGCGGGCGCGGCCAAGATCGGTGCGCAGAAAGACGATGCCGTGATCAGCGGGTGCAGGCAGGATCGCCAGCCGCACGGCCGCACCCGAATGCAGTCCGACGCCGCGGAACTGGGCTTTCTGAGCGATGGTGGTCTGCATGATGCTGCCTGTGGTCCTGCTGTCTATTCCGGCGGGCAGATTGCCCATGCTGCGAGTTAGGCACAGGCCCGGGAAACCACAATTAACGATTTGTAACGGGATGAAACATTTGCCCCCATCCCGAAGCGTTTCTTTCAGGTTACGCCGCAAGCCATTGTCATAAAAATGAAAAAAGGGCCGCTGTTGCGGCCCTTTCCGGTCTGGTGGCGAAAACTTGTGATCGGCTCAATTCGCCTGGCGGCGCAGGAAGGCCGGGATCTCGACATTGTCGCCGGCCTTGTCGGGGCTGGCCAGGTCGTCGAAACCGGCATCGAAACCGCTGCGGCTGCGGGCGGCGACACGCTCGTTCACCCGTTCGGCGATGGTGGTGGCGGCGGGTTTCTCGGCCGGCTCGCCATGGCCCGAGAGGCGGGTGAACATGCGCGAGATCCCACTCATGCGGTTGTGTGCGGGCGCGGGCTCGGGCGGCGGCGTCAGCGGGCGACCCTGCGCGGCGGCCTGACGTTCGGGCGCGCTCTGCACGGCGGCGGCAAGACGGTCCACCGTCGCCTGGCTGGGTGTGCCGGGGCGGCGCACCGGCGCGACAAAGCCGACGGCATCGGCGTTCAGTGCATCGAGCGGCGCCGCGGGCTGGCGGCTGTCGTGCTGATAGGCCGGGCGCGGCATGTCCTCGTCCTCAAGCCGGGCGGCGGACGCATGCAGCGGGGCGCGCGCGACCGACGCGGCCATCGCCACCTGGCCCAGCGGCGCGGCGGCGCGGCGCGCGACCGTCGGCATCTCGTCCTCGAGGCGCGGCGCGACGACCGGGGTCTGGGTCAACGGCTCTTTCATGCCGCGGCGCGGCGCGGGCAGTTCCGCCGCCGAGGCGTCGATGCCGGTGGCCACCACAGAGACGCGGATCGAGCCTTCCATCGACGGATCCAGCGTCGAGCCGACGATGATATTGGCATCGGCATCGACCTTTTCGCGGATCTTCTCGGCCGCCTCATCCATCTCGAACAGCGTCAGGTCGTAGCCGCCGGTGATGTTGATCAGCACGCCGCGGGCGCCGTTCAGGCTGATCTCGTCCAGCAGCGGGTTGGCAATGGCCTTTTCGGCGGCCTGCACGGCCCGGTTCTCGCCCGAGGCCTCGCCGGTGCCCATCATCGCCTTGCCCATCTCGTCCATGACCGCGCGCACGTCCGCAAAGTCGAGGTTGATCAGGCCCGGGCGCACCATCAGATCGGTGACGCCCTTGACGCCCTGATACAGCACGTCGTCGGCCATGGCGAAGGCCTCGGTGAAAGTGGTCTTTTCATTCGCCAGCCGGAACAGGTTCTGGTTGGGGATGATGATCAGCGTATCGACGACCTTCTGCAGCGCCTCGACGCCTTCCTCGGCCTGGCGCATGCGCTTGGTGCCCTCGAACTGGAAGGGCTTGGTCACCACGCCGACGGTCAGGATGCCCATCTCGCGCGCGGCCTGGGCGATGATCGGGGCGGCGCCGGTGCCGGTGCCGCCGCCCATGCCGGCGGTGATGAAGCACATATGCGCGCCCATCAGGTGATCGACGATGTCCTCGATCGTCTCCTCGGCGGCCTTGGCGCCGATCGAGGGCTTGGCGCCGGCGCCCAGCCCCTCGGTCACCTTGGGACCGATCTGGATGCGGCTTTCCGCCTTCGAGGATTGCAGCGCCTGCGCATCGGTGTTCGCCACGACGAACTCGACGCCCTCGAGTTGCTTGTCGATCATGTTGTTGACCGCGTTGCCACCTGCGCCACCAACGCCGAAGACGGTGATGCGCGGCTTCAGTTCCTGGTCATCGTTCAACATCAGGTGGATCTGCCGTTCCATGTCTCGCCTGCCTTGTATGTTGCGCCGGACATGATTTGCCCGGTCGAATCCTCGTATTTGCCCAGCCTAGCCAGATTCCGGGCAAGCGTCACCCGAAAAACACAGGCAAACCACCAAATCTGGCGCTTTCTTTGCGCGGATTCGGCGGCATATTGCCCATTGCGCTGCATATGGTGGAGGCATTGGCCTGCACCACTGGATGGCGGTTCGCGTCAACTACCAGTTGTTGCGGAACCAGCGATAGGCGCGGCGGATGCTGCGCGCCGGATAATGTTCGGCCGGCATGTCGAAATCCCACCATTCGTCCTGGGGATGCGCCGTCAGCAGCGCCAGCCCGATGGCCGAGGAAAACCCCGCCGAAGTCGCTGTCTGCGGCAGGCCCTGGATGCGCAGCGGCCGGCCGATGCGGACATTGCGCCCCAGCATGCGCGAGGCCAGCACCTCGAGCCCGGGGATCTGGCTGCCGCCGCCGGTCAGCACCACCTGGCGCGAGGGCATGGAATCGAAACCCGCCGCCTCGAGGATGCCCGCCACCTGCTCGAGGATCTCTTCGACGCGCGGGCGCATGATGCCGATCAGGTCGGCGCGGCTGACGCTGCGCCGCTCGCCGTCCCAGTCGCCAGTCTCGCCGCCCAGTTCGATCATCTCGCGGTCGTCGCGGCCGGTGGCCTCGAGCCCGCCGTGCAGGGTCTTGATGCGCTCGGCCACGGCATGGCTGACGCGCAGGCCCTTGGCGATGTCATGGGTGATCAGATCACCCCCCATGCGCACCGCATCGGCAAAGATCATGTGCTTCTTGATGAAGATCGAGACCCCGGTCGCGCCGCCGCCCAGATCGACGCAGGCCGCGCCCAGTTCCTGCTCGTCCTCGACCAGCGCCGCAAGTCCCGCGGCATAGGAGGCCGAGGCCACCCCCGCCAGTTCCATGTCGCAGCGCCGGATGCATTGCACCAGATTGCCGGCCGCGTCGCCGTCGACGGTCAGCACATGCATGTCGCAGCCCAGCACGCTGCCGGACTGGTCGCGCGGATCGGACAGGCCGCTGCGCCCGTCAAGGGTAAAGTTCACCGGCTGCGCGTGCAGCACCTCGCGGCCGTGGCCGAAATCGGGAACCTCGCAGGCGCCCAGTACCCGCGCCACGTCATGTTCGCCGACCTTGCCCGCCGGCAGCGCGATCTCGCCCGCCAGGCCGTAGGAGGCCGGCCGCGCCCCCGAGATGCAGGCGATGACGTGATCGACGCGCACGCCCGCGACCTTCTGTGCCGACTGGATGACGGTGCGGATGGCGCGCTCGGTCTCGGCCATGGTCTCGATCTCGCCGCAGCGCATGCCGCGCGCGCGGGTATGGGCCGAGCCGATGACGCGGAAGTTCGACTGCCCGGCCATGGGGCCGACGCCATCGGTCTCGCGGAACTGGCCGGGGCCGTCGAACTGCAGCACCAGACAGGCGATCTTGGACGTGCCGATGTCCAGAACCGCGATGACGCCGCGCTGCATCGCCTGGCGGCGCATGTTGCGCATGACGCGCTGGCCCTGACACAGATCCTTCATTTTCCCTGCCCCCTCAAGCTGTCAGCCGCTTTTCTTCGTGCTCTTTCCCGAGCCCCGGGCAGTCTTGCCCTCGGGTTCGATCGGCATTCCGTCCGGCCCGATCTCGGGCTGGCCGCGCGCGCGGCGGATGGCGTTCTGCGCCTCCGGGCCCAGCCGCACCAAGGGCCGCGATTCCTGGCGCAGGTCGATCACCGTGATGTCGCGGTCCAGCATGGCCTGGGCGCGGTCAAGCGCGATGACGCGCTCGAAGGCCTGCAGCGCCTTGTCCTCGGGCAGCCTGATGCGCTGGCCGCGGTCCAGCACCACGTCCCAGCGCCGCTCGCCGATGCGCTCCAGCCCGCGCAGGCGCGGCAGGATCGGCCCGGCGGCGTCGATCAGCGCCAGCGCCTCGGGTGCGGCGCGGTCGGCGCCCTTGCCGGCGATGATCGGCAGGTCGGTGCGCGCCTCGCGCGAGGTGGTCGAGGCGACGCGGTGCCCGGTCTTGTCCAGCAGCTCGATGCCGCGGGCGTGACGCCACAGCACCACCGGCACGCGCTCGGTCACCAGTGCCGACAGCACCCCGCCCGGCTTGATGCGCAGATCCACCGCCGCGACCGCGTCCAGCTTCAGCACGCGCTCGCGCAGGTTGTCGAGATCCAGCTCGAAACTCGAGGCCGGCAGTTCCACCGGCAGCATGGCGCGCAGCCCCTTGTCGACCACCGCCGAGGCGCCCTCGATCTCCATGGTCCTGACCATGAAGGCCTCGCGGTGCTGGATGCGGTCCACGATGGCGTCGATCCCTCCGGCCAGATGCGCGCGCCGCGTCTCGTCGGACAGCCAGATGCCGGCGACCAGCGCGGCCAGGAACGCCGGCAGGCCGACATGCACCAGCCGCCGTACCAGCGGCCGCAGCATCATGCGGTTCAGCCGGTAGGCCAGGCGCGAGGGCGCGGGATCGCGGCGCTGCAGGCGCTGCTGCACCGGCACCGGGCGCGCGGGCGCATGTCGCACCGGCGCCGCGCGCCCGCCGTCCGCCGATCCGTGCTGGAACGGGTTCACGCCCTGCATAGCGCCTCCTCGACGATCCAGCGGCACAGCGCGGGGAAATCCATGCCGACATGCGCCGCCTGTTCGGGCGCCAGCGAGGTGGGGGTCATGCCAGGCTGGGTATTGGTTTCCAGGATGATCAGCCCGGCAGGGCCGCGCGCCTCGTCCCAGCGAAAATCCGAGCGCGTCAGCCCGCGGCAGCCCAGAGCCCGATGCGCGCGCAGCGCCAGATCGCAGCAGGCGCGGGCGATCTCATCCGGGATCGCCGCCGGAATCACATGCGCCGAGCCGCCGGGCGTGTATTTGGCGTCATAGTCATACCAGCCGGCGGTCACGATCTCGGTCACCGCCAGGGCGCGGTCGCCCAGCACGGCGACGGTCAGCTCGCGCCCGGGGGCATAGGTCTCGACCATGACGCGGGCGGGCATCTGCGGCGACAGCTGCGGCGGGCCGTTCGCCGCCTCATGCACGATATAGACCCCGACCGAAGAGCCCTCGTCATTGGGCTTGACCACATAGGGCGGCGGCAGGACATGGCGGGCACGCACCTCGGAGACCTCGGCGATCACGCTTTCCAGCACCGGCAGGCCGGCAGCCCGGAAGGCGGCCTTGGCGCGGGTCTTGTCCATGGCGAGCGCCGAGGCCAGCACGCCCGAATGCGTATAGGGAATGCCCAGCCATTCCAGCAGGCCCTGCACGCAGCCATCCTCGCCCCAGCGACCGTGCAGGGCGTTGAAGACCACATCCGGCGCTGCCTCGGCCAGACGCGCGGGCAGATCCCTGCCCGCATCCACTTCGATGACCTCATAGCCCGCCAGTCGCAGCGCCTGCGCGCATTCCCGGCCCGAAGACAGCGACACCTCGCGCTCGGCCGAGGGGCCACCCTTCAGAACCACGACTTTCGGGGCTGTCTTGCTCGACCTGCCCGCCAATTCTGCCTCATGCACCCGGTTGATCCGGGTATTTGTCAGGTCAGGATAGCGGCAAGCTGGCCGTCGCAAAAGTCCCTTTTCGCCTGGCAGGCGAGATTTCGGCCAGAATCCGCAAGTTACGGCTCGCCGATGCGGATGACCTCCCATTGCAGGTCGTGGCCGCTGGCCTCGCGCACCCGCGCGCGCACCATTTCGCCCAGGGCCTCCAGATCGGCGGCGCTGGCGTCCCCGGCGTTCAGCAGGAAGTTCGGGTGCTTTTGCGACATCTGCGCCCCGCCCAGGCGATGGCCGCGCAATCCGGCGGCGTCGATCAGCGACCAGGCCTTCAGCTCCTGGCTGTCATCGGCGCGCCCGGTCGAGGAAAACCCCGCCGGGTTGCGAAAGGTCGAGCCGGCACTGCGCGCGCGCGTGGGTTGGCTGGCGTCGCGCCGGGCCAGCTGCTCCTCCATGCGCGCCGCCAGTTCCGCCGGATCGCCCGCCGGGGCGCGAAACCGCGCTTCGGTCAGCACCCAGCCCGCGGGCAGGTCCGAATGGCGATAGGCAAGGCGCAGCTCGGCAGCAGAGAGATCATGCAGGCTGCCGTCGCGCGCCACCGCCCGGACCGAGGCCAGATGATCGGCGACATAGGCGCCGTAGCAGCCGGCGTTCATGCGCACGGCGCCGCCGATGCTGCCGGGGATGGTGCGCAGGAAGGTCAGGTCCAGCCCGGCCTCGGCCGCACGGCGCGCCACATGCGCGTCCAGCGCCGCAGCGCCGGCGGTGACGATGCCATCCGCACAGGAAATCGCGTTGAAGCCGCGCCCCAGCCGGATCACCACGCCGCGGATGCCGCCGTCGCGCACGATCAGGTTCGAGCCGACCCCCATGACAAAGACCGGAACCGCCGGATCCAGATCCCGCAGGAAGGCGGCCAGATCGGTCTCATCGGCGGGCTGAAACAGCCAGTCGGCGGGACCGCCGACGCGCAGCCAGGTCAGATCGGCCAGCGGCCGGCACTGGGTCAGGGTGCCGCGCACCCGCGGCAGGGTCTGGGTCATGGCGCCGGACATGGGAGGATTCCTTGCTGCTCTGGCGCGGGTGATAAAGCAAAGCCCGCCCGCGCGCAAATGCCGCCGGCGGCGCCTAGCGCAGCCCCTGCGGCGCCGGTTTCAGGCGGCGAAGCAACCCGGCCGGAGGCCAGACCAGCACCGAAAGCCCCAGCGCCAGGAACAGCACGCCCAGGCCCGGACCGCAAAGATAGGTCAGCCAGCCCAGCAGCGGCACCCCGGCCAGCACCACCAGCCACAGCGCCGCATGGCGCCAGCGCCGGCGAACCAGCGGCAGCAAGCAGGCCAGCACCGCCCAGAGCGCGCCCATCAGCGCCGCCATGAGGGGATGACTGGCCAGCATGATCATGCGGCGCGCTCGGTCAGCCGCTCGGGCAGGCCGTAGGCCCAGGCCGAGATCGTGCCGGCGCCAAGGCAGACCACCATATCGCCCGGGCGCGCCTGTTCGCGCACCAGACGCGCCAGATCGGCCTCGTCCATCACCGCGCGGGCGTGGCGATGGCCATGCGCGATCAGCCCGGCCACCAGATCATCGCGGCTGGCACCGGGGATCGGATCCTCGCCCGCGGCATAGACCTCGGCGATGGCGACGACATCGGCCTCGTTGAAACAGGTGCAGAAATCGTCGAACAGGTTCGACAGCCGCGTATAGCGGTGCGGCTGATGCACGGCGATGACCCGGCCCCTGGTCGCCTGGCGCGCGGCCTTCAGCACCGCCGCGATCTCGACCGGGTGATGGCCGTAATCGTCGATGATCGTGACGCCATTCACCTCGCCCACACGGGTAAAGCGCCGCCCGACGCCGCCGAAACCGGCCAGCGCCTCGCGGATCTGGGCGCGCTTCATGCCCAGATGGCGGGCGACCGCCACCGCCGACAGCGCGTTCGAGACGTTGTGATCGCCCGGCATCGGCAGGGTGCAGCCCTCGATCACCGGCACCTCGCCGTCGTTCAGCGCCGCCTCGCCCTGCAGCGCGATGTCGAAATGCGCCACGCCGTTTTCATAGCTCAGGTTCATCGCCCGGACATCGGCCTGGGCGTTGAAGCCAAAGGTCACCACCCGACGGTCGGTGGTGCGCCCGACCAGCGCCTGCACCTCGGGGTGGTCGGTGCAGCAGACCGCCAGCCCGTAGAAGGGGATGTTCGAGACGAAATCCTGAAAGCCCTTGCGCAGCGCGTCGAAAGAGCCCCAATGCTCCATGTGCTCGGGGTCGATATTGGTGACGATGGCGATGGTCGCGGGCAGGCGGTTGAAGCTGCCGTCCGACTCGTCCGCCTCGACCACCATCCATTCGCCGGCGCCTGCACGGGCATTGCTGCCATAGGCATGGATCACGCCGCCGTTGATGACCGTGGGATCGAAGCCGCCCGCGTCCAGCAGCGTCGCCACCATGGTCGTCGTCGTGGTCTTGCCATGCGTCCCGGCAATGGCGACGTTCGAGCGCAGCCGCATCAGTTCCGCCAGCATCTCGGCCCGGCGCACGATCGGCAGGCCGCGGCGGCGCGCCTCCTCAAGCTCGGGGTTGCCCTTCTTGATCGCGGTCGAGATCACCACCACACCCGCCTCGCCGATATTGCCGGCGCGCTGGCCTTCAAAGATGGTGGCGCCCAGCGTCTCCAGCCGGTCGGTGATCTTCGAGCGTTTCGCGTCCGAGCCCTGCACCTGATAGCCCAGCGTCATCAGCACCTCGGCGATGCCCGACATGCCGATGCCGCCGATGCCGATGAAGTGGATCGGGCCCAGTTCGCCGGGAAGTTTGGTCGCTGCGTTCATCGGGTCAATTCCATCACTAGATCTGCAAGTCTCTGCGCCGCATCCGGGCGGCCCAGCGCCAGGGCGGCGGCGGCCATGGCACGGGCGCGGTCGGCATCCGCCAGAACCGCAAGCATCTCGCCCCTCAGGCGCACCGCGTCAAGCTCTGATTCGGCCAGCACCACCGCCGCGCCGGATTCGGCCTGCGCGCGAGCATTGGCGCTTTGATGATCGCCCGCCGCCGCGGCATAGGGAATCAGGATCGCCGGCCGGCCGATGGCGGTGATGTCGGCGATGGACGAGGCCCCGGCCCGGCTGATCACCAATTGGCACTCGGCCAGCCGCTGCGGCACATCGTCGAAGAAGGGCCGCACATCGGCACGGATGCCCGCAGCCCGATAGGCGGCAGTGACGCGCTCGCCATCCTCGGCCCGGGCCTGGTGGCTGACGGCAAGGCGCTCGCGCAGCGCGTCGGGCAGCGCCGCGACGGCGGCGGGCACCACATCCGACAGCACCCGCGCCCCCTGGCTGCCGCCGATCACCAGCAGGTTCAGCCCCCCCGGCCCCGGCGCGGCATAGCTGCAGCCGGCACGATCCAGCACCGCCTGGCGCACCGGATTACCGGTATGGACACCGACGACCCCCTGCGGCAGCCGCGTGGGCCAGGTTCCGCAGGCGACGCGATGCATGCGGCGGGCGAAATTCGCGTTCACCCGGCCCATGACGCCATTCTGTTCGTGGATCATGCGCGGGATGCGCAGGGCCAGCGCCGCCGACAGGGCCGGAATGGTCGGATAACCGCCAAAGCCCACCACCACCTGCGGCCGATCGGCGCGCATGGCGCGGATTGCCGAAATGACCCCCGCGCCGATGCGCAGCGGCACCGCCAGCCTTGCCAGCGCGCCGCCGCGCGCCGTCGTAGCCGAACTGACCACCTCGCGCGCGACTTCGGCGGGAAAGGCACCGGCATAGCGCGCGCCGCGCTCGTCTGTCGAAAGCCGGACGCGCCAGCCGCGCGCCAGCAACACCTCGGCCAGGGATTGTGCCGGAAACATGTGCCCGCCGGTGCCTCCGGCCGCGATCAGGCACAGGGGGCCGGCCGGGATCATTTGCGCCCCTGTCCCAGCACGTCCGAGATGCGCCCCTGCGGCCGCGCCCGCGTCAGCGCCAGCAACATGCCCATGGCGATGGCAGAGGCGATCACCGACGAGCCGCCATAGCTGACAAAGGGCAGCGTCATGCCCTTGGCCGGCAGCAGCCGCGCCGCCACGCCCATGTTGATCAGCGCCTGCACGCCAAAGGCGCAGGCCAGCCCGGTGCCGGCGATACGGGCAAAGGGATCGCGCTCATCCCGCAGACGCAGCAGCGAACGCACCACCACCGTGCCGTAAAGCAGCAGGATGAACAGGACCAGGATCAGGCCGTATTCCTCGGCCGCGACCGCGATGATGAAATCGGTATGGGCGTCGGGCAACTGCCATTTGACCGAGCCCTCGCCCACGCCGACGCCAAAGAAGCCGCCCTCCTGGATGGCATTGGTGGCATAGCCGATCTGGGTGCGCGGATCGACCTCGGCAGCCAGAAAGCCGTTGATGCGGCGGGCGACATGCTCGGAGGCACCATAGGCAAACACCCCTCCGACGCCCGCCATGCCGATCACGGTCAGCAGCAGGATGATGGGCGCACCGGCGACGAAATACATCACGCACCAGGAAAACAGCACCAGCGAGGCCTGGCCAAAGTCGGGCTGCAGCGCCAGCAGCACCACCACCACCGCCGCCAGCACCGCCGAGATCAGGCGTCCGGGCGGCCCGCCAACCTCCTGGCTGGCCGCCATGAACCAGGCGCAGATCGCGACGAACCCGGGCTTGAGAAACTCCGAGGGCTGGATCGACAAGCCACCCGGCAGCCGCAGCCAGCGCACGGCGCCCTTGCCGAAATCCGTGCCGATGAAGGGCAAAAGCACGATCGCCGTCATCGCCACCAGAAAGCCCAGCACCCCGATGCGGCGCACCGACCGCGGCCCGAGGGTCGAGACGAACAGCATGATGGCCAGCGCCACGGCGCCGAACACCGCCTGCCGGACGACGTAATAGAACTGCGGCAGGCCGTTCTTCTCGGCCAGCGGCACCGAGGCGGCCAGCCCCAGCAGGATGCCGATGGCAAACAGCCCTAGCACGCAGCCCAGAGACCATCGGTCCAGCGTGCGCCACCAACGTGGAAGAATCGGATCACCTGCCCGCACGGGCGTGGTGCCAAAGACCATCTCGGTCATGGGATACCGCCGTCACTGCCTCGATTGCTCTGCCCGTTTCCCGGGTCTGGAGCGCAGCATAGCGCGATTGAATCGGCCGCGCTACTGCGGAATGGCGATCCATGCGCGCCCCCCTTTCCTCCCGGCGGCCCGGCGTTTAACAATCGGCCGCCGACAGGAAGGGAGCGCGATGCTTTACAAGACCAGAGCCGAATGGCTGGCTGCACCCAGAAGGCGCGTGCTTTTCTTTGGCATGTCGGGCCTTGGCAAGACCTATCTGGCCTCGATGCTGCGCGCCTCGGGAGAGTGGTTTCACTACTCGATCGACTACCGCATCGGCACCCGCTACATGGGCGAGCACATCGCCGACAATTTCAAGCGCGAGGCGATGAAAGTCCCCTTCCTGCGCGAACTGCTGCTGTCGAATTCGGTCTATATCGCCAGCAACATCACCTTTGAAAACCTGGCGCCGCTCTCGACCTATCTGGGCAAGCCCGGCAGCGTCACCCGCGGCGGGCTCGGGTTCGACGAATACATGCACCGTCAGGACCAGCACCGCGCGGCCGAGATCGCGGCCCTTCTCGACACCGGCCATTTCATCCGCCGCGCGCAAGAGATCTATAACCTCGGCAATTTCGTCTGCGATTCGGGTGGCTCGATCTGCGAGGTGGTGGACCCCTGGGCCGAAACCGACCCGGTGCTGGACACCTTGGCGCGCGATCTCTTGCTGGTCTGGATCCGGGGCTCGACCGAACACACCGAGGAACTGGTGCGCCGCTTCGACCGCGCACCCAAGCCGATGTATTACCAGCCGGATTTCCTCGACCGCGCCTGGACCGACTATCGCGTCGAAAAGGGCCTCAGCGAGGCCCAGGTCAATCCCGACGATTTCATCCGCTGGACCTATGCCCGCGCGCTGGCCCATCGCCAGCCCCGCTATCAGGCCATGGCGCGCCGCGGCGTCACTATCCTGGCCGAGGAGGTGGCGGCGGTCGGAACCCCGGACGATCTCATCCAGCTGGTGGCACGCGCCATCGACAGAAAGGACGCATGATGCCCATCACCCTTCCGAATGACCTGCCCGCCTTCGACATCCTGTCGAACGAAGGCGTCATGGTCATGTCGCCGGGCCGGGCCGCGACCCAGGACATCCGGCCCCTGCGCATCGCGCTGTTGAACCTGATGCCGAAAAAGATCCAGACCGAGAACCAGTTCGCGCGGCTGATCGGCGCGACGCCGCTGCAGATCGACTTTCAGCTGATCCGCATGTCGGACCACGAAAGCCGCCACACCGCCGCCGACCACATGGCCGCCTTCTATCGCCGCTTTTCCGAGGTCGCCGCCACCGGCGAGAAATTCGATGGCCTGATCATCACCGGCGCCCCGATCGAGCACCTGCCCTTCGAGGAGGTCAGCTACTGGCAGGAACTGACCCGGGTCTTCGACTGGACACAGACGCATGTGCATTCGACCTTCGGCGTCTGCTGGGGCGGCATGGCCATGGCCTGGCATTTCCACCGGCTGGAAAAGCACCTGCTGGAACACAAGGCTTTCGGCTGCTTCCGCCACCAAAACCTCGCGCCCGCCTCGCCCTATCTGCGCGGGTTCTCAGACGATGTGCTGGTGCCGGTCAGCCGCTGGACCGAGGTGCGCCAGGACGCGGTGGACGCCAATCCCGCATTGACCACGCTGATCGCCTCGAATCAGGTCGGCCCCTGCCTGATCGAGGACGCCCGCCACCGCGCGCTCTATGTCTTCAACCATTTCGAATATGACAGCACCACGCTCAAGGACGAATACGACCGCGACGTGGCGGCCGGAAAGCCGATCAACGTGCCGGTGAACTACTACCCCGAGAACGACCCGGCGCGGGTGCCCAAGAACCGCTGGCGCAGCCACGCGCATCTGCTCTACGGCAACTGGATCAACGAGATCTACCAGACCACCTATTTCGACCTGAACCGCATCGGCACGGGCTAGGCCCGGCCGGATTCGGCAGGACAGCCCGCATGCCGGCGTCACGCCCGCCACCGACCCTGCCCAGACCGGCAAGCATCAAGCCGGCTCGTCGCGCCCGAAAACCTGGTTCATGCTGTGCGAGGGCTCGGCACAGCCGGCATCGCCAATGATCCGTGCCGGCACACCGGCCACCGTCCGGCAGGCCGGGACCTCGCTCAGCACGACCGAACCGGCCGCGATGCGCGAATGATGCCCCACCCGGATATTGCCCAGCACCTTGGCTCCGGCACCGATCATCACGCCATCGCCGATCTTGGGATGGCGGTCGCCGTCCTCCTTGCCGGTGCCGCCCAGGGTCACCGAATGCAGCATCGAGACATCATTGCCCACCACCGCGGTCTCGCCGATGACGATGGAATGGGCATGGTCGATCATCACGCCGGTTCCGATCCTGGCGGCCGGATGGATGTCGACGCCGAACACCTCGGAACAGCGCATCTGCACGAAATACGCCAGATCGGTGCGGCCCTGCTGCCACAGCCAATGCCCGATGCGATAGGCCTGCAAGGCCTGGAAACCCTTGAAGAACAGGATCGGCTGCATCAGCCGATGCGTGGCCGGGTCACGGTCAAAGACCGCCAGCAGATCCGCCTGCGCCGCCTGCGACAGTTCGGGCGAGCGCGCAAAGGCGTCATCGGCGATCTCGCGCAGGATCTGTTCGCTCATCTCGCGCGACGCAAGCTTCAGAGAAAAGCGATAGGCAAGCGCGGCCTCGAGGGTTGCGTGATGCAGCAGCCCGGCATGGATCAGGGCGCCAAGCAGCGGCTCGTCGCGCACGGCGATCCGCGCCTCGCGCTGGATGCGCCCCCAGATCGATTCGCGCGCCGCGCCGCGGTCATCCAGATGCGGCTCGATCATGTCTTTTTGCAGATTCATCGCAATGCGCCCGTCAGCTTCCGGCCGGTATTCTACCGGAAACCGACGGGGGCGAAAAGGCCGGTCAGTCAGGCAGACGCAACTCCCACCAGTGCAGGACGACCCGCACCCGGCCGTCGGAAAACTGCCCGCCGACCGCCGACAACCGCAGCGCGGTCGGCGTCCAATAGACCAAGGGCGGCGACAGCAGCCCCCTTGCCCACGACCCCTGCGCCTTGCCCAGCCCCTGGCCGAACTGCACCAGTGACGCGGCATTTCCCGGCGTGCCAAGCGACCACGAGGCAAGGCCGCCGGTGATGGCCTGCACCACCCGCGCCGTGGCGCCGATGACCAGAGCACCGGCGGGGATCACCATCCCGGTCTCGAACCAGGCACCGGCGCCCAGCGTGACATCCTCGGACATCTGGCGCGCAATCATGCCCGAGCCATGCGTGCCAAGGGTCACGGCGCCGACGACCCAGACCGCACCGTCATGGATGGCGGTGACGCCCCGATCGACGACCATGGCGCGGCGCCCATAGCGCGGCTGCACAAAGATCCAGCCGCCATTGGCACCGATCGCGATCTTGCCCTCCTGACCCTCCCAGGCGTTGACGGCGCCAGTCGGCACCGCCCAGCATGTGCCGTCCACCACCGCCTCCGGCGGCGTGGTCCGGGTCAGGCTTTGCAGCACCAGGTCCACCTGCCCGTCCAGCCGCATCAGCGCCTCGTTGACGGTGATGTGCTTTTGCGCCTGCGCGGGCATCAGCAAGGGCAGATCGCAGTTTCGCGTCGCATTCTCAGACATGGATGACCCTCTTTGCATGGGGCCCCGCTCCGAACACATCCGAAAGCTGGGCAACCTCGACGGAAAACTCGCCCCCCGCGACTGCGGAGGACCATACGGCGACGGGAACCACCCAGCGGGGCTCCTCGACCACGGCCTGCGCCAGAACCGCGCCATTGCGGGTCAGCCGGGCGGAATAGCGCTCGCGCGTCTCGCCCAGCGGCACATCCGGCCCGTCCCAGCCATCGCCCTGCACCCGCGTACGCCGGATCCAACTGACGACATTGCCCGCAATCGACAGATGCGCGGGCGACAGGGGACGCAGCCCGGCCCCGCGAAAGGCTGCGGCGATGTGGCGATAGCTGCCATTGTCCGGGCCGCGCGTCGAAGGTCCGATCCGCCAATGGCGAAGCTGGTTGCGCGCGCTCGGCGGCAAGTCCACCTGCCTTGTCGCGCCGTCCAGCAGCACGACCAGGCTGCCGGCGGGCCAGACCTCGGGCATGAAGGCATCCGTCCCGGCCTGCCCCCGCAACCGGCCCGAAATCTCCCACAACCCGGACGAAATCAGCCGCGCATCAGCAAACTGCAGCAATTCCCAGCCCTCGGCCGAACCATCGCCGATGGCCATCAGGTTCGCGCCAGACCAAAGCGCGTCCGGCGTAGTGGACGAAAGCGTGCCACCCCGCAGCCGCAACCGCAGCGCCGGGCCGCGATCCCAGATGCCCGGGCGCGCGGCCGCCAGCGGACCCTCGGTCCGGCCCATGACCGAGGGCGAGGGGACCATCGTGTTCAGCGCATAGCCCCCCACCTGCTGGGTCGAGGCCCATACCGCGGCCGCACCCGGCCAGGGGGTCGCCGAAACCGCAAGATGGGGCGCATGCGCCACCTCGTCCCCACGCAGCAGCGGCAGGTCCAGAAACACCGGCCAGACCGGAACCGCCGGCACGAAGGCGCGCGTCACACTCTCCCCCTCGATCACCCGCGCCGGCCGATACACGCCGGGCTCGACCCGGACGGCATCAACGGTCAGTGCACCGGCACGCTCGATCCGATCGATGCGCCAGCGTCGGGCCTCGGCGCGCGGCTCAATCAGCCGCACGACATCACCTGGTCCCAGGTGGCCCATAGAGGGCGGCAGCGCAAAGCGCACACTGTCCCGCGCCACCGCCGATTCGGACAGCCAGCGCTCGGCGATGGCGCGCCCCTCGGTCCGGGTCAGGACCATGCTCAACTCGCTGTCCGACACCGCCCGCAGCTCTGCGCCGGGCTGCACGGTCTCAACCGTCCGCACGCCATAATCGCCACCGGCCTCGACATGCGTGACCCGGATGCGACCGGCCAGTTCGGCATCGGCTGCCCTCGTGAACTCGGCGCCGTCCGTCTCGCCGGTCAGCGCCATGTGGTCAGGCCCAAGCTCGGCCCTGACACGCGCATCGCGCATGGCAAAGCCCAGGACACCATCGCGTTCGACGGCGTCAAAGCCATGGGCCAGCATCAGCGGCTGCAGCGCCGCCCTACCGCTTTCGGCACCCGACAGCGAATAGCCGCGCACAAGGCCGCGCAGACCCTCGGTATCGAAAGCCCGCACACCCGCCTCGCGGCAGATCTCGCCGACGACATCCCCCAGCGGGACCGCGCCAGCACGACCGTTCAGCCAATGGCCGCGCTCCCAAGCCGGCCCGTCCGACCACAGATCGCGCCGCGCCGGAAAGGCCGGATAGGGACGCGCATCCCAGCACCAGACATGCGCCCGCTCCAGGTCGATCATGCGGCCCGCCGCCATGCGTCCGTGGGGCGCGCGCGCCGGGTTGTTGGCGAGCTCCGACCAGTATTCCGTCATCGCCCGCACATAGGCCGCCTGCATGGCATCATCGCGCCGCCCGTCCGAGAAATGGGGCAGCATCGATTCCGAACTCATTGCATCCAGGAACTTGTTCGGCTGGTTGGTCCCCTTGTCCAGCGCCGCGCAGCCCATCTCGGTGAACCAGATCGGCTTTGACCCCGGCACCCAGCCGGTGGCCTGCGCCAGCCGCACGCCATCGACGCGCTCGTGGTGATGATTAAGCCACCAGTTGCGGATGTCCTTGTACCGCCACAGCCAATGCTCGCCATGCGCACCATCGCGGATCGGCGAGCGGCGCTGCGCAGCCCGGTCGGCATCGTTGGCATAATACCAGTCAAATCCCTCGCCGCCCGCCACATTGGCGCGCAGATAGGCGGGATTGTCGATCTGGCCCCAAGCGGCGTCGCTATGCGCTTCGCCCTCGCGCCAGTCGGACAGCGGCATGTAGCAATCGATGCCGATGAAATCGATGTTCTCGTCCGACCACAGGGGATCCAGGTGAAAATAGGCGTCGCCATTTCCCGGATGATAGCCAAAATATTCCGACCAGTCGGCGGCATAGCCGATCTTCACCTGTTCGCCCAGGATCAAGCGCACATCGGCGGCCAGCCGGCAAAGCTGCTGCACTGCAGGAAAGGTGCGCCCCTCACCCCGGATCTGGGTAAGCCCCACCATTTCCGAGCCGATCAGGAAGGCGTCGATCCCCCCGGCAGCAGCACAAAGATGCGCATAGTGCAGAATGAAACGCCGATAGGACCATTCCTCGGGCCCATGATAGCTGATGCTGTCGGCATCGCGCTGGAAGTGATGCGGCTCCGCCTCGCCAAAGAACTGCGACACCTCCGCTGCGGCCTGGGCCGTCCCTGCCGGGCTGCCGGCCCGCCCGGCGGCAATGCTACTGGTGATGCGACCGCGCCATGGCATTGCCGCCTGCCCGATCGCACCGGTCCAGGGATCGGGGCGCGTGTTGCCGGCAAGCTGCTCCATCAGGATGAAGGGATAGAACACCGCCTTGCGACCGCTGGCCGAAATTGCACGCAATGCCTCGATCACCGACTGATCCGCAGGCGTGCCGCCATAAATCGGCCGCCCGCCGACCTGCGCGACCTCTTCGGCCTGGCCGCGCGCGATGCCACCCGCCCGCCAGGCCATCTCGCTACCGTCGCGGCCGGCATCCTCGACCTTTGGCTTGACCCTGCAGGTGTCGGCGCGCAGATCGTCACCAAACCAGGACACCACCAGCGAGACCGAGCCGACACGCGGCAGTTCACAGCCAAGCGTGCGCATCGATGCCGCAAAATCGGTATCAGCCATCGGCGTGCTCTGATTGGCGGCGCGCACCTCACCCAGGCCAAAGTCATAGCTGACCGGCGTCGTCGCCAGCGAATATTCGCCCGTTCCGGGGATCATGGCGACAGCCTGCACTTCGCGCGACAGGCCTCGCCCCCCGATCGCCGCGCGCGTGACCTCGAAGGACAGCTGCGGCACACGGTTGCCCCATTTCTCCAGCCCTAGGTCCTCGCACACGACATAGGCCACGCCGCGATAGGCCGGCGCCGCCTCCCCCTCATGGGCCGAGATCGCCGGATCGGGCAACTGCGTCTCGTCGCCCAGATAGACGCGCAGGTTCAGATCCTCGGCCGAGACCTCCTCGCCATCCGCCCAGATGCGCCCGACGCCCAGGATCGGCCCTTCGCACAGGGCCAGCGCAAGGCTCAGGCGATAGCTGACCTCGGTCACGCTTGGCCCGGTTCCCTTGCCGCCACCATGCTTGCGCCTGACCTCGACCAGCGGCGCCGCCCAGATCGCATGACCCGGCAACCGCATCTGCCCCCACAGCCGCGGGATCGGATTGCCCTCGCCGGCGGTCTGGATGCGCATGCGATCCACACGGCCGGTCTCGACCGCCTTGGATCCCGCACCCAGCAACCGCTGGTCGATCACCCGCCCGATGGTCGCCCCCACGGCCCGGCCGATGACCGCCCCCGAAAGCCCCAGAACGGTGCCGCCAAAACCCGCACCCACCGAAGCCCCGACCGCTGCCAGCAGAATCGTCGCCATTGCGCCCTATCCTTCCCTCTCAAACCGGTGGAAACCGGAACCTGCCCGCAATCCTCGCTCGCCACGGCGCCGACAGCGGGCTTTCGATCACACCATGCCGGTCATAGGCATGGACAAAGCTTGCCCCGGCACCCGCCCGTGCCAATATCCCCATGTGCTTGGCGCTGGCGCCCGAGCGCATGCGAAAGATCAGGATGTCGCCCGGGCACTCATCAGGGGCTGGCACCAGCAGCCGCTCCGCCCCGCCCAGCAGCAGTTCCACTCCGCCGGCCTCGCCCCAGTCCGGGGTATAGGCCGGTATCGCCTCCGGCTCGGCGCCGAACAGCTCGCGCCAGATCCCGCGCACCAGCCCAAGACAGTCCGTCCCCGCCCCCTTGACCGAGCATTGATGCACATAGGGCGTGCCGATCCATGCCCGCGCCGCCTCGACGATCACCGTGCTCATCGGTTCACCTTGGGGGCGATCAGCCAGTCCTCGGGCGGCAGGTGCGGAAAGCCACGAAAGTTCAGATGGTTGAGAAACTTCATCCGGCAGGTCTCGCTCCGCTTGTCGCAGCCGGCGATCAGCCGCACCCTGTCCCCCACGGCCGGGCGAATGCCCAACCCGGTCCAGAGTTCGACCTCGCGCTGCGCGCCAGACTGGGCAATATCGACCTTGACCAACCCTGAAAGCCCCTCGGCCGCCCCGGAAAGAACGGTCAGGCGGCCATGCTCGAACCAGCCGGGATCATGCCCCGCCACCTGCACAAGGACGAACCGCTGGCCATCCTCCTGCGAGACGATGCTTCCCTCGGCGGAATATCCTGCCCGCGCCAGGTCAAAGCCACAACGCGCATCGCCCAGGCTGGCCGAGCAGCGCGCGTGATAGACCCGCCCCTGCGCCTTGTTCAGCGGCTCGGACAGCCCGCGCAACTCGGCCCGGAACGCGGCACCGCTGCGCATGACCTCACCCAGTTGGCCGCGAAAGATCAGCCGCCGGTTTGCCGTGTCCGCCCAGTCCACCTCCCACAGGCGGATATCGGCAGCATCCCAACGCCCCGCGATCAGATCCTCCTCTGTGATGGCCCCGTCGGACAGGGCACCGACCGCCTCGCTGTTGTCGACCGCCAGGCCAGAACCTTGCGCCACCGCCCGCGCGCTCATGCCGCTGTCTGGCCGAAAACCGATGCCCTCGAAGGCAAGCGGCTGGTCGTGATCGGTAAAGCCAAGGGTGATCCCGTCGCGGCGGGTCACCGCCCAGGCCCGTGCCAGCGTGCCGGTCATAGCCGCACCTCCACCACCGGCACCTGCGGCAGATCGCCGGCCTGGAATGAGGCGACCGAAACCGCGATGCGATCGGTGTCAAAGCGCACCGGCACGTCGAACTCAAAGCCCGCCGTCACCACCGCCCTCGCCTCGGGCGGAGCAAGAAAGCTGACGATGCCCGTGGCGGCATCGACATCGAAATCCAGCCCCGCCCGCATCTCGACGTTGCCCACGCCCGCAAGCACCGTGCCCGTCACCGGCTTGGCGATCGGCCGCCAGTATTGCGCCGGCCCCGAAGCATAGACCTTGCGCAGTTGAAAAATCTTGCGCACCCCGTCGCCAGTCCCCAGCACCTGATCCTGGAATGCCGGCGCGACACTGGGACTGGAGGAGCGATAGTCCGCCCAGTCCTTCCAGCGAAAACCGTGCAGCTGCCCGGCCCGTGCCTCGAAGAAGGCGATCAGCGCCGCCACATCGTCCAGCGAGCGCAGGCCCAGACCGGCGTCATAGTGCCTCCGGGAATGCGCCCAGGGCGTCTGCCGCTCCTCATGGCCGTTGCTCAGCGCCACGATCTCGGTGCGCCGCTCGGGGCCGCCGACCGAGCCAAATGACAGGTTGGCCGGGAACCTGATCTCGTGAAATGCCATGTCTCAGCCGTTCCTCTCTCCACGCGCCAGAAGCCGACCCATCTGGGCCGCGATCTGGCTCTGACTGCGCTGGAACCCCGCCACATCCGGGGTCGAGACGTTGAAGGTGACATTGACCGCGCGCCCGTTTCCGCCAGCCGCGGCCACGCCAAGCCGGCCGTCCGCACCTCGCCGCAGCGGCATGATCGCCTCGGCCCCGGCCTCGCCCATCAGGCCGGTTGCGCCGCGCATCGGGAAATAGGTCGGCTGGCTGACCACGCCGCCCTTCGCGAAAGGCATCACCCGGCCCTGCGCAAAGGCCCCGCCGTCGGCAAAGGGCAAGGCACCCGAGACCATCCCGTTCATGCTCTGGGCAATGGCACCGGCCAGCGCCTGCTGCACCGGCTTCATCGCCACGGCAAGCGCGGTATCGGCCATGCTGCGACCGATACCCTTCAGCGCATCGCTCAGCTTCATGCCGTCAAAGACCAGTCCCTCGAAGGCCCGCCGCAAGCCGCTGCCGATGCCCGAAGTCAGCACCCCGACCTCACGGTTGGTGTAAAGCATCGATTCGCGCAGCCGCGACAGTTCCGCCTCGAACTCCGCGGTCACGCGCGCGCCCTGCGCGAACCCCCGGCCCAGCGGGCCTTGGTCATCCTCGTCCAGCCGGTCGAAACCGTCCATTTCCGTGGCTCCTCTTCAATTTCACGCCGCCGGCCGGTCGGGAT
Source organism: Paracoccus sp. (in: a-proteobacteria) (assembly GCF_039808215.1). GTDB lineage: Bacteria > Pseudomonadota > Alphaproteobacteria > Rhodobacterales > Rhodobacteraceae > Paracoccus. The sequence continues at coordinate 46,975 of NZ_JBDHSP010000018.1, forward strand.
AGCGCGCGACCAGTTCGGCCAGCCTGTCACGCGTCATCGCACCGCCCCGGCCCGGCTCGATGCCCAGCATCAGCGCCAGTTCGGCCGGGGTCAGCGCCCAGAACTCCGCCGGCGTCAGCCCCAGACCTCCAAGCCGGGCCGGGCCGATGCCGACCCGCAGCAGCCCAGGCCAGTCCAGACCGCCGCTCATGCACCCTCGATGCGAAAGGCGCGGGCAAGCAGCGCCGCCGCCGCTTGGGCTGCACCCACCGGACCGCCGCGGAAATCCGCCGCCTGCAGGTCCTGCGGCCCGCCCTGCCAGCCGCCGCCGCGCAAGCCCGCAACCAGCACCGCCATGACATCCCGGCTCGAGAACCTGCCGCCCTCAAAGCGCTCGACCAGGGAGATCATGCTTTCGGCACCCAGCGCCTGCTCCAGTTCGGCCAGCGCGCCCAATGTCAGCTTCGCCAGCCGCGGCTGGCCGTCCAGCCAGACCTCGATCTCCCCCGCCAGCGGATTCGCCATCCTAGAGCGCGACGAAGCTGATGACGCCCGCACTGGCCATGGAAATCTCATAGGTCGCCTCACCGTTGTAACTGCCCGCATATTCAAGGGACGTGATCTGGAATGGCCCCTCGACCGTGCCGAAATCGGGGATCACCACCTGAAAGCGCGGCACCTCGCCGTCAAAGAACACCTGCCGCGCGCGCCCATCGGTGATGCCGTCCCGAAACACCCCCGAGCCCGAGATCGAAGCCGAGCGCACTCCCGCCCCCGCCAGCAGCTCGCGCCAACGCCCCTCGCTCTCCAAGCTGGTCACATCCACCGTCTCGGCGTTGAACCCCAGCCGGGTCGCGCGCAGGCCGGCGACAGTCTCGAAATGGCCGTCTCCGGTCATATCCATCTTGATCAGCAGGTCGCGTCCGTTCTGCACCGCCATGTCCGTCCCTCCTCAACCCAGGTCAATGCGTGCGCGAAAGGTCAGATCGACCCGCCGCCCCACGCCGTTCTCCAACCTCCGCGCCCGGGCGCGAAGGAACCAGAGCCCGGCCAGAATGCCGTGATCCAGCGTCATGGCCGCACTCTCCAGCGCCTCGGACACCGCGGCGGCGGCCTGCTTGACCACGCCAAAACCCGCCGCCGCCTCCGATCCCGACAACACCGAGATCACGAAGTCATGCACCGCGCCCCCGGCAGTCATGTCGCCCGCGTCGCGCACATCCTCTGGGCCCAGTGCCACATAGGTGCCCGCCGGCGCCGTCACCGGCATCGCGTCATAGATCGCGTCGCCGACCAGGCCGTGCAGGGCCGCGTCCGCGCGCAGCGCCTGATAGACCGCGGCCTGAAGCGCCGCCGTCGCCGCATAGCTCATGGCTCGATCTCCTCTCGCGCCGTGCACAGCAGCCACCGCCCCCGCGCGTCGTCCTCAGCCACGGTGACAATGCGGAATCGCCTTTCCGAGGCACCCTCGCCCATGCGCAGGCGCTGCTCGGGGCGCGGGCGGCGCGGATCGCCGACGGGTGCCGCCCGGACCTTGATCCGCCAGGTGACCACACTCTGCGCCCCGATGTCCGAGCCGCGCTCGCCGGCACTGCCCGAACGCAGCCCTGCCCAGATCCGCCCGACGATCCGCCAGGACAGGGCAAAGCCGCCCATCCCGTCCGGCAGGCTGACCGGCGCCTCAAGCAGCAGCGGAACCTGCGGCCCGCTCATGCGCGCGCACGCAGGTTGCCGCGCCCTCCCAGCACCCGCACCAGGCGCCAGCGCTCGATCATTGCGCTGACACCAAAGGGGATCGCCGCCTCGCTGCCCTCGAAGGTGCGGTCCTCGTGATAGCGCGCCGCAAGAAACAGCACCGCCTGCGCCACATCTGCCGGCAGTTGCGCCCAGGCGGCGCCGAACCCCGCCGAAAATGTGATCACGGCGCTGCCGCCGCCGGGGATTGCCGGCAGCAGCGTGCCCAGCGGCAGCAGGGCGGGACGATGCAGGTCCGGAAGCAGGCGATAGCTCGCCGGATCCAGCAGCCTGACGCCCCCGGCGCCGTCCTCGATCTCGATGCGCTCGATCGCCAGGATCGGCGCCAGCGGCAGGGTCTCGCCCTCGGGATCGCGCCAGCGGCTCAGGCGCAGCCGGAACTGCCGCGCCAGCAGCGCCTTGCCGATGCGCGCCTCGATGATGGCGATGGCGGCGCGCAGATAGCCGGCCAGCGCCGCCGTCTCGGCCGGGTCCTCGGCTGCCTCGAACCCCGAGCCCAGCCGAAGGTGGTCGCGCAACGCCGCGACCGGCAGCGCACCCGGATCGGGCGCGGTCACTTCCTCAAGCATCATCCTGAAACCTCGTATGCTGGTCGCTGCGTCGCGTGCTGATCGGGGACCGCGCCCGTCCGCCCCTGCGCGTGCGGACAGATGGATCGGCCGAAAGGGCTGACTTCTTCGGCGCGGCCCCCGCTTCGGCCTGAACTCAGCCGAAGACCATCAGCTTGATGGCTCGGGCGTCGGTGACGCCGCCGCCGACACGCTTGGTGGCATAAAACAGCACATGCGGCTTGGCCGAGAAGGGATCGCGCAGCACCCGCAGATCCGGGCGCTCGACGATCGTATAGGCCGAGCGGAAGTCGCCGAAGGCGATCGAGGCCGAACCATTGCCGATATCCGGCATGTCCTCGCACAAGAGCACCGGATAGCCCAGCAACTGCGGCGGCTGCCCCATGGCCAGCGAATCGCTCCACAGGAAGCGCCCGTCGGTGTCGCGCATTTTGCGCACCGCCGCCGCGGTCTTCGAGTTCATCACGAAGCTCGCATTGGCCCGAAACTGCGCGCTCAGCGCATAGACCAGATCGATCAGCGCATTGGCCGGATTGGTTGCGGCAAAATCGCCCGTCGCTCCCGACGGAATGGTGCCGATCTGCACATTCGTGGCGCTGGCATTGACTGCGCGGGCATGGGTCAGGAAACCCTTGGGCTTGTTCACGCCGTCGCCGCTGATGAATGCCGTGGCCTCGGCGCGGGCGAATTTCTCGGCGATGCGGCCTGCCAGCCAGGTCTCGACGTCAAAAGCCGCATCGTCCAGCAGACGCTGGCTGGCCTTGGGCATGGCCGACAGCTCATGCACTGGAATGACCACGCGCTGCACGGTCGCGGTGCCGGTCTCGACCTGCGGCCCGGCCTCGGTGGACCAGCCATGCGCGATATCGCCCATGTCGACCAGCATCTCGAAGGTGGCAGATTCCACCGTCACCACATTGGCCACCCGCCGCAACGAGGCGGTGACATTCAGCGCCTCCTGCACTTGCAGCGCCACGGTCGGCGCCGCCAGGAAGCCGCCGTCCGAGGTCGAACTCATCGCCTTGCCCTCCAGCGGCAGCCCGCGCAGCGCACCGTCGTCGCCGTGGCGGATATAGGCGTCGAACGCCTTCTGATGCGGTGCGGCGCCCTCGGCCTCAACCGAAAGGGGGGCGCGGCCCCGGGAAACGGTCTTGCGGTCCAGCATGGTCATGCGTTCTTCCTGTGCTTCCAGTCGTTTCTGAATATCAGTGCGGAATGCCTTGAGCTCATTCACGAACCCGATCATCTCGCTTCCCAGGTCGCCGGGCATGTCCGCCCCGGCCGCGGCTTTCACCTCGGTCATCGTCCCCTCCGTTTCGGTGAAATTCACTCGGCGCGCAGCGCCAGCGTCGCGGCACGGAATGCCGCCGCCATTTCCAGTGACCGGTCGGACTTGCGGCCGACCTTGGCCTCGGCCAGCATCGGGAAGGTGACCAGCGACACCTCCCACAGTTCGACCTCGCTCAGCAGGCGCCGGCCCTTGCCATCGCGCTCGGCCGAGACGGTGCGATAGCCGATCGACAGCCCGTCGATGGCGCCGGCGGCGATCAGCGCCGCCGCCTCGCGCGCCTGGGCGATCTCGGGCAGAAGCCGACCCTTCACCCACAGCCCCTTCTCGTCCTCGCGGATCTCGTCCCAGACGCCGATTGGCCGCGCCGGGTCGTGCTGCCACAGCATGCGCACCCGGTCACCGCGCGCGGCCAACCGCTTCAGGCTGGCGCCATAGGCGCCGCTGACCACGACATCCCCGCCCTGGTCGGTCAGCCCGAACAGGCTGGCATAGCCCTCGATCTGGCTGCCGTCCGACATCAGCTGCGCGCCAGAGGCATATTTCAGCTCCAGCCCGTAATCATCCGATCTCACCATCATCCTCCTTTCGGCGTATAGGCCAGGATCGACTGCACGGCCTGGGTCAGGATGACCGCGACCACGCCATAGACCGTCATCCACAGCCGCCGCTCCAGCCCCTCGATCAGCGCCTCGATCCGTTCCAGCCGGCGCTCGACCTGCGCAAATTGCAGCGCCATGATCCGCTCCTGCGTGTCGATGCGCTGATCATGCCAGTCGAAAGGCTCCTTCACGAAACGCGAGCCCTCCATCTAGACCTCCGCCACCGGCGGCAGCCCCAGAACCGCACGCTTTTCCGCATCCGTCAGGAAGGCGGCCTCGCCGACGCGGCGCCATTGCTGGTCGCGCTCCTCGGCCAGCGCCGGCACCTGGTCGGGGTCGGGGCGCAGGTCGATCTCGTTGCCCAGATGCTCGCTCAGCCACCAGGCGACGGCGCTGGCCACGCGTGACACCAGCGGCAGCACCGTCAGCCGGTAAAAGGCCCGATGCGCCTCGGCGTAATTGGCATAGGTCGCATCGCCCGGAATACCCATCAGCATCGGCGGCACGCCAAAGGCCTGAGCGATCTCGCGCGCCGCCGCCTTCTTCGTCTCGTGAAACTCCATGTCGCTGGGCGAGAACCCCATCGGCCGCCAGTCCAGGCCGCCCTCCAGCAGCATCGGCCGCCCGGCATTCCGCGCGCCCTGATGGTGCATCTCCATCTCGGTCACCAGCCGGTCATACTGGTCCGGCGACAGGCTCCCCTGCCCGTCAGCACCCTTGTAGATGATCGCCCCCGAGGGCCGCGCCGCATTGTCCAAAAGCGCCTTCGACCAACTCGAGGCGCTGTTGTGCACATCTACCGCAACCGCCGCCGCCTGCATCGGCGACAGGCCGTAATGGTCGTCCAGAGGGTGAAAGCTGCGGATATGGCAGATCGGATCGGGGCTGCCCGCCATGTCGAACCGGTATTTCCGCCCGCCCACGGCATATTCATAGGCGATGGGCCAGCCGTCCGGCCCCGGCACCACCGCCATGCGGTCGGCGCGCAGCACATGCAGTTCGCTCGGCAGGCCGCCGGCCGCCTCGCCAACCGCCTCCAGATAGCCGTTGCCACTCAGCAGGATCTGCCCGAACAGTGCCTCGAACAGCTCGGCCCGACCCTGGCCCGGGTTGGGCCGGCGCAGCAGGTCCAGAACCGGATGCAGCTCATAGCGCCGCTCACGGTCCTGGCAGACCAGCGGCACGGCGGCCGCCGCCTCGGCGATCAGCCGCACGGCGCGAAAGCCCACCGGATTGCCGGAAAACCCCGCCTGCGTCAGGCTGACCGTATCGCGCGGCGACCACACCACCCGCCCCGAGCCCGCCGCCAGCGCCACCACCTTGCCGGCGGCGCTGGCCTTCCTTTCGACCTCGGCGGGCGCCGCCCCGCGCCCGAACCACCGAAATGCCATGGCTTCCTCCTGCAATTCCAAGAAAAATGGGGCCGCAAGACGCGACCCCGGACGGGCCCGCGAGCCCATTCATTCCTGTCCGGACACCCCGGGGCACGCCTCCTGCGCCCCATCGAGGGCCGCAGGAGGCGGGGGCCAAGCCCCCTACAGCCCCCGCACCTGTGGCCGGCGATACTGCGCCGCCGGTTCGATCATCAGCTCGTGAATGGCCCAGACCATCGCATCCAGCCGGTCGGGCGAGCCCTTGCCGTCATAGCCCGCGACGGTCATGCGGCACATCTGGTCCTCCAGCGTGCCGAGTCCCCGCAGGTGGTGAATGCGCCCCTGCTCATAGAGCGCCGCCACCGGCTCTGCCCGCAGCCCCTTGCCGCGCCCCGCCCGCAGCGCCCGGAACGGCACCAGCGGATCGACCTGCCGGATCACGCTTTCCACCAGATCGCCGCCCTGGTTCACCTCGGCCACAAGCCGCTCGGCGCCGTGCCGGTCCATGGCCGAGATCGCCGCCCGCGCCCAGTCCAGCGGCCCGCCGCGAACGCTTGCGTCCTCCAGCACATAGGCCCGCCACTCCGTCGCCGGCCCCTCGCTGACCACGCCCGCGACGATGATGCCGCATTCGTCCGACCCCGCGCCCCCGGTCACCGCCGGATCGACAGCCACGACGATGCGCGACAGCCGCGGCGCCGCCTCGACCCGGCAGGTCTCGATCCGCGCCGTGGTCCAGAGCGCACCCTCGACATCCTCCAGCAGCAGCCCCTCCAGCTCCTGCCGACCCAGACGGGTGCCGGCATAGCGCGCCTCGACCTCGGCCAGAAAGCTCTCGGCCAGATAGGCGCGGTTCGCATCTGTCGGCGCATGGGTGGTGACGGTCGAGCCATTGCCCAGGATCCGCTTCAGCACCCCCACGTTCTTTGGCGTCGTGGTCACCACCTGCTGCGGATGCTCACCCAGACGCAGGGCGAATTGCAGCATGTCCCAGCTGTCCTCGGCCTTCTTCCACTTGGCCAGCTCATCGACCCAGGCCGCGTCGAATTGCGGCCCGCGCAGCGCCTCAGGCTCATGGGCGGAAAACACCTGCGCCGTCGCCCCATTCGGCCAAAGCAGCCGCCGCCGCCCGGCCTCCCACGCCGGCCGGCGATCGGGCGGCGAACAGGCCAGAATCCCCGACTCGCCAAAGACCATGACATCGCGCGCCTGGTCAAAGGTCTCGCTGACCAGCGCCAGCCGCTGCGCACGGCCCGGCGCCTCGGGGGTCGCCCCCTCGACCATCGAGCGCACCCATTCCGAGCCGGCGCGGGTCTTGCCCGCGCCGCGCCCGCCCATGATCACCCAGGTCTTCCAGTCGCCCTCGGGGGGCAGCTGATGCGGCAGGGCCCAGAACTCGAACAGCCAGGGCAGCGCCGCCAGCGCATTGTCGCCCAAGCCGCCCAGAAACTCGTCAACCTCCTCCGGCGCGGCGCAGGCAAGCCAGGCGGCGCCCGATCTCATCTCGTGCCGCGTCAAGGTCGAGTGCCCCTGCCCCGACCTGTCCGGCAGCGTCCTTGCGAAGCTTGTCAACCTTGCTCCTTTCCTCCAGCACCAATTGCGTGGCATCGCGCAGCGCGCGCACCAGCTTGCCGGATTCCTTCAACTCATCGGTATTCCCGGCCTCGATCTTGCGGCGAAGCCGGTCCAGGTCCGCCGCATAGGACCGAAACAGCCCGTCTGCGATTTCCAGCGCGCTCGTGACAGGCGCCGCTGCGGGCGCGAAAGGCCCATCCGGCGCCTCCGGCCCCGGGTCGAAAGTCATCGTCATTCGTGATCGCCCTGCCCTCGTGTGTCTGTCCGCACGAGCAAGAAACGAAAAAGCGGCCGCAGGTCTCCCGACCCGGCCGCTTGCCCACCTCTCCCAGCATGCATAACTTCTACTTCAGGGCGTTCGCCAAGTCAATACAAAACCACAGGTTGCGCGCTCAGCCATATTTTCAACTTTCATATCAACAATTTAACCCGCGCAACACCCCTGCGCACCCCGCGCGCAACAGCGGCAGAATCGCCCGCCGTTGCGCCCGGCTAGTCGCCCTGCACCGGCGAGGGCAGCGCGCCGCGCTCCTTCTCGATGGCGCGCCAGCGCGCGACATTCTGCCGATGCTCCTCCAGGGTGCGGGCAAAGGCATGCCCGCCCGAGCCGTCGGCGACAAAGAACAGATATTCCGACGCCTCGGGCGCCATGGCGGCGGCGATGGCGGCACGGCCGGGGTTGGCGATCGGCGTCGGCGGCAGGCCGGGGATCTGATAGGTGTTCCAGGCCGTGCGCCGGCGCAGTTCCGAGCCGCGCAAGCCGCGATCCAGTACGCCCTTGCCCTCGGTCACGCCATAGATCACCGTCGGGTCCGTCTCCAGCCGCATGCCCTGGCGCATGCGGTTGACAAAGACGCTGGCGACGACGCCGCGCTCAGCCGCGACCCCGGTCTCCTTCTCGATGATCGAGGCCATGACCAGCGCCTCCTCGGGCGAGGCATAGGGCAGGTCCGGCGCGCGCCCGTCCCAGGCCGCGGCCAGGATCGCCGCCTGCCGCCGCTCCATCTCGGCCAGCAGATCGGCGCGATCGGCCCCCTTCTGCACATCATAGGTGTCGGGCGCAAGGCTGCCCTCGGGCGGCAGTTTCGCCACTTCGCCGGCCAGGAACCCCGCCTGCTTCAGCCCCTCGACCACCTGCCAGCTGGTCACGCCCTCGGCCACGGCGATGCGCAGCCGCGCATCCGGCCTCGCCTCGGCGGCCAGAATCGCCTCGGGCGCCGGCTCGCTGCCCGGCAGGTATTTCGCCTGCTCGGAAAAAGCCCCGGTCACCGCATCCATGTCGCGCAGGATCACCGAATTCTCGCGCACGCCGATGCGGAACACCACCTCCGTGCCGCAGGTCGAGGGCCCGCCGGCGGTGATCGCCTTCACCACATCCGCCATGCTCGCCCCGGGCGGCATCAGATATGAGCCGTATTTCAGCTCGCGCGCCTTGCCGGCGTAATCGGCGCCGGCGCGAAAGATATAGGCGTTCGAGACCACGCCCTGTTCCGCCAGTTGCTGGCTCACCGCGTTCAGACTTGCCCCCGGGGCCACGCGCACGCAGGCGGCCACGGCGCTGGGGCCGGGGGCGCTATATTCGTGCTTGGCCCAGGCGACCGCCGCCGCCGCCGCGATCAGGATCACGATCAGCAGCGTCAGAAAGTTCGACGCGATGTGGCGCCAGATCATCCGCTGACGCGCCCCATCACCAGGCTGGCGTTGGTGCCGCCAAAGCCGAAGCTGTTGGACAGGATGTAATCCACCTTGCGGCGCACGGCGGCATTGGCGGCCAGATCGATCACGGTCTCGCGCGCGGGATTGTCCAGGTTGATCGTCGGAGGGCAGATCTGGTCGCGGATCGCCAGGATGCAGAAGATCGCCTCGACCGCGCCCGCGGCCCCCAGCAGATGCCCGATCGAGGATTTGGTCGAGGACATCACCACATTGCCGGCGGCCGCGCCCAGCAGCCGCTCGACCGCGCCCAGCTCGATCACATCGGCCATGGTCGAGGTGCCATGCGCGTTGATGTAGTCCAGATCGCCCGGCGCGATGCCGGCGCGCGCCAGGGCACTGCCCATGCTGCGGAACCCGCCGTCGCCATCCTCGGAAGGCGCGGTGATGTGATAGGCGTCGCCCGACAGGCCGTAACCCAGAACCTCGGCATAGATCTTCGCCCCGCGTGCCCTGGCGTGCTCATATTCCTCCAGCACGACGACGCCGGCGCCCTCGCCCATGACGAAACCGTCGCGGTCCTCGTCCCAGGGGCGGCTGGCGGCCTTGGGGTCGTTCTCGCGCTTGGTGGACAGCGCCTTGCAGGCGTTGAATCCGGCGATGCCGATCTCGCAGATCGGGCTTTCGGCCCCACCCGCGACCATGACATCGGCATCCCCCAGCTGGATCAGCCGCGCCGCGTCGCCGATGGCATGCGCCCCGGTCGAACAGGCGGTGACCACCGCATGGTTCGGCCCCTTGAAGCCAAAGCGGATCGACACCTGCCCCGAGACCAGGTTGATCAGCGCCCCGGGAATGAAAAAGGGCGAGACGCGCTTGGGGCCGCGCTCCTTGATCAGCACCGCGGTTTCCGCGATCGAGCGCAGCCCGCCGATGCCCGAGCCGATCATCACCCCGGTGCGCTGGCGCTCGTCCTCGCTCGCCGGCTGCCAGCCGGAATCGGCCACCGCCTGCGCCGCCGCGGCCATGCCGTACAGGATGAAATCATCGACCTTGCGCCGGTCCTTGGGCTCCATCCAGTCGTCGGGGTTGAAACTGCCGCCCGAACCATCACCAAAGGGGATCTCGCAGGCGTATCGCGTCGCCAGATCCGTGGCGTCGAAACGCGTGATCGGTCCGGCCCCGGATTCCCCGGCCAGCAGCCGCGTCCAGGTCTCCTCGACCCCCGAGGCTAGCGGTGTGACCATTCCCAGACCGGTGACGACAACTCTGCGCATGCACGGGCTCCTTCGCAACGCTCGATCCGGCCGGTTCTACACGCCCCCCGGCCAGCGCGCAACGCCAAGCGCGGGTGGCGCCGGACCGCCAATCGCCCCCGGGGGCGGGGATTTTCTCGCCCATGCGTTGATCTCGCGGCGAATCATCCTATTCTGCGCATGTCCCCACCACAGCCAAAGGACAAGGCGGATGACGACGCAGACCCAGGCCAGCGCCGAGGCCACCCTCGCCGAGATCGACAAGGCCACCGCCGTGACCCTGCCCGAGCCGCCCGCCGCCGCGCCGCGACTCGAGGGCGCCGACCCCGCCCTTGCCGCCGAGATCCACCGCCGCATGGCCGAGGTGGACATGGCCGACACCGCCTCGATCGTGCATTTCGGCGCCCGCGCCCAGAACGAGCTGCAGGAAATCAGCCAGGCGATGCTGGCCGATGTCAGGAACAAGGACGTGGGCCCGGCCGGAGAATCCCTGCGCGAGATCGTGACCACCATCCGCGGCTTCTCGGTCAGCGAACTGGACGTGCGCCGCGAACGCAGCTGGTGGGAAAGGCTCATGGGCCGCAGCGCGCCCTTCGCGAAATTCCTCGCCAGTTTCGAAGCAGTGCAGGCGCAGATCGACCGCATCAGCGGCGATCTGGACCAGCACCAGCACCTGCTGCTCAAGGACATCAAGTCGCTCGACCTGCTCTATCAGCGCACCTTGGCCTTCTATGACGAACTGGCACTCTATATCGCCGCCGGCGAGGCGAAGCTGGCGCAGATCGACAGCGACGAGATCCCCGCCCGCGAGGCCGCCGTCACCGCCGCGGCCGAACCCGACAAGGTCATGGCGGCGCAGGATCTGCGCGACCTGCGCGCCGCCCGCGACGATCTTGACCGGCGCGTGCACGACCTGCGCCTGACGCGGCAGGTGACCATGCAATCCCTGCCCTCGATCCGGCTTGTGCAGGAAAATGACAAATCACTGATCACAAAGATAAATTCGACCCTGGTCAATACCGTGCCGCTGTGGGAAACGCAGCTGGCGCAGGCGGTGACCATCCAGCGCAGCAATGCCGCCGCGCGCTCGATCCGCGAGGCGAACGACCTGACCAACGACCTGCTGACCGCCAATGCCCGCAACCTGCGCGAGGCCAATGCCACGGTGCGCAGCCAGATCGAGCGCGGCGTCTTCGACATCGAGGCCGTGCGCACCGCCAATGCCGAGCTGATCTCGACCATCGAGGACAGCCTGCGCATCGCCGACGAAGGCCGCAGCCGCCGCGCCGCCGCCGAAGAGGACCTGCGCAGCATGGAAACCGAACTGCGCAAGACCCTTTCCGCCGCCAGCGCGCAGCCCGCCACCCAACCAGCGCCGGCGCGGCCATGATGCGCCGCAGCCTCGCCCTCGCGCCCGCGCTGGCGCTGCTGGCCGCCTGCGCCGCGCCCCCGCCGGCCCC
>NZ_JBDHSP010000019.1:0-57206 GCF_039808215.1 Paracoccus sp. (in: a-proteobacteria)
CAAGTGGCGGAAGCGGTGGGATTCGAACCCACGGTGCGGTTTCCCGCACGCTGGTTTTCAAGACCAGAGCCTTAAACCGCTCGGCCACGCTTCCGGTTTCGGGATCCGTCCCGCAAAAGCGCAGGGGTCGCGCGAAGTCGCCTTGGGATAAGCGCAGGCGGGGGCAGGGGCAAGCGAAATCTCGGGCCGCTCAGGGGGTGGGGGGTGTCGCGGGCAGGTGCAGTTCGGCGCGCAGGCCGCCGAGACGCGCGCGCGCCAGCGTCAGGCGGCCGCCGTGCAGGGCGCAGAGATCGGCGGCGATCGCGAGGCCCAGACCCGAGCCGGGCGGGCCGGCCTCGTCCAGCCGCACGCCGCGCGTCAGCGCCAGGGCGCGATCCGCGTCGGACATGCCGGGGCCGTCGTCTTCGATGGCGATCCGCAACTGCCCGTCGCCTTCGCGTCGCGCCGCGATGTCCACCTGTCGCGAGCTCCATTTCACCGCGTTTTCCAGCAGGTTGCCCAGCATTTCCTCGAGATCCTGGCGTTCGCCGGCGAACATCAGGCCGGGGGAGGCATCGACCCGGAGGGCAAGCCCGTTGTCGCGGATCGGGCCGCGCAGCACCAGCAGGATGTCCTCGACCACTGCGGCCACGGCGGTGCTTTGGCCCAGCAGCCGCGGCGCGGCCGAGCTGCGTGCGCGCCGCAGATGCCAGCCGATCTGGCGGTCCATGCGCGCGATCAGCGCATGGCCGGGGTGATCGCCGGGCAGGGTATTGCCAAGCGCGGCCAGCGGCGTCTTCAGCGAATGCGCCAGATTGCCCACATGTTCGCGCGCCCGCGCCAGCACGGCGCGGTTCTGTTCCAGCAGGGCGTTCATCTCGGCGGCGATGGGGCGCAACTCGGCCACGGCGGGCAGGGGCAGGGCCTCGGCGCGGCCGGCGCGGATGTCGCGGATGTCACGGCCCAGCCGGTCGAGGCTGCGCAGCCCCGCGGTGACCTGCAGGATGCTGGCCGCCGCCAGCGCCAGGCCCAGCACGGCAAGCGAGATCGACAGCGGCCGGCGCAGCCGCGCCATGCTGGCCTGGATCTCGGCGCTGGGGGCGGTGACGGTCACCGACAGCACGGAGTCGCTGCCGGGCAGGGTAAAGCGCTGGTGCATGACGCGCAGCGGCTCGTCGCCGGGGCCAAGCCCGCGGCCGCCCTCGAAATCCGCATCCGGCGGGTGCAGCACATTGTCAAACAGCGAGGGCGATTTCGCCACCACGCGCCCATCCTGCGCAAGCTGCCAGAACCAGCCCGAGAGCGGCATCTCGAAACGCGGATCGGCCGGGGCGGGACCGGCGGTCAGACGCCCGTCGGCGTCGATCTCGGCGCCGGCGATCAGCGCATCGGCCACGGCGCCGGTCTCGGCGTCAAAGCGCTGGCTGATGAAATCCTCGAGGATGGCGGCAATGGCGACATAGCCGGCCAAAAGCGCGATCCCGGTCATGGCGGCGGCAAGGCCCAGCAGCCGCAGGCGGATGGAATCGCCGGGCAGGATCAGGCGGCGCATCTGAGCACATAGCCCTCGCCACGCCGGGTCTCGATCAGACCGTCGCCGATCTTGCGGCGCAGCCGGCCGATGACCACCTCGATCGACTTGAAGTCGCGGTCGGCGGCGGCGTCGTAGAGATGTTCGGACAGTTCGCTGCGGCTGACGATGCGGTTCTGGTGATGGATCAGATAGGACAGGATCCGGGTCTCGAATCCGGTCAGCTTCAGCGCCAGGCCGTTGCGGCTGATCACGCCCAGTTGCGTGTCCAGCCGCAGGGGCCCGGCCTTGATCACCGCCTGCGCATGGCCGGCGGCGCGGCGCACCAGCGTCTGGGCGCGGATCACCACCTCCTCCAGGCGGAAGGGTTTCACCGCATAATCGTCCGCCCCGGCGCGAAAGCCCACCACCTTGTCGGTCCAGTCGCCGCGCGCGGTCAGGATCAGCACCGGCATGGTCACGCCGGATTCGCGCCAGCGCGTCAGCACCTCGATCCCCGGCAGGCCGGGCAGGCCAAGATCGAGTATGGCGAGGTCATAGGTCTCGGTCGCGCCGAGAAATTCGCCCTGCAGCCCGTCAGCGGCGATGTCGCAGGCAAAGCCGCCGTCCTGCAGGGCCTGGGCAAGCTGCGCCGAAAGGGTGGGGTCGTCCTCGACGATCAGGCATCTCATTTGCGGCCTCCGCTCCGGCGTGCCGCGGTCAGGCCGGCGCCGGCGGTTTCAAGGAATGCGCCGCTGCGCGCGTCCAGCCGGATCACCAGCACGTCGCGGGCCGGCGTCAGCAGGCGCAATTCGTGGACCAGCACCACGCCGCGGGCGCGTTCCTCGGGAAATGGCGCCACCAGCCGCGCCGCCACCAGCCGGCCACGATAGCGCGTCTGCACAATCTCGGCGGCGCGGTGCAGCGAGATGATGCGGAAATCCTGCTGGCCGAGGTCCTGGAACTCGGGCGACCATTCCGCGGCGGGGTCGTCGTGATCGGAATGGATGTGGTCGTCGGCGCGGACCGGAAGGGTCGCGGCCAGGCAGGTCAGGGCTGCAAGGGTCAGGGTGCGGATCATCTTGCCCCTGTAATACCCAAGACCCAAACGAAAACCAAACGGGCTGTTCGGCTTTGGTTGATGCGACCTGCGCTAGAAGTGATTCGCAAGGGGCAGCCACGCCCCGGAACCAATGAAACCAGAGGAACCTCGGATGAGCAGAACGCTTAAGACTTCGATTGCCATGACCGCGATGCTGGCGCTGCTGGCCGGGCCGGCGCTGGCGCAAGAGACGGCTCCGGCGACCACCACCGCACCCGCGGCCACGGCGCCTGTGACCCTGCCGGCCGAACTGCAGTCGGCCGGGCTGACCGACGTGACCAGCAAGCCCGGCCATCATGGCGGCACCCGCATCGAGGGCAAGCTGCCCGACGGCACCAGCATCGGCGCGCTGGTCGACGACAAGGGCAAGCTGCGGGCGCTGCGTGCCGGCAAGGATGGTGTGCTACCCTTTGCGCTGACCGACAAGCTGCTGCCGCTGTCTGTGCGCGAGAACGCCGTCTTCGGCGAGATCGAGAGCCTGTTCGCGGTCTTTACCGGCGAGCGCGGCATCATGGTGGCCGGCCAGGACGGCGAAAAGAAGCATCTGCGCGCGGTATTCTCGCCCGATGGCACGCTGGTGCGCTTTGACCGCGGCGAGCATGACCGGGCGCGGCCCGGGCGCGACTGGGGCCCCGGCAAGCGCGGCGGCGAACGCCACGACCGCCGCGGCCCGGGCGGCGCCGGCAAGGCGCCGCAGCAGCAGGGCGCGCTGATGCCCGACCAGCGCAAGGTGCGCCAGGCGCTGGCCGGCGCGGGCTATGACCAGATCGGCGGCATCACCCGCGAGGGCGCGCGCATCGTGGCGCTGGCCGTCAACCCCGAGGGCGAGCCGGTGAAGCTGGAGTTGAACGCCCAGGCGCAGGTGACGCGCGAAATCAACCGCTGACCCCGGGGCCGGCATGGCGGCGGCGCGGGAGCAACACCCGCGCCGCCGTTTTGCTGCGCAAATGCGATCAACTCTTGGCAAGACCCTGCCAACGGGTGCAAAAAGGCTTGCCTGATCGGCGCGTCAATGCGAAATCCGCTTGGAAAATCCGGGCGTTTCTGCCCGCAGAAGGGGTCGGCCGATGCATCGTCGCGAATTTGTCATCTCTGCCGGTGCGGCCATGACGGCCGTCGGCACGCTTGCCTCCTCGCTGGGGGCGGCGCTGGCGCAGGAAAGCCCGACGACCGCCACGCCCAAGGCCGCGGCCGAGCCGGCCGAGGTGGCGGCGCCCAAGCCCTTCGGCTTTGAGGATGTGGCGGAAATCGCCCGCGACATGGCCTCGAAACCCTTCGAATACCGCGATGCCGAGCTGATCGGCAGTTTCGGCAACCTGACCTATGACCAGTATCGCGGCATCCGCTTTCGCCGCGACCGCGACCCCTGGGTGGGCAGCCGCGATTTCGCCCTGGACCTGCTGCCGCCCGGCGCCATCTTCCATGAACCGGTGGACATCAGCCTGGTCAACGATGGCGTGGTCATTCCGGTCAAGTTCGACCCGCACATGTTCGATTTCGATCCGGCGCAATTCCCCGACGGCGTCGATTACGAGACCCTGGGCAACATGGGCTGGTCGGGTTTTCGCCTGCGCACGCCGCTGAACCGGCCCGACGTGATGGACGAGTTCGCGGTGTTCCAGGGCGCGAGCTATTTCCGCGCCGTGGCGCGCGGCACGCTTTACGGCCTGTCGGCGCGCGGCCTTGCCATCGGCACCGGCAGCGCCGAGGGCGAGGAATTTCCGATGTTCCGCGGCTTCTGGATCCACAAGCCGGGCGAGCAGGACCGCTCGGTGCTGGTGCATGCGCTTCTGGACAGCAAATCAGTCTCGGCCGCCTTCGAATTCCGCATCACCCCGGGCGCCGAGACGGTATTCGACACCCGCGCGGCACTGTTCCCGCGCAGCGACATGAAAAATTGTGGCGTGGCGCCGCTGACCTCGATGTACTGGTTCGGGCCGACCGACCGTTCGCGCGTCGACGACTACCGCCCGGCGGTGCATGACAGCGACGGGCTGCAGATGCTGACCGGGGACGAGCAGCGGCTTTGGCGGGTGCTGTCGGGGCACAGCACGCTGCAGGTCTCGGCCTTCATGGACAAGGATCCGCTGGGCTTTGGCCTGGTGCAGCGCGCGCGCGATTTCGAATCCTACAAGGATGCCGAGGCGCGCTATGAACGCCGTCCCTCGGCCTGGATCGCGCCGCAGGACGGCTGGGGCAAGGGCAGCGTCACCCTGATCGAGATCCCGGTCGAGAACGAGTTCAACGACAATATCGTGTCCTTCTGGCAGCCGGGGCAGGTCCTGACAGCGGGCGAACGCTATGACTTCAACTATATTCTGACATTTGCCGCGGAAATCCCTGATACGGCGCCGATTTCGCGCGTCATCGAGACGATGTCCGGCAAGGCGATCAACAATGCCAATGCCCGCACCTTCATCGTCGATTTCGATCTTGGCCTGTTCGGCTCGGACGATCCGGTGCCGCAGCTGCGCGCCTCGGCCGGGCGGATCGGGCACAGCTATCTGCTGCGCCTGCCCGAACAGCAGCGCATGCGGCTGGCCTTTGAATACCTGCCCGAGGGCGCCAAGCTGGCCGATCTCTCGGCGGTGCTGAACGGACCCGAGGGACCGCTGAGCGAGACCTGGATCGCACGCTGGACGCGCGAGTGACGGCGATGACCGATCAGGGCCAGCCGGGCATCACGCCGGCCAGTCAGCACGCCAGTCTGCAAGATCCCCTGCCGCTGGCGGCCGAGGAGGCCTGGCAGGGGCTGGCGCTGCCCGAAGAGGGTGGCCCGGCCGTGCCGCCCGAGGCGCCGCTCGACATGCCCGAGCAGGATTTCCGCGGCCGCCCGCCGCGGGGGCCGGACTGGCGCTTTCCGTCCCCCGGCACGATCCTGGCGCGCATCGTCGCCTTTGGCGGCGCCGCCGGTATCGCCTGGATCGGCTGGACGCAGATGGCGCGGGCGCTGGGCGCGCAGATGACGCTGATGCAGATGCTGCTGCTGGTGCTGTTCGCCATCACCTTCACCTGGGTCGGGTTTTCCTTCTGCTCGATGATCTCGGGGCTGTTCGCGCGCCGGCTGCGCACGCCCGAGGGGTCGAACGCGGCGCGCATCGCCGTGGTCATGCCGGTCTATCACGAGGACGCGGCCGCGACCGCTGGCCTGCTGGCGGCGCTGGCGCGCGACCTTTACCGCGTGGGCCTGGGCGGGCGGGCCGAGATCTTCGTGCTTTCGGACAGCCGCGAGCCGGGCGCCGTCCTGGCCGAGATGGCGGCGATCAGCCGGCTGCGCGAGATTGCGCCGGTGCCGGTCTGGTATCGCCGCCGGCGCGGCAATCGCGGGCGCAAGGCCGGCAATGTCGGGGAATTCGTGCGCCGCTGGGGCGGGCGCTATGACCAGATGGTGGTACTGGACGCCGACAGTCTGCTGGGCGCCGGCACGATCCGGGCGCTTTCGGCGCGGATGAACGCCGACCCCGAGATCGGCCTGATCCAGACCATGCCGATGCTGGTCGGCGGCCAGACCATCTTTGCCCGGCTGACGCAATTCGCCGGCCGCGTCTATGGCCCGGCCATCGCCCGCGGCGTGGCCGCCTGGTCGGGCGACAGCGGCAATTTCTGGGGCCACAACGCCATCATCCGGGTCAGCGCCTTTGCGCAATGCTGCGGCCTGCCGGAACTGTCGGGCAAGCCGCCCTTCGGCGGCCATGTGCTGAGCCATGATTTCGTCGAGGCGGCGCTGATGCGCCGCGCCGGCTGGAAGGTGCGCCTCGACCACGACCTGCGCGAAAGCTTCGAGGGCAGCCCGCCGACGCTGCTGGACATGGCCGTGCGCGAACGCCGCTGGGCGCAGGGCAACCTGCAGCATTCGCGGCTGATCTTCTCGCGCGGGTTCGCCTGGATCAGCCGGGTGCATTTCGTCATCGGCATCCTCGGTTTCCTGATGTCGCCGATCTGGCTGGCGATGATCCTGGTGGGCCTGGCGCTTTCGGCCAATGTGCTGCTGTCGCGGCCGGATTATTTCCCGCAGACCTATCAGCTGTTCCCGGAATGGCCGACCTTCGATCCGGTGCGCATGCTATGGCTGTTCGTCACCGCCATGGCCTTTCTGCTGCTGCCCAAGTTCATCGCCATCCTGCGCGCCTGGCTGCGGCCGCTGGCGCGGAACTCGGGCGGGAATGTGCGGCTGCTGGCTTCGGCGCTGTTCGAGATCGTGCTGTCGGCGCTGATCGCGCCGGTGCAGATGCTGATCCAGACCCGGCAGATCATCGAGATCCTGCGCGGCCGCGATTCCGGCTGGGAGGCGCAGGTGCGCGCCGGGCAGATGCCGCCCTGGTCGCTGGTCTTGCGCCGCCATGCGATCCATGTCGTCTCGGGGGTCGCGACGCTGGTGGCCATGGCCTATCTCTCGCCCTGGCAGCTGATCTGGCTCTCGCCGATCCTGGCCGGGCTGATCCTGTCGCCGCTGATCTCACGCTGGTCGGGCAGCCCGGTGTTCGGCCGCTGGGCGCGGCGCCAGGGCCTGCTGGTCACCCCCGAGGAGCGCAATGTCCCCGAACTGCTGACCGCGGGCAATGCGCTGGATTTCCGCATCGCCGCGCATGTGCCCGAGGGCGGGCTGCGTGAACTGGGCCGGGATGCGACGCTGCGCACGCGCATCCTGGGCCTGCTGCCCGAGGCGCCGCAGGGCCGCGTCTCGGAGCGGCTGGACGCCATCGCCGCCGAGGCCAAGATCGCCCATGCCGGCGCGCAGGTCGAGGCGCTGGGCTTTCTCTCCGCGCCCGAGAAACTGGCGCTGCTCGAGAACCGGGCGCTGGTCGAGGCGTTCGCGAAGCTGCCGCAATGAAGCGCATCGCGGCTTTGGACATGCTGCGCGGCTATGCGCTGGTCTGCATCATGCTGGACCACATGCCCATCGGCCTGCTGCGCAATGTGACGCTGGCGAATTTCACCGTCTTCGACGCGGCCGAACTGTTCGTGCTGCTCTCGGGTTTTCTGGTCGGCATGGTCTGGATCAAGGTCGAGGAGCGGCACGGGCGCTTTGCGGCACAGAAGCGCTTTGTCAAGCGCGCGCTGCAGGTCTGGCTGGCGCTGGTCGTCGGCGCGGTGCTGCTGGCGCTGTTCTCGGCGCTGCTGTTCCGGCTGCAGATGAACCATACCGCGGTCTGGTTCAAATACGCGGTCTGGGTCTTTGAGCATCCGCTGGGCTATATGGCGACGGTGGCGCTGATGTGGATGCAGCCGAACCTGCTGGATGTGCTGGCGCTATATGTGCTGCTGATCGTCACCGTGCCGCTGACCGTGCCCTTTCTGCTGCGCTTTCCGCTGCCGGCGCTGGCGCTGTCGCTGGCGATCTGGGCCTTTGCCGAACCGCTGAACGCGCTGATCCCGAACCAGCGGCCGGGGCCGGGGCTGCTGTTCAACCCCTTCGGCTGGCAGCTGCTGTTCTTTCTTGGCGTGGCGATGGGGGCGTTTCGCGACCGCATCATGCCGGTGCTGCGCCGGCACGGGCGGCTGCTGACGCTGGTCTCGGCCGGGATATTGCTGCTCAGCCTTGCGGTGGTGATCAGCTGGCGCATCGGCGTCCCGGCCAAGCCGGTCAGCCTGTTCCTGCGCCAGATCACCGGTCCGATCGACAAATGGTCGCTGGACGGCATGCGCCTGATCGCCATCCTCGCGGCCAGCTGGATGGTCGCCGTGCCGCTGGAGCGGCAGTTTTCCTGGATGGCTGGCACCGCGCCGGGCCGGGCGCTGGCCGAGATCGGCCGGGGCGGGCTGTTTTCCTTCATCGTCTGCGTGATGCTGTCGATCTGGGGTGATGCGCTGGACATGACGGCGCCGGGCGGTACGCTGGGCATCTTCGTGCGCCTGGCGATCGACCTGTGGCTGATCGCGACCTTCTGGGCGATCGCCGCGGTCTGGATGAGGCGCGAGGGCTGGCTGCCGCCCCTGCGCGCCAGGCTGGGGCTATAGCGCGGCCTTGCCCGGGGACAGCCCGCCACGTTCGACCGACCAGTGCATAACCAAGGAGTCGTGATGAAATCGGATATCGAGATCGCCCGCGAGGCCAGCAAGCAGCCCATCGCCCGCATCGCCGCGCGCCTGGGCCTCGGCGAGGCCGATGTCCTGCCCTATGGCCATGACAAGGCCAAGATCTCGCATGATTGCATCCGCGGCCTGGCGGGGCGCGCACATGGGCGGCTGGTGCTGGTCACTGCCATCAACCCGACCCCGGCGGGCGAGGGCAAGACCACCACTACCGTCGGCCTGGGCGATGCGCTGAACCGCATCGGCCAGCGCGCCACGGTCTGCATCCGCGAGGCCTCGCTGGGGCCGAATTTCGGCATGAAGGGCGGGGCGGCCGGCGGCGGCATGGCCCAGATCGTGCCGATGGAGGAGATGAACCTGCATTTCACCGGCGATTTCCACGCGGTGACCAGCGCCCACAACCTGCTTTCGGCGATGATCGACAACCACATCCACTGGGGCAATGCGCTGCAGATCGACCCGCGGCGGGTGACCTGGCGCCGGGTCATGGACATGAACGACCGCGCGCTGCGCCAGGCGGTGTTCGCGCTGGGCGGGCCGGCGAACGGCGTGCCGCGCGAAAGCGGCTTCGACATCACCGTGGCCTCGGAGGTCATGGCGATCCTGTGCCTGGCCTCGGACCTGGGTGACCTGCAGGAACGGCTGGGCCGCATCGTCATCGGCCAGACCTTTGGCCGCCAGCCGGTGACGGCGCATGATCTGGGGGCCGAGGGGGCGATGACGGTGCTGTTGCGCGACGCGCTGCAGCCGAACCTGGTGCAGACGCTGGAGAACAACCCGGCGCTGGTGCATGGCGGGCCCTTTGCCAATATCGCGCATGGCTGCAATTCGGTGATGGCCACGCGCACGGCGCTGGCGCTGTCGGATTACGTGGTGACCGAGGCCGGATTCGGCGCCGATCTGGGGGCCGAGAAGTTTCTCGACATCAAATGCCGTCTGGCCGGGCTGCAGCCGCATGCGGCGGTGCTGGTGGCCACGGTGCGGGCGCTGAAGATGAACGGCGGCGTCCCTCGCGCCGGGCTGGCGGCCGAGGATGTCGCGGCGCTGCGCGCCGGCTGCGTCAACCTGGGCCGCCATATCGAGAACCTGCGCGGCTTTGGCCTGCCGGTGGTGGTGGCGATCAACCATTTCACCGGCGACACCGCGGCCGAGATCGCGGCGCTGCAGGACTATTGCCGCGCCCACGCCGTCGAGGCGGTAGTCTGCCGGCACTGGGCCGAGGGCGGCGCCGGCGCCGAGGATCTGGCCCGCGCCGTGGTCACGCTGAGCGAGACCGGCGCGGGTTTCACCCCGCTTTATCCCGACGACATGCCGCTGTGGCAAAAGATCGAGACCATCTGCAAGCGCATCTATCGCGCCGGCGAGGTCGAGTTCACCCCCCATATCATGGAGCGGCTGCAGGAATGGCAGGCCGCCGGGCACGGGCATCTGCCGGTCTGCATCGCCAAGACGCAATATTCCTTCACCGCCGATCCCACGGTGCTGGGCGCGCCCGAGGGGTTCTCGATCCCGGTGCGCGAGGTTCGGCTGGCGGCCGGGGCGGGGTTTGTCGTGGCGATCTGCGGCGACATCATGACCATGCCCGGCCTGCCGCGCGAGCCCTCGGCGCTGCGCATCGGGCTGGATGCGGCCGGACGGGTTCAAGGGCTGTTCTGATGCGCGCGGGCCTGCCACATGCACCGCCGGGCCTGCGGGTCGGGCTGCTGGGCGGGTCGTTCGATCCGGCACATGAGGGTCATGTCCATATCACCGAGATGGCGCTGCGCCGCTTTGACCTTGACCGTGTCTGGTGGCTGGTCAGTCCCGGCAATCCGCTGAAGCCGCATGGCCCGGCGCCTCTGGTGCGCCGCATCGCCGCGGCGCGGGCGATCCTGCGCGACCCGCGCGTGATCGTCACCGGCATCGAGGCCAGGCTGGGCACGCGCATGACCTGCGACACCATCGCTGCCCTGCAGCAGCTGTATCCCGGCGTGCGCCTTGTCTGGCTGATGGGCGCGGACAACCTGGTGCAGTTTGACCGCTGGGAGAACTGGCAGGACATTGCCGCGCGGGTGCCGCTCGGCGTCATCGCCCGGCCGGGCTGGCGCATGGCGGCCCGTTTCTCGCGCGCGGCGCGCATTCTGGCCGCGGCGCGCCTGCCCGAGGCGCGGGCGCGGGATCTGGCGATGGCGCGGCCTCCGGCATGGGTGATGATCAACGTGCCGCTGAACAGGCAGAGTTCGAGCGCGATCCGCGCCCGGATGCAGAAGGACGGGACGGAATGAACATACTCTCGCGGCGCGGATTTCTGGCGGGGCTGGCGCTGGGCGCCATGGCGCCGCGCATGCTGGCGGCGGCACCGGCGGGTGGCGTCGATACCGCGGCGCGCATCGACGAGGCGCGGCTGGGCGGCAGCACCGCCTATGCCGTCATCGACCCGGCCAGCGGCGCGCTGCTGGCCGAGCGGCAGGCCGACCTGCCCCTGCCGCCGGCCAGCACCCTGAAAGCGGTGACGGCGCTTTATGCGCTGGACCGGCTGGGCGCCGGGCACCGTTTCGCCACCCGCGTTATCCGCGCCGGCAACATGCTGGTGCTGGCGGGCGGCGGCGATCCGGTGCTGGATACCGATGCGCTGGACCGGCTGGCGGCGGCCACGGTGACGGCGGAAAAATCCGCCGGCGGCGAGGTGCCCACCAGTTTTGCCGTCTGGGGCGGCGCGCTGCCGCGCATCGCGCGGCTGGACCCGGCGCAGGACGAATATCTGCCCTACAATCCGACACTCTCGGGCATGATGCTGAATTTCAACCGCGTGCATCTGGACTGGCGGGGCACCGGCAAGGGGCTGCAACTGTCGCTGCAGGCGCGCGGGCGCAAGCTGTCGCCGCGCGCCTATACCATCGGCATCGCGGCGGCCGACCGCCGGGCGCCGCTGTTCACCTTCGACGACAGCGGCAAGCTGGAAAGCTGGACCATCGCCCGCGGTTCGCTGGGCAAGCCGGGCAGCCGCTGGTTGCCGGTGCGCCGGCCCGAGCTTTATGCCGGCGACGTGTTCCAGACCCTGTGTCGGGCGCGTGGCCTGGTGCTGCCAATGCCGGAGGTGATCGAGATCCTGCCCGAGGGCCATGAGCTGGCGCGCGAGGAAAGCCCGCCGCTGGCCGGGATCGTGCAGGACATGCTGGATTATTCGACCAATCTGACTGCCGAGGCGATCGGGCTGGCCGCCAGCGGCGCCGGCGATCTGGCGGGCTCGGGCGCGGCCATGGCGGGGTGGCTGCGCGGGCAGGGCATCGACGGCGGCTTTGCCTTTCACGACCACTCCGGGCTTTCGGCCGAAAGCCGGGTCAGCGCGC
The DNA here is from genome assembly GCF_039808215.1 of Paracoccus sp. (in: a-proteobacteria). Lineage (GTDB taxonomy): Bacteria > Pseudomonadota > Alphaproteobacteria > Rhodobacterales > Rhodobacteraceae > Paracoccus. The sequence goes on from NZ_JBDHSP010000019.1 coordinate 11,954, forward strand.
GCATGCTGGCGCAGGTAATGGCCGGGCCGGGACAGGCGCGCGATCTGGCCGGGCTGATGAAGACCATCGAGCTGCGCGACGCCCGCGGCAGGGTCAGGCAGGGCCAGGTCGAGATCAGGGCCAAGACCGGGACGCTGAACTTTGTCTCGAACCTGGCGGGTTATGCGGCGTCAGACGGCGGGGCGCCGCTGGCCTTCGCGATCCTGAGCGCGGACGAGGCGCGGCGCGCCGCCAGCGAGGGCGAGGAACTGCCCGAGGGCGTCATCGGCTGGACGAAACGTGCCCGCGCGCTGCAGCAGGCGCTGATCGAGGGCTGGCTGGCACCCGCGGCCGGGGGCGTTCAGAGCAGCCGGTGACGGGCGCGGGCGGCCAGTTCGATCGCGGCGGCGTGCAGGCGCTGGATTTCCAGCTGCTCGCGGATCTCGGCCAGCATCTCGGCCTCGATCTCGCCCAGCTTGCCGTCGGAGGCGGCCACGTCGCAAGCCAGCAGATAGGCGGTGTCGAACATCTTTTCGGGCAGCGCCGCGCGCACGAGGCCAAAGAGCGCGTCCAGCCCGTCCTCTTCCTCGAAGAGCGTGATGACGGTCTGCGACACGGCGCGGATGCGGTCGATGTCATAGCTGGCGAAAACCGGCGTGTGGTTCACCGCGCGCTCGATGGCGACCAGTTCCGCGGTGCGCAGGTTCTGGTCCGAGGCCGAGACCGCCACCATCACCGCGACCAGCGCGTCGCAGGGCGAGAAGGAGGGCAGGTTGTCGGTCATGGCATATCTCCGTTGCGGCAGGGGCAAATTATTGACCATCGCGACGGCTTTCAATACGGGGAAAGCCACGAAAGATGGAGAGCAAGATGACCACCCTGCGTGACGCCGCGATGAAATCCAAGGCCTGGCCCTTCGAGGAGGCCCGCCGCGTGCTGAAACGCTATGAGAAGAAGGATCCCGAAAAGGGCTATGTGCTGTTCGAGACCGGCTATGGTCCCTCGGGCCTGCCCCATATCGGCACCTTCGGCGAGGTGGCGCGCACGACGATGATCCGCCGCGCCTTCGAGATGATCAGCGACATCCCGACGCGGCTGTTTTGCTTTTCCGACGACATGGACGGCATGCGCAAGGTGCCCGAGAACGTCCCCCAGCAGGAGATGCTGCGCGAACATCTGCAAGAGCCGCTGACCACGGTGCCCGACCCGTTCGGCGAATTCGCAAGCTTTGGCGATCACAACAACGCCATGCTGCGCCGCTTTCTGGACACGTTCGGCTTTGAGTATGAGTTCATCAGCGCCACCGAGTTCTACAAGTCGGGCCGGTTCGATGCGACGCTGCTGCTGGCCGCGGAACGCTATGACGCGATCATGAAGCTCATGCTGGCCAGCTTGCGCGAGGAGCGCCAGCAGACCTATTCCTGCTTCCTGCCGATCAGCCCCAAGACCGGCAAGGTGCTTTATGTGCCGCTGAAACATGTCGATGCGAAGACCGGCACCATCACTTTCGACGACGAGGACGGGCAGGAGCTGACCCTGCCGGTCACCGGCGGCCAGGTGAAGCTGCAATGGAAGCCCGATTTCGGCGCCCGCTGGGCGGCGCTGGACGTGGATTTCGAGATGTATGGCAAGGACCACTCGACGAACACGCCGATCTATGACGGCATCTGCGAGATTCTCGGCGGCAGAAAGCCCGAGCATTTCACCTATGAGCTGTTTCTGGACCAGGACGGGCAGAAGATCAGCAAATCCAAGGGCAACGGGCTGTCGATCGACGAGTGGCTGACCTATGCGGCGACCGAGAGCCTGAGCTATTTCATGTTCCAGAAGCCGAAAACCGCCAAGCGCATGTATTTCGATGTCATCCCCAAGGCGGTGGACGAATACCACCAGCAGCTGCGCGCCTATCCCGACCAGACGCCGGAACAGCAGTTGGCGAACCCGGTCTGGCACATCCATGGTGGCGCGGTGCCGCAATCGGACATGGTGGTGCCGTTCCAGATGCTGCTGAACCTTGCCTCGGTCGCCGGGGCCAAGGATCGCTCGGGGTTGTGGGGCTTTATCCGCCGCTATGCCCCCGAGGCCAGCCCCGAGGCAAACCCGGCGCTGGATCAGGCGGCGGAATTCGCCCTGCGCTATTTCAACGATTTCGTGGCGCCGACGCGGGTGTTCCGCGCGCCCAGCGAGATCGAGCGCCGCGCGCTGGAGGATCTGGCCGGGCGGCTGGCGGCATGGGAGCAGCCGGCGGATGCCGAGGCGCTGCAGACCATGGTCTTTGCCGTTGGCCGCGAGCACGGGTTCGAGCCGATGAAAGACTGGTTCCAGGGGCTTTACCAGGTGCTGCTGGGCGCCGATCAGGGGCCGCGGTTCGGCGGCTTCATCGCGCTTTACGGCATTGCCGAGACCCGCGCCCTGATCGGACGCGCGCTGGCGGGCGAACTGCTGGCCGAGCCCGCCGCCTGAGGCCGGCCGTTGCGCGCGGCGTCGTTGCCGCGCGCGCATGGTTAACGACCGGTTAACGCGCCATTGCCACATTCCTTCCAGACCGCGGGCCCATGGCCTTGCATGATCTGGAACAAGGAGAACTGGCATGGCCATTGCGATCATCGGGAACCAGTCGCTGATGCCGCGCGCCTTTCATCTGGGGCTGAATCTCTGGTCGCAGACGGATGGCCGGGCGGGTTCGCCCACCTGGGCGGGTGCGGCGAATGCGGCCATCGTGCCGGCAGACCAGGACTTTGGCAGTTGCCTTGAGATCCTCAAGCAGCAGACGCTGACGCAGATCCGCCACATGCGGCGCACGCCGATGAACCCCGGGAACTATCTGCGCGTCTCGGCCAGGGTCAAGGTGATCAGCGGCAACCTGCCGCAGCTGCGCATCGCAGGTTTTGCCGGCAATGCCGCGGGCGACAATGTCGCGGGCGTGGTCCAGACCGGGCCCATCGTCACGCCGAGCGGCTATAACGAGGTGGTCGAGGTCTCGGCCATCGTCGGCAGCGGCCGGCGCGACGGTGTGGACATGGCCTGGGGGCGCAGCGCCACCTTCGGTCATTTCGGCCTGGATCTGCTGGGCGACAACAATGGCGCCATCCGCATCGAGAACATGGTGATCGAGGATGTCACTGGGGCTTTCCTGCCGGGGATGCTGGACTGGGTGGACGTGCGCGATTTCGGTGCCGTGGGCAATGGTATCGTCGATGACCGCGCCGCCTTCATTGCCGCCGACCAGGCCGCCGGCGCCAACGAGTTGCTGGTGCCCGAGGGGAACTATTACATCGGTTCGGACCTGAGCCTGTCGTCGCGGGTGCGTTTCGTCGGCACGCTGAAGATGCCGCGGGCGGCACGGCTGGCGCTGACCGGGCGTTTCGATTTCCCGACCTATGCCTCGGCCTTTGGCAGCGAGACCGAAGGGCTGAAGCGGGCGCTGCAGGCGCTGTTGGGCTATACCGACCATGCGGTGCTGGATCTGTGCGGGCGCATGGTCCACCTGTCCGAGCCGATCACCATGGCGGGCGTGGCGCCGGGCCTGACCAGTTTTGCCAATCGCCGCGTCATCAGCAACGGCCAGATCGCCATCACCCCCGGCCCGGCCTGGAACACCACCATGGTCAGTTCGGTCGGCACCTACAACCCCAGCCAGCCGCTGGTGCTGAGCGCGGTCGCCAATGTCGCCAATGTCGAGATCGGTTCGCGGCTGAGCGGCAGTGGCGTCGGGCGCGAGGTCTATGTCCTGGGCAAGAACATCGCCGCCGGCACGCTGACGCTGTCGCAGCCGCTTTATGGCGGGGCCGGGACGCGCAGCTACAATTTCATCCGCTATCGCTATGCCATCGACTTTTCGGACATGGAGCATCTGAGCCGGTTCAATTTCGACGACATCGAGTTCCTGCTGGAAGGCAATGCCAGCGGCGTCATGCTGGCCCGGACCGGCACGATGAACTGCTTTCGCGACTGCTATTTCACCCGGCCGAAGGACCGCGGCGTGACCTCGATCGGATCCGCCTGCCAGGGGATGCTGATCGACCGCTGCGAGTTCCTGTCGAACGAGATGAGCGATCTGGCGCAGAACCGCACCACCATCGCGCTGAACGTCAACAACAACGACGCCAAGATCCGCCACAGCCGTTTCATCCGATTCGCGCATTTCGCGGTGATGAACGGCGGCGGCCACATGATCGAGGGCAACCACTGGTTCCAGGGCGATAATGCCCAGAATGGCGTACGTTTTGGCGGGCTGATCCTGACCCAGACCAATGCGCAGACGACGGTGACCGGGAACTATATCGACAACTGCTCGATCGAATGGACCAACGAACATGACGCACGGCCGAATTTCGAGGGCGACGAATATTCCTTTGGCGGGCTGACCGTCACCGGCAACACCTTCCTGACCTCGAACACGACGCTGGGCTTCAACTGGCTGGTGGTGAAGCCCTACGGCACCGGGCAGTTCATCCACGGGCTGGCGGTGATGGGCAATGTGTTCAAATCACTTTACAACAAGATCAACCGCATCGACCGGGTGGACACGACCTTTGCCGATCTGGACTATCGGCGCATGCGCAACATCCAGTTTCAGGGCAACATGTTCAACGGCGTGCTGACCTATGTCGCGAATCCGGTGGACCTGACGCACAGCCAGGCCACGGTCAGCAACCGCTGGCTGCTGACGATCAATGCCGCGCTGCCCTTCAACGGCTGGGCGCGCAAGGTGGAATCGCTGGTGGCGACCAGTCAGCTGACCAACTCGGCCAATGGCCGCGTCAGCGAGATGCCCTGGGTGCAGACGGAGCTGGGCACCACGCGCAAGCAGATCGCGATCAACTGGGGCGTGCCGACCAAGGGTTCGATCGGCCTGCGGGTCAGGATGGACAATCCCGACTGAGCCCGCACCCCTGGGCCTTGCATCACCCCCGGCGGTTCACTCCGCCGGGGTTTCAGCATGTCCGGTGGCAAGGGCCGGAAAGCCTGGTCGCGGCCGGCGGCCTGCGGGCGAGGGCGGGTGCCTCGCGGGTGGTGTTGCGGATGGTCTGTCTGGGCATGGCGCGATGTTTGCCTGCCACGGCGGCAAGGGAAACGGGCCGGTGACGGGTTTGTGAATTGTTTACAAATCTGTCGGCAAGTTCGTCAATCAATTTACAGAATTCTTGTTGTGTGAAAAGGGTTTGCGCGAAATAGAAACTTGGATTAACTTGCGCCCAGTCAGCCCCGCGCGCCTGACACAGCACCATGAGGAGGGTGCGGGCATCGCGGGGCATCGGATCGCGACCAGAGGAGAAGCGTTATGTCTGTTGATAATGTTGCGAAACACCCCATTCCGCCCGGGTTCGAGGACGCGCTTCTGGACGCGGCCGGCTATCAGAGCATGTATGCCGAATCGCTGTCGGACCCCGACGGGTTCTGGGGCCGCGAAGGCAAGCGGCTGGACTGGATCGTGCCCTATACCAAGGTGAAGAACACCGATTTCTCGCTGGGCAAGGTGTCGATCAAGTGGTTCGAGGACGGGGTGCTGAACGTCTCGGTCAACTGTGTCGACCGCCATCTGGCCACCCGCGCCGATCAGACCGCGATCATCTTCGAGCCGGATGATCCCAAGACCCCGGCCCGCCACATCACCTATGCCCAGCTCTCCGAGAAGGTGAACCGCTTTGCCAACGTGCTGCTGTCGCAGGGCGTGATGCGCGGCGACCGGGTGGTGATCTATCTGCCGATGATCCCCGAGGCCGCCTATGCCATGCTGGCCTGTGCGCGTATCGGCGCCATCCATTCCATCGTCTTCGCCGGCTTCTCGCCGGACGCGCTGGCCAACCGCATCAACGATTCCGGCGCCAAGCTGGTCATCACCGCCGACACCGCCCCGCGCGGTGGCCGCCGCACGGCGCTGAAGTCGAACACCGATGCGGCGCTTCTGCATTGTTCCGACCGGGTGCGCTGCCTGGTGGTCAAGCACACCGGCGACCAGACCACCTGGGTCGACGGCCGCGACGTGGACGTGCTGAAGATGATGGAAGAGGTCAGCCCCGAATGCCCGCCGCGTCCGATGGGGGCCGAGGATCCGCTGTTCATCCTTTATACCTCGGGTTCGACCGGCAAGCCGAAGGGCGTGGTGCACAGCTCGGGCGGCTATCTGCTGTTCGCGGCGATGACGCATAAATACGTCTTCGACTACAAGGACGGCGATGTGTTCTGGTGCACGGCCGACGTGGGCTGGGTCACCGGCCACAGCTATATCGTCTATGGCCCGCTGGCCAATGGCGCCACCACCATCATGTTCGAGGGCGTGCCGACCTATCCCGACGCCGGGCGTTTCTGGGAGGCCTGCGCCAAGCACAAGGTGACGCAGTTCTATACCGCGCCGACCGCCATCCGCTCGCTGATCTCGCAGGGGCCGGAATGGGTCGAGAAGCACGACCTGAGCAGCCTGCGCGTCCTTGGCACCGTGGGCGAGCCGATCAACCCCGAGGCCTGGAACTGGTACAACAAGCATGTCGGCAAGGGCCGCTGCCCGATCGTCGACACCTGGTGGCAGACCGAGACTGGCGGCCACATGATCACCTCGATCCCCGGCGCCATCGAGGCGAAGCCCGGCTCGGCGACGCTGCCCTTCTTCGGCGTGGCGCCGGTGGTTCTTGATGCCACCAGCGGCGTGGTCGAGGCCGGCAACCCCGCCGAGGGCGTGCTGTGCGTGGCCGACAGCTGGCCGGGGCAGATGCGCACCCTCTGGGGCGATCACCAGCGCTTCATGGAGGCCTATTTCCAGCAGTATCCGGGCTATTACTTCACCGGCGACGGCTGCCGCCGCGACGAGGACGGCTATTACTGGATCACCGGCCGCGTCGATGACGTGATCAACGTCTCGGGGCACCGCATGGGCACGGCCGAGGTGGAATCGGCGCTGGTCGCGCATGTGAAGGTGGCCGAGGCCGCCGTCGTCGGCTATCCGCATGCGCTGAAGGGGCAGGGTATCTACGCCTATGTCACGCTGATGAACGGCGTCGAGCCCACGGACGAGCTGCGCGCCGAGCTTGAGAAATGGGTCCGCACCGAGATCGGCCCGATCGCCAAGCCGGACCTGATCCAATGGGCGCCGGGCCTGCCCAAGACCCGCTCGGGCAAGATCATGCGCCGTATCCTGCGCAAGATCGCCGAGGATGATTTCGGCAGTCTGGGCGATATCTCGACCCTGGCCGATCCCAGTGTCGTGGACGAGCTGATCGCCAACCGCATGAACCGCAGCTGAGACCCGGCCGGGCGGCGCCCGCCGCCCCCGCCCTGAAGCCGACCGCGGGCGCTGCCTTCGCCCGCGGGCCGGCCCCGGCTTGGCACCCGTCGCCGGCCCGGGGCCGTGACCCGACAGAGATGCTGTCCCGCCGCAACGTCGAGGAGCCGGGTGGGACAGCCCCCAGATGACAGAGGAGGAGCCTGACCCAATGGAAAAATCATTGGTGGACCGGATCGCCGCAGATCCGAATTATCAAGAACTCAGAAGCAAGAGGTCCCGTTTCGGCTGGATCCTGACCATCCTGATGCTGGTCGTCTATTACGGCTACATCATCATGATCGCCTTCGACAAGGAACTGCTGGCGACGCGCCTGGGTGACGGCGTGACGACGCTGGGCATTCCGATCGGCTTTGGCGTCATCATCTTCACCATTCTCATCACTGGTGTCTATGTGCGGCGCGCCAATAGCGAATTCGACGCGCTGAACGAGAAGATCAAGCAGGAGGCCCTGAAATGAGCCGCAAGATTCTGCCCGCTGGCCTTGCGGCCGGGCTGATGGCCCTGCCGGGCCTGGCGATGGCCGCCGAGGCCATCCAGGGCGCCGAAAAGCAGGCGACCAACTGGACCGCGATCATCATGTTCGCCGCCTTCGTGGTGATGACGCTGTTCATCACCAAATGGGCCGCGGCCCAGACCAAGTCGGCGGCGGATTTCTATACCGCCGGCGGTGGCATTACCGGCTTTCAGAACGGCCTGGCGATCGCCGGGGACTACATGTCGGCGGCCTCGTTCCTGGGGATTTCGGCGGCGGTGATGTCGAACGGCTATGACGGGTTGATCTATTCGATCGGCTTCCTGGTCGGCTGGCCGATCCTGACCTTCCTGATGGCCGAGCGGCTGCGCAACCTGGGCAAGTTCACCTTTGCCGATGTGGCCGCGTTCCGCTTTGCCCAGACCCCGGTGCGCATCTTCGCCGCCTCGGGCACGCTGGTCGTCGTGGCCTTCTACCTGATCGCGCAGATGGTCGGCGCCGGCGCGCTGATCCAGTTGCTGTTCGGTCTGGACTACTGGATCGCCGTGGTGATCGTCGGCATCCTGATGATGGTCTATGTCCTGTTCGGCGGCATGACCGCCACCACCTGGGTGCAGATCATCAAGGCCTGCCTGCTGCTGGGCGGCGCCAGCTTCATGGCCTTCATGGTGATGTGGAAATACGGCTTCTCGCCCGAGCGCATGTTTGCCGATGCCGTCCGCGTCAAGGCCGAGATCGCCACGGCAGGCGGCGCCAGCGCCGAGGATGCTGCCGCGGCCGGTCAGTCGATCATGGGTCCGGGCAAGTTCATCAAGGATCCGATCTCGGCCATCAGCTTCGGTATGGCGCTGATGTTCGGCACCGCCGGTCTGCCGCATATCCTGATGCGCTTCTTCACCGTGCCTTCGGCCAAGGAAGCGCGCAAGTCGGTGATGTGGGCGACCACCTGGATCGGCTATTTCTACCTGTTGACCTTCATCATCGGCTTTGGCGCCATCACGCTGGTGCTGACCGACTCGAGCTTCCTCGATGCCGAAGGCAAGCTGGTGGGCGGCGTCAACATGGCCGCCGTGCATCTGGCCAGCGCCGTGGGTGGCAACATCTTCCTCGGCTTCATCTCGGCCGTGGCCTTCGCCACCATCCTGGCGGTGGTTGCCGGCCTGACGCTCTCGGGCGCCTCGGCGGTCAGCCATGACCTCTACTCGACGGTGATCAAGAACGGCAACCCGCCTCCGGGCAGCGAGCTGCGCGTCTCGCGCATCACCACCATCGCTCTGGGCATCCTTGCGGTGATCCTTGGCATCGCCTTTGAAAAGCAGAACATCGCCTTCATGGTCTCGCTGGCCTTCGCGGTGGCGGCTTCGGCGAACTTCCCGGTGCTGTTCATGTCGGTGCTGTGGAAGGACTGCACCACCAAGGGCGCGGTCGTCGGCGGTTTCCTGGGCCTTGCGTCCTCGGTGATCCTGACGGTGCTCTCGCCCTCGGTCTGGGAAGCGACGCTGGGCAATCCCGAAGGTTCCTCGCCCTTCCCGTTCACCTCGCCGGCGCTGTTCTCGATGCCGCTGGCCTTCCTCGGCATCTGGCTGGTGTCGAAGATGGACAACAGCGAACGGGCGCGCAAGGACCGCGCGGGCTATCTGGCCCAGCAGGTGCGCTCGGAAACCGGGATCGGTGCGGCCGAAGCCTCGGCACACTGACCGCATCGGCCCGCCTGTCATGGGCGGGCCGTCATCCGGCAAGGCGGGGGCTGAACCCATGGCTCGCATCCTGATCGTCGAGGACGAGGACAATATCGCCACCGTGCTGGAGTTCCTGCTGTCGCGCGCCGGCCACAGCCACCACAGGCTGGCCAGCGGCAGGGGCGCGCTCGAGCGGATCCGCAGCGAGCGTCCCGACCTGGTGCTGCTCGACATCATGCTGCCCGACATCTCGGGCTATGAGATCGTCGAGGGCATGCGCGCCGATCCGGGCCTGCGCGATGTGCGGGTGCTGATGATGACGGCGCGCGGTTCGGTGGTCGAAAAGCGCAAGGGGCTGGCGCTGGGGGCGGATGGTTTCATCGCCAAGCCCTTTGAACTGGCCGAGCTCAGGGCCGAACTGGCCCGGCTTCTGGGGGCCGCCTGAAAGGGCGGCCCTTCTTCCATTCAGGCGCAGGCCGCCAGTTCCGCCGCGGTCAGCGGCCCGGGGAAATGGCAGGCGGTCAGATGCGCGCCGCCCGTCAGCGCGGGCACCTCGCTGGCGCACAGCGCCTGGGCGCGCGGGCAGCGGGTGCGAAAGACGCAGCCCGAGGGCGGGTTCATCGGCGAGGGCAGCTCGCCCCCCAGCGGAATGATGCGCTTCTGGCGTTCCAGCTGCGGGTCGGGGATCGGCACCGCCGAGAGCAGCGCCTGGGTATAGGGGTGCTGCGGCCCGGCGTAAAGCGCCTCTGCCGCCGCCAGTTCCATCACCCGGCCCAGATACATCACCAGCACGCGGTCGCTGATATGCTTCACCACCGACAGGTCATGAGCGATGAAGATCAGCGCCAGGCCCAGGTCGCGCTGCAACTCGGCCAGCAGGTTGATCACCTGCGCCTGGATCGACACGTCCAGCGCCGAAACCGGCTCGTCGCAGATCACCAGTTTCGGCGCCACGATCAGCGCCCGGGCGATGCCGATGCGCTGGCATTGCCCGCCCGAGAATTCATGCGGATAGCGGTTGATCTGGTTCGGAAGCAGGCCCACGCGGTCCATCATGTCCTTGACGCGGGATTTCACCTCGTCGCGGCTGAGGCCCTTGTGATGCGTGGTCAGCGGCTCGGCGATGATCTGGCCCACGGTCATGCGCGGGTTGAGGCTGGCCAGCGGGTCCTGGAACACCATCTGGATCTGGCTGCGGTATTTCAGCATCCGCCGCGGCGAAAGCCCGACCAGATTATTGCCGTCCTGCCAGATGGCACGGCCGGTGGCCGGCACCAGCCCGATCAGCGCCCGCGCCAGGGTGGACTTGCCCGAGCCGGATTCGCCGACGATGCCCAGGGTCTCGCCCGGCATCAGGTCGAAATCGACCCCGCCCACCGCCTGAAGCTGGCGCGGCGGCGTCCAGGGCAGGGCGCCGGGGGCGGGGATGGGAAAGCTGACGCGCAGATCGCGCACCGAAAGCAGCGGCTCAGGCATGTGCGACCTCATGTGCGGGTGGGGCGCGCAGCGCGTCAAGGCTGGCGTGGCAGGCGCGCTCGCGCCCGGGGGCAAAGCCCAGCAGCGGCGGCATCACCTCGCAGGCGGGCATGACATAGGCGCAGCGCGGGGCAAAGGGGCAGCCGGGCGGCGGGTTGGTCATGTTGGGCGGGCTGCCGGGAATCGCCGAAAGGGGATCGTCGCCGTGATCGACGCGCGGGATCGCCGCCAGCAAGCCGCTTGTATAGGGATGCGCCGGGTCGGCAAAGATCGGATCGACCGGCGCGCGCTCCATCACCCGGCCGCCATACATGACCATGACGCGTTCGCATGACCCGGCGACCACGCCAAGGTCATGGGTGATCAGCACCAGCGCCATGCCGAATTCGCGGCGCAGCCCGGCCAGCAGTTCCATGATCTGCGCCTGCACGGTCACGTCCAGCGCCGTCGTCGGCTCATCGGCGATCAGCAGTGCCGGGCGGCAGAGCAGCGCCATGGCGATCATCACCCGCTGGCGCATGCCGCCGGAAAATTCGTGCGGGTAAAGCCGGATGCGGCCGCGCGCGTCGGGGATCTTCACCGCGTCCAGCATGCGCGCCGCCTCGGTCACGGCATCAGATTTGCCCATGTCCTTGTGCAGCATCAGGACCTCTGCCATCTGGTCCGAGACGCGCATATAGGGGTTCAGGCTGGTCATCGGGTCCTGAAACACCATGGAGATGCGCCGGGCGCGGATGCGGTTCAGCACCGCCGGCGGCGCATTCAGGATCTCGGTGTCCTCGAAGCGGACCGAGCCCGTGGCGCGGCCGTTCCTGGCCAGCAGCCCCATGATCGCAAAGGCCAGCTGCGACTTGCCCGAGCCGGATTCCCCGACGATGCCCAGGGTCTCGCCGCGGTCGAGATCAAGGCTGATGCCGTTCACCGCCGCCACCTCGCCGTCGGTGGTGGCAAAGCGCACGTTCAGGTCGCGGATGGAAAGCAGGGCCATGTCAGCGGTCCTTGGGGTCAAGGGCATCGCGCAGGCCGTCTCCGACAAAGAAGAAGGCAAACAGCGTGATGCAGAAGAAGAACAGCGGAAAGGCCAGCTGCCACAAGGTGCCATAGTTCATCGTGCCCGCGCCCTCGGAGATCAGCGCCCCCCATGAGGTCAGCGGCTCCTGCACGCCAAGGCCCAGGAAACTGATGAAGCTTTCCGACAGGATCATCAGCGGCACCAGAAGCGTGGCATAGACGGCGACCACGCCCAGCAGGTTCGGCACGATATGGCGCAGCACGATGCGCCAGGCCGGAACGCCGGTCGCGCGCGCGGCCTCGATGAATTCGCGATGTTTCAGGCTTAGCGTCTGGCCGCGCACGATGCGCGACATGTCCAGCCAGGAAATCAGCCCGATGCCCAGAAACAGCATCGACATGGATCGCCCGAACATGACCAGCAGAAGGATCAGCACGAACATGTAGGGAATGGACATCAGGATATCCACGGCGCGCATCATCAGCGCGTCCGTGCGCCCGCCGACATAGCCCGAGGTGGCGCCGTAAAGCGTGCCCACGATGACGGCGATGGCGGCGCCGATCAGCCCGACGGCAAGGCTGACCTGCGTGCCCTGCACGGTGCGCGAAAACAGGTCGCGCCCCAGATCGTCGGTGCCGAAATAATGCCCGTTCGCCCAGTTGGGCGCGCCCAGCTGCGCCGCCTGTCCCATGACGGAAAAATCCATCTCCTCGTTCGACCAGACGGCGATCTGGTTGCCGAAGATGGCAAACAGCCCGACCAGCACCAGGACCACCAGCCCGACCATGGCGGCCTTGTTGCGGCGAAAGCGGCGGCGGGCGTCGGCCCAGGGGCTGCGGCCCCTGACCTCGGGGGCGGCGAGGCGCGCGGCCAGCGACTGCATCTGTTGACTGTCGATCATCGGTCAATACCTGATCTTGGGGTCGATCCATGCGTAAAGCACATCGACGACAAGGTTGAACAGGATGGTCAGCGCGCCGACCAGAATGGTGATGCCCATCATCACCGCATAGTCGCGGTTCAGCGCCGAATCGACGAAACTGCGGCCGATGCCGCCGGTCGAGAAATACATGTCCACCACCACCGAGCCGGTGATCATGGTGACAAAAGCCGGGCCCAGATAGCTGATTACCGGCAGCATCGCGGGTTTCAGCGCATGGCGCAGGATCACCGCGCGTTCCGGCAGGCCCTTGGCACGGGCGGTGCGGATATGGTTCGAGCCCAGCACCTCCAGCATCGAGGACCGGGTGATGCGCGCGATCGAGGCCATGAAATGCGTCGAGAGCGCCACCACCGGCATGATCCAGTAGATCGGCCCGCCCCAGCCTCCGCCCGGCAGCCAGCCCAGCCACAGGGTGAAAATCAGCACCAGGATCGGCGCCATGACGAAATTCGGCAGCACCTGCGCCCCGATCGAGACGCCGATGGCCAGATAGTCGATCCCGGTGTTGTGCCGGATCGCCGCGGCGACGCCCAGGGATACGCCCACCGCAACCGCGATGACAAAGGCGATGCCGCCATAGGTCAGCGTCACCGGAAAACCGGCGGCGATGATCTGGTTCACCGTGCGGTCGGGATAGACGAAACTGGGGCCGAAATCGAAATGCGCCACGATCCCCCAGACATAGCGGGCGATCTGCTGCCACAGCGGCAGGTCGAGGCCGTATTTCGCGTTCAGGTTGGCCAGCACCTGCGGCGGCAGGGCGCGTTCCTGGGTAAAGGGTCCGCCGGGGGCGGCATGCATCAGAAGAAACGAGACGACGATCAGCAAGAGCAGCGTCGGAATGGCGACGGCAAGGCGGCGCAGAATGAAGGCGATCATGGCGGGAACTCGGGCCGGGCTGGGGGGCGACCCGGCAGGGCCGCCCCCCGGCGGTCATTTCTGGATGCGGTAGATGTCCTTGGCCAGCCAGTCGTTCATCACGTTTTCCGTTGGCAGGCCCTTGATGTCGTCGCGGATCATGTCGACCTTGGCATATTGATAGACCGGCACCAGCGGCATGTCCTCAGCCAGGATCTTTTCGGCGGCGCTGTATTCCACGTTCGGATCGGCCGAGACCTTCGAGGCGTCCATCAGCTTGTCGAACTCGGGGCTGGAATATTTGCCGTAGTTCATCCCCGTGGTGCGGAAGTAATCGAGAAAGGTCGAGGCCTCGTTGTAGTCGGCGCACCAGGCATAGCGCGCCAGTTCGAAATCGCCGGCCTGCATGCGGTCGGTGTGCACCTTCCATTCGACATTGTTGAGCGTGATCTCGACGCCCAGTTGCTTGTAGAACTGCTGCGCGGCGACGGCGATCTTCTTGTGGTTCTCGTCGGTGTTGTATTGCAGCGTCAGCTTCAGCGGGTTGTCCGGGCCATAGCCGGCCTCGGCCAGCAGCGCCCTGGCCTTTTCCATGCGCTCGGCCTGGGTCCAGCCGGCATAGTCGATCTCGGGCATCTTGAAGCCCTCGATGGCCCAATGCGTCCAGTTATAGGCCGGCTTCTGCCCGCCTTGCAGGATCTGGTCCACCACGATGTCGCGCTGCATGGCATAGGACAGCGCCTTGCGCACCCGCGGATCCTTCAGCGCCTGCGGCCCCTTTTCGCCGACGTTCATCAGATAGGCATAGGTGCAGGCATAGGGAATCGACACCGCCTGGTCGGGAAATTCCTGCTTGAGGCGCGGATACTGGCCGGCCGGGATCTGCACGCGGTCCAGTTCGCCCGCCTGATAGCGGGTCAGGGCGATATTGTTGTCATTGACCGTCAGCCCCTTGATCTGCTGCATCACGACATTGGCCGCGTCCCAGTAGGCGGGGTTCTTCTCCATGCTGATCTGCACGCCCAGGTCGTGGCCGGTCAGCACGAAGGCGCCGTTGCCGACCAGCTTGCCGGGCTGGGTCCAGTTGTCGCCCTCGGCCGCGACGACCTTGGGGTTCACCGGGAAGGTCGAGCCATGCGTGACCATCTTGGGGAAATAGGGCGTGGGGGTGGTCAGGCGGACCTCAAGCGTGTGGTCGTCCAGCGCCTTGACGCCCAGTTCCTCGGGCTTCTTCTCGCCCTTGACCACGGCGGGGGCGTTCTCGACGTTCATCAGCTCCATGTACCAGGCGTATTCCGAGGCGGTGGCCGGATCGGCCAGGCGGCGCCAGGCATAGACGAAATCGCCTGCAGTGACCGGATCGCCATTCGACCATTTCGCCTCGGGGCGCAGATGGAACGTATAGGTCAGCTTGTCGTCCGAAACATCGAATCCCGTGGCGACGCCGGGAATCGGCGCGCCCTTGGCGTCCTCGTTCAACAGCCCCTCAAAAAGCTGGCGGATGATGTCCGAACCCTCGACATCGGTGTTCTTCTGCGGATCGACGGTCTTGATCGCGTCGAGCAGCCAGAAGGTATAGTTCTGTTTTTCCGCCAGCTTCTCGCCCTCGGCGGGCTGGACGGCCATGGCGGGCAGGGCGATCGCCGCGGCAAGCGCGGTGGTCAGCAGGAAACGGGTCATCGGGGCACCTCTCTGGTCTGGGCCATGCCTTCCGCGGGCATGTGGATTGCCGGAGGCTGACCGCAAACCCCGCATCCGGCAAGGGGGCATTTGCCGCTTTCACAACCGCAGGTCATGTGCCAGAACCGCAGGCATGAGCCTTGCATCCCGCATCATCCTGGTCACCGGCGGCGCCCGCTCGGGCAAGTCGGCGCTGGCGGAGCGCCTTGCGGCGCGCTTTGCCGGCCCGCGGCTTTACCTGGCCACCGCCGAGGCGCGCGACGACGAGATGACGCAGCGAATCGCCGGCCACCGCGCCCGCCGCGGCGCGGGCTGGCAGACGATCGAGGAACCGCTGGACCTGGCCGGCGCATTGGCGCGCAGCGACGGGCAGGGGGTGCGGCTGGTCGACTGCCTGACGCTGTGGCTGTCGAATGCGATGATGGCGGGCGATCCCGGGCCGCGGCTGCAGGCGCTGGACGCGGCGCTGCGGGCGCAGCGATCGCCGGTGGTTCTGGTCACGAATGAACTGGGTCTGGGCATCGTGCCTGAAAATGCACTTGCGCGCCGCTTCCGCGATGAGCATGGCTGGATGAACCAGACCGTCGCCGCCCTTGCCCATGAGGTCTGGATGGCCGTCAGCGGCCTGCCCCTGCGCCTGAAACCGGAAAGAGAGTGCCGTGAAAGCTTATGACGAATCCGCCGCCGCCGCCGCCCGCGCCCGTCAGGCCGAACTGACCAAGCCGCCGGGGTCGCTGGGCCGGCTCGAGGAACTGGCGATCTTCATGGCCGGCTGGCAGGGCCGCGAGCGGCCGCAGATCGCCCGCGCCCAGGCCTTGGTCTTTGCCGGCAATCACGGCGTGACCGCGCAGGGGGTGAACCCCTTCCCGGTCGAGGTGACGGCGCAGATGGTCGAGAATTTTCACCATGGCGGCGCGGCGATCAACCAGCTTTGCCGCCTGGCCGGGGCCGATCTGCAGGTGATCGCGCTGGATCTGGCGCGCCCGACCGGCGATTTCACCCGCGGCATGGCGCTTGAGACGGCGGATCTGATCGCCTCGATCCAGACCGGCAAGGACGCGGTGGACCCGCAGGCGGATGTGATCTTGCTGGGCGAGATGGGCATCGGCAACTCGACCGTTGCCGCGGCGCTGGCGGCGGCGACCTTCGGCGGCACCGCCGCGGATTGGGTCGGCCCCGGCACCGGCGCCGACGGGCAGGTGATGGCCAACAAGCTGCGCGCCGTCGATCAGGGCCTTGCCCGGCACAAGGGCGCGGCCACCGCCGCCTCGATCCTGGGCAGCTTTGGCGGGCGCGAGCAGGCGGCGATCTGCGGCGCGGTGATCCGGGCGCGCGAACTGGGCATCCCGGTCATCCTCGACGGGTTCATCTGCTCGGCCGCGGCGGGCGTGCTGCTGGTCAACGACCGCCAGGCGCTGGACCATTGCCTGATCGGCCATGAAAGCGCCGAGCCGGGGCATCGCCGCCTGATCGCCTGCCTCGGCAAGACGCCGGTGGTGACGCTGGACATGCGCCTGGGCGAGGGCTCGGGCGCGGCGGTGGCGCTGCTGATCCTGCGCGCGGCGCTGGAATGCCACAACGGCATGGCGACCTTCGCCGAGGCGGGGATTGGCTAGGCGCCTGGCCGAGGCCGCCACGGCGCTGGTCTGGCTGACGCGGCTGCCCGCGGGGCGGCTGATCGGCACGCCGGCGCCGGTGCTGGCGCAGGCGGCCTGGGCATTCCCGCTGGCCGGGCTGGCGGTGGGGCTGCTGGCGGCGCTGGTGCTGGCGCTGGCGGCAGTGCTGCATCTGCCGCCGGGACTGGCCGCGCTGTTGGCCGTGGGCGCGATGATCTGGACCACCGGGGCGCTGCACGAGGACGGGCTGGCCGATCTGGCCGATGCCGCCGGTGCCCGCACCCCCGAGCGGCGTCTTGAGATCATGCGCGATTCCCGCATCGGCAGCTACGGCGTGCTGGCGCTGATCATGGTGACCGGGCTGCGGGTCATGGCGGTGGCGGCGCTGATGGCGCGGGATGCGCTGCTGGCGCAGGCGGCGCTGGTCGGCATGGCCATGGCCTCGCGCGCGGGGGTGGTCGTGGCGCTGGCGGTCATGCGGCCGGCGCGCGCCGACGGGCTGGGCCGGGCGGCCGGGCGCCCCGGCGGCGGCGCGCTGGCGGTGGCGCTGTGCTTCGGGGCGGCGGCGCTGCTCTTGCCCTCGTGCTGGCTGGGCCTGCCGGGCTGGATGGGGCTGATTGCCGCGGTCGCGGCGGCACAGGCCTGGCTGGCGCGCCGGGCCGGGCGGGCTCTGGGCGGGCAGACCGGCGACGTGCTGGGCGCGCTGCAGCAGGTCGGAGAGGCGGCAGGCCACCTGGCGTTGCTGGTTCTGATTCAGGCCGTTACGGCACAGGGCCCGGGTTTTTCTTGAACGCGCCGGGCGCTTCGTTCATAGCGGACGCCTGAACACAGGGGCCGGCACCAACGGCCAGACGCCCGGCGCAACGGGCGGACGAAACGGGGGAGGGTCGTCTCATGCTTGCCCTGCTGGGGCTTTCGCGCGGCATTGATCGCATGAACACATTCATCGGGCGCAGCGCCAGCTGGCTGATCCTGGCCGCGGTGCTGATCAGCGCCGGCAATGCCGTGGTGCGCAAGGTGCTGAGCGTGTCGTCCAACGCCTGGCTGGAGTTGCAATGGTATCTCTACGGTGCCGCATTCCTGGGCGCCGCCGCCTATACGCTGAAGGAAAACGAACATATCCGCATCGACATCATCTACGGCATGTGGAGCCGGCGCGGCCAGCACTGGATCGACCTGATCGGGCATCTGTTCTTTCTGATGCCCTTTGTCACGGTGATGCTGTGGTTCCTGTTCCCCTGGGCGCTGGATTCGATCCGCAGCGGCGAGGTCTCGACCAATTCCGGCGGGTTGGCGCTGTGGCCGGCCAAGCTGTTGTTGCTGACCGGCTTTGTGCTGCTGTTCTTTCAGGGCATTTCCGAGATCATCAAGAAGATCGCGGTCATGCGCGGCCTGATCGAGGACCCCAACCCCTTCGTCTCGCAGCACGAGGCCGCGGCGCTTGAGGGCGACACCATGATGCGCGAGATGCGCGCGCTGCAGGATGATGACGCAAAGGACGGGGATGCGAAGGACGGGGACGCGCGCAAATGATGGAATTCATCGCGCTGAACATGGCACCGATCATGTTCGCCTCGCTGGTCGTCTTCCTGCTTTACGGCTATCCGGTCGCTTTCGCGCTGGCCGCGAACGGGCTGATGTTCTTTGTCATCGGGGTCGAACTGGCACCGCTCTCGGGTGGCTCGATCAACCTCAGCTGGCCGCTGCTGAACGCGATGCCGGAACGCTTCTGGGGGGTGCTGGCGAACGAGACCCTGCTGGCGGTGCCCTTCTTCACCTTCATGGGCATCGTGCTTGAGAAATCGGGCATGGCCGAGGACCTGCTGGACACCGTGGGTCAGCTGTTCGGCCCGATCCGCGGCGGCCTGGCCTATGCGGTGATCATCGTCGGCGCGCTCTTGGCGGCGACGACCGGGGTGGTCGCGGCCTCGGTCATCGCCATGGGGCTGATCTCGCTGCCGATCATGCTGCGTTACGGCTATGACCGGCGCATTGCCGCGGGCACCATCGCCGCCTCGGGAACGCTGGCGCAGATCATCCCGCCCTCGCTGGTGCTGATCGTGCTGGCCGACCAGCTGGGCCGCTCGGTCGGCGACATGTACAAGGGCGCGCTGATCCCGGGTCTGGTGCTGACCGGCATCTACATGGCCTATGTCTTTGTCATGTCGATCCTGCGGCCGAACGCCCTCCCGGCGCTGCCCAAGGAGGCGCGCACCCTGGGCTCGGGCGTGACCTCGCTCTTGCTGGCGCTGGCGCTGACCGGGGCGATGACCTGGCTGGCGTTTGGCTGGCTGCATCCGACGCATGGCAAGGACGCCGACATCCTGGCGCCGGCGCTGGCCATCGTGGTGATCTATGTGCTTGCGCTGCTGGACAAGGGGCTGCGCGTCAACCTGATGTCGCGGCTGGCGCAGCAGGTGATCATCGTGCTGATCCCGCCTCTGGCGCTGATCTTTCTGGTGCTGGGCACGATATTCCTGGGCATCGCCACCCCCACCGAGGGCGGCGCCATGGGTGCGGTCGGCGCTCTGCTGCTGGCCGGGGTCAAGGGGCGGCTGAACTATGACGTGATCCGCCAGGCGCTCTTGGCGACGACGCGGCTTTCGGCCTTCGTCATGTTCATCCTGATCGGGGCGCGGGTGTTCTCGCTGACCTTCTACGGCGTGAACGGCCATGTCTGGGTCGAGCATCTGCTGACCTCGCTGCCGGGGGGCGAATACGGCTTCCTGCTGGCGGTGTCGCTGCTGGTGTTCCTGTTGGCCTTCTTTCTCGACTTCTTCGAACTGGCCTTCATCATCGTGCCGCTGCTGGCGCCCGCGGCCGAGGCCATGGGAATCGACCTGATCTGGTTCGGCGTGCTGCTGGGGGTGAACATGCAGACCAGCTTCATGCATCCGCCCTTTGGATTTTCGCTGTTCTTCCTGCGTTCGGTGGCGCCCAAGGTGCCCTATGCCGACAAGGTGACGGGCAAGATGATGCAGCCGGTGACCACGGGCCAGATCTATTGGGGGGCGGTGCCCTTCGTGGTCATCCAGATGGTCATGGTCGGCGTGGTCATGCTGTTCCCGGGCCTGGTCATGCATTACAAGGGCGCCCCGGTCGACACCTCGAATATCCAGGTCGAGATCCCGGCGGTCGGCGGACTTGGCGGGCTGGATGGCGGTCTGGGTGGTGCACCGGCGCCATTCGGCCAGCCGGCGGCGCCTGGCGGCATTCCCGCGCCCGGCGGGCTGGGCGGGGTGCCGAATTTCGGAACGCCGGCGCCGACCCCGGCCCCGGCGCCCTCGGGCGGGCTTGACCCGCTGGCCGGCCCGCCGCCAAGTCTTGCCGCCCCGGCAAAGCCCGGGGACTGACGGCAAGGGAATGGAAAAGGGCCGCCGCAAGCGATTGCGGCGGCCCGGTCTTGCTGGCGCGGCGCTCAGAGCGTGCCGTTGCGCTGCTGGATCATCATGAAGGTGTCGAAGGTATATTCGGCGGTCTGGTTGTAAAGATACCAGTCGTTGCGGGCCACCTTGATCGAATCCCAGATCTTCTTGAAGCCGGCGTTGTCCTTCTCGATCTCGGCATAGACCTCGTTCGAGGCCTTGAAACAGGCGTCGAGGATCTCGGCGCTGAAGGGACGCAGCTGCGCGCCCACCCCGACCAGTTCCTTCAGCGCGATCGGGTTCAGGTGGTCATAGCGCTGCAGCATGTCGGCATCTGTGGCGCGCGCAGCGGCGCGAAGGAGCGCCTTGTAATTCTCGGGCAGGCCCTCGAATTTCTCCTTGTTGAAGAAGAAATGCACCATTGGCCCGCCTTCCCACCAGCCGGGGTAATAGTAATAGGGCGCGACCTTGTAGAAGCCCAGCTTCAGGTCGTCATGCGGGCCGACCCATTCGGCGGCGTCGATCGTGCCCTTTTCCAGCGCCGGATAGACATCGCCGCCGGCGATCTGCTGCGGCACCGCGCCCAGGCGCTCCAGCACCTTGCCGGCAAAGCCGCCGACGCGGATCTTCAGCCCTTTGAGGTCCGCGACCGAATTGACCTCCTTGCGGAACCAGCCGCCCATCTGCGCGCCGGTATTGCCGCCGGGCAGGCCGTAGATGTTGTATTTGGCCAGGAATTCGTTATAGAGGTCAAAGCCCCCGCCGTGATAGGTCCAGGCGTTCATCGCCCGCGCCGACAGCGCGAAGGGCACGGCCGAGCCCAGCGCAAAGGTCGGATCCTTGCCCCAGCTGTAATAGCCCACGGTATGGGCGACCTCGACCGTGCCATCGGTCACCGCGTCCTGGGCCTGCAGGCCGGGCACGATCTCGCCGCCGGCAAAGACCTGGATCTGGAACTTGCCGCCGGTCGCCGCGGACACATAGTCGGCCATCACCTCGGCGCCGCGATAGATGGTGTCGAGCGATTTCGGAAAGGCCGAGGTCAGGCGCCATTTCACATCGGGCATGTCCTGGGCAATGGCGGGTGCGGCAAGGGCCGCGCCGGCGGCGGCGGTGGCGCCGCCGATCGTGGCGCGGGTCAGGAACCTGCGCCGGTCAAGCTGGTTGGAATCGTTCATGTCTTCCTCCGCGTGGATCGGCCTTCTGCTGGCAGCCGACTGCGGGAAATGTTGCATGGGTCCGCGCCCCTGTCGAGGGCGCAGCGCCGCGAATCCGCCGCTGCGAGGCGGCGCCCCGGGTGCCGCTGCGTCACCTGTGCACCGCAGGCGCCACGCCGATCTTGTGGCTGCAGCAACGGGCTACCCAAGCTGTCCGGGGTTTCCTATAGTGACTGCGGTCCAAGGCTTCAGGGGAACTAGGGATGCGCTGCCCGTTCTGCGGAAATGTCGATACCCAGGTCAAGGACTCGCGTCCGGCCGAGGATAACGTGGCGATCCGTCGCCGCCGCTTCTGTCCGGCCTGCGGCGGCCGCTTCACCACCTATGAACGCGTGCAGTTGCGCGATCTGGTGGTGGTGAAATCCAGCGGCCGGCGCGAGGATTTCGACCGCGCCAAGCTGGAACGCTCGATCCGCATCGCCATGCAGAAGCGCCCGATCGAGCCCGAGCGCATCGACCAGATGATCTCGGGCATCGTGCGGCGGCTGGAAAGCATGGGCGACACCGACATCCCCTCGAAGGTCATCGGCGAGATCGTCATGGAGACCCTGGCGCGTATCGACACCGTGTCCTATGTGCGCTTCGCCAGCGTCTACAAGAACTTCCAGGCGGCGGACGATTTCGACCGCTTCGTGGCCGAGCTGCGCCCCGGCGCCGCCGGAGAATGAGCGACGAGGCCCAGATGCGCCATGCGCTGGCGCTGGCGCGGCGCGGTCTGGGCAATTGCTGGCCCAATCCCGCCGTCGGCTGCGTGCTGGCGCGCGACGGGCGGGTGGTCGGGCGCGGCTGGACCCAGTCCGGCGGGCGCCCGCATGCCGAAACCATGGCCCTGGCGCAGGCGGGCGATGCAGCGCGCGGCGCCACCGCCTATGTCACGCTCGAGCCCTGCGCGCATCACGGCCGCACCCCGCCCTGTGCCGAGGCGCTGCTGCAGGCCGGCGTCAGCCGCGTGGTCAGCGCCCTGACCGATCCCGACCCGCGCGTGGCCGGGCGCGGCCATGCGCTGCTGCGCGCCGCCGGCGTCGCCCTGCGCGAGGGGGTCTGCGCCGACGAGGCGCGCGACTTGCAGCGCGGCTTCCTGACCCGGCAGGCGCTGGGCCGGCCGATGCTGACGCTGAAGCTGGCCAGCAGCTTCGACGGGCGCATCGCCACCGGTTCCGGCGAAAGCCAGTGGATCACCGGCGAGGCGGCGCGCCGGCATGTGCATGCGCTGCGCCTTGGCCATGATGCGGTCATGGTCGGCGGCGGCACCGCGCGCGCCGATCGCCCGGCGCTGAACGTGCGCGGCTTTGGTGCGGTGCGCCAGCCGGTGCGCATCGTGCTGTCGGCGGGCGATCTTCCCGAACTGCCGCCCGAGGGTCCGGCTTATGGCCCGCTGTGGCAGCTTTCCGGCCCGCCCGAGGCGATCATGCGCGAGTTGGGCCAGCGCGGGTTGACCCGCGTGCTGTGCGAGGGCGGCGGTCTGCTGGCCGCCAGCCTGCTGCGCGCCGGCCTGGTCGATCAGCTTGTGGGCTTTACCGCCGGGATCGTGCTGGGCGCCGAGGGCCTGGCCGGCATCGGCCCGCTGGGCCTGCGGCATCTTGGCGACGCGCCGGGCTTTCGGCTGGTCGAGACCCGGCGCATCGGCAATGACCTGATGCACCGCTGGCTGCGCGATCCCGCGCCCGGGACCTGAGGTGCCGGCTCAGCCGCGGGGACGCCACAGCCAGGCATGGGTGCTGAGCAGCCCCTGCGCCTTGGCCAGCAGCCGGATCGCCGGCCCGGCGCCGCCGGAGAATTGCGGATCCGCCAGCCGTTGCAGCGCCACCTCGGGCGGGCAGGGCAGGCGCGTGACCGGGTCGAAATAGCGCGGATAGGCGATCAGCGCAGCATGGACCAGCATCGCCAGATCGGCCTGCGTTCGCCGCCGCGCGGGAACGGGGCCCAGATCGCGCGTCAGACCCCAGCCGGCATAGAAGGGCGCGCCAAGCGTGGTCACCGGGATGCCGCGCAGCAGGCCCTCGAAACCCATGGTCGAGGTGATGGTCCAGATCTCGTCGATCCCGGCCAGCAGTTGCGCCGCGCCGGAGCCGCGCGCGGTGACATCGGCCAGCAGCGCCAGCTCGGCTTCGGGGATCCGGCCGGGGCGCAGCCCGGCCTCGACATCGGGATGGGGCTTGTAGATCAGCACCGCCCCGGGGTTTTCGGCCCGCACGCGGGCCAGCAGCGCGCGGTTGCTGCGCTCGGCCCCGGCGCCCAGCAGCACCGAGGCGTCGTCCTCGACCTGGCCGGGCACGAGGATGCGGTGCCCGGCCGGCAGCGGCGGCGGCGGCCCGGCAAGATTGTATTTCGTCACCCCCTGCGTCACCAGCGCCCGCGCCATATCCAGGGCGCGCGCCCGGCCGCCGGGGGGCAGCGGCTGCGCCATCAGCCGCTCGAACCGGCTTTCCCGGCCGGGGTCGTAATAGATGCCAAGATCGTCGGCGACCAGCGACAGCGGCGGCACCAGCGCCGCCCCCAGCCCGCGTGAGCGCAGGAAGCCGTCCTCGATACGCAGGGCGCCGGGCGGGGCGTCGCAGCGGTTGGCCCAGGCCATGGTCACCCGCGGCGAGGGCCGGTCGGCAAAGCGCATGCCGGACCCGCTGCCAAAGAACCGCGACAGGGTGGTGCGTTTCCACAGCCGGATGCCCAGGGCCAGATGCCCGGCGCGGTCCTGGCGCCAGGCGCGGGCCTCGGCCTCGATCTGGCGCAGCGCCCCCTCGAAATCGGTCAGGCAGTCGCGGCAGGGGTCGTACCAGACCGGGGCGCGCAGATGGCTGGCGGCGAACAGCGCCTCGATCGGCGCGGGGCGGCGGCGGGCAAAGCCGTGCCGGTCGTCAGAAAGCCCCCAGCCAGCATAGAAGGGGCGGCCAAAGACGCGCGGGCGGTGGCCGGCCAGCATCGCCTCATAGCCCAGTTGCGAGGACATGGCATAGACGCGCCCGGCCGCCGCCAGCAGCGCCCAGGGCGGCACCGGCTGGTCGCAGAAGACCTCGCCCGGCAGGAGGTCCGCGCGGGTGAAATGGCCGTGGCGCAACCCGGCGCTGGTCTCGGGATGTGCGCGGATCACCAGCGGCAGGCCGGGGTTCTCGGCGCGCGCCGCCGCCAGCATCTGCAGGAACTCGGCCCGTCCGGCGCCCAGCAGCGAGGCGTCGCCCCGCGTCTGGTCGATCACCAGCACATGGCCCGGGGGCGGCAGCGGCGTGCCGGGCAGATGGGCGTTGTATTTCGACAGCCCGGCGGCGATGAGCCGCGCCATGCCCTCGCGCGCGGCGCCCTGCATGTCGGCGCCCTGGCCGTCCAGCACCAGCCTCTCGATCAGCGAGGGGGCCGCGGGGTCGAAATGCAGCCCGACCGGGTCGATCAGCAGGCCGATCGGGCCGCGCCGCGCGACCCTGCCCCTGCCGCGGCCGGGCAGGACCGAGCGCAGGAAGGTGTCCTCGACATGCAGCAGGCTGGCGCCGCACCGGGCGGCCAGCGCCCTGCCGCGCCAGGCGGTCGGGCTGTCGCCCCAGACGCCGACCCAGTCCCCGGCGCCGGGCAGGCCGACGCGCGGCGACCACCCCGCCAGCGTCAGGATGCGGCGCAGGCGCGGCGCGGTGAAAAAGCCGGCGTTGCAAACGAAAAGCCGCCGGGGATCGTCCCCGGCGGCACTGGCATTCTTGGCCGTCATGCCCAACTAGCGGAAGGCGCTGTCGGCGGCTCCGATTTGGGTGACCGGCGACAGGATCGCGTTGAGTGTCTTTTGCCACTGCACGAAGGGCGCCTCGGTGACATAGACGGTGTCCTCGTCGCGGATCACGAAATCGCGGGCCAGGAACAGCCCATCGGGCTTGGTCAGGTCCAGCACATAGGCGACGCGCTGGTTGCCGTAGATGTCGTTGCGGCCCAGCACGCCGCGGGCGACCTCTTGGGGTTCGTCGCGCAGGATGAACACGCCCTTGGGGTCGGCCAGGGTCGTCGAAAGCCCGCCCACCATGGCCACCGCCTCGATGGCGTCGATCTGCTCGTTGCCCAGCGGCACCTTGGTCTGGCCGCCCAGCGCGCCGAGGGCGGTGAAGCTGCGCTGGTCCTCCTCGACCAGGATCACGTCGCCGGGGCGCAGCGCGATGTCGTTGCGGGCGTTCGAATAGAGATCGCGCAGCCAGACCTTGCCCGAGGAATTGCCGCGCTTGACCGTGACCACCGCCACCTCGGGTTCGATGGCGACGCCGCCGGCCTTGGAGAGCATGGCCGAAAGCGTGCGCGTCGGACGCTCGATCGGGAAGACGCCCTGGGCGCCGACCTTGCCGAGCACCGAGACCGTGGCGCCGTCGCCGGCCACCCGCGTCACCATGACCTGCGGATCGGGGGTCTGGGTTTCAAGCTTCTGGGTGATGATGCGGCGCAGCTCGTCGGGACTGTTGCCCGCCGCCTTGATGCGCCCGGCATAGGGCACGAAGATATAGCCTTGGCTGTCCACCTGCAACTGGGTGAGCTGGGTCGAGCTTTGCCCGAGCGAGGCCAGCAGCCCGTCATCGACGTTCTCCCAGATCGACAGGCCAAGGACATCGCCCGGCCGGACCTCGTCGGCGCCGACCTGGCCGGCGGCGCGGAAATCCGCCGAGAAACCGTAGGCGGGCGAGAAATTCGCCGCGCGGTTCACCCGGTCGTCGACATGCACGATATGCGAACTGCCACCCTTTTCAACCGAACCCGCGGCGATCTGCCCCTTGGTCGGGCCCGAGCGCGGCAAGCCGCAGGCCGAAACCACGAGTGCCACACCCAAAATGGCCGCCCGCGCCGCCCGCGTCATGCGCGGACGGGGACTTGCCACCCCGGGTTGAACGGGCGAATAAATCTGCTGGATCAAACTATTACTCCTGTCCACTCGTGCGATTCCCGGATCGTCGACCGTGATGGCGGCAGGTTAGCCCAGCCTGTCCGGGTTTTCCATGGTTTCGGCGGTTCATTCCTCTGCGGGGGCCATCTGTTGCCGGAAGGTGCCACGCCCGGCAAACAGCGCCTGATAGGGGTCCTCGGGCGCCAGCATCATGTCCACGACGATGCGCAGCGCATGCGCGCGCGAATGCGCGGCATAGAACCCGCCCGGCACCTGGCTGCTTTCCAGCAGGAAATCGCGGTAGCGGCGATAGGAGGCGGCCTGCGGCGGCTGCGGATCGGCGAGGAATTCGCCCAGGTTTTGTTCCGAGACGAGGCCGGGCTTGCAAAACACCGCCCGGCCCATGGCCTTGACCGGCAGGCCGCGCCACAGCGCCTGCTGCGCCGAGGTCGAGTTCACCGTCACCGCCGCGCGCGCCTGCGCCAAGAGCCGCGCCAGCTTGCCGCCGCGCACGAAATGCACCCGCTCCTCGATGCCCAGTTCCCGGGCCTGGGACAGGATCGCCGCATGGATGCCGCCGCGGCCATCCTCAAGCGGGTGGGCCTTGAAGACGATGCGGTGATGGCGCGGCGCCGATTGCGCAAAACCGGCCAGCACCTCGTCGGTGAAATCCGACATCCGCGCATAGGGCGAATGCGCGACGAAGTTCGAATCGTGCTCGAGCTGCATCAGCACCAGCACATAGGGAAAGCCGCCGCGGCGCACCGCCCGGGTCTCGCGCATGCGCGCGACCGCGTCGAAGGGCGTGCGCAGCAGCCGGCGCAGGTTCAGCACGAATTCATCGAACACGCCGATCTGGCGGTGGGTGCGGTAGCCCGGATAGCGCCGGTTCGCCGCCAGCACGAAGAAGTGATAGAGCGCGCCGTAGAACTTGTGCTGGCGCATGTCGCCCCAGCGCGCCGGCGGGCGCCGGATCTCGCCCGGGCGCTGGCGCAGGGCGTTGCGCATGTCGCGCAGGGGAATGCGCATCAGCGCCGAATTGCCGTTCGAGCCGCCGCGTTCATAGGTGATCCAGAACGGGCGCAAATAGCCTTCCTCGAACACATGCAGCACCAGGCCGTGCTGCTGCGCCGCCGCCTGGGCCGCGGCATGGACCGGGCGGACATCGCCGTAAAGCACGATGTCGGTCACGTCCTTTTCTGCGATGATGCGCGCCAGATGCGCGGGCCAGTCCTCGGGCGCGGCGCTGTGGCGGATGAGGCGGGCGCGGTCGGACCAGAAGAATTCGTCGCCGGCGTTGAAGCCGACGCGCCAGACCTGCGCGCCCGCGTCGCGCAGCAGCGCGCCGACGCGGTCGAAGAACGGCCCGTGCGGCCCCTGCAAGAGCAAAAACACCCGCCGGGCGGCAGGAAGCGCCGCGGTCGTGGCGACGGCGTTCAGCGTGACGCCGCCGGGGATGGGCGGGGTCTGGCGCGGGTCATGGCCGGCCGGGGCGGGAATGGGGCGCAGTCCGATCATCGCGGGTCGTCTGTCGTTCATCTGACATTCAGGCATCTGACATTCAGGTGCCATGCCGGAATCGCATCATTTCCTGCCGCTGTCACGCCCTTTCCCGGCTTTTGCTTAACGCAATCCTGACCGATCCGCCGCCTTGCTTGAAGAAACCGGCGCCAGGCTCTAAGTCTCGCACGGCGGAAATGTCTGGGGGCGGCAATGTTTACGGGGATCATCACCGATATCGGCACGATCTTGCGCATCGAGATGCGTGGCGACCTGCGGGCGCGGATCGGCTGCGACTATGACATGGCGGGGGTCGAGCTGGGCGCCTCGATCGCCTGCGACGGCATCTGCCTGACGGTGGTGGACAAGGGCGCGGACTGGTTCGATGTCGATGTCTCGGCCGAGACCGTCTCGAAGACCAATATCGGCGCCAATGGCTGGGCGGCCGGACGGCGGCTGAACCTCGAGCGCGCGCTGCGCGTGGGTGACGAGCTGGGCGGGCATATCGTCTCGGGCCATGTCGACGGCACGGCGCTGATCGAGACCCTGCAGCCCCAGGGCGACAGCACCCGCGTCACCTTTCGCGCCCCCGCGGCGCTGGCGCGGTTCATCGCGCCGAAAGGGTCGGTGGCGCTGAACGGCACCTCGCTGACGGTGAACGAGGTCGCGGGCGATCTGTTCGGGGTGAACCTGATCCCGCATACCCAGGCCGTCACCACCTGGGGCGAGGCCAGGGAAGGCGACCGCGTCAACCTCGAGATCGATACGCTGGCGCGCTATGTCGCGCGCCTGGCCGAGGCGGGCTGATGCCGGCGGGGCTTGCGCGCCGGCGCCCGGCAGTGCAGATGGCCGGCAGGACCGGCACGGGACGGAACAGGCCAGGGGCGGCGCAGGTCGCACCCGGCGCGCATAACCATGCGGGAGCGGCGGATGCAGTATGAAGAACCGGGACCGGTCGAGCGCGACTGGTCGGATGCGATTTCCACGATCGAGGAGATCATCGAGGAGGCCCGCAACGGCCGGATGTTCGTGCTGGTCGATCACGAGGACCGCGAGAACGAGGGCGATCTGGTGATCCCGGCGCAGATGGCGACGCCGGATGCGATCAATTTCATGGCCATGCACGGTCGCGGGCTGATCTGCCTGTCGCTGCCGGCGGCGCGCGTCGATGCGCTGGGCCTGCCGCTGATGAGCCCGAAGAACTCCAGCCGGCACGAGACCGCCTTCACCATGTCGATCGAGGCGCGCGAGGGTGTGACCACCGGCATCTCGGCCCATGACCGCGCGCGCACCGTGGCGGTGGCCATCGACCCGACCAAGGGCGCCGCCGACATCGCCACCCCGGGCCATGTCTTTCCGCTGCGCGCCCGCGACGGCGGCGTGCTGGTGCGCGCCGGCCATACCGAGGCGGCGGTGGACATCTCGCGCCTTGCCGGGCTGAACCCGGCCGGGGTGATCTGCGAGATCATGAACGAGGACGGCACCATGGCGCGGCTGCCCGACCTGGTGGCCTTTGCGCAAAAGCACGGGTTGAAGATCGGCACGATCAGCGACCTGATCGCCTATCGCCGCCGCCACGACAACCTGATCGCCGAACGCGGTCAGCGCCCGGTGACATCGGCGCATGGCGGCGACTGGATGATGCGGATTTTTGCCGACGAGACCTCGGGGGCCGAGCATATCGTGCTGACCAAGGGCGACCTGACCGCGCCCGGCCCGGTCACGGTGCGCATGCATGTGCTGGACCCGCTGCACGATGTGCTGGGCATCGGCCGCGAGGATGCGGGCACGCTGGGCGCGGCCATGCGCATCATCGCCGGCGAGGGCCGCGGCGTCGTGGTGCTGTTTCGCGATCTGGAACAGCGCCTGCCGCGCCAGGGCGAGATCTCGGGGCATGTGCTGCGCCAATACGGGCTGGGGGCGCAGATCCTGTCCTCGCTGGGCCTGTCGGAGCTGGTGCTTCTGACGAATTCGGCGCCGGTCAAGGTGGTCGGGCTTGACGCCTACGGGCTTTCGATCCATTCCACCCGTCCGATTCCCAAAGGGTGACGCCATGGCCGCCAGCATCGAACATTACCAGTTGCCGCTGCCGCGGGTGGCGGGCGCGCGCCTGCTGATCGTGGTCGCCCCCTATTACCGCCAGATCGCCGATCAGCTGGTGGCGGGGGCGCGCGCGGTCACTGCCGCCGCCGGGGCCGGCGCCGATCTGGTCGAGGTTCCGGGCGCGCTCGAGGTGCCGACGGCGATCGGCTTGGCGGCCTCGCGCGGGCTTTACGACGGCTATGTGGCGCTCGGTTGCGTCATCCGGGGCGAGACGACGCATTACGACACCGTCTGCAACGACAGTTCGCGCGGCATCACCCTGCTGGGGCTGCAGGGCCATTGCATCGGCAACGGCATCCTGACGGTCGAGAATTACGCACAGGCCGAGGTGCGCGCCGAGGCCGCGGGCCAGAACAAGGGCGGCGGCGCGGCGGCGGCGGCGCTGCACCTGATCGCGCTGCGGCGCGGCTGGGACGCGGCGGCGGCCGGCAAGCCGGAAGGACACAAGGGCGCATGAGCAGCAAGCGCGACACCCCGCAACCTGGCCGCGAGGAACGCCAGGCCCGCGCCGCTGCGGCCCGGCTTTACGCCGTGCAGGCGCTGTTCCAGATGGAAGCCGCCGGTCAATCCGCCGACCGCGTGCAGCGCGAATTCCTGCACTGGCGCATTGGCCGCGAGGGCGAGGACGCCGACATGGTCTCGGCCGAGGCCGATGACGCGCTGTTCACCCGCATCGTCGACGACGCGGTGACCTGGCAGGGCCGGATCGACCAGATGACCGACCGGGCGCTGGTGGCGAAATGGCCGATCCAACGCATCGACCCGGTGCTGCGGGCGCTGTTTCGCGCCGCGGGGGCCGAGTTGGTCACCCCCCGGACTCCGCCCAGGGTGGTGATCGCGGAATATGTCCGCATCTCGCAGGCCTTCTTCGCCGAGGGCCGCGAGTCGAAATTCGTCAATGCCGTGCTCGACCACATGGCGCGCGAGGCCCGGCCCGACGCCTTCTGAGGCGCGGAATTTCGGGCTTCGGTTTTGTGCCGCCCGGGGTTACACTGGCGCCACGCATCCGCATCCGGAAAAGACATCATGCCGCAGCTTGTCCGGCTTTACCTGTTCAGCACTGTCATCGGCCTGGCGCTGGGGCTGGTCTTTACCGCGCTGCTGCTGGTCCTGGACGTGGCCGGGCTGTGGCATCTGGTCAGCGCGACCCGTGGCGGCTGGATCGCCGTGTTCATGCTGGCGTTCTTTCACGCGGTGCTGTTTTCGGGCGTGCAATTCGCCATCCGCATCATGCTGATGGCCCAGCGCGACACCCCCGCCGGCGGCAAGCGCCAGCGCATCCGCCTGCATCTGTCGGCCCGCGCCGAAGCCGCGGCACGGCGCCGCTGACGCGCAACTGAGGGGCAGGGGGCGGCGGGAACCGCAGCAACCGTGGCAGCGCTAGTTTCCCCGAAAGCCTGGAGGTCCAGGTGGGAGCCAGATAACGGGACCGGGGCCCCGACAGAGCCAGCCCCCTCGGTGAAATTATAGGCCAGTGGAAAAAGAGGCCACACACGCGAAGAGCAGAAACCCGCCAGTCAGGAAAGATAGGGCAGCGCCCGCCCCGCTGCAAGGGTCGCTTGCCAGACGTTTCCCTTTCGTTCATGGTCACGGCATGGAAGTGCGACCGCCATCCGATGCCCTGCGGCCGGGCCAGTTGCTGGCGCGCGGCGTGGCCCGGATGCTGGCCGGCCTCGGCCATGCGACGCTGGCCGAGTTCGTGCCCCGGGCCGGGCTGCGCGTCGACCTGATCTCGGTCGCCGCCGATGGCGAGATCTGGGTGGTGGAATGCAAGAGCAGCCGCGCCGACTTTCTTTCGGACCGCAAGTGGCAGGGCTATCTGGAATTCTGCGACCGTTTCCTCTGGGCGGTGGCCGCGGATTTTCCCGAGGAGCTGCTGCCCGCCGGCGCCGGGCTGATCCGCGCCGACGCCTGGGGGGCCGAGCTGATGCGCATGGGCCCGCGGACCCGGCTGGCCGGCGCGCGGCGCAGCCGGCTGACCCGCGACATCGCCCGCACCGCGGCGGCGCGGCTTTGGGCGCTTGGCGATCCGCTGGGGGTCAGCGGCGCGGCTTCCTGATGCCCCTGTCGCCGCCGATCGGGCCGCTGTTGCGCGCGGCTTCGGCGGCGGCCAGCAGTTCCTCGGCGATTTCCTCGGCTTCCTCGGGGTCGAAATCCAGCGGCAGATCGACGCCTTCGGCCTCGACATAGATGCGGACCATGCCCTGATCCGTCGGTCCGATCTGCAGATTCGCGGCGATGTCGCTTTGGCTGTTGATGCTCATGCAGGCTCTCCTGTCGGCGGGCGTGGGTCGGGTGTTTTTTGCATAGCGCGCATGGGAAAAACCGGCAAGTCGGGCTTGTGCGCCGGCGCGGCTGGCGTTAGATACCACGCCAGTGCCGCCTTAGCTCAGTTGGTTAGAGCGCTAGATTGTGGATCTAGAGGTCCCCCGTTCGAGCCGGGGAGGCGGTACCATCCCATCCTCATGGCGCGAGGGATCGTGCTGCGGCAAAGGCGTCGGATCGCCTGCCGAGTCCCGGTCAGTCAGGTCCTGGCGCAAGCCCCGCCCTGCCGCCCGCATGGCTTTGGGGTCAGGCGTCGGCAAGGCGGCCGTCGCGCAGATGGATCAGGCGGTCGAAACGGTCGAAGATCTTCTCGTCATGGGTGACGGTGACGATGCAGGCTTCCTGCTCGACGGCAAGCTTGCGCAACAGGTCCATCACCAGCCCGGCGCGGGCGCCGTCCAGCGCCGCGGTGGGTTCGTCCGCCAGGATGATGCGTGGCCGGTTGGCGAGCGCGCGGGCGATGGCCACGCGCTGCGCCTCGCCGCCCGAGAGTAGCGCCGGCTTGACCGCAGCGCGGTGGCCGACCTCCAGATAGTCCAGCAATTCGCGCGCCCGCGCCCGGCCCTTGCCCTGCGGCCAGCCGGCCAGATCCGGCACGAGGGCGACGTTTTCCTGCGCTGTCAGGAAAGGCAGCAGGTTATGCGCCTGAAAGATGAAGCCGATCTTGTCCAGCCGCAGCCGCCGCAGGTCGCGGCGCAGCCATCTGCCGTCAAAGACTGCCTCGCCCTCCAGCGCCACCCGCCCCGCCGAGGGCGCAAGGATGCAGCCGATGATGTTGAGAAGCGTGGTCTTGCCCGAGCCGGAGGGGCCAAGCAGCGCGATGACCTCGCCGGCGTGCACGCTCAGGTCGATCTCGCGCAGGGCATCGACGCGGGTCGGCCCCTCGCCGAAATGCCTGGCCACGCCCGAGACTTCGATGAGCAGATCGCCCGTCGCCATGTCAGCTTCCCAAGGCGGTCGCCGGATCGACCCGCATCGCCGCCCGCACGCCAAGCGCCGAGGCAAGCAGGCAGACCACGGCGACAATCCCGGCCAGCACCATGACGTTGAACGGCTCCAGCACCACGCGGCGGGGGAAATAATCCTTCACCGTCAGGATCAGCGCCAGCCCGATCCCCCAGCCCGCGGCGCCGAGGATCAACGCCTGCTGCACGATCAGCCCGATGATGGTCCGGTCAGGCGCGCCGATCAGCTTCAAGGTGGCGATCTGTTTCAGCTTTTCCATGGTCATCGTGTAGATGATCAGGGCGATCACCACGGCGCTGACGGAAAGCAGGATGCCAAGGAACAGCCCGATCTGGCGCCGCGCCTTGTCCACCACCGAGGCCAGCAGCAACTCCTCCTGTTCGCCCTGGGTCATCGCGGCGAGGTGCTTCCACTGGCGCACGGTCGCGGTCAGCAGTTCCACATCCGCCCCCGGCGCCATGCGGGCGATGACGGCGGCGACCGAGGCCGACTTGACCGAAACTGCCCCGCGCGCCGCCTGCACCCGCTGCGCGGCGGGGTCAAGCTCGGTCTGCAGCGCCATCGCGTCAGAGAGCGTCACATGCACCGCTGGATCGCCGCCCGAATTCATCGCCCCCTCGACCAGCCCGACGACGGTAAAGCGGTTGCGGCCAAGCCGGATGGTCTCGCCGGGCTGAAGGCCGGTCTTGCGGTCGGCGACCAGTTCGAAATGGCTGGCGCCGATGCCGCGCCCCTCGGCGATGGTCTGCGGCCCGCCCGGACGCCCCGGTTCCGAGCCGATGACGTAAAGCCGCAAGGTGCGCCCGCCATGCGCGGCCTCGATATTCTGGTAATTGACCGCGCCGGCCTCGGTGACGCCGGGCATGCGCGCCACCGCGTCGCGGGTGTCAGTGGGAATGCTGGAGGCTTCGGCGAAGGGGCCCTTGGTGCCAGCCTCGACCACCCAGACATCGGCAGCCGGAGCCTTCACCACCGCCAGCGCATCCGAGACGAGGCCGTTATAGATGCCGATCATCGCCAGCACGACGGTCATCAGCAGCCCCAGCCCGAGGCAGGTCAGCACGAAGCGAAACAACCCGTGGCGAATGTCCCTCAGCGCAAGGTTCATGGTCCGGCCCCGATGCGCGCCCGCCGTCCCTCGGCCGCGCCTTTCGGCACCCTGGCCACGATCGCGGCGCCGTCCGGCAAGCCGCCCGTGACTTCGACCCGGCCGCGGTCGTCGCGGGCGCCGAAGGTCAGGTCGGCGCGGGCAAGCCGGCCCTCCGCAAGCGTCCAGACCGTGCCGCGATGCCCGTCAAAGCCGGTGATCGCCAGTTCCGGCACCATCAGCGCCTGCGCGCGCGTCCCGGTCAGGATGCGCACTTCGGCCTGTTCGCCAAGGAACATCTCGGTCGGGCAGTCGGCGCAGGCCAACCAGACGCGGCGCTCCTCGTTCACGCGGTCGCTTTCCAGACCGATGCGGGCGACGCGCGCCTCCTGCTCGGCCGCGTGCAGGCTGGCAAGTTCCTGGCCCTTGCCCACGCGGTCCCCGGCATCCGCGGCCAGCCCGGTCAGCGCCGCGCCCACCTCGAAGCCCACGCGGCTGAGGATGCGCGCCTCGACCGTGCCCAACCCGTAGATTCGTAAGGCCACGTCCGCTTCGGGCTGAACGACCGCGACCGTCAGCGGGCGCTCGGTCAGGAACAGGAAGGCGGTGCCGGCCAGCACCGCCAGAAACGCCACGGAGAGCCAGATGCGCCGCATCGCCTAGTCCCCTTTCGCCGCCAGCAGCCGCAATTGCACGTCATAAGGCCGCAACCCTTCGCCCGGCAGGTCGAAATCGCGCGCGCCCAGCGCCCAGCGGATCGCCACCCCCTGCACCAGCGCCGCCAGCAGCACCGCCGCATCGGCCGACGCGACATCGCCGCGCAAAAGCCCGGCCTGCTGCCCGGCGCCGACCTCGCGCGCCAGCAGGGCGCGAAACGCCGTCAGCCGGTCGTGGAACGCCGCGCGCAGGTCCGGGTCGCTCACATTCAACTCGCGCGAGAAAAGCAGCATCGGCAGCGCCGGCGTGGCGTTGATCTGGCCAAATTGCGCCGCAATCAGCGCCCGCAGCCGGGCAAGCGGGTCGCCGCTGTCGCCCAGGGCCTTGTCCCAGGCCGCGTCCATCGCCTCGGCCACATGCCCGGCCACCGCCTGCCAAAGCGCGGCCTTGCTCGGGAAATGCCGAAACAGCGCCGCCTGGGTCAGCCCGATCACCGCGGCCACCGCCCCGGTCGTCACCCGGTCCGGCCCGATCCTGTCGGCAAGGTCGAGAACCGTCTCGATGATCTCGGCCTTGCGCAGGTCGGCGGGTTTGCGCATCGGCTGGTTCATCAGTTAGTGATTGGTCACCAACTTATACGCCGCCCCGGGGCTTGCGTCAAACGCCGGCGATACGGCTCAGGGCCGGGTCAGCCCCTCGACATTGGCCTGCGACAGGTCGGCCAGCGAATCATGCAGCAATTGCAGGACATAGGGCGCGTTATGGGCATAGGCGCCGGGATCCTCGGCCGCGAACTGATAGTTGTAGGCCGCCTTCAGCAGCCGCGGCGTCCAGGCGGCGAACTTGTTGGGCATCGTGGCCTCGCTGTCGCCGATGCTGCCGTCGCCATCCGTGTCGTTGAAGAAATAGGGAAAGCGCGGCGCATAGCCGAAGGGATTTCCTGCCACGTCGCGGGAATAGGCCTGCATCCTTTGCAGCAGCCGGCCATGCAGGCTGGCGATCTCGGCGGCGATGCCCTCGGTCACGTTGCCATTGCCGTCGAAATCGACCGGGCTCTTGCGGATCAGGCGCAGGGAATCGCGGTCGGTGACGCCCTGATGGCAGGCGGCGCAGGGCTCGGTCTGCGGCGCGACGGTGTGCAAATCGTGGCAGGTGGTGCAGCGGTTGAAGGGCGCGGCATGGCGGCGCTGCGAGGCATAGGCGCGGCCCGGATACTGATAGCCGCCGCCGGCCAGCATGCCCATCAGGGTCGCCCCGGCCTGGCGGTAGTGGATGTTGATGAATTCCAGCGCCGGATCGACGGCATCCTCGTCGCGCCCGGCCACGGCGCGATCGACGCTGGCGCCCGATTCGCGGCCCTGATGGCAGGTCATGCAGCGCGCCTCGGCGCCCAAGCCCTCGACGCGCAGGCCCGATGGGAAGGTGACGCCGCTCATCTGCCGGGTGGTCGGGTTGTGGCAGGTCGTGCAGCCGATCAGCGAGCCGGTGGGCGCGGGCCGGTCCACCACGCCCGCGGCGCTGCCATCGGCGCCGATATAGTCCAGAAAGCCCGGCGCCGAGTGACAACGGGCGCAGGTCTTGGGGATCTCGCCCTCGGCGTTCCAGTTGTTGAAGGCCGGCGCGTCCGCCTTTGCGTGTGGCGAGGCCAGCCAGTCATGCAGGAAGGGCACGCGATCGGCAGGGACCATCATATCCGCCGGCGCGCCCTGGGCGCTATCGGGCGGCCGGGCTGGCGGCGGGGTCTGGGCGGATGCAGGCAGGACGGTCAGGGCGGTCAGGCACAGCGCTGCCGCCAGATTGGCCACTGCCTTGCACCAGTTGGTGCTGGGTAGGTGGGTCATGTCGCAACTCTTTGTCAGCCCGGCAGGGCGATCCGCCACGGGGTGGCAAGGCTGCCTGCGCGACGGCGCTGCGGGGCAGGGGCAAGATATATCAAGCCTAGCTGCGTGCCGGCGATTCGGACAATTCGCCCGGTCTGGTCACTTTGTCGCAGGCGGTGTGCCGCGGGTTTGCGGGTCATGCCGCCGAATGCGCCGAGGGGACTTGCCATCAGCTGATGCCGCGCGATCTGACCGGTCGGATACGCCCGGGTCCGGGGTTGCGGCCGGCGGGCGGCGGTCGGGGGCGGCGCAATAGGTGTTCAGCCCCAGCAGATGATGATCGGCCTTTTGCAGCGCCGCAAGCGCCGCCTCGCGGTCGCGGCTCGCCAGCAGGCCGCAAAGCGCCTCGGATACCGCCAGCGCCGGCGCGAGAGTGTGAAAGAAGGTCGGGCTTTCCGTCGGGCAAAGGATGACCGCATCGGCAAGGGCGTTCAGCGGCGAGAGCTCGCTGTCGGTGATCGCGACGATGCCCATGGCCTTTGCGCGCGCCAGCCGGGCCAGTTCCAGGCTGTGCCGGGCATAGGGGCTGATCGAGATGGCCAGCAGCACATCGTCCTTGCCGGCGTGCATCAGCCCGTCGCCCGCCGTGCCGGCAGGCCCGTCGAGATGCTCGGTCCGCTCGCCCAGCAGCGTCATCACATAGTGAAAATGCCAGGCTACCAGATGGCATGAGCGCAGGCCCAGCACATAGATCCGCCGCGCCCGCGCCAGCCGTTCGGCTGCAGCCTTGAGCCGGGCGATCGAGTCCGGCTCGCCCAGCCGGGTGATCTGCAGGGAAAGGTTGCGCAGCATCTGCTGCGCCAGCCCCTCGTCGCTGGCGGTTGCCCGTTCCTGCTGGGCGGCAAAGCCCTCGACCCGCAGCCGGATCGCCTGGGCGTGATGGGCGCGAATTTCCTCGTAGCCCGCCAGGCCAAGAGATTTCGCCAGTCGCGTCATGGTCGAGGGCTGCACCCCGGCGCTGCGCGCCAGTTGCCGCATCGAGACCAGCGCCACCTCATCGGGATGCGCCAGGATATGGCGCGCCGCCTGCTGCAGTTGCGGCGCCATGCCATCCAGGGCGGCGACCAGCCGGGCACGCAGGGCATCCTGATGAGACATCCGTTTCAGACCTCTGGATCATGCGCAGCCAGGATCGGCAGATCACCCCGAAGATGCAATGGCCGGCGCAGCGGCACAAGTGTTTCATTCCGGCACGGAAGAAACAAATGTTGCACTTATAGCAATTTTATGGCACAAACGGATCGCAAGCGGGGGAAAATGATTCCCCTTCATCAGCGCGGGGCAAGCCAATGACCAGAATCCTCCACCGCTCGATCGCGGCGACGCTGCCCTATGCCGTCGGCGGGCAGGGCGTCCACATCCAGGACGCCGAAGGTCGCAGCTATATCGACGGCTCGGGCGGCGCCGCGGTCAGCTGTCTGGGGCATGGCAATGCCGAGGTGCTGGATGCGATGCGGGCGCAGATGGACCGCATCGCCTATGCGCATACGTCGTTTTTCACCACCGAGGCGGCCGAGGATCTGGCCACCCGGCTGGTGGATCTGGCGCCCGAGGGGCTGGATTATGTCTATCTGGTCTCGGGCGGGTCCGAGGCGGTCGAGGCGGCGCTGAAGATGGCGCGGCAGTATTTCGTCGAGATCGGCCAGCCGCAGCGGCGCCATATCATCGCCCGGCGGCAAAGCTATCACGGCAATACCATCGGCGCGCTGGCGACCGGCGGCAATGCCTGGCGGCGGGCGCAGTTCCAGCCGATCCTGCCGGAAACGCATCACGTCTCTCCGTGCTATGCCTATCGCGACCAGCGCCCGGACGAATCCGCCGACGACTATGCCCAGCGTCTGGCCGATGAACTGGACGCGAAGATCCGCGAACTGGGTGCCGATCAGGTCATCGCCTTCGTGGCCGAGCCGGTGGTCGGCGCGACCATGGGGGCGGTGCCCGCGGTGCCGGCCTATTTCCGCCGCATCCGCGAGGTCTGCGACCGCCATGGCGTACTGCTGATCCTCGACGAGGTGATGTGCGGCATGGGGCGGACGGGGTCGCTGTTCGCCTGCGCCGCCGAGGGGGTGCGCCCCGATCTGCTGACCATCGCCAAGGGTCTGGGCGGCGGCTATCAGCCCATCGGCGCGGTGATGCTGTCGGATGCGATCTATCAGGCCTTTGCGCAGGGCTCGGGCCTTTTTCAGCACGGCCATACCTATATCTGCCATCCGGTTGCCGCCGCTGCCGCCGGCAAGGTGGTCGAGATCCTCGCGCGCCCCGGGATGATGGAGCATGTCGTGGCGATGGGCGAGCGGCTGCAGGCCGGGCTGGAATTCGCCCTGGGTGCGTCGCCCTTCGTCGGTGACATCCGGGGGCGCGGCCTGTTTCGCGGCATCGAACTGGTCGCCGACCGCGACAGCAAGGAACCCTTCGACCCCGGCCTGCGCCTGCACGCCCGCATCAAGCGCGAGGCGATGGCGCGCGGCCTGATGTGCTATCCGATGGGCGGCACCATCGACGGGGTGCGCGGCGACCATGTGCTGCTGGCGCCGCCCTATATCATCGAACCCGCCGAGATCGACCAGATCACCGAACGCCTGGCCGGCGCCATCGTCGCCGCGACCGCGGGCCAGGTCCGTCACGCTTGACGGGCGGGATGGCCGGGCGGCGTTCAAAGCCCCTGCGACACATTTCCCCTGACCGGAGCCTGCCATGATCTCGCCCTGC
This sequence comes from Paracoccus sp. (in: a-proteobacteria), assembly GCF_039808215.1. GTDB lineage: Bacteria > Pseudomonadota > Alphaproteobacteria > Rhodobacterales > Rhodobacteraceae > Paracoccus. The sequence continues at coordinate 51,600 of NZ_JBDHSP010000019.1, forward strand.
CCACCGCTGTCCGACGCCGAATGGCCGCCCGGGATCGCCGATCTGCGGGACGGATTTGCCGGCGCGCTGAACGTCTATCGCACCATGGCGCATCACCCGGCGCTGCTGCGCGCCTGGGCGCCACTGCGTCAGCATGTGGTCAAGGACAGCGCGCTGGGGCAGGTCCGCTCGGAAATCGTGATCCTGCGGGCGGCGCATCGCATGGGCTCGGCCTATGAATGGGCGCATCATGTCAGCCGGGCGCGGGCGCTGGGCATGGATGACGCGCGCATCCTGTCCATGCGCGGCACGCCCGGGGGCGAGGACGGGCTGATCGCCCGGGCGGTGGACGAGCTGTTCGACCAGCGCCGGCTGAGCCCGGGTTTGGAGCAGGCGCTGGCCGGGGCGCTGGGCCGCGAGGCGGTCTTTGACCTGATCGCCACGGTCGGCTTCTATTCCGTGCTGGGCTATCTGCTGATGACCTATGACACGCCGCTGGATCCCGATGTCGCGGCGGAAATGGCGCGCAAGCCGCTCTGACCGGTCCGGGTTGCGGGCGGGCAGGGGGGCATGCCCGGAAAACCCGCCCTTTGCCTTGCGCCGCTGCCGCCTGGGCCGAGGATCTGATCGTTGCGACCGACACCGCCTTCGTGCCCTTCGAGTTCAAGGAGGGCGACAAATACGTCGGCTTCGACATCGACATGTGGGACGCCATCGCCAAGGATCTGGGCGTGAGCTATGAGCTGCGCCCGATGGATTTCGCCGGCATCATCCCGGCCCTGCAGACCAATCAGGTCGATGTGGCGCTGGCCGGCATCACCATCAAGCCCGAGCGCCAGCAGGCCATCGACTTCTCGGACGGATATTACGACAGCGGCCTGCTGCTGATGGTGCCCACCGACAGCGAGATCCAGGGCCCGGACGATCTGAAGGGCAAGACGCTGGCGGTCAAGACCGGCACCTCGTCCTCGGACTATGCCGAGGAGAATTTCAAGGAAACCACGCTGCGCAAGTTCCCCAATATCGACAACGCCTATCTGGAATTGCGCACCGGCGGCGTCGAGGCGGCGATGCATGACACGCCGAACGTGCTTTACTACATCAAGACCGCCGGCAACGGCCAGGTCAAGGCGGTGGGCGAACAGATGATGGGCCACCAATACGGCATCGGCTTTCCCAAGGGCAGCGAGCTGACCGCCAGGGTCAATGCCGCGCTGGCCAAGATGAAGGAAGACGGCCGCTACGACGCCATCTACGAGAAATGGTTCGGCACCAAGCCGGCGAAGTGATCCCCGGCTGAACGACTGCCGGCGCGGGCAAGTTGACCCGCGCCCTTCCCCTTTCCGAACCATCAGAGGATCGCCCGTGGAAATCGACTGGTCCATCATCCCCGGCATCATGCCGCAACTGCTTGCGGGTGCGCGGGTCACCATCTTCATCGCCCTGGTCGGGCTGATCGGCGGCACCCTTCTGGGCCTGATCGCCGGCTTGATGCGGGCCTATGGCGGGCCGGTGCTGAACGGGATCGCGCTGATCTATATCGAGCTGATCCGCGGCACGCCGATCGTGGTGCAGGTGATGTTTCTGTATTTCGCCATGCCGGTGCTGCTGGGCATCCGCATGGACCCGATGAGCGCCGCCTGCCTGGCGATCGTCGTGAACGCCGGCGCCTATATCGCCGAGATCGTGCGCGGCGCCTTCCTGTCGATCCCGCGCGGGCTGACCGAGGCGGGGTTGGCCATGGGCCTGCCACACTGGAAGGTGCTGACCCATATCGTCGGCCCTCTGGCCTTTCGCCGGCTGATCCCGCCCCTGGGCAACCAGTTCATCGTCTCGCTCAAGGACACCTCGCTTTTCATCGTCATCGGGGTGGGCGAGCTGACCCGCACCGGGCAAGAGATCATGGCTTCGAGCTTTCGCGCCGTGGAAACCTGGACCGCCGTCGCGGTGATCTATCTCGTCATGACCGGCGCGCTGTCGCTGGCCCTGCGGCTGCTTGAAAAACGCATGAGGATCCTGTGAGCATCATCGAATTCCGCCAGACCTCGAAGCATTTCGGCGATCTGAAGGTGCTGGACCAGGTCGATCTGTCCATCGACGCGGGCGAGGTCGTGGTGCTGATCGGGCCCTCTGGCTCGGGCAAGTCGACGCTCTTGCGCTGCATCAACGGGCTCGAGGAGATCTCGGGCGGCGATCTGATCGTCGATGGCATCTCGGTCACCGCCGGGGGGCGGCAATTGCGCCGCATCCGGCAGGAGGCCGGCATGGTGTTTCAGCAGTTCAACCTGTTTCCGCAGATGACCGCCTTGCAGAACGTGGCCTTCGGTCCGCGCAAGGTGCGCGGCGCCTCGCGTGCCGAGGCCGAGGCGCAGGCGATGGACCTGCTCGACAAGGTCGGCCTGAAGGAGCGGGCGCACCACCTGCCCTCGGCCCTGTCGGGCGGGCAGCAGCAGCGCGTGGCGATCGCCCGCGCCCTGGCCATCCGGCCCAAGGTGATGCTGTTCGATGAGCCGACCTCGGCGCTTGACCCCGAGCTGAAGCAGGAGGTGCTCTCGGTCATGCGCGCCGTGGCGCAAGAGGGCATGACCATGGTCGTCGTCACGCATGAGATGGGCTTTGCCCGCCAGGTCGGCACGCGGCTGATCTTCATGGAACATGGCAAGATCTCGGTGGACGGCGACCCGCGCGAGATGATCGCCAATCCACCCAACGACCGGCTGAAGGACTTTCTGCAACATGTCGAATGACCGCATGTACCACGATCTGGGCTGGCGGCGCGTCTCGGGCGCCCCGCGCGAGATGGGCCTTGCCATCGGGCAGGCGGGGCGCGAGGCGGTGCACCGCCACCTGATCGCGCATCCGCTTTGGGCCGAACTCACCTCGGCCCGCCACGCCGCCCGCGTGGCGCGCATGGCGCAGGCGACGCAGGCGCGGTTCCCGGCGATCTGGGCGGAAATCCAGGGGCTGGCGCTGGGCCTCGATCTGCCCGAGATGGCGGTCTTTGCCTGGAACTGCCGGGGCGACCTGCTGGCCTCGGTTCCCGACGGCTGCACCACGGTGATGGTGCCCGGCAAGAACCCGCTGCTGGCCCATAACGAGGACGGGCTGCCGTTCTTTCGCGGCGCCTGTTTCATCGCCGAGGCCGCGCCGCAGGACGGCCCGGGCTTTCACGCCTTCTGCTATCCAGGCTCGATCCCCGGCCATACCTTTGCCTTTACCGAGGCGGGGCTGGCGCAGACCGTCAACAACATGCGCCTGACCGGGGTCGAGGCCGAGATCCCGCGCATGGTCCTGGGCCGTGCGGTGCTGGGCACGGACACGCTGGATCAGGCGCTGGCGGTGCTGGCCGATGCGCCCTCGGGCGGCTTTCATTTCGCGCTGATGCATCGGCGCGACCCGCGCATCGTATCGGTCGAATTCGGCGGCGGTGAGCGGTCGGTGCGCGAGATCACCAGCGACACCGCGCATGCCAACCACGCGCTGCACCTGCCGCGCGGGCTGGCGGCGCAGATCATCACCCAATCCTCGGGCGACCGCCAGCTGCGCGGCGACGCGCTGGTGGCCCAGCGTGTCGCGCCGCTGGACATCCTGCGCGACGTGGCCCCCACCGGCCTGCCGATCCGGCGCGACACTTCGGATGATCCGGACGAGGAAAACACTCTGGGCACTGCCATTCTGGCGCTGGCCGAAGGCCGGCTGAACTGGAGCATCCATGACCGCGCCGACGGCGAACCGGCCTATTGCGGCACCGCCTGACACGCTGATCGGGCTGCGCGGCCTTGCGCTCGAGATCGCGCGCGGCAGCGCGCCGGTCTCGCTGGGCGCCAAGGCCGCTGCCGCGCTGTCGCAATTGCTCGAGATGGTGGGCGATCCGGCGCTTTTGTCGATCACCACCCTGGCCGAGGCGCTGCGGGTGAACCCCTCGACCCTGACCCGGCTGGCGCGGACGCTGGGCTATTCCGGCTTTCCGGCGTTGCAGCAGGTGCTGCTTTCGGCCTCGATGTCGGCGCCGGGGGCGTTCTATTCGCATCAGGCCCAGGCCGCCTTGCAGGGCGGCAGCTCGACCCGGGCGCGGGCGGCGCGGCTTTGCCACGAGAACCAGGCCAATATCGAGCGATTCCTGCAGCAGTTCGACGAGGCCGCCTTTGAAAAGGCAGTCGGCATGATCGCCACCGCGCCCCGCGTCGTGGTGCATGGCATCCGGCAGTTCCATTCGATCGCGGCGTTTCTGGTCTACGGGCTGCGGATGATCCGTTCGGACGTGATGCTGCTGGACGCGAACGGGCTTGGGCTGGCCGAGGGGCTGGCGCTGACCGGCCGCGGCGACGTGCTGATCGCGATGAGCTGCGCGCCCTATTCCGTGCAGGTGGTCAAGGTGGCCCGGGCGGCGGCGCAGATCGGCCTGGGCATCGTGGCGCTGACCGACCGCGCGGCCTCGCCGCTGGTCGATCCCTCCGGCGCCGCCGTCCTGGTGGGGCATGAATCAAGCTTTCTGTCCAACAGCATGGGTGCCTTCATGGTCGCCGCCGAATGCCTGATCAACGCCTGCGCCGCCGCCCGGCCCGAGGCGGCCCGCCAGGCCCTGAAACATCGCGACGAGATGATAGAGCGGCTGGAGATCGAGCGGCCCTGCTGAACCGACCCGCCCGCCCCTAGTCCAGCAAGCCTGCCCTTGCGTCTGCCTGGGCAAGACCCGTTGCCTGACTGGTTTCCGACCGCAATGACAGGGGCCGGACGGCTTTGCAGGCGTCGCGCTGCGCGATGGTCTGGCGCGGTCAGCCCATGCCCAGCGGATCGCGGCGGCTGCGGGCGCGCTTGCGGTCGCTGCGCATGCTCCACAATGCGACGAGGCCGAAACTGAGGCAGTAAAGCCCGCCGAGGGCCAGCACCAGCCAGCCGGGCAGCGGGCCGATGCGGGCGCGATCGAGCAGTTCGGCCGGGGTGGTCAGCGGCGCGGGATGCACGATCAGCTTGCCCAGATAGGATAGCGCCTGGATGAGCAGGATCCAGAAATAGCTGCGCCGTACCCGCCTGCCGATCGCCGTGGCCATGCTGACGTGATAGGCGGGCCGGCGGAAATCCTGTGCCAGGCGATCCTGCCAGCCCGGGTCGGCGGCAATGCGCCCCCCGGCCAGCAGCGGTGCGACGAAATTCAGCTCCAGCCAGCGGCAGCGGCCGCGCCAGACGTTGAAATAGCGATAGCGCCGCGCCTCGATCATCAGAAAGAAGATGATCAGGATGCCGACAAGCACCAGCGGCAGCGGCGAGGCCTGCGGCGAGGAATAGGTGATGGACAGCGCCACCCCCAGCGTCACCACCGCCCAGTTCGTGGTGGTGTCCAGCCGCGTCCGCCAGATGGTCGAGCGATAGATCTCGGCTCGATAAAGATGGGCCATGACCCCGAGTTCAGCCGGGTTGAAGGATGGCCGCCCGTCGCCTTGCTCGTCCATGGGTGGTTCCCCCTTGCGACCAGATTGGCAGGCGGCGGCGCGGCGGACAAGCCATTTGCGTCGCGGTCGGCGTGGATTCCTGCGGCGGGCCCAGGCAGCTTAGAGGAGGTGCCGGTTTCTGAGACAGGGGCATAAGGTGGATCGACCGATGAAAAGGACGATCCAGCATGAAGACACG
>NZ_JBDHSP010000020.1:0-54863 GCF_039808215.1 Paracoccus sp. (in: a-proteobacteria)
CCATCATGACCATCATGGCAAAGATAATGTTAATCCGTGAGCCGGATCCAGGGGCGGGTTTCAGGCGCCGATCAGCCTTGGAAGGGCACGGTGCGGCCGGGCTGGCGCACCTGCTCGCGCGTATAGGCGACGCCGTGGACCTTGATGCCGCGCTGATCCAGCAGGCTGATGATGCCGCCACGATTGGACAGCGCCACCGGCGCGGTGACGCGGCAGCGCAGGGTCTCGCCCGGCGGCAGCCTGCCCGACAGCGGCATGGCGTTCTTCAGCCGGTCGCGGATCGTCCAGCCGGTCAGGTCGATCGCCACATCCGAGGTGTTGAGCAGCGTCACCCATTCGCGTTCCGGGCTGGCGGTGTCGTTGACCAGCGCCGCGATGATGCGCACCAGCCCGTCGGGCGTGTCGAAGGGCGGGATGGCATCGCCATCCACCGGCGCATCGCCCGCCACCCCGGGATTGGCCTCGGTGTCGTCGGAATGCCAGGCTTGGGTCTGGAACTTCAGGAACACCCCGACCCATTGCCTCTGGGCCGGGAACTGGAAGATCAGCCCGCCGTCCTGATAGGGTCCGTTGTCCTTGGCGAACTTGCCCGGCGGGTTGCCCTGGTTCATGTGGATGTCGTGGATGCCGCGGCCGGGCCGGAAGCCGAAATACTTGTCCGCCTTGTCCTCTTCGGGGCCCCAGGTCTCGCCGAAGGCATAGATCCAGGCATCCTCGTCGGCCATGGCGCGCTGGACATAGGCGTCGATCTTCTCGTTCAGGTCGTTGTCGGGTCCGGCGGCCGAGATCGGCAGCGGCTTCAGCTCCCATGGCTGCATCAGATTGCCGCGGATGAAGTCCAGCGCCAGGCCGCCGGGCCGGCTGGGCACGACATGCAGCCCCTCGGGCAGGTCCTGCAGCTGTTCGGTGATCGGATGCTGAAAGCGCGAACGCACGAGGAACTCGACCTCGCTGCCGTCCTGCGAGCGCACGTTGATGGCGATACGGTGCAGCGTCCCGTTCTGCGAGACGAGGACCTGGTAATGCGGGCTTGCCCCGGTGGCCAGGCGGTTGTTGATCGGGCGACCCTTGAGCACGGAATAGTTCTGGAGAGGCATGGCGAAACTCCAAAAACGCTTGCTGCATGAAATCGGCGGGCGGCAACAAATGCCGGTCCGCGGCCGGTGTCGGGTCCCGGCCTGGCCAAGGACCCGGCCCGATTATGTTTTCGGGACCGGGCCGGGGTCAAGCCCGTGCCGGCGGGGGCCGCGCATTGAAAAGGCGACCGCGGCATGGCCGCGGTCGCCTGTCGGTTCTGTCTTGCACCGGTCAGGGCGCGATCAGCAGCCCAGCTGGCTGCCGGCGGCAGCGCCGCCCACCGTCCCGGCGGCCGTGGCAATGGTGCGGCCCGAGCCGCCGCCGATATTGCTGCCCACACCGGCACCGATGGCCGCGCCGCCAGCGGTCGCGGCACCGCACTGGATGGCGGCCTGCTGCTGCGGGGTCGGGTTGCACGCGGCCAGCGCCAGGATGGCACCCAGGCCGATGATGGCGGTTTTGATCATGATTTCGGCTCCTGCCTGTCTGCTGCTTTCATACCCATGCTTGGTGCACGACCGGCATGACCGTTGTCAGTTCGTTCACGATTTCTTGTCGGCCGGGCGCCGGCGGGCCGGAACCCGGCCCGCCGCCGGCCTAATCGGCAAGGATGGTGCCGATACTGTCGAAGGTCACTCCGACCGCATCGAAGACAAAGCCCCCGGCGCGCCTGACACCGGTCACCGGATTGTTGGCATAGCTGGGCTGGTCGAGCCGCGGGTAAAGCGCGATCAGGCCGACAAAGCGGCTGTGCGCGATGCTGTCAGGCTGGATCGAGGAAATGTCGATCACCCGCATGCCGGATTCCTGAACCGCCTTTTGCACCCTTGGGTTGTTCAGGTCGATCGCGCCAACCCTCTGGCGCCGCGCCGAGAGCTTGGACGAAAGCGCCAGCGCCTTGTCATCCGTAGCGACCAGAACCGTCATCGGCTCGCGCATTGGGCCGATGACATTGGCCTGGCGGCGGAACACGTCCACGTCGATGTCGGGCGCGGCCAGGATGACCTCGAGCCGGTCCAGCACGTCCCCCCTGCCTTCCAGGCGCAACTGCCGCAGCGCCTCCATCGTCAGACGCGCGCCCATGCTGTGTGCCAGCACCCGCACCCTTCCGCCGGCCGGCCGCGAGCGGGCCAGCAGCGTCAGCGTGTCCACCAGACCGTCGCGGGCGAAATCCGCCGCATCCCGGTCGGCCAGATAGGACGAGAGATGGCCCTCGGAGGACCAGGAAAACAGGATCGGCTGCGCGCCAAGCGAGGAATCCGCGCCCATCTGCGCGGTGCGGAACAGCGCCTCCTGAAAGCTCTGGTTGAAGCCGTGGATGAAGATGCCCACGTTCTTGGCCTCGACCTCCTTCTTGAAGGTCTGGCGCGGCAGCACCTCCTGGCGCAGGGTGATGAAATCCTTCGCGGGATCGGGTTCGCCCTCGGCCCATTCGATTTCGCCACTGCGATGCGTGGGCGGGATCGAGATGTCGAAGCTGGCGAAAGTCAGCTCGGGCGCGCGGCCGGCGCCAAAGGCATAGGGCTGGCCCGGCTGACGTTGGCGCGTGGTCACGGCATGGACCTGCACGATCCGCGCCCCGGCCTGCGGGGCGGCGTTGGTCGGGGCCAGCACGCTGGCCGGCATGCGGTCCGAGCAACCCGCCGCGGCCGCGCAAATTGCCAGAATGAGAAGGCTTTTCCTGATCATGGAACGATTCCACCCGCAATCGGGGTCATGCCGGCGGGCCGCCCGCCCAAGGGACAGGCGGCGCCAGCCTGCCCCGACACCCGGCCGGGGCAGAAATTGCCGGACCCCGGTTGCGGTCAGCAGGCCATGTTGTGGCCGACGACCGCGCCGCCGACACCGCCGGCCGCGGTGGCGATGGTGCGGCCCGAGCCGCCGCCGACGAGGCTGCCCAGCCCGGCACCGACCGCGGCGCCGCCGGCGGTTCCGGCGCCGCAGCGCATGGCGGCCTGCTGTTGCGGGGTCGGGTTGCAGCCGGCCAGCGCCACAAGGACGCCAAGGCTGATGATGGCCGTTTTGATCATGGTTTTTGCTCCTGCCTCTTTGCGGTGATCGCGGCAAGGCCGCGCTCACTTGCCAAGTGCCGCAGCGGGGGCCTCTTGTCAACGAATCCCGGCGGCGGCCGGGTCAAAATCCCGGCAACCTCAGCCCAGCCGCGGGATCGCCTCCAGCAGCATGCGGGTATAGGGCTGGCGCGGGGCGGCAAAGATCTGCGCCGCCGGGCCCTCTTCGACGATCTCGCCGTGGCGCATGACCACCACCCGGTCGCAGAGGTGATGAACCACCGACAGGTCGTGGCTGATGAACAGAAGCGTCAGGTTCAGTTGCCGGCGCAGCTCCATCAGCAGGTTGATGACCTGCGCCTGGATCGAGACATCCAGCGAGGCCACCGGCTCGTCGCAGACGATGACCTCGGGCTGCATGGCCAGCGCGCGCGCAATGGCGATGCGCTGGCGCTGCCCGCCCGAGAACTGGTGCGGATAGCGGTTCGCCAGCGCCGGATCGAAAGCCACGGCGCGCAGCCAGCGCTCGACATAGGCGCGGGCCTCGGTGCGGGTGCACAGCCCATGCGCGATGGGCCCCTCGGCCACCGACTGAAAGATCGTGCGGCGCGGGTCGAGCGAGGCGAAGGGATCCTGAAAGATCATCTGCACGCGGGTGCCCAGCTTGCGCGCGCCCTCCATCACCGGCTGGCCGGCAACCCGGACCTCGCCGCCCGAAGGGGGGGTGATGCCGCACAGGATCCGCCCCAGCGTCGATTTGCCGGAACCGGATTCGCCGACCAGCCCCAGGATCTCGCCCCGCGCAATGGTCAGCGAGGCCGATTTCACCGCATGGACCTGCGCGGGTTCCCGCGCCAGCCCGGCCCGGATCGCCAGCCTGCGCAGCCTGCCGATGCGCGGCAAGAACCATTTGTCGACGTGGCTTGCGGTGACGAAACCGGGATCGGCGGGCGCACCCAGTGACGCCCCGCCCAGCTCGGCAAGCTCCAGCGCCCCCGCCGCTTCGGTGGCGCCCGAAGCCAGCAGTTCCCCCGGCTTTGAGCGCGACGGCAGCGCATCCAGCAGCGCCTGCGTATAGGGATGCTGCGGCGCGGCCAGGACCGCGCGCGCCGGGCCGGCCTCGACGATGCGACCCTGGCGCATCACCGTGATCTGGTCCGCGATCGAGGCCACGGTGGCCAGATCATGGCTGATCCAGATCAGCGAGGTGCCCATCTCGGCCACCAGCGCCTTGACCTCCTTGAGGATCTCGGCCTGAACCGAGACATCCAGCGCCGTCGTCGGCTCATCGGCGATGACCAGCCGCGGCCGGTGCAAAAGCGCAATGGCAATCGCCACGCGCTGCCGCATCCCGCCCGAGAATTCATGCGGATACTGGTCGACCTTGTGTTCGGGGTCGAGGATGCGGACGCGGGCGAGTGCATCAATGGCGCGGTGGCGGACCTCGGCATCCGAGGCCGGCTCATGCGCGCGGATCGCCATGCCGATCTGGTCGATGATCTTGACCACCGGATTGAGCGTCATCATCGGGTCCTGAAACACCATCGAGATGTCCTTGCCCCGGATCTCGCGCAAGGCGGGCGCGTCCATGCCGACCAGCTCGCGCCCGTCGAAGCGGATCGAGCTGCCTTCCTCGATCCGGCCGGGGCGGTCGATCAGCCCGATCAGCGAAAACCCGGTGATCGACTTGCCCGAGCCGGATTCGCCGACCAGCCCCATGACCTCGCCGCGTTTCAGCGAAAATGAGATGCCATCCACCGATTTCACGATGCCGCGGTCGGTGTGGAACCATGTGCGCAGGTCGCGCACCTCAAGCAGATCGGTCATTTGCGCAGCCTCGGGTTCAACTGGTCGCGGACCTGATCGCCGACAAGGTTGATCGCCATGATCAGGATGATCAGCGCCACCCCCGGATAGATCGCGATCCAGTAGCGGCCGGACATCAGGTATTGAAAGCCGTTGGCGATCAGCATGCCCAGCGAGGGCTCAGTGGCGGGCAGGCCGACGCCAAGGAACGAGAGCGTCGCCTCGAGCGAGATCGCCGAGGCCACCTGCACCGTCGCCACCACGATCAGGGGCGGCAGGGCATTGGGCAGGATGTGGCGGGTGATGACGAACCAGCCGCTCATCGGGACCGAGAGCGCGGCCTGCACATAATCCTTGCGGCGCTCGGCGGCGGCGGCGCCGTGGGCGGTGCGCACGAAATAGGCGTATTGCGCAAAGACCAGCGCGAGGATCAGCTGCTCCTTGCCCTGTCCAAGGATCGCGGCGACGACAAAGGCCAGCAGGATCGCGGGAAAGGACAGCTGGATATCGACGATGCGCATGATCAGCGCTTCCAGGCGTCCGCCGACATAGGCCGCCGAACAGCCGACCACGGCCCCGATGGCGAAGGCGATCGCCCCGGCCATCAGGCCCATCTGCAAGGAAATCCTGAGCCCGTAGATGATCGCAGAGAGCAGATCGCGGCCCTGACTGTCGGTGCCCAGAAGATGCAGCATCCCGTCGCGCCCGACATAGCCCGGCGGGCGGCGGGCGTCGCGCAGCACCAGCGATTTCAGATCGTAAGGGTCCTGCGGCGTGATCAGCGGCGCGAAAATCGCGGCCAGCAGGATCGTGACCAGCACCACCAGCGCCACCATGGCGACCTTGCTGCGGCGGAACTCGCGCCAGAACTGCGCGGCGGGAGACACCGACCCGGATGAAAGCGTTGTGGTCATCTCAGTGCCCCCCATGGCGCAGGCGGGGATCAAGGAAGGCATAGGCCAGATCCACGCACAGGTTGATGACCACGAACAGCGCCGAGACCAGCATCAGATAGGCCACCATCACCGGCCGGTCGAGCGAGGTGATCGAATCGACGATCAGCTTGCCAAGGCCGGGCCAGCTGAAGATGGTTTCCGTCACCAGCGCGAAGGCCAGAGTCGAGCCCAGTTCAAGCCCAAAGACCGTGACCAGCGGGATCGAGATCAGCTTCAGCACATGGCGGCGCAGGATGGTGCGCTCGGAAATCCCGGCGGCGCGGGCGAATTTGATCGTGTCGGTCAGCATGATCTCGCGCGTGCCGGCGGCAGCAAGGCGGCACATCATCGACATCTTGAAGAGCGAGAGATTCAGCGCCGGCAGGATCAGATGCGACCAGCCGTCCAGCGTCAGGAAGGAAAACGGCACCCCGAACAGATCGCGCGTCGCGCCGCGGCCGCCAGCGGGCAGGATGCCCAGCTGCACGGCAAAGACCATGATCAGCATCAGCCCGATCCAGAAGGTCGGCACCGAAAAGCCAAGGATCGACAAGGCCATGATCGCCCGCGCCGGGATGCTGTCGGGCCGGTAGCCGGCATAGACGCCCAGGGGGATGCCCACGGCGGAGGCGAAGAACACCGCGATCAGCGTCAGTTCCAGCGTGGCGGGCAGTTTCTGCGCGATCAGCGTGCCGACCGGCATGTTGAAGACAAAGGAACTGCCCAGATTGCCGGTCAGCAGCCTTTGCAGGAATTGCAGATATTGCTGCCAGATCGGCAAATCGAGGCCGTATTGCTCGATCACCTGCTGGCGGATGGCCTGCGTCGCATCGGGCGAGATCAGCACATCGACCGGGTTGCCGATCACATAGACGCCGGCAAAGACCAGCACCGACATGACCAGCAGCACGACCAGCGCCTGCGCAAACCTGTGGATGATGAAAGATGCCATGGCTGTCCTCCCCGATCAGCTGAGGCGTTCAGTGCCAGCCCTGTTCGATCTCAAGGCGGGTCTCCTCGACGCCGACCTGCCAGATCGCCAGCATGTCGGCGTCGGGGCGCTGGAACACGCCGTGGTAATTGCCCTCGGCGATGCGCTCACGCTTGCGCCAGGCATCGACCCGGGCCACGGCGGCGAAGTCGATCCGCTGCTTGGCGAAATTCGGCACCGGCGCATCGGCCAGCCGTGTCCAGGGGAAGTTTTCCATCCAGCTGGCGTGCGAGGCCGCCGGGTCGATCTCCATGACCTTGGCCATGGTGCGGGGCGCGCGCCACCAGTCATGCAGTTTCACGGAACTGTCGCGGTAATCGTTCAGCCATTCGCCGATCAGCGGCGCCACCGGCGCATTGCCGCCATGGCCGTTCACGATCAGGATGCGGCGGAACCCGGCGCGGTAAAGGCTGTCCAGCAGATCCTCGATCACCGCCAGATAGGTGCGCAGCCGCAGCGTGACCGTGCCCGGATAGGCCGCAAAGCCCGAGGCCATGCCATAGGGCAGACAGGGAAAGACCGGTACGCCCAAGGGTTCGGCGGCCTCGACCGCGATGCGCTCGGCCAGAATCATGTCGGTGGCGAGGCTCAGATGCGCGTGCTGCTCGACCGAGCCGATGGGCAGAACGCAGCGGTCGTCCAGCGTCACGCGCTGCTCGACCTGGCCCCAGTTCATGTCCTGAATGCGCATGTCGGCTGTCCTTTCGGGCTGGGGCCGTCGCGGCGGTTCCCCTTGGGTGAATCGCTGGTTGTTCGTTCCATAAGGGACCAAAATATTATTTGACGCAAGATAATTCTTTGTCATACCGTTCCAGATGGAACCGATGCCCGAATGAAAGGCACAGCAGATGCAAGCCGCGACAGATCAGGCGCTGCTCGAGGCGCGGGCCGGCAGGGACCGCGGCAGCCTCGATCGGTGGCTCGCCGATGACAGCCCGCTGCGCGCCCGGCTCTGGGACAATCCCTGCTGGCTGTCCTTCCGGCTGAACTATCTGACGCTGCGCTTCAACAACCCGGTTTACGGCCATGTCCAAAGCCGGCTCGACCTGCTGCGCCCGGATTTCGTGGTGCTGTGGTCGCTGTATCTGGGCGGCGAGATGGCGCAGACCGATGTCGTGCGCAGCTCGGGCTTTCCCAAGAACACGCTCAGCCGCGCGGTGAACAAGGTGCATCGTCTTGGCATGATCGCGCGCGAGACCGATCCCGCCGACCAGCGCCGGGTCATGCTGCGCCTGACCGACAAGGGCCGCGCCGCCGTCGAGGCGGTCAAGGGCGCGATGCTGGCGCAGGAACGGCTGATGCTGGACTGCCTCAGCCCGGCCGAGCGGCTGATCCTGTCAGACATCCTGACCAAGCTGGTCACCGCCTCGGCCGCATGGCCCGAGGCGCTGGAGGACCTGCCAGACTGACACGGCCATCCCGGGGAGGGGGCGGCCCGATTTCAACCAAGGAGGAGAGACATGAACCTGAAATCCACGCTGAAGGCGGCGCTGCTGGCCAGCGCGCTGGCGCTGCCGCTGTCCGCGCTGGCCGAGGATCTGGTGATCGCCACCAAATCCGGTCCGGCCTCGATGGACCCGCATTACACCGCCACCTCGGCCAATGCCGAGGCTACCAAGCAGATCTATGACACGCTGCTGCGCGCCGACAACAACCTGCAGGTGCAGCCCTCGCTCGCGACCGAATGGAAGGCGATCGACGACACCACCTGGGAATTCAAGCTGCGCGAGGGGGTGAAATTCCACGACGGTTCCGACTTCACCGCCGAGGATGTGAAGTTTTCCATCGAGCGCATCCCGAATGTGACCGGCCCCAACCCGACCACGATCTATGTCCGCCGCGTCGATGGCGTCGAGGTGGTCGATCCCCATACCATCCGCATCAAGACCAAGGGTCCGGCGCCGACGCTGCCCAACGACTTCGTGCGCCTGTTCGTCGTCTCGCATCAGGCGGCGGCGGATTACTCGACCAAGGAAACCTCTGCCGAGGGCTTCAACTCGGGCAAGGCGGCCATCGGCACCGGGCCTTACAAATTCGTCAGCTGGGCACCGACGCAGGATCTGGTGCTGGAAAAGAACGCGGATTACTGGGGCGGCGCGCAGCCCTGGGACAAGGTGACGCGCAAGGAGATCCCCAATGACGCCGCCCGCGTGGCGCAGCTGAAGGCCGGTCAGGTCGATCTGATTTCCAAGATCCCCGCGACCGATCTGGCCACGGTCGAGCAGGACAGCGCGCTGAAGGTGGTGAAGGCGCCCTCGGTCTTCATCCCCTATCTGGAGTTCGACTTCCGCGAGGATACGCCGCAGGTCTGGGACAATGCCGGCAAGAAGATGGCGAAGAACCCCTTCCTTGATCCGCGCGTGCGCGAGGCCTTCGACCTGGCGCTGGACCGCGAGACCATCATCGAATTCGCGCTGGAAGGCATGGGCGAGGTGGCGACGCAATTGGTGACGCCGAATATCTTTGGCTACAACCCCGACATCCCTGCCCCGGTCTTTGATGAGGACAAGGCCCTCGCCCTGATGGCCGAGGCGGGCTATCCCGACGGCTTCAAGGTGACGCTCGCCTATGCCAATGACCGCATGCCCACCGAGCTTGGCCCGACCATCGCGCAGATGCTCTCGGCGATCAACGTCACCGTCGATGTGCAGGGGGTGCCGGCGACGGTCTTCAACCCGGCCAAGACGCGCGGCGAATATTCGCTTTACATGGCGTCATGGGCCACGCTGACCGGCGAGGCGAACTATACGCTGTCCTCGCTCATGCACAGCAACGACCCGGAAAAATCGCTGGGCGCCTTCAACGTGCGCGGCTACTCGAACCCCGAGATGGACAGGCTGATCGAGGAGGCCGCCGCCGAGATGGACGAGGGCAAGCGCAAGGCGCTCTTGGAACAGGCCAACATGCTGGTCGCCACCGACCGCCCCGACCTGCCGCTGGCGGTGAACGTCTCGGCCTGGGGGATGAAGGCCGACAAGGTGACCTATGATCCGCGCGCCGACGAGGACACGCTGGCCATGGACATCCACCCGGTGAAATGACCGCTTCGGGCGGCGCGTCCCAAGGGTGCGCCGCCCCCTTTGCAAGGAGAGACCCATGGGCTTTGCCCCCCCCGAGACCCCGCCCCATGACTGGGACGAGCCGACCTGGCGCGGCCTGGTCGATTTCGTCCGCGCCGGCCGCTCGCTGAAACCCAAAAGCTGGCCGGGCGGCGCGCGCTGCGCCGTTGCGCTGAGTTTCGACAGCGACCATGAAACCAACGAACTCCGCGACGGCGGCCGCTCGATCGGGCGGCTGTCCTGGGGGCAATACGGCAACCGCCGCGGGTTGCCGCGCATCCGCGAGGTGCTGGACCGCTTTGGCGCCAAGGCCAGCTTCTTTGTCCCCGGCGTCGCCGCCGCGCTTTACCCCGATGAGCAGCGCTCGCTGGTGGATGACGGCCACGAGGTCGCCCTGCATGGCTGGATCCATGAGGTAAACACGCAGGTTCCCCCGGCGCAGGAACGCGAACTGATGCTGCGCGCCGCCGACACGCTGGAGCGCATCACCGGCACCCGCCCCGTCGGCATGCGCACGCCGTCATGGGATTACAGCCCGACCACGCTTTCCATCGCCGAGGAACTGGGGCTGGTCTATGACAGCTCGCTGTTTGCCGATGACGACCCCTATGAGATCGTGACCGAGGGCCGCCCGACCGGCATTGTCGAGCTGCCGGTGGAATGGATCCGCGACGACGCGCCCTATTTCATGATGAACCGCTTTGGCGGGCAGCGGCCCTATACGCCGCCGACCGCCGTTCTGGACATCTTCCTGCGCGAATTCGAAGGCGCCCATGCCGAGGGCGGGCTGTTCTTGCTGACCATGCACCCGCATGTGACCGGCTACCGCTCGCGCATCTTCATCCTCGAGGAGCTGCTGCGCCGGATCATGGACAAGGGCGATTGCTGGGTCGCCACCCATGCCGAGATCGCCCGCCATTGCGCAGACGCCGCCGGCCTGCCCGCGCGCGGCTAGGCACGGCACCAGGGCCTGCCCGATGGGCGGAATCGCGGCAGGCCTTGAAATCCCGAGGACAATCGCGATATGCAGCCATGCGCCGCCGCGCTGCCGGGCCCGCTGCATTTTGTCGAATTCTTATAACTGGATTAAAGAAATTCGATAAAGTCTTTCCACGATTTTGCCATTAGGTTCTGCCAACTCGTCGAGGAGGACAGATTTTTGGCGATCGGAGGGGAGATGACATTGAATTCTACGGACAATCCGCCGCAGGTGGCCGCGAGGCCCGAAGATGAAATGCTGAGCATCGGGGCGAATATCGTCTACGGGCTGCAACACATCCTGACCATGTATGGCGGCATCGTGGCGGTGCCGCTGATCGTGGGCCAGGCCGCGGGCATGAACCCGGCCGACATCGGCCTGCTGATCACCGCCTCGCTGTTTGCCGGGGGTGTGGCGACGATCCTGCAGACCATCGGCATTCCCTTTTTCGGCTGCCAGCTGCCGCTGGTGCAGGGCGTGTCCTTTGCCGGCGTGGCGACGATGGTCGCCATCTCGGGCAATGGCGGCATCCAGGCCATCCTGGGGGCGGTGATCACGGCCTCGTTCATCGGCTTGCTGATCTCGCCGCTGGTCTCGCGCATCACGCGCTACTTTCCGCCGCTGGTGGCGGGCATCGTGATCACCACCATCGGCCTGACGCTGATGCCGGTGGCCGGCCGCTGGGCCATGGGCGGCAATTCCAAGGCCGAGGATTTCGGCAGCGTTGCCAATATCTCGCTGGCGGCGGTGACGCTGGCCTTCGTGCTGCTGCTCAGCAAGATCGGCAATGCCACGATCTCGCGGCTGTCGATCCTGCTGGCGCTGGTGATCGGCACGGCCATCGCCTATGCGACCGGCATGACCAATTTCTCGCAGGTCACGAACGGGGCGGTCTTTGCCCTGCCCAGCATCTTTCACTTCGGCTGGCCGACCTTCAGCGTGGCCGCGACGGTCTCGATGACCATCGTCGTCCTGGTGATCCTGGTCGAGACCTCGGCCGACATCTTTGCCGTGGCCGAGATCGTCGATACCAAGGTGGATTCGCGCCGTCTGGGCGACGGGCTGCGCGCCGACATGCTGTCGAGCATGCTGGCGCCGCTGGTGGGGTCGTTCACGCAAAGCGCATTCGCCCAGAACGTGGGCCTGGTGGCGGTGACCGGCGTGAAAAGCCGCTATGTCGTGGCCACCGGCGGTCTGATCCTGCTGACGCTCAGCCTGTTTCCGGTGATCGGCCGCGTCGTCGCAGCCATCCCTCCCCCGGTTCTGGGCGGCGCCGGCATCGTGCTGTTCGGCACCGTGACCGCAAGCGGCATCCGCACCCTCGCCAAGGTCGAATACGCCAACAACATGAACCTGATCATCGTGGCGACCTCGATCGGCTTCGGCACGCTGCCGATCGTGCTGCCGACCTTCTATCACCAGTTCCCGGGCTGGGTTGAGACGATCTTTCATTCGGGCATCAGCTCGTCGGCGATCATGGCGATCATGCTGAACATCCTGTTCAACCACTTCACGGTGGGCAATTCCGACCAGCAGTCGGTGTTCGCGGCGGGAACCGAGCGCTCGATCCGCTACAAGGACATCGCCCTGATGCAGGACGGCGACCATTTCCGCGGCGGCAAGCTTTACGACGCCGAGGGCAACGAGCTGAAGCTGATCGCCTCGGACGGCCACTGAACCGGCAACCGGCTCTGCCGGATCGCAGCGCCGGCAATGAAAACGGCCCGCCCCCAAGGGGCGGGCCGCTTTTCTTGCTCTGCCGCGATCAGACCAGCTGGGCGCGCAGCTTGGTGTATTCCTCGGCCGAGATCTTGCCCTCGGACTTGAGCGCCTCGAGCTTGGCCAGCTCATCGGCGACGCTGAAGCCGACCACATGGCGCAGATGGTCGCGCGCCTCGCGGGCGGCCTCGACATCGCGCCGGCCCATGCCCGAGCCCTGCGACAGAAGATAGGCGAACACCCCCAGATAGGGCAGCAGCACCAGCAACACGATCCAGATGACCTTGGCGCCACCCCCGATGTCCTTGCGCCGGAACAGATCGGCAAAGACCGAGATCAGCAGCCATATCCACATGATGAACAGGAAGATGACGAAGACATCCACCAGAAAGTTCCAGAACGAGAAGCCACTGCTCATGACCATATCCAACTCCTTGCTACAACCTGCATCCGCGCCGGCTCCGCACCATCATGTGCCGACAATGACCCGGGCCGCAAGCGGTCCCCGGCAGGATGCGATCATATCGCGCCATTTGCCGCAGCACACATGCGTGAGGCGCTCAGCCCTTCTTGCCGATGCGCGGCTCGGTCCCTGCCAGGATGCGGGCGATATTGGCGCGGTGGCGCAGAAAGATCAGCGCCGCCATGAAGGCAGTCACCGCCGCCATGCGCCCGCCTTCCAGCCCTAGCGCCAGCAGCGGCGTCAGCGCCGCCGCGACCAGCGCCGACAGCGAGGAAATGCGCCCGACCAGCGCCGCCAGCAGCCAGATGCCGCAGGCGGCCAGCCCCAGCCGCCAATCCAGCGCAATCAGCGTGCCTAGAAAGGTCGCGACCCCCTTGCCGCCCTTGAATCCCAGCCAGACCGGGAACAGATGCCCCAGAAAGGCCGCGGCCCCGGCGATCAGCGCCGCCTCGGGCCCGGCCAGCCAGCGCGCCAGCAGCACCGCGACAGCGCCCTTGCCCGAATCCAGCAAGAGCGTCGCCAGCGCCGCCGGCCTGTTGCCGGTGCGCAGTACATTGGTCGCGCCGATATTGCCCGAGCCGATCTGGCGCAGGTCGCCCAGGCCCAGCGCCCGGGTGATCACCAGCCCGAAGGGGATCGCGCCCAGAAGATAGCCGATGCCGGCCCAGAGGATCAGGCTCATGCCGCGTCTCCATGGACGCGCCGGCCCGCGACCCAGGTGCCCAGCACCCGGCCCTGCATGCGCGCGCCGTCAAAAGGGGTGTTCTTGGATTTCGACAGCAGCCCGAAACGGTCCAGCACGAAAGGCGCGTCGGGGTCGAACAGCACCAGATCCGCCGGCGCACCCGCGGCGATGCGCCCGGCCGCCAGCCCCAGCCGCTTTGCCGGATTGAGCGACATCGCCCGCCACAGCTGCGCCAGGCCAAGCCCGCCCTGATGATGCAGGCGCATGGCGGCGGGCAGCAAGGTCTGCAACCCGACCGCGCCCGGCGCCGCCTCGGCAAAGGGCAGGCGTTTCGATTCCTCGTCCTGCGGCGTGTGAAAGCTGGCGATCACGTCGATCTCGCCCTCGGCCACCGCGGCGACCATGGCCATGCGGTCGTCCTCGGACCGCAGCGGCGGGGTAAAGCGGAAGAAGGTGCGATAATCGCCCACGTCGAATTCGTTCAGCGTCAGATGGTGGATCGAGACCCCCGCGGTCACGTCGAGCCCCGCCTTGCGCGCCCGCGCCAGCGCCGGCAGGCTGGCCGCGACGGTGATCTGGTCGGCGTGATAGCGCGCCCCGGTCATCGCCACCAGGGCAAGGTCGCGGTCCAGCCCCATGACCTCGGCCATGGGCGAGACCGCCGGCAACCCGTAAAGCGAGGCGAACTTGCCGCTGGTCGCCGCCGCGCCTTTGGACAGGCCGGGGTCCTGCGGATGCCCGACGATCAGCGCGCCAAGGCCGCGGGCATAGGTCATGCAGCGCGACAAAAGCCGGCTGTCCGCGACCACGCGCACCCCGTCGCTGAAGGCCACCGCACCCGCGTCCTGCAGGAATGACATCTCGACCATCTCGCGCCCGTCACGCGCCCGCGTCAGCGCCGCCATGTGGCGGATGTGCACCGGCGCATCCGCCGCGCGGCGGGCGGCAAAGGCCAGGGATTCCGGCGTGTCGATAGGCGGCAGCGTGTCGGGGCGCGCGATCAGCGTGGTGACGCCGCCCGCCGCCGCGGCCAGCCCGGCGCTGCGAAAGCTTTCCTTGTGCCGCTCGCCCGGCTCGCCCACTTTCACGCCCCAGTCGACCAGACCCGGGGCAAGGCACTTGCCGCCGCAATCGATCAGCTCCGCCCCTGCGGGGGCGTCAGTGCCCACGCCCGCGATCACGCCGTCGCGCACGGTCAGGCTGGTCTCCTCGACCACCTGCGCCTCGGGGTCGATCAGGCGGGCGTTCTGGAATTGCAGGATCATGCGATTTCCTCCAGTTCCAGGCGGCTGACGCGAGGACGAAATACACGGTCAAAGGCCAGAAGCTGCACCAGCAGCCAATCGTGCTGGCGCGGCCAGTCGGCCTCGTCGGTCGGATCGGCATCGGTCAGCGTCAGCCCGATCCGGGCGGATTGCCGATTCGGCATTGGATCCCAGTCCAGCGAAGCACCGATTTCGGCCTCGATCTGCGCCCGCTCGGCCTCAAGGCGGGCAAACCAGATTGAGGGCAACGGATCAGACGCGTTCAGGTAAAGCGAAACCCGCAGCCGCCGTGTCCGCTCGGTCAACTCCAGCCGGATCGTCACGCCGGTTTTGCCTGCGCTGTAGTCCATCCATTGCTTCGGCGCCGGCTTGCGGGGTCGGATGGTCCGGCTGGCGGCCGACAGTCTTTCGTTGAATGCCTGCCAGAAACCCAGGTAACCGGCCTTGAGTTCCGAGACCGCGCCTTCCTCGATGCCCTTCCTGCCCAGGGCCACCGCGGTGCTCCAATCGTTGGGCTTGCTGACGATGTTGAACTTGGGCGCGACGGGGCTTGGGCCGATGCGCCACAATTCGACCTCGAGGGCGAAGATGCGGATATTCTCGCTGGTGATCTCGTTCAGCCAGTCGCAGGCGGCGCGGTGTTCGTCGGCAAAGCGCGAGGCGATCCAGATGATCGTCACCGCCTGAAGCCCCGCCGCATAGGTCAGCAACTGGCCCAGATGGGTGTGGTCAGTGCGTTCAAGCTGGTTTTCGATCAGCACCCAACTGCCGTCCGCCATGTCCTTGCACAGGATGTCGGCCCGAAACGGCCCGACCGCGCGTTCCTGCGCCTCAAGCTCCAGTTCGATCCCCAGCGTCTCGCCCAGCAGCGCCAGGTTTTCCTCCTGCGCCAGCCAGGGGGTGAAATGCTGGGGCTCGCTGGCCCAGGCGGCGCGCAAGTCAACCCGTTCAAGACGGCCGAACCCGCTCATGCCATCATCTCCGCCGCCTTGGCGCCGCGTTCGGCCCGCAGGTTGCGCGCCAGCAGGTCCATCGCCGCCATGCGCACGGCGACGCCCATTTCCACCTGGTCCTGGATGACGCTGCGGTTGATGTCGTCGGCGATGGTGCCGTCGATTTCGACCCCGCGATTCATCGGCCCCGGGTGCATGACGATGGCATCGGGCGCGGCCAGCGCCAGCTTTTCGGAATCCAGCCCCCAGCGGTGGTAATATTCCCGCTCGGACGGGATGAAGCCGCCGTCCATGCGTTCCTTCTGCAAGCGCAGCATCATCACCACATCGGCGCCCTTCAGCCCCTCGCGCATGTCCTCATGGACCTCGCAGCCCCAGTCGCGCGCACCGGCGGGCATCAGCGTCGCCGGGCCAACCAGCCGCAGGCGGTTCTCCATCTTGCCCAGCAGAAACAGGTTCGAGCGCGCCACCCGGCTATGCGCGATGTCGCCGCAGATCGCCACGGTCAGCCGGTGCAGGCGGCCCTTGGCGCGGCGGATGGTCAGGGCGTCCAGCAGCGCCTGGGTCGGATGTTCGTGCCGCCCGTCGCCGGCGTTCAGCACCGCGCAATTCACCTTCTGCGCCAAGAGGTCCACCGCCCCCGACTGCGGATGGCGCACCACCAGCAGGTCCGGGTGCATGGCGTTCAGGGTCAGCGCGGTGTCGATCAGCGTCTCGCCCTTTTTCACCGAACTGGTCTGCATGGCCATGTTCATCACATCCGCCCCCAGCCGCTTGCCGGCCAGTTCGAAACTGGACTGGGTGCGGGTCGAATTCTCGAAGAACATGTTGATCTGGGTCATGCCGGCCAGCGCGTCGGAATGCTTGACCGTGCGGCGGTTCAGATCGACATAGGTCTCGGCCAGATCGAGAAGCGTGGTGATTTCGGCGGGGGCGAGCGGCTCGATCCCCAACAGGTGGCGGGCGCGGAACATGGCCAAGGAAACCTCCGGATCCTGACTGAGCCCTCTATGGCAAATCATTCCACAGCCGGCAAGCGCCGGAACCCCCTTGCCTTGCCTGCGATTTTACCCCATCGCGGGGCATGGACAGACGATTTGGCACGGTCAGCTTCGTTTCCTCGGGTCCCGGCGATCCCGAGCTGCTGACGCTCAGGGCGGTCAGGCTGCTGGGGGAATGCGACGTGGTGCTTTACGACGACCTCGCCTCGGGTCCGGTGCTGGACCGGGCCGGGCCGCAGGCGCTGCGCATCCCGGTCGGCAAGCGCGCCGGCCGACCCTCGGCCAAGCAGGAACAGGTGAACGCGCTTCTGGTCGCGCATGCCCGCGCCGGCCGGCATGTGGTGCGGCTGAAATCGGGCGATTCCGGCGTCTTTGGCCGGCTCGAGGAGGAAATTGCCGCGCTGCGCGCCGCCGGCGTCGGGTTCGAGATCGTGCCCGGCATCCCCTCGGCCATGGCGGCGGCCGCCGCCGCCGGCCTGCCGCTGACCCGGCGCCTGACGGCGCGCAGGCTGCAGTTCGTCACCGGCGCCGATGTCACCGGCGGGCTGCCCGCGGACCAGAACTGGGCGGCGCTGGCCGATGCCCATGCCACCACCGTGGTCTTCATGGGCCAGCGCACCTTCCCGCAGATGGCGGCGGCACTCATCGCGCATGGGCTGGCGCCGGAAACGCCGGCGCTTCTGGCCGAGGCGGTCGGGCAGCCGCAGCAGCGCCTGGTGCGCAGCACCGTCGCGGGCCTGGCCGCGCTGCTGGCCGCCGAGGGCCCCGGCCCGCATCCGGCGCTGATCCTTTATGGCCCGCTGGCCGATCAGGACCAGCCGGGCGCAAGCTGACGGTTGCCCCCGGCGCCGGCGCGATTATGCTGGCGCCCCGAAAAGGGGGGAAAACCATGCTCGGCTTCATCACCATCCAGGACGGCTCGGGCGCCGCCGACCGCTTTCTGGCCGAGACGGCGGATGCGCTGCAGGCGCAGGGCCTGCGCCTGGCGGGCGCGGTGCGCAGCGATCTTGACCGCATCGGCATGCAGGATTGCGACATGGAACTGCGCGTGCTGGGCGACGGCGCGCGCATCCGCATCTCGCAGGATCTGGGCAGCGGCGCGCAGGCCTGCCGGCTGGACCCGGGCGCGCTGGCCAGCGCCGCCGGCCGCGCCGAGGCGGTGCTGGCGCAGGGCGCCGATCTGGTCATCGTCAACAAGTTCGGCAAGCAGGAAGGGCTGGGCCAGGGCTTTCGCGCCGTGATCGCCGCGGCGGTGGCGCAGGGGGTGCCGGTGCTGACCACGGTGGCGCCCGAGCATCTGCCGGCCTTCCGCGACTTTGCCGGCGACATGGCCGAGCCGGTGCCGGCCGAAGCGGCGCTGGACTGGTGCCGCGCCCAGGCCCTCCCCGCCCGATGACCGAGCGCATCGACGCCCGCGGCCTGCTGTGCCCGCTGCCGGTGCTGCGGCTGCGCAAGCGCCTGCTGGACCTGCCGCGGGGCACGCGCGTCACGCTGCTGGCCACCGACCCGGCGGCGCTGATCGACGTGCCGCATTTCTGCGCCGAATCCGGGCATCGCCTGATCGCCAGCCGCCAGACCGTCGCCGGCGAGACCGAATATACCGTCGAGCGCGGCCCGGCCTCCGGCGACTGATGCCGACACTGCGATGCTGGCGATCTTTCTCAAGACCCTGCCCTTCTTTCTGGTGATTGCCATGGGCTGGCTGTCCGGGCGCAGCGGCTTCTTTCCGCCGGCAGCCACGGCCTGGCTGACGAAATTCGTCTTTTATTTCGCACTTTCGGCCATGCTGCTGCGCTTTGCCGCGACGCTGGACGTGGGGCAGATGTTCGACCCCGGTTTTGTCGCCGCCTATCTGGCCGGCTCGGTCGCGGTCTGGCTGCTGGGCTTTGGCGTGGCGCGCGGGCGCGGCCTGGCGTTGCCCGAGGCGGCGATGGAGGCGCATGCCGCCATGACCGGCAATACCGGCTTTCTGGGCGTGCCGATGCTGGTGGCGCTGATGGGACCGGCGGCGGTCGGGCCGGTGCTGATGGTGCTGACCATCGACATGGTGGTGTTTTCCACCCTGATCACGCTGATCGTCACCGCGGCGCGGCACGGGCGCATCGGTGCGGCGACGCTGCTGCCGCTGGTGCGCGGCATCCTGTCCAATCCGATGATCGTCTCGATGCTGGCGGGCCTCGGGTGGTCGGCGGCGGGCCTGCCGATGCCGGGGCCGCTGGATGAGTTCCTGGCGCTGCTGGGCGCCGCCGCCACGCCCGGGGCGCTGTTTGCCATCGGCGCCAGCCTGGCCGGGCGCGGGGCCGAACGGCCAGGCCCGGCGCTGTGGCTGACCGGCGCCAAGCTGGTGCTGCATCCGCTGGCGGTGGGCGTCGCGGCGCTTTCGGTCTTTGATGTCGCGCCCTATCCCGCCGGGGTGATGATCGCCGCCGCGGCGCTGCCGGTGGCCGGCAATGTCTATATCCTGGCGCAATATTTCGGCGTGGCGGTGCAGCGCGTCTCGACCGCGATCCTGTTTTCGACCGCGCTGAGCATCGTCACCCTTCCCGCCGTCATGCACTGGATCATGAAGGGCTGATCCCCGGTCAGTCCACCGGGCGGATCAGCTTTCTTTCCAGCACACGCAGCACCACCGGCAGGTCGTGGCCGCGCTTCAGGACGCGCCCGTCCATGGCGATCACCGCATATTGCCCCTGCGCCGCGCGCAGCCGCGGGCGTTTCTCGATGCGGTAAAGCGGGGTCTCGGTGGCGCGGCGAAAGACGGAAAACACCGCCACCTCGCGCAGAAAGGACATGGCATAGTCGCGCCATTCGCCGGCGGCGACCATGCGGCCATAAAGCGACAGGATGGCACCAAGCTCGGCCCGGTCGAAAGCGACGCGATCAAGGCCGGAAGAAGAGGCGAAAGGCGCGCTGGTCATGCCCGGATGGTGACACCGCCCCCGCGCACAAGCAATGGAAATCCCGCCGCGCCGGGTCCGGCGCCCGGCTCAGGCCGGAAAGCCGCTGGCGCGGCGCAACTCGCCGGTGACCAGCCCGCGCCAGTTGCGCTGCGGTCCGGTCAGGTATTTCTGCACCACCGGATCAGAGGCATCCAGCAGGCGCAGATGCACCAGCAGCGCGGTGATCGCCGCCTCGGCGCCGCGGGTGCCGCCATCGGTCACCTTCAGCGCGATGCCCAGGCCGCGCTCGGGGACGATGCCCACGAACACCGCCTCTGCCCCGGTCTTGACCGCGACGCGGCCGCCGGCGGCGCGCATGATCTCGGTGCAGGCGCGACCCTCGCCGGCGACCAGATCGGGATGGGCGATCATCGCCTCGACCAGGCGGCGCTGCGCCTCGCCGCGCTTGCCGGCGCCGGGGCGGGCAAATTGCGCCATGGCATGGGCCAGCCCCTCGACCGTGCAGGCGAAATTCGGCGCCGAGCAGCCGTCGATGCCCCAGCCGGCGGCGGTCTCGCCGGTCACCTCCTCGAAGGCGCGGCGCACCGAACGCTGCACCGGATGATCGAACTCGACATATTCCGGCCCGGCCTTGATGTGGCGGGTCAGGGTCAGAAACCCCGCATGCTTGCCCGAGCAGTTGTTGTGGATCTGGCAGGGCTGCTCGTCCGAGCAGATCAGCCGCCGGCTTTCCTCGGGATCGCGCGGCATGTGCGCGCCGCAGCGCAGGTCGCTGTCATCCAGCCGCAGCCCGTCCAGCCAGGCCGCGACACGGCGCAGATGGGTCTGCGCACCGTTGTGGCTGGCGCAGGCCAGGGCCAGTTGCTCGCGCCCGAGGCCGGCGGCATCGGCCGCGCCGCTTTCCACCAGCGGCAACGCCTGGATCATCTTGCACGACGAGCGCGGAAAGATCACCGTGCCCGGATTGCCCCAGGCCTCGACGACGCCGGTCGCGTCCGAGATCACCACATGGCCCAGATGCACGCTCTCGCGCAGGCCGCCGCGCCAGAGTTCGATGAGCTTTGCTGCCGTCATTCCCGGGTTTCCTCTGACAATCGCGCGATTTTCCGCAAACGGGGGTTTTTCCCGCCACCCTTTTCGCATTATCCTGCAGCCGGATGGTTGAAAATACCACCGTCATTCGGCAAAAGACCGACAAACCGGACAAGGGCAGGAGACCTGAGCATGTTGAAATCCGCGCCGCGCGCCGCCGCGGCCGCCGCCGTCATCGCGATCGCCGCGTCCACGTCGGTTTTCGCCCAGGACTCGACCAATGTGATCGGGACCGAAGGCGACTGGACGGTGTTCTCGGCCAAGAACCCCAAGGAATGCTGGGCCGTCTCGGCGCCGAAATCCAGCCAGAACACCGATGCCAGCGGCAAGCCCAAGGAGGTGACCCGCGGCGACATCCGCCTTTACGTCGCCTATCGCCCCGGCCAGGCCGGCGAGGTCTCGTTCTCGGGCGGCTATCCCTTTGCCCCCGATTCCGCCGTCGAGGTGAATATCGGCGGCAATGTCTTCAAACTGTTCACCGAGGGCGAAAGCGCCTGGACCGGCTCGCCCTCCGAGGATGCCAAGCTGGTCGCGGCGCTGCGCGCCGGCTCCTCGGCGGTGCTGACCGGGCGTTCGGCGCGCGGCACCATGACCAAGGACACATTCAGCCTTTCGGGCATCACCGCGGCGACGAACAAGGCGCAGGCCGCCTGCAAATAGGCGGCGCCCCGACGATCCGGCATCAGACAGGGGCGCGCGCCCCTGTTTTCTTTTGGGCCGGCCTGCCCTATATAGGCGCATTGCCCCCTGCCCCTGCCGGATTCCGCCATGACCGCGCCTGTCGCCGCCCCGATCACGCAAGACCTGTTGACCATCCCGCGCAAGCTGCCCGAGGCCGCGCGGCCGAACCTTGTCGGCCTGACGCGCGAGCAGCTGCTGCAGGCGCTGATCGCCGCCGGCACGCCCGAGCGCCAGGCCAGGATGCGCGTCGGCCAGATCTGGCAATGGATCTATCACTGGGGCGTGCGCGATTTCGCGCAGATGACCAACCTCGCCAAGGATTACCGCGCGCTTCTGGCCGAACGCTTCGAGATCGCCCTGCCCGAGATCGTCACCCGCCAGGTCAGCGCCGACGGCACGCGCAAGTATCTGCTGCGCATCAGCGGCGGCCATGAGGTCGAGACCGTCTATATCCCCGAGGAAAACCGCGGCACGCTGTGCATCAGCTCGCAGGTGGGCTGCACCCTGACCTGTTCCTTCTGCCATACCGGCACGCAGAAACTGGTCCGCAACCTGACCGCGGCCGAGATCGTCGGCCAGGTCATGCTGGCCCGCGACGATCTGGGCGAATGGCCCAAGCCCGGTGCGCCCAAGGACGAAACCCGCCTGGTCAGCAATGTCGTGCTGATGGGCATGGGCGAGCCGCTTTACAATTTCGACAATGTCCGCGACGCCATGCGCGTGGTCATGGACGGCGAGGGGCTGTCGCTGTCGCGCCGCCGCATCACGCTCTCGACCAGCGGCGTGGTGCCGGAAATCGCCAGGACCGCCGAGGAAATCGGCTGCCTGCTGGCGGTCAGCTTTCACGCCACCACCGATGCCGTGCGCGACGTGCTGGTGCCGATCAACAAGAAGTGGAACATCGAGGCGCTGCTCGCCAGCTTGCGCGACTATCCGCGGCTGTCGAACAGCGAACGCATCACCTTCGAATATGTGATGCTGGACGGGGTGAACGACAGCGATGCCGACGCGCGCCGGCTGGTCAGGCTGATCCGCGGCATCCCGGCCAAGATCAACCTGATTCCCTTCAACGAATGGCCCGGCGCGCCCTATCGCCGTTCAAGCTGGGAACGGATCGAAGCCTTCGCCGACATCGTGCACAAGGCCGGCTACGCCAGCCCGATCCGCACGCCCCGCGGCGAGGACATCATGGCGGCCTGCGGGCAGCTGAAATCGGCCACCGAACGCGGCCGCAAGACCCGCGCCCAGATCGAGGCCGAGACGGACGAGGACTGAGGGGCCGCGCGGCAGACCCCACGGCCCAAGGGCCCGCTGCCCGGCCGCGCCATCACCGCAGCAAGCGGCCTTGCTCGCGGCGCTCCTTGACGCGCAACCCGTCCTGCAGCATGCCCAACGCCTCGGCGCGGCCCAGCGCGCGGCTCGCCGCCTGCCGCGCAACCTCATAGGCCGGCAGCAGGCGCTGCAGATCACGCTCGGCGCGGCCAAGCGCGCGGCCGCAATCCCCGGCCAGGGCGTTGGTCAATCGCGCCTCGGCTGGCGAGAAGGCCCGCTCGGCCCGGTAGAGGCCTTCGATCTCACCCTCCAGTCGCGAGACGGTGGCACGCGCGGCATCGACATGGCCGCGCAGCGCGGCAAAGCGACGCATCTCCAGATCGGCCTTCAGCCGGGCGATGCGCTGCAGCTGCGCCAGCCCCTCGCGCTGGCGTGTCATCGCCCGCCACCCCCGCCCGGCGTCAGGCTCCAGCCGTCGCGCGCCTTCTTGCGCATCGCCTCGGAGAAGCGCACGGCGGCGGCCACCGCGGCGAAATGCTCGGCGCGGATTTCCTCGCCGATCTCGACGGCGGCATGGATGGCGCGGGCGCAGGGCGGATCGGACCAGATCGGCACCGCATGTTCATGCGCGCGTTCGCGGATGCGACGCGCCACCTCGTCGACGCCCTTCGCCAGGCAGACCGGAGCGCGGCCGCTACCGCGCTTCCATTCCAGTGCCACGGCGTAATGCGTGGGGTTGACGATGACCACATCCGCTTTCTGCACATCCGAGAGCATGGCGTTCAGCACGATGTCGACCCCCTTCTGCCGCCGAGCCGCCTTGAGATGCGGATCGCCCTCGCTGTCCTTGTGCTCATCCAGCATCTCCTGGCGCGTCATGCGCTGGCGGCGAAGGTATTCCAGCCGCTTCCAGAGCAAGTCGATCACCGCGAACCCCGCCCCGATCGCCAGGGCCAGCAGGATGGCCCGGCGCAGGATCTGCCCCAGACCGGCCACCCATTGCAGGTCGGCCATGCCACCCGCAGCCATCAGCTCGGGCAGCAGCGCGGCATAAAGAAACCAGCCGCCGACCCCGACCAGCAGCGCCTTGCCCAGCGCAAGGGCAAAGCCGACCAGCCCGCTCTTGCCGAATTTCTGCCCGGCATTGTGCAAAGGGTTGATGCGCTGCGCATCGGGCAAAAGCTTTTTCGGCGTCAGCACCAGCGATCTTTGCAAGGCGATGCCCAGCAGCACCGGCAGGGCGATGATCGCCACCCCGGCCAGCACCGCAAGGCCGGCCTGCAGGGCAAGGGCCCGGGCAAGATCGGCGACCGCCTGGCCCTCGGTGCTGGGCCAGGACGTGCCGTCAAGCGCGCCCGCGGCCCGGGTCGTCCAGGCCGGAATCGCCCACCCCATGGCGAATGCGCTGGCCAGCCAGAGGCCCAGATAGGTCAGTGCGGACTGCAGTTCCGGCGAGCGGGGGATGTCGCCCTGCTCCCGGGCCTTGCGCAGCTTGTTCTCGCTGGCCTCGAACTGCTTGTCGTCATTGCCCTCGCTCATCGCATGAGCCCCTCGGCCACGCCCAGGGTGGCATCGGCCCAGATGGACAGCACCACCGGCACCAGCACCGCCAGCGCCAGCAGCGCCAGCAGGATCGCGCCCGGCGCGGCGATGAAGACGATCGGCAGCGCAGGCATCACCTTGCTGATCATCCCCGACAGCAGCTGGAACAGGAACCCGCCCAGGATGAAGGGCGCCGCCAGAACCATGGCCAGGACAAAGCTCTTGCCCAGAAGCGCCACCGCCGCCGGCAGCAGCTCGGCGATCTGCGGCCAGGCGCCCAGCGGCCGCAGATCGAGGCTGGCGCGCAGCAGGTCGCAGACCAGCACGGGAAAGCCAAGCGCCATCAGCAGCGCCAGCCCACCCAGATGCATGACATTGCCGATCGGGTGCGGCGAATATTCATTTGCCGCCCCGACCAGCTGCGACAGCGAGGCGGTTGCGGCGATGGTCGTCGCCGCGACATCAAGCGCCGAGGCGAAAAGCCGCACCAGCCCGCCCAGGGCAAGCCCGGTCACCAGTTCGGCCGCGGCCAGGGCGGCAAGCTGCAGCAGCCCGCCGATCGCCGGCACCGGCCCGCCCTGCTCGGCCAGCAGCGGCGTGACCGCCATGGCCAGCGCGGCGCGCACCCGCAGCGAAAGCACCCGCTCCGAGAGCACCGGCAGCGCCAGAAAACAGGCCTGCACGCGCAGATAGGTCAGCAGCATGGCGGTCAGGACCGTCACCGTCTGCGCGTCGAGGCCCGCAAGGGTCATGCCGCCACCGTCCCCCGCAGCTGGATCTGCGCCACCGGGTCGATCTCATCGAGCCCCAGCACCGGCGTGGCGACCCCCGAGGCCGACAGCATCATGCGGATCAACCGGCGGCGATGGTCGGGCACGGCCAGCACCACCTCGCCCGGTGCCGGCAGGTCGCGCAGGCAGGTCTGCACCGCCTCGGCCAGGCGGCGCTGGATCTGCGGCACCGCGCTGGTGCCATTGCGCGCACCCTCGCTTTCGGCGCGGGCGATCTCGGCCTCCCATTGCGGGTGAAGCTGCAGGATGCCCAGGTCGCCCGATTCGTCCAGGAACTGCTCGGTGATCTGGCCGCGCAGGCGCTTGCGCACCTGTTCATAGATCGCCTCGGGCGTGGCGCCGCCCCGCGCCTCATGCACGGCGTCAGTGATCAGCACGAGGTTGCGCACCGAGATCCGCTCCTCAAGCAGACCGCGCAGCACCGCCAGCAGCATCTCGGGCGTGACCTTGTCGGGCACCATGCTGTCGAAGAAGCGCTGGTTGAGCTGCGCGCGATGTTCATCCGACACGCCGCACAGCTCGCGGATCATGCGCTGCATCGAGGCCAGAGACAGCAGGGCCGGCAGGTTGGACTTGACCACCTCCATCAGATGCGTCGACAGCACCTCCATGGGCGTGACCACGGTGGCGCCTGCGATGGCGGCATGATCCTGAAGATCGGCGCGGATCCAGCGGGCCGGGCTGCCATAAACCGGCTCGCGCACGCTGTCGCCGGCCAGCGATTCCAGCATCTCTCCGGGGCCGAGGGCCAGGACCGCCCTGGGTACCAGGCTGCCCTTGCCCCGCAACACGCCCTGAAGCCGGATGGCATATTCGCCATCCGCAAAGCCGGTGCCGTCGGTGATGCGCACATCGGGCAGGATCACGCCATAGCTGCGCGCCACATGCAGGCGCAGGTTGGTGATGCGCTGCCCCAGACCGCGCAGCGGATCCAGCGCATCGCCGACCAGACCCGCGCCGATCTCGACGCAGATCTCGTCCATGTCGAGGACATCGCCGATGCGGGCCGGCTCGGTTGCGGGTGGACGCGCCGCGGCCGGGGTCGCCTCTTGTGCGGTCGCCGCGATCTGGCGGTTCCGGATCGCCCAGGCCGCGAAGGCAAGCCCCGCCGCCAGCGCCAGAAAGATCGTCACCGGCATGCCCGGCACCAGGCCCACCAGCACCATCCCGATCGCGCAGACGAAGGGCACCTGCCAGTTGCGGGCGAATTGCTGCGACAGCAGATCGGCCGTGGTTTCGGTCGCGCCGCCGCGCGACAGCAGCAGGGCCGCCGCCATCGAGGTGATCAGCGCCGGGATCTGGGTCACCAGCCCGTCGCCGATCGTCAGTCTGGAATAGGTGTCCATGGCCTCGGCCACCGGCATGCCATGCACCAGCACCCCCGCCGCAAGCCCGACGCCAAGGTTGATCATGGTGATGATCAGCCCGGCGATCGCGTCGCCCTTGACGAATTTCGACGCCCCGTCGAGCGAACCGAAGAAGCTGATCTCGCGCTGCTCGCGGATGCGCCGGTGCTTGGCCTCCTCGTGATCGATGGCGCCCGAGTTCAGGTCGCCGTCGATGGCCAGTTGCTTGCCCGGCAGCGAATCCAGCGCGAACCGGGCCGAGACCTCGGCCATGCGTCCGGACCCCTTGGTGATCACCATGAAGTTCACCACCGAGATCACCGCAAACACCGTCAACCCGACCAGCAGCGACCCGCCGGCGACGAATTCGGCAAAGCCCTCGATCACATGGCCGGCCGCCGAGGGCCCGTTCTGGCCATGGGTCAGGATCAGCCGGGTCGAGGAGATGTTCAGCGACAGCCGGATCAGCAGCGACACCAGCAAAAGCACGGGAAACGCCTGGAAATCCGTCGGCTTCTCGACCAGGGAGGCCATCACCAGGATCAGCGTTGCCGTAGAGATCGAAAGCGCGATGCCAAGATCCAGCAGCCCCGCGGGCAGCGGGATCACCATCGACAGCACGATCAGCACCAGCAGGCCGGCAATGGCCAGCGGGCGCAGGGCAAGGCTCGTGTCGGAGGTGGCCTCAGCGCCGCTCATGGCGTGACCCCGGATGCGGGCGCGGGCGCGGCGGGGGCCAGCAGGCGCTCGGCGGGCCAGCCCGGCCCCGAGAGCAGCCCGGCGCGCCGCAAAAAGACCAGCACCCCGATCCGGTCTGCCGGGGCAAGCCGCATCAGCCGCGCGTCGATGTCGGGCGGCAGATCCTCGCCCGCCAGCAGCCGCTCGGTCGCATCGCGGATCAGCGCCTCGCGCGTCTCGGGTCCGGCCTGCGCCGCGGCAAGCGCCGAGGCCAGCAGCAGCGCCGCGATCACGACGCCCTCTTGAGTTCGCGCAGGGCGTTTTCCAGATCCCCGAAGGACGGGCGCACATGATCCGGAGCCGACTGGCGCCCCACCTCGACGCAAAGGTTGGTCGCATGCTGGTGCAGCCCGGCGATCAGGACCGACTTGATCACGTCATAGAAGGCTTGATCCTGCTTCAGCACCGCCATGAGCCGCTGTGCGAAGGGCGCGACGAGGGCATAGGCCAGGAACACCCCAAGAAAAGTGCCGACCAGCGCGCCGCCGATCATCTTGCCCAGCACCTCGGGCGGCTGGTTGATCGCGCTCATGGTCTTGATCACCCCAAGCACGGCGGCAACGATCCCCAGCGCCGGCAGGGCATCGGCCATGTTCTGCAGCGCATGCGGCGCGTGCATCGCCTCCTCGTTCAGCAGGCCGATGCGCTGCGAGAGCATCTCCTCGACCTGATAGGGATCGTCGTAATTCAGGCTGGCCGAGCGTAGCGTATCGGCGATCAGCGCCACGGCATCGCCATCGGCAAGGATGCGGGGATAGGCCTGAAAGACCGGCGAAGCCTGCGGATTCTCGATATGTTCCTCAAGCTCGACCGGGCTGGCGCGTGCGATGCGCAGCAGCTGGAACAGCAGGCACAGCACGTCACGCAGATCCGATTCGTGCCATTTCGGCCCCTTGAGCGAACGGCCGATGCCGCCCAGCGCCTTCCTGATCACCGTTGTGTCGTTCGAGAGCAGGAACGAACCCACCGCCGCGCCGCCGATCATCATCAACTCGAATGGCAGCGAATGCAGGATCACCCCCAGCTTGCCGCCGGCGAGGATATAGCCGCCAAAGACCATGGCAAAGGTCAGGACGATGCCGATCATGCCGAACATGTTTTCCCCCTATTTTCCGCCGGCCCGCAGGGCGCCCATGTATGAGGTGAGGATTGCCGCCTGCCCCGGCTCGACCGCGGCCATGATGCGGGCTCCGGTTTCGGGGCGGATGCGCGCCAGGATCTGCGCGGCGAATTCCGGCGGCAGATTGGCCAGCACCATCGCCGCCTGCTCGGGTTTCATCTGGTCGTATACGGCGATCAGCCGCGCGATGTCGTCATTCTGCGCCCGGCTGATGTCGCCGTTGCGCTCGGAGATCTTTCCCTTCAGCTTGCGCAGCTCGACCAGCCTTTCGGTCAGCTGTTTCTCGGCAAAGGCGATCTCGGCCTTGCGGCGATCCAGATCCTGCATGTAGCGCTCGATGCGCAGCGAGCGCTCATGCAATGTCGCGGCCAGTTCCACCGCCTCGGGAACGTCGGTGCAGCCGGCCATCAGCTCGGCGGGTTCGGCCCGGGCCGAAAGCCGCGACACGCCGTCGACCAGCATGACCGCCTGACCCGCCGCGGCGAGGATCATGATGCCGCCCAGAACGGACAGGACCGACCTACGCATGTGCAGCCCCCCCCTCCTTGCGGCGGCGGCGCAGCAGGCGAACCGGGCGCGGCGGTCCGGCCTCGGCAAATTTCTGCTGCAGCATCCAGAAGGCGCGCTCTTCCTTGGCGCGCGCGACCTCGCCCGCCAGGGCCTCGGTGGCCGACAGGGCCTCGGCCTTGGCCAGCAGGATGGCCTTCTCGAGGCGGTTGATCTCGCTGGTCATCACCGCGATCGCGCCCCCGAGGCCGGTTTCCAGGTCATTGAGCTTGCGCAGCCGCCGCGCAAGGCTGAAGCAGAAGCCCGAAAGGCCGATGGTAAAGGCGATCAGCGCCAGCTGAAGAAGATGCGCAAGCGTCATTGGACCCGGAACTCCGTGATCAGCAGGTCGGTGAAGGCATCCTTGCCCAGCACCAGCACCGCGCGCGTCGCCAGCTCGTCACGGATGATGTCGAGGATGCCGCGCTTCTCGAAGGCCGAGCCGTCGATGTCGCTCAGGAAACTGTTGAACATGTCCTGCAGCCGCGGCACCAGATGCTCGATCTCCTTGCGATGGGCGCCGTCGGTCTCAAGCTTGACGGTGATGACCAGCATCCGCGGCGCGGGGCCTGCCGTGGTCAGCACGATCTGGGGAATGTCGACGAATTCGATCCTCGGCCGGGCCGGATCGCCGGC
Organism: Paracoccus sp. (in: a-proteobacteria); assembly: GCF_039808215.1. GTDB lineage: Bacteria > Pseudomonadota > Alphaproteobacteria > Rhodobacterales > Rhodobacteraceae > Paracoccus. The sequence goes on from NZ_JBDHSP010000020.1 coordinate 29,607, forward strand.
CACGACCTGTTCATGCGCGCCGAAGGCCGGCAGGGTCACATGGCCGCGATAGGTCAGAAAGAACCCGGCCCCGGCCATGAGAACCGTCGGCAACAAGAGCAAAAGCAGGGGTCGCATGCCGCGGCCCGATCGCGGCCTTTCATGCGCCTCGGCGGCATCGGTCATGGTGATTCTCCCATCGGTTGAGAACGGGATAGCATGCCGGGGCTAACCAATTCTTAATCGCCGCCATGCCAGTCTGCTCCCGGAAGCTGTCGATTCGGGGGATGCTCTTGCTGAAACTGCAGGATTACTGGCGCGAGAGAAGCGCCCGGCAAAAGGCGGTGCTGGCTGCGGCATTCCTGCTTGCCTTCGCGGCCGTCGCAGGCCTGTCGGTGATGGCAAGCCGTCCGGGCATGGCGATGCTCTATTCCGGGCTTGACCCGCAGCAGTCTGGCGCGGTGCTGGCCGCGGTCGAGCAATCCGGCGCCCGCTACGAGATTCGCGGCAATGCCATCTGGGTCGAGGAAGCGCGGCGCGACGCCCTGCGCATGACCCTGGCGGGCGAGGGTCTGCCCTCGGCCGGCGGCACCGGCTATGAGATCCTCGACGGCATGTCCGGCTTCGGCACCACCTCGCAGATGTTCGACGCCGCCTATTGGCGCGCCAAGGAGGGCGAGCTGGCGCGCACCATCCTGGCGCTGCCCAACGTCAAGGCGGCGCGCGTGCATCTGGCGGTGCCCGGCGGCCGCGGCTATCGCCGCGAGGCCGACGCCTCGGCCTCGGCGACGCTGACCACCGACGGCGCGCAGATCAGCCGCGCGCAGGCGCGAGCGCTGAAATTCCTGGTCTCCTCGGGCGTTCCGGGCATGTCGGCGGATCGCGTGACGATCATCGACAGCGAACGCGGGGTGGTCTCCTCGGGCGACGAGGCCGCCAGCGAGGACCGCGCGACCGAGATGAAACGCAATGTTGAGCGCATCCTCGAGGCGCATGTCGGGACCGGCAATGCCATCGTCGAACTCAACCTCGATGTGGTCACCGAATCCGAACAGCTGACCGAGCAGCGCTTCGACCCGCAGGAACGGGCGCTGATCTCGCAGGAAAGCGAGGAATCCGCCGATCAGAGCAGCAATTCGCTGCGCGGCGCGGTGACCGCCGCCTCGAACCTGCCCGAGGGCCAGGACGAGGGCGGCGACAAGAGCCGCTCCTCGCGCACCGAGACGCGCCAGCGCGAGAATTTCGAGGTCAGCCGGACCACCCGCGCGGTCACGCGCCAGCCCGGCGCCACGCGCAGGCTGACGGTCGCGGTGCTGGTCAATGGCGTCGACCGGACGGGCGCGGACGGCAAGCCCGCGCTGGTTCCCCGCGACGAGGCGGAGCTGCAGGCGATCCGCGAACTGGTCGCCTCGGCGGTCGGATTCGACGAGGCGCGCGGCGATGCGATCACCGTCAAGTCGCTGCCCTTCGCGACCCTGGCCGAGGCCGGCACCCTGGCCAGCCAGGGCGGCCTGCTGACGCGGCTCGATCTCAACGGTTTCATCCGCATCGGTCTTGTCGGTCTTTTTGCCCTGGCGCTGGCGCTGTTCCTGCTGCGGCCGCTGCTGCACGCCCGGCCGGCGGCCGCGCCGGCCAGCCTGGACACTTCGGGCGCGGGCATGCGCGCCATCGAGGCCGCGCCGCCGCAGGGCGATGCCGGCACCGCCCCCCCGCCCAGCCCCATCGCCCAGATCGACTTTACCCCGCAGGATGACGGCGGCGATCCGGTCGCGCGGCTGCGGGAACTGATGAAATCGCGCAAGGACGAAAGCCTGAAGGTCATCTCGGGCTGGCTGGAACGTCAGGAGGACGCGACATGAAAGCTGCCCTGCGCCTTGAATCCTTCGCGACCAGCCACCCCGATGCCGCGGCCCTGGCGCTCTCGGCCGCCCTGGACGAGGCCTATCGTCGCGGTCATGCCGAGGGTCTCCGGGACGGGCGCGACGACGGGCGCGAGGCGCTGGTGCAGGCGCTGGAAAGGCTCTGCGGCGATCTCGAGGCCGCCGAGATCAACGCCATCGGCCAGCGCCAGGCGGTGCTCGCCGCTGTGGCGCCGATCCTGGCGCAGATCGTCGACGCACTGGCCCCCACGGCGGCGGTGGAACGGCTTTGCCAGGCCCTGACGCATGAACTGGCGCAACTGGCGCGGCAGGTTCCAGCCCGCAGCCTGACGATCAGCTGCCAGCCCGCGCTCCGCCCCGAGATCGAGGCCTGCCTCGCCCGCGCCGGTCTTGCCGGGGTCCGGCTGCAGGAGGTGGCACCTGGACAGGCGATGGCCGAGCTGAACTGCGGGCGGACGCGCATCCGCTTCGACCCGGCGGGCATCGTCGCCGAGATGAAATCCATTCTGGCAAGCATCACAGCCGAGGAGCACGCATGGACAACCTGACCAACCTGATTGCCACCGACCAGATCCAGGTCGAGATCACCATCCGCCTCGGCAGCACCCGCATGTCGGTGGCCGAGCTGTCACGCCTGCGCACGGACGACATCCTGACCCTGGCCCAGGACATCTCGGACGGGGTCGAGCTTTGCGTCGGCGACCGGGTGATCGCCCGGGGGGAACTGGTCACGGGCGAGGGCGACGACGACCGGCTTGGCGTGCGCATCCTTGCCCCGGCAGCCGCATCGTGATCCGCCTTGCCCTGATCCTGGCGCTGGCCGTGCTGCCGCAGGCGGTGGCGGCTCAGGATCTGCCGATGCCTGCTGCCGCAGGGGTCGATGCCCTGGCGAATGGCGTCGGCCGGCATACGGTGACCCTGCTCGCGGTGATGACCGCGCTGGCGCTGGCGCCCGGCATCGCGATCATGGTCACCTGCTTTCCGTTCATCGTCACGGTGCTGTCGATCCTGCGCCAGTCCATGGGCCTGCAGCAATCGCCGCCGAACATGCTGATCGTCAGCCTGGCCATGTTCCTGACCTGGTTCGTGATGAATCCGGTGCTGACCGAGGCCTGGAATGTCGCCGGCGCCCCGCTGCGCGACGGGCAGATCAGCGTCGAGGAGGCCTTTTCCCGTGGCATCCAGCCCTTTCGCGGCTTCATGGAGACTCGCACCGATCCGCAGATGCTGAGCGACATGGCCGGCATCGCCCCCGGTCGGGATGCCGCACCCGACAGGCTGTCGGTGCTGGTCCCGGCCTTCATGCTCAGCGAGATCCAGCGTGCCTTCGAGATCGGTTTTCTGGTCTCGCTGCCGTTTCTGATCATTGACCTCGTGGTTTCGGCGGTGTTGATGTCCATGGGGATGATGATGGTGCCACCGGCGGTCGTCGCCCTGCCCTTCAAGCTGGCCTTCTTCCTGGTGGTGGACGGCTGGGGCCTGATCGCCTCGGCGCTGGTGCGCAGCTATCAGTGACATGGTCGCGGCGCCGGGCGGCATCGGCCGCAACGTCAGTTCGCCAGGGACTTTCCAGCAGGGACGGATTAGGGCATCAGGATGCAAATTTTTGACGGGGCAGCCATGCCGCGCCAGGCAGCTATTCTTTTCCTTCTGTTTCTGCCGGCGCAGCCGGCCTGGTCCGAGATTCCCCTGCGCGTCGAATTCGTCCGCGTCGAGCGCGCGCCCCTGACCTATGAGGCGGCGCTGACCGGGACCATCCAGGCGGCCGACAGCGTCGAGGTCGGCTTTCGCCTGGGCGGGCGCGTGCAGGATGTCCTGGTGCATGAGGGCGACAGGGTGACCGGCGGCCAGGCGCTGGCCCAGATCGATCCGCTGCAGCAGCAGCAGGCGCTCAGGGTGGCGCAGGCCGCCGTGGCCTCGGCCGAGGCCGCCGAGGCCCAGGGCCGGCAGGCGGTCGGGCGCGCCGAGGCCATGCTGGCGCGCGGCGTCGGCACCCGCGCGGCGCTGGACGCTTCCATGCAGGCCATGTCGGCGGCCAGCGGTGCCCTGGCCCAGGCGCGCAGCGCATTGGGCCAGGCCGAAAGGGCGCTCGAGGACACGCTGATCCGCGCCCCCCATGACGCCATCGTCACCGCACGCCGGGCCGAGCCCGGCCAGATCGTGGCGCCGGCGCAATCCGTGCTGTCGCTGGCCTCGGCCACCGGGCGCGAGGCGGTGTTCCAGACGCCCGACACGCCCTTTCTGCGCCAGGCCATCGGCGCCGCGGTCAGCCTGACCGCCATCGACCTGCCGGCAACCGAGATGCGGGCCCGGGTGACCGAGATCGCGCCACTGATCGATCCGGCCACCGGATCGGTCACCGTGCGGGCGCTGATCGAGAACGCCCCCGCCAATATCGGCCTTCTGGGCGCGGCCGTGCGCGGCGCGGTGCATTACCCGGCGGGACAGGGCTTTGCCATTCCCTGGACCGCACTGACCAACCTGGGCAAGCAGCCGGCGGTCTGGCGGGTCGGCAAGGATGGCCGCGTCGCACTGGTCCCGGTGCAGATCAAGCGCTTTGGCAACGGCACCGTCATCCTGGGCGCGGGCGTCGAACCCGGGCAGACGGTCGTCGGCGCCGGTGCGCAGCTGCTTTATCCTGGGCGGCTGGTGGCCGACGGGGACGACGGGGGGCAGGGATGATCCGCACACCGGCCCTTGCCCTGGTCGCGCTCCTGGCCCTCCCCCCGGGTCAGGCCTGCGCCTTCACGCTGCCGTGGCGAACCCCAGCCGCGCCTCCCGAACCGCCGCGGCCGGTGGCCAGCCTGATCCTGGCCGATGATGCGGCGCCGGGCCATTCGGTGCCCGGCATTATCGCCGCCCGGCGCGAGGTGGTGCTGGGCTTTCAGACGCTTGGCCGCATCGCCGCCCGCGATGTCGATGTCGGCGCCGTGGTCCGGCAGGGCGAGCTGCTGGCGGCGCTGGACCCCGAGGATCTGCAGGGCGATGTCCGCGCCGCCCAGGCGGCGGCCGATGCCGCCGAGGTCGAATTGCGCACCGTGCGGGCGGCGACCGGGCGCACCCAGGCGCTGGCCCAGCGCAACGTCGCCTCGACCGCGCAGCTTGAGCAGGCTGAACGCGAGCTTGCCGCGGCCGAGGCCACGTCGCAGCAGGCCCGCTCGCAGCTGATCCGCGCCCGGGACGCCGCGGGCTTTGCGCGCATGACCGCACCCTTTGACGGCGTGATCAGCGCGGTCTTTGCCAATGCCGGCGCCATCGTCAGCGCCGGAGAGCCGGTGCTGACGCTCTCGGCCCAGGACGGCACCGAGGCGGTGATCGACCTGCCGGACGCGGTGGCGGCGGCGGTCGAACTGGACGATCCCTATGAAATCTGGTCCGAAATGGAGCCGGAGTTGCTGCTGCCCGCCCGGGTGGCGCGCATCTATCCGGTGGCCGATGCGGCGACGCGGACCCGGCGCATCCACCTGGCGCTGGCCGACGGCTCGCCCTTCCGTCTGGGCGCGCTGATCCGCGCCCGCCCGGCCCGGCCCGCGGTCGCGCGCCTGATGCTGCCGCAGTCGGCGATCCTCGGGGGCGAGGGCGGCGCACGGGTCTGGCTGATCCGGCGCGAGGGCGGCCGCGCCACCGCCAGCCTGCGCGCCGTCACCACCCTCGGCCCGGCGGTCAACGGCCTGATCGCCATCACTGCCGGCCTGCAGCCGGGCGACGAGGTGGCGATCCGCGGCATCCATTCCCTTGCCGAGGGGCAGGAAGTCGGGCGCAGCGTGACACCATGAACAGCCGGGGCTTCAACCTTTCCGACTGGTCGCTGCACCACAGATCGCTGGTCTGGTTCCTGCTGATCGTCTCGATGATGGCCGGGGCGTTCAGCTATGCCCGGCTCGGCCGCGAGGAGGACCCGAACTTCACCATCAAGGTGATGGTGATCGGCGCCGCCATGCCCGGCGCCACCATCGAGGACATGCTGGGCCAGGTCACCAGCCGCATCGAGACCAAGCTCGAGGAGCTGGACGAGCTGAATTTCACCCGCTCGGTCACAATGCCCGGCCAGGCGGTGGTCTATCTCGAGCTGGATCCCACGATCCGCGGCCCCGCCGTGCCCGAGATCTGGAAGCGCGTGCGCAACATGATGTCCGACATCCGCCCAGAATTTCCGCAGGAATTCCAGGGCTTCCAGTTCAACGACGATTTCGGCGGCGTCTTTGGCAACATCTATGCCTTTACCGCCGACGGCTTTACCCAGCGCGAGCTGCGCGACCGGGTCGAGGACATCCGCAAACAGGTGAATGCGCTGCCCATGGCCGGCAAGACCGCGCTTCTGGGCGTGCGCAAGGAACGGATCTATCTGGAATTCTCCTCGGCCCGGCTGGCGGCCATGGGGCTGAACCACAACCAGGTCGTGCAATTGCTGGCGCAGCAGAACGCCATCACCCCCTCGGGCATCGTGCAGGCCGGGCCGGAACAGGTGCTGGTGCGGGTCAGCGGCCAGTTCGACGACGCCGCCGCCATCGCCGCGGTGAACCTGCGCATCGGCGACCGCTATTTCAACATCGGCGACGTGGCCGAGGTCCATCGCGGCTATGAGGACCCGCCGGACGCGCTGTTTCGCTACAACGGCAAGCCGGCGATCGGGCTGCAGATCGGCATGCGCGACGGCGGCAACATCCTGGAATTCGGTGAAGATGTCGACCGGCTGATGGCCGAGGTGGCGCGCGATCTGCCCATCGGCATCGACATGGCCAAATTCGCCGACCAGCCTCATGTCGTGGATGAGGCCGTGAGCCATTTCATCAGGGCCCTGGCCGAGGCCGTGGCCATCGTGCTGCTGGTCAGCTTTGTCAGCCTCGGCCTGCGCGCCGGGCTGGTGGTGACGCTGACCATCCCGCTGGTGCTGGCCATCACCTTCATCGTGCTGGACATCTGGGGCATCACCTTGCAGCGCATCTCGCTCGGGGCGCTGATCATCGCGCTGGGGCTGCTGGTCGACGACGCGATGATCGCCATCGAGACGATGATCTCGCGGCTGGAGCTGGGCGAAAGCCTGGAACGCGCCGCCAGCCATGCCTGGTCCTCGATCGCCTTTCCGATGCTGACCGGCACGCTGGTCACCGTGGCGGGCTTCATCCCCATCGGGCTGAACAGTTCCGCGGCGGGCGAGTTCACCTTTTCGCTGTTCGTGGTGATCGCGGTATCGCTGATCGTCAGCTGGATCGTGGCGGTGCTGTTCGCGCCGCTGATCGGGGTGACGATGCTGCCCGCCCGCATGGCGCACAAGGCCGGGCGGGCCGGCTGGCCGCGGCGGCAGTTCCACCGCCTGCTGCTGGCCGGCATGCGCCACAAATGGCTGACCATCGCCGTGACGCTGGCGATGTTTCTCGGCTCGGTGCTGGGCATGCGCCTGGTCGAGCAGCAGTTCTTCCCGACCTCGGACCGCACCGAGATCATCCTCGACGTGACCGAGCGCGCCAATGCCTCGATCGCGCAGACCGACGCCACCATGGCCCGCATCGAGACCATGCTGGCCGGAGAGGAGGACGCACTGTTCTGGACCACCTACATCGGCCGCGGCGCGCCGCGTTTCGTGCTGTCCATGGACGTGCCGACCCCCGGCCCCTACATGGGCCAGATCGTGATCCAGACCGCGGATCTGGCGGCGCGCGACCGGCTGAAGGCGCGGCTGGTCGAATTCGGCCGGCAAGAACTGATCGGCACCGATCTTTACGTCAAGAACCTCGAGATCGGACCGCCGGTCGGCAAGCCGGTGCAATACCGCGTCTCGGCCTCGGACCCCGACCTGGCGCGGGACGCGGCGCGCGATCTGGCCGCGGTGCTGGCCGGCGAGCCGCGCCTGCGCGACATCACGCTGGACTGGAACGAGCCGGCGCGCGTGGTGCGCCTGCAGGTGAACCAGGACCAGGCGCGCCGGCTCGGCCTGAGCAGCGGCGACATCTCGGGGGCGCTGGCCGGCACCTTCAACGGCCGCGCCATCACGCAGCTGCGCGACGACATCTTCCTGATCGACGTGATCGCCCGTGGCGCCGAGGCCGACCGCGAGACGCTGGAATCGATCCGCAACCTGCAGCTGGCGACGCCCTCGGGCATGCCGATCCCGCTGGCGACGCTGGCCAAGCTGGAATACGGCATGGAACAGCCCCTGGTCCTTCAGCGCGACGGCATCCCCACCGTCACCGTCAAGGCCGCCATCGCCAGCAACGACCAGCCCGCCACCCTGGTCGCGGCCCTGGCACCCAGCGTGGCCAGGTTCCAGGCCGGGCTGGTGCCGGGCGTGCGCGTCAGCGTCGGCGGCACGGTCGAGACCTCGGCCGAAAGCCAGCAGCCCATCGCCGCGGTGGTGCCGGTGATGCTGCTGATCATGGCGCTTCTGGTCATGGTGCAGATGCAGGGCTTCCGGCTCAGCCTGATCGTCTTTGCCGCGGCGCCGCTGGGGCTGATCGGCGTGGTCGCGGCCTTGCTGCCTTTCGGCGTGCCGATGGGCTTTGTGGCCATCCTCGGGGTGCTGGCGCTGGTCGGCATCCTGATCCGAAACTCGATCATCCTGGTGCATGAGATCCAGGTGCTGACCGGCAAGGGCATCGGTGCCTGGCAGGCGGTCTACGAGGCCTCTGACAGCCGCGCCCGGCCGATCCTGCTGACCGCGGCGGCGGCCAGCCTGGCGCTGATCCCGATCTCGCGGCAGGTGTTCTGGGGACCGATGGCATATGCCATGATGGGCGGCATCATCGCCGGCACACTGGTGACGCTGATCTTCGTGCCGGCGCTCTATTGCGCGGTGTTCCGCGTCAGGCCGCCGGACTGACGCGGGCCGCGGCGCGCTCAGCCATAGGCGGCCTGGCGGCCGAAATGCGCGCAAAGCTGGTAATAGACCACGGCGCGATACTTGTGGCGGTTGCTGCTGCCGTATTGCGCCAGAACCTTGTCGATGGCGGCGTCCAGTTCCGGCCCCTCGGCAAGGCCCAGCTTGCCGATCAGGTAATTCTGGCGGATGCGCGCCACCTCGGTCTTGTCCGAGCCTGCCACGGTCTCGGCATCGGCGTCATAGATCGAGGGGCCGCAGCCGATCACCACCTTGCGCAGCAGGTCCATGTCGGGGCTGGCGCCGAATTTCTCCTGCATGTCGGCGGCGTATTTCGCGATCAGATCGTCACGTTTTCCCATGTGCTGCCCCTCCCCCGGGCGGTTCGTTCCGGGGGAAAGCCTAGCCGGCAACGATCAAAGATCAACCCGAACCTGCAATCAGTAGCGGTAATGCTCGGGCTTGAACGGACCCTGCGGCGTGACGCCGATATAGTCGGCCTGTTCCGGCGTCAGCGTGGTCAACCGGACGCCGATGCGGCCCAGATGCAGGCGCGCAACCTTTTCATCCAGCGACTTGGGCAGGATATAGACGCCGGGCCGGTATTCGCCGCTGCGGGTCCAGAGCTCGATCTGCGCCAGCACCTGGTTGGTAAAGCTTGCCGACATGACAAAGCTCGGGTGGCCGGTGGCATTTCCCAGGTTCAGCAACCGCCCCTCGCTGAGCAGGATGATGCGATGGCCCGAGGGCATCTCGATCATGTCAACCTGGTCCTTGATGTTGGTCCATTTGTGGTTCTTCAGCGCCGCGACCTGGATTTCATTGTCGAAATGGCCGATGTTGCCGACGATGGCCATATCCTTCATCGCGCGCATGTGCTCGATGCGGATCACGTCGCGGTTGCCGGTGGTGGTCACGAAAATGTCGGCGCTGGCGGCGACATCCTCCAGCAGCACCACCTCGAACCCGTCCATGGCCGCCTGCAGCGCGCAGATCGGATCGACCTCGGTGACCTTCACCCGCGCGCCGGCGCCGCGCAAGGACGCGGCCGAGCCCTTGCCCACGTCGCCGTAACCGCAGACCACCGCGACCTTGCCGGCCATCATCACATCGGTGGCACGGCGGATGCCGTCGACCAGCGATTCCTTGCAGCCGTATTTGTTGTCGAATTTCGACTTGGTGACGCTGTCGTTCACGTTGATCGCCGCGAAGGGCAACAGCCCCTTCTTGTGCAGGTCGTAAAGCCGGTGCACGCCGGTGGTGGTTTCCTCGCTGACGCCCCGGATGGCGTCGCGCTGCGCCGTGAACCAGCCGGGGCTGGCGGCCAGGCGCTGGCGGATCTGCGCGAACAGCGCCTCCTCCTCCTCGCTGGCGGGCGCCTCGATCAGCCCGGTCTCGCCGGCCTCGACGCGCGCGCCCAGCAGCACATACATGGTGGCGTCGCCGCCGTCGTCGAGGATCATGTTCGCCGTGCCCTCGGCGAATTGGAAGATGCGGTCGGTATAGGACCAGTATTCGGCCAGCGTCTCGCCCTTGATGGCGAATACCGGGATGCCCGCGGCCGCGATCGCCGCCGCCGCGTGATCCTGGGTCGAGAAGATGTTGCACGAGGCCCAGCGCACCTCGGCCCCGAGTGCCACCAGCGTTTCGATCAGCACCGCGGTCTGCACCGTCATGTGCAGCGAGCCGGCGATGCGCGCCCCGGCCAGCGGCTTTTGCGCCCCGTATTCGGCCCGCAGCGCCATCAGGCCGGGCATCTCGGTTTCGGCGATATCGAGTTCCTTGCGCCCGTAATCGGCCAGGGTGATGTCTCGGATGATGTGGTCGGTCATGGGGGTCCCGTGCGTCTGATGTCGTCGCGGCCTTAGCATTTCCGCGGCTTTCCTGCAAATCCGCCGCCGGGGCTGGCGCGGCCGCGGCGCCTGCCCTAGAAATGCCGCGTGACTGGGGCGGAGAGGCGCGGCCATGGCTATCCTGCTGGCGGATGTGGGCGGCACCAATGCGCGGCTGGCGCTGGCGCGGGACGGGGTGCTGGATCCGGCCAGCATCGCGCGCTTTCGCGGCGAGGATCACCCGGATTTCGACAGGGTGCTGCGGCTTTATCTTGACGCCCGCGGCCGGCCGGGGATCGAGGCCGCCTGCGTCGCCGTGGCCGGGCCGGTGCGCGCCGGATCGGCGCGGCTGACCAACCGCGACTGGAGCTTTTCCGAACCGCGGCTGGCGGCGCTGACCGGCGCCGGGCGCGCGCTGCTGATCAACGACATGATCGCGCTCGGCCATGCCGCGGCGGCGCTGCCAGAGGCGGATGCGGGCTTTCTGCGCCCGCCGCCGCCCGGCGCCGCCGGCAATGGCCAGCGCCTGGTGGTCAATGCCGGCACCGGCTTCAATGTCTGCCCGGTGCGGCTGATGCCCGGCGGCGCCGCCATCTGCCTCGAGGCCGAGGACGGCCATACCCGCCTGCCGCTGCCGCTGGCGGCGCTGCTGGGCGAGATCGCGGCGGGGTTCGATTCGGTCGAGGAACTCTTTGCCGGCCGTGGCCTTGCCCGGCTGCACGCGCTGCGCAGCGGCCAGGCGCCGGGCGATGCGCGGGTGGTCACCGAGGCCGCCGCCCGGGGCGACGCTTCGGCCGAGGCAAGCTGCACGCTGCAGGCCCGGCTGCTTGGGCTTTACTGCCGCGAACTGGCGCTGCGCTTCATGCCGCTGGCCGGCATCTTCCTGGCCGGCAGCGTGGCCCGGGCCTGCGCCGGACGCTTTGCCGCGTTCGAGGCCGGGTTGCTGCAAGATCCGCTGATGGCCGGGATCGTGCACGCAGTGCCGGTGGCGGTGATCGGCGACGATCTTGCGGCGCTGCATGGCTGTCTTGCCGCACTGGCCTGAAAATCGCCCCGCGCGCCGGCGCGCGTGCTGGATTTTGCCGGGACCGCCTGCAATCATGCACCAAACGAGGGAACGGGGCAGGCAATGAAAAGCTGGATCAGGTCAGGCATGGCCGGTGCCGTCATGCTGGGCGCCGCCGCCGTCATGCCGGGCGCCGGCGTGGTGCTGGCACAATCCTCGGGCCCCTCCTCATCGCCCTTCTCGGGCTGGTTTCGCGCCGACAAGGACAAGCCCGCCGCAACGGTCGATCTGGATTTCCGCATCGACGGCGGCGACGACCGGCTGCTGCCCGAGATCCGGCTGACCTCGCTGCTGGTCAATGCGCTCGACGACGGCCGCGAGACCGGCCAGGACATTCTTGCCGCGGCGCGCAGCGACTATGCCCGCATCCTGGGCGTGCTTTACGACCAGGGCTATTTCTCCAGCATCATCAACATCACCCTCGATGGCGTCGAGGCCGCCAGCGTGGCGCCGCTGGACGCGCCGCAAAGCGTGCGCAAGGTGCTGGTGGTGGTGCAGCCGGGGCCGCGATTCCATTACAGCCGCGCCGCGATCGCGCCGCTGGCGCCGGACACCGACCTGCCGCGCAACTACCGCAAGGGCGAGATCGCCCGCACCGGCGAGATGAAGGCCGCCGCCACCGCCGGCGTGGACGGCTGGCGCGGCATAGGCCATGCCAAGGCCGCGGTGGCCGAGACGGACATCATCGCCGACCACGCCACCAGCCTGGTGGACAGCCGCATCCTGCTGGCCCCCGGCCCCGAGCTGCGCTTTGGCAAGCTGACGATTCGCGGCGAGGAACGCATGGACCCGCGCCGGCTGCGCAAGATCGCCGGCTTTCCCGAGGGCGAGCGCTTCGATCCCGAAAAGCTTGAGGATGTGCGCAAGCGCCTGCGCCGCTCGGGGGTGTTCTCGGCCATCACCCTGACCGAGGCGGATTACATCAGCCCCGGCGACACGCTGGACGTGGAGTTGCAGGTGATCGAGCAGAAGCTGCGCCGTCTGGGCGCGGGCTTTGAATATTCCAACACCGAGGGGCTGGCGCTGACCGCCTACTGGATGAACCGCAACCTGTTTCGCGGCGGCGAAAGGCTGCGCGTCGACGCGGGCGTGTCGGGCATCGGCGGCGACACCGGGCGCGACTATCGACTGGGCCTGCGCCTTGACCGGCCGGCGACGCTGAACGCCGATACCACGGGCTATGTCGACATCAAGACCGAAAGCCTGCAGGAAGAGGATTACGACCTCGATTCCGCCACCTTCGGACTGGGCTTCACCTGGGTTCCCAGCGACCGGCTGACCGCCGACATCGCGCTGCAGTATCGCGCCCTGCGCGTCGAGGACGAGACCGGGCGCACGAATTTCCGCCTGCTCGCCCTGCCGGTCTCGGCCACCTGGGACCGGCGCGACAACACCAGCGACGCCAAGCGCGGCTACTGGCTGTCGGGCGCCATCACCCCCTTCGCCGGGCTGCAGGACGAGACCGGATCTGGCGCCCAGATCAGCGCCGAGGGCCGCGCCTACCACAGCTTCGGCGCCGAGGACCGCTTTACCCTGGCCGGTCGGGCGCGGCTGGGCACCGTGCTTGGCCCCGACCTGGACGAGACGCCGCGCGACTATCTGTTCTGGTCCGGCGGCGGCGGCAGCGTGCGCGGCCATCCCTTCGAATCGCTGGGCGTGCGCGTGCTGCAGGGTCCCGAGGGCCCGGTCAGGACCGGCGGCATGTCCATCGCCACCCTGACCGCCGAAAGCCGCATCCAGCTGCGCGAAAAGATCGGCCTTGCGGTCTTTGCCGACGCCGGCCGCGTCTGGGAGGAAGGCGGCTTTTCCGGCGCCTCGGGCTGGCAGGCCGGCGCCGGCGCCGGTATCCGCTACAAGACGCCGATCGGGCCGATCCGCTTCGACATCGCCACCCCGGTCGGCGGCGGCGAGGGCGAGGACGGCGGCGTGCAGGTCTATATCGGTCTGGGGCAGGCATTCTGATGCATCATCTGGTCTTTCGTCTGCTTCTTGCCCTGTGGCTGTTTCCTGGCCTGTGCCTGATCGCGCCGGCGCCGCTGCTGGCCCAGGACGGCGCCGCCGAAATTTCCAGCCAGGTCGAGGACGACCGCGGCTTCATCACCCGCTTTCTGGAAGAAAACCTCTCGGATTCCGGGCGCAAGGTCGAGATCGAGGGGTTCCAGGGCGCGCTGAGATCGCGCGCCACCTTCACCCGTCTGACCATCGCCGACGAGCACGGCGTCTGGATCACCCTTGAGAACGGCGCGCTGCAATGGACACGCAGCGCGCTGCTGGCCGGGCGCATCGAGATCAACGAGTTGTCCGCCGAACGCATCATCCTGCCGCGCCTGCCCGGCAGCGGCGGCCGACGCAGGCCGCAGGCCGAGGCACGCGAATTCGCCCTGCCGCAGCTGCCGGTGGCGGTGAACATCAACCGCATCTCGGTCGGCCGGGTCGAGCTGGGCGAGCCGATCATCGGCCAGGCCGCGGTGCTGGCGATCGAGGGCGCGATGAACCTCGCGGACGGTCAGGGACAGATGACGCTGGCCATCGACCGGGTGGACGGGCCGCGCGGCCATTTCAAGCTGGATGCCGGCTTTTCAAACGAAACCCGGGTGCTGCGGCTGGACCTGACGCTGGACGAGGACCGCAACGGCCTGTTCTCGAACATCGTGCGGCTTGACGGCCGCCCCTCGGTGCAGGCCGAAATCTCGGGCGAGGGACCGCTGTCGGATTTCGAGGCCAGGATCCGCCTGGCCACCGACGGCCAGCCGCGCGTCACCGGCACCGTCTCGGTCGGCGCTGCCGAGCAGGGCGGCCAGCCCGGGACCGGCTTTCGCCTGGATCTGGGCGGCGATGTCGCGGCGCTGGTGCCCGCGCAGCACCGGCCCTTCTTCGGCAGCCAGTCGCGGCTGGCGGCCGAGGGCTGGCGCGGCCGGGACGGCGCCCTGGTCCTGTCCTCGCTGGAGCTTGCGACCGAGGCGCTGAAGCTTTCCGGCTCGGTCGCCACCAACGCCCAAGGCGCCCCGCAAAGCGCGCATCTGACCCTGCTTCTGGGTGAGGATGCGGGGGCAACCCGGCTTCCGGTGCTGCTGCCGCTGGCCGACCGCACGACCACGGTGCGCTCGGGCAACCTGCGGCTGGATTTTGACGCGGCGCAGGGCGCGGGCTGGGTGCTGAAAGGCCGGGTGGGCGAGATCCGGCGCAACGACGTGGCGCTGTCGGAACTGCGGCTTGACGGGCGCGGCAGGGTCGGCACCACGCCGGACCTGGCGCTGGCCGAGATCCGCGGCTGGCTGGCCTTCGGCATGGACGGCATCGAACCCGCCGACCCCGCCCTGGCCGAGGCGCTGAGCGACAATCTGAACGGCGGGCTGAGCCTGGCCTTCACCCCCGGCACTGCGCTGCGGCTCTGGGGCATGAACATCAATGGCGAGGATTTCACCCTGAAGGGTGAGACCACGGTCTCGGGGCTGCGCTCGGGCATCACCCTGGCCGGCGACATCACCGCCGAGCACCGAAACCTGGCGCGGTTCTCGGCGCTGGCCGGGCGGCCGCTGGGCGGCAGCGCGCAGGCGCGGATCAAGGGCCGCTATGCCATTCTGGGCAACGGCTTCGACATCGAGGCCGAGGCGCTGGGACAGGACCTCAGCCTGGGACAGGCGCAGGCCGACCGCATGCTGGCCGGGCAGTCGCGCATCTCGCTGTCGGCGCTGCGCGACGCCTCCGGCATCGACCTGCGCCATCTGACAGTGAACGCGCAGAACCTGACAGCGCAGGCGCAGGGGCGGCTCGACAGCCATTCCTCGACCCTGCGCGCCGAGATCGCCATGCCCGACCTGTCGGTGGCCGATCCCGGCATGAGCGGCGCCTTTCACACCGAGGCGCGGCTGACCGGCGCCACCGGGGCGCGCGAACTGGCGCTGAGCGGCACCGCCCAGGACCTGGCGATCGGCATCGCGGCCATCGATGGCGCGCTGCGCGGCAAGACCGCGCTTGATCTGGCCGTCGCGCAGCAGGACGGCGGTTTTCAACTGCAGAGCTTTCAGCTGCATAACCCGCAGCTTGCCGCCGAGGGCCGGGGCAACTTCGCCAGCGGCGCCATGGATGCGAAGCTGAGCTTTTCGATGCCCGACCTCGCGGCCTTGGGCCTGGGGTTCTCGGGCGGCTTCACCGCCGAGGCGCAGGTGCTTGAACAGGACGGGCTGCGCCGCATCGCGCTGAGCGGCCGCGGCAACGACCTGCGCCTTGGCCGGCAGGATCTGGACGGCGCCCTGACCGGCACCACCGACCTGCGGCTTCTGGCCGAGCAGCAGGGAGAACAGATCACCTTGCATGAATTCGAGCTGTCGAACCGGCAGATGCAGGCCAGCGCCCGGGGCACGCTGGGTCCGGACGGCACCGATCTGACCGGAAGGGCCGACATCGCCTCGCTGGCGGCCTTTGGTCGCGGCTGGCGCGGCACGCTCAGCGCCGAGGGCAGCCTGCGCGACGCCGGCAGTGGCGCGCGCCGGCTTGAGATCACCGGCAGCGGCAGCGGCCTGGCCCTGGGTCAGCCAAGGATCGACCCGCTGCTGGCAGGCCCCACCAGCCTGTCGCTGTCGGCGCTGCGCCACGACGACGGCAGCTTCAGCGTCGAGCGGCTGCGGCTGCAGAACCCGCAACTCAGCGTCAGCGGCGATGGCGATCCGGCGGGCAGGCTGCAACTCGACGCGAGGCTGCATGACCTCGGGCTGTTGCTGCCGGCCTTCCCCGGCCCCGCGACGGTGCAGGGCAGCATCCGCAACGCCGGTGCGCATTACGAGCTCGACCTGAACGCCACCGGCCCGGGCGATGCCCGGGCCACGGTCGCCGGCTCGGTCGCGGCCAGCTTTGCCAGCGCCAATCTGGAGATCCGCGGCAGCGCCAATGCCGCCATGGCGAACACGTTCCTGCGCACGCGCTCGATCGAGGGGCCGATCGGTTTCGACCTGCGGCTGAACGGCAGGCCCTCGCTCGAGGCGCTGAGCGGGCAGGTGACGCTGACCGGCGGACGCCTGGCCGAGCCGCGCCTTGGCCTGGCCGTGGGCAATCTGAACGCCCGCGCCGATCTGGCCGGCGGTCGCATCGCGCTGGACATCCGCGGCGAGGTCGAGGCCGGGGGCACGATCACCGTCACCGGCCCGATTGCGCTGACCGGGCAGCGCTCGATCGACCTTGCCGTGCGCTTGGCCGATGTGGTGCTGCGCGATCCGAACCTGTATCAGACGCGGCTGAACGGCAATCTGACGGTCACCGGCACGCTGGGGGCGGGGCCGCTGGTCGCCGGCCGCATCGATCTTGGCCATACCGAGCTGCGCATCCCCTCGACCGGGCTGGGCGGCGCCCGCGCCATTCCCGACATCACGCATCTGAACGAACGCCCGCCGCAGCGCCAGACCCGCGCCAAGGCCGGGTTGCTGGAATATCCCAGCGACGCCTCGCGCGCGGCGGGCATGAGTGCGCCGCCGGCAACGCCGCCGGTCAACCCGGCGCGATTCGACCTGCTGATCTCGGCCCCCGGCCAGATCTTCGTGCGCGGCCGCGGCGTCGATGCGGAGCTGGGCGGCGAGATCCGGCTGCTGGGCAATGCCCGCCAGCCGATTCCCGTCGGCCGGTTCGAGCTGATCCGCGGCCGGCTGGACCTGCTGGGCCGGCGCTTTGACCTGACCGAGGGGCTGATCGAACTGCAGGGCAGCCTGATCCCGATGCTGCGCCTGGTGGCCGAGACCGAACGCGACGGCGTCACCACCCGCATCATCGTCGACGGCGAGGCGCGCGACCCCGAGATCACCTTCGAATCCTCGCCGGAACTGCCGCAGGAGGAGGTGCTGTCGCAGCTGCTGTTCGGCCGCGGCGTCGATCGCATCAGCCCGCTGCAGGCGGCGCAGCTGGCCAGTGCCGTGGCGACGCTGGCGGGCCGGGGCGGCGACGGCATCGTGGGCCGGCTGCGCGCCGCGACCGGGCTGGACGATCTGGACCTGACCACGGACAGCCGCGGCAGGGTCTCGCTGCGGGCCGGCAAATACCTGACCGACAACCTCTATACCGATGTGCAGGTCGGTGGCGACGGCACGACGCAGCTGAACCTGAACCTCGACGTGTCGCCGACGCTGACGGCGCGCGGCTCGGTCGACAGCGGCGGCGAAAGCACGTTCGGGCTGTTTTATGAGCGCGATTACTGAGGTTTGTCCGCAATTACCTGTCGGAAATCGCCTTGGCGCCACAAGTCGGGTCTTGCCTTTTGCCCGCGCCGGGCGCTGGCTGGGTCCAGCCGCAATGCGTGAAAGCCCGATGTCCGACCAGCCGCCCGGCCTGCTTGAATCCGTCCTGGACCTGACCCGCGCCCTGCGCGCCAGCTTTGACCGGCGCGGCGGGCGTCACGGCCTGACCTTCGCCCGCGCCCGGTTGCTGACCACCATCGCCCGCCATCCCGGCGTCAGCCAGGCCCGGCTGGCGGCCCTGCTCGAGATCGAGACGCCGACGCTGAAGCGGCTGCTGGACGCGCTCGAGGCGCAGGGCCTGGCCGAGCGCCGCCCGACGCCGGGGGACGCGCGCAAACATGCCATCCACCTGACCGCGGCGGCGCAGATCCCGCCGCTGCTGGGCTTTCGCGCCGAGGCCGAGCGCGCCCTGGCCGCGGGCATCCCGCCCGACGATCTGGAAACCACCCGGCGCACCCTGGCGCGCATGGCGCAGAACGCAGCCGGGATGGACGCCGCCCGAAAGTAGGACCGCGCCTCAGACCTCGGGGACCAGCACCTCGCGCTTGCCGACGTGGTTCGCGGGCGTGACGACGCCCTGTTCCTCCATCTGCTCGACCAGGCGCGCGGCCTTGTTGTAGCCGATGGCCAGCTTGCGCTGGATGTAGCTGGTCGAGCATTTGCGGTCCTTGGCGACGATCGCCACCGCCAGGTCGTAAAGCTCGGCGTCGCCGCCCTCGCCCGAACCAAGGCCCAGCACCTGGTCGATGCTGTCGGCACGTTCTTCGTCCGGCCCCTCGACGACGCCCGACATGTAGCTGGGCGGACCGAAGGATTTCAGGTGGTTCACCACCTCCTCGACCTCCTCGTCGGAAACGAAGGGGCCGTGGACGCGGGTGATTTTCGACCCGCCCGCCATGTAAAGCATGTCGCCCTGGCCCAGCAGCTGCTCGGCCCCCTGTTCGCCCAGGATGGTGCGGCTGTCGATCTTCGAGGTGACCTGGAAGCTGATCCGGGTCGGGAAGTTCGCCTTGATCGTACCGGTGATGACATCGACCGAGGGCCGCTGCGTCGCCATGATCAGGTGGATGCCCGAGGCGCGCGCCATCTGCGCCAGGCGCTGGATGCAGGCCTCGATCTCCTTGCCGGCGACCATCATCAGATCGGCCATCTCGTCGACGATGACGACGATATAGGGGAAGGTCTCGGGCTGGAATTCCTCGGTCTCGAACACCGGCTCGCCGGTATCCTCGTCAAAGCCGGTCTGCACGGTGCGCCGGAACAGCTCGGCCTTGTCAAGCGCCTCGCGCACCCGGGAATTGTAGCCCTCGATATTGCGCACGCCCATCTTCGACATGCGGCGATAGCGCTCCTCCATCTCGCCCACCACCCATTTCAGGGCGACGACGGCCTTTTTCGGATCGGTGACGACCGGGGACAGCAGATGCGGGATGCCGTCATAGACCGACAGTTCCAGCATCTTCGGGTCGATCATGATGAGGCGGCATTCCTCGGGCGTCAGCCTGAACAGCAGCGACAGGATCATGGTGTTGATCGCCACCGACTTGCCCGAGCCGGTGGTGCCGGCGATCAGCAGATGCGGCATCTTGGCGAGATTCGCCACCACCGGGCCGCCGCCGATGTCCTTGCCCAGCGCCAGCGGCAGCGGCTGCGTGCCGTCGCCATAGGCGCGCGCGGCCAGGATCTCGCGCAGCACCACCTTTTCGCGCCGCGCATTGGGCAGTTCGATGCCGATGACCGAACGCCCCGGCACGGTCGAGACCCGCGCCGAGAGCGCCGACATCGAACGCGCGATGTCGTCGGCAAGGCCGATCACCCGGCTGGCCTTCAGCCCCGGCGCGGGTTCCAGCTCGTAGAGCGTGACCACCGGCCCGGGGCGGACCTCGGTGATCTGGCCCTTGACGCCGTAATCGTCCAGCACCGCCTCCAACATGCGGGCGTTCTCCATCAGCGCCTCCTGGCTCAGCTGATGGCGCTCGACGGTCTGCGGCGCGGCCAGCAGTTCCAGCGGCGGCGGCTCATAGGGCGGGTGCTGCGCCTCGGGCGCCGGGCGCGTCGCCGGCAGGCCGGGGCGCGGCGCGGCGGGACGCGCAGAACCGCCCGCCAGCGCCGGGGCGGGCAGCTCGGCCTCATCCTCTTCGAGCGGCGGCGTCGGGCGCGAGCCGCCGGCCAGCCGCGCGGTCACCGCCGAGAGCAGGCCCTTGCCGGCCTCGGGGCGGTCGGCGCAATGGCGGATGGCGTCGCTGATGCGCGCCGAGACCTCGGTCTCCGAGGGCGGCAGGTCGTCCTCGGGGTAATGGGTCTCGGGCTCGATCAGCTCCGGCACCGGGACGAAATCCTCGGGCTGGCGGATGCGGATCTGCGGCTGGCGCGCGCCAGCGGCCTGCGGCAGGCTGGCCGAGCCGGCGCGAGTGACACGCTCGCGCCGCGCCTCGGCCCGGCTTTGCAGCTCGCGCGCCGCACCCGAGGACAGGCGCAGCCCGCGGTCCAGCCCCTGCAGCGCCAGCAGCCGGGCGGTGGCCAGGCCGCGGCCCAGATAGGCGCGGATCGCCGCCAGCTCCCTGCGGTCAAAGCCCAGTACATAGGCCAGCAGCGCCAGCGCCGCCGCCGCGGTCAGCAGCGCCAGGAACTTGATCGCCAGCGAGGCCCGCATCGGCATTGCCGACAGCATGCCGCCCATCAGCATGTCGCCCAGATGGCCGCCAAGGCCGAAGCTTTGCCGCCAGTCCGCCGGCGGCGCCAGCGAGGTCGCATAGACCGAGACCGCCACCACGCCAAAGGGCAGGAAGATGGCGCGCATCAGCCGCTCTTCACCCCGGTGCAGCATCAGCCGCAACCCCCAGACCCAGGCGCCCAGCACCAGCACCCAGGTGCCGTGGCCGGTGATCATGAACAGCGCCGAGGCGACATAGGCGCCCGGCCGGCCCAGATAGTTCTGCGCCGGCTGGTCGGTGGCCGACAGGACGCTGGGATCCTCGGGCGTATAGCTGAGCAGCATCATGGCGATCAGCACGCCCAGCAGCACCAGCCCGGCGCCCAGAAGTTCCTTGCCGCGCCGCTCGAGCGCCGCCTGCGTGGATTGGTCAAACAGCGGATCGCGCTGCTTTGCCTGCCAGCTCGCCATGCGTCACCCTCCCTGGTAGAGACAGTTCTTCAGGCGGTTCAGCGCCGCCTCGGTCTGTTCCGCCGGCGCCACCAGCGCCACGCGGATGAAATCGCGCCCCGGATTGCCGGCCAGGCCGTCGCGCGCCAGATAGGCGCCGGGCAGCACCTGGATGCCGGCCTCGGCCCAGAGCTTT
Source organism: Paracoccus sp. (in: a-proteobacteria) (assembly GCF_039808215.1). GTDB lineage: Bacteria > Pseudomonadota > Alphaproteobacteria > Rhodobacterales > Rhodobacteraceae > Paracoccus. The sequence goes on from NZ_JBDHSP010000020.1 coordinate 50,698, forward strand.
CGCGCCGCCGCCTCGCCGTCGCCGATGCGCGCCGGCACCGGCAGCCACAGGAAAAAGCCGCCCGCCACCGGCTGATAGCCGGGCACATTGCCCAGCACCCGATCGGCAATGGCGTATTTCTGCTGATAAAGCGCGCGGCTCGCGTCCACATGCGCCTCATCGGCCCAGGCGGCGGCGCTGACACGCTGCACCGGCAGCGGCAAGGGCGCCCCGGCATAGCTGCGCAGCCGCCGCATCTGCGCGATCTGGCCCGCGCCGCCGGCGGCAAAGCCCGAACGCAGCCCCGGCAGGTTCGAGCGCTTGGAGAGCGAATTGAACATCACCACCCGGTCGGCCAGACCCATGCGCGTGGCCACCGCCAGCGCGCCGGGCGGCGGCGCCTCGCGCCATATCTCGGAATAGCATTCATCGGCAAGGATCAGGAAATCGTGGCGCTCGGCCAGGGCCAGCAGTTCCTCGAGATAGTCCTGCGAGGCAATGGCACCCTGCGGATTGGCCGGCGAGCACAGATAGGCCAGGCTGGTGCGCGCCAGCAGCGCCGGGTCCAGCGCGGCGTAGCGCGGCAGATGCCCGGTCTCGGGCGTGGCCGGGACAAAGACCGGCTCGGCGCCCACCGCCGCCGCCGCCACGGCATAGACCTGATAGAACGGGTTCGGAATCAGGATCGCCGGCCGCTGCCCGGCCTTGGATTCGGGGGCCAGCGCCAGGGCGGCGTTGAACAGCCCCTCGCGCGTGCCGTTCAGTGCCATGATGCGCTCGGGCGCGACATCCAGCCCGTGCCGGCGCCCCAGCCAGCCCGAGATCGCCGCCAGCAGTTCGGGCGTGCCCTCGTTCGGGGGATATTTGCCGAATTCGGCGATGCAGTCGGCCATGATCGGGCCGACGAATCCCGGCAGCGCATGGCGCGGCTCGCCGATGGTCAGGATCAGGGGATCGCCCCCGGGTTGAATGTCCGCAAGCAGTTTCCGCAGGCGCGGAAACGCGTAATCCGGCAGGTTCGAGAACCGCTCGGGAATTGCCATGGCTGCCTCTCAGTCGGGGTCGTCGCGCCCCGTTCGCCGCAAGATTACCGGCAATCCCCCGATGCGTCCAGAGTTTCGCGGGCAATTGCCGGCGCGGCCCGGTTCAGCGCAGCGCCGCCTCGGCCGCCGCGGCAGCGACCAGCAAGGCGCGGTCGCCCCCGGCCGGGCCCAACAGCATGATGCCGCAGGCCGGCTCTCCGGTCGGCAGGGTGATGGCCGGCAGGCCCAGAAGATTCGCCAGACGTGTGTTGCGCAGCGCCAGCAGGTTCTCGCGCGCAAAGAACTCGGGCTCGGCCAGCAGGCGGGCCGCATCCGGCGGCAGGTTCGGCACCGTGGGCAGGATCACCGCGTCGAATCCCGCCACCAGCCGCGCCCAGTCGGCGCGCAGCCGCGCCATTTCCTGCCAGCCGGCGACGTAATCCACGGCCAGGAAATCGCGCCCGCCGCGAAAGCGTTCGAGGATCAGCGGATACATCAGCTCGGGCGCGTCCTCGATCTGCTCGCGCCAGATGCCATAGGCCTCGGGCGCGAACAGCACCGGCGCAAGCGCCAGCGCCTCGGCGGCGCAGCCCGGCGCGGCGTGGCTGATCTGGGCGCCGGCGCGCGCCAGCCGCGCCATCGCCTCCTCGAAGGCCCTGACCGGCGCCGCGCGCGCCTGATCGAAGGGCAAGCCGTCCAGCACCATCAGCCGCAGCCCGCGCCCGGCCGCATCGGCCAGGTCGGGGGCGGGCTGGCCCAAGAGCAGCGCATGCAGCTCGGCGCAATCCTCGACGCTGCGGGCGATGGGGCCGGCCACGTCAAAGCGCTGGCACAGCGGCACCATGCCCTCGCTGCTGACCGTGCCATGCGTCGGCTTGAACCCCACCAGCCCGTTCCAGGCCGCCGGCACCCGGACCGATCCGCCGGTATCGCTGCCGATCGCCGCCGCCGCCAGCCCCAGGGCCACCGACACCGCCGCGCCCGAGCTTGAGCCCCCCGGGGCCAGCGCCGGGTCGATGCTGTTGGGCGGCGTCGCGGTCATCGGGTTCAGCCCCAGCCCGGAAAAGGCCAGTTCCGTCATATGCGTCTTGCCGAGGCAGACGGCGCCCGCCAGCGTCGCCCCGGCCAGGATCGCCGCGTCGCGCACCGGCACCCGGCCTTCAAGCAGGCGCGAGCCGGCCTCGGTGGCAATGCCGGCGCTGTCGATATTGTCCTTCCAGCTGATCGCCACCCCGTCCAGCAGACCGCGACGCAGGCCGGCGCGGGCGCGGTCATGCGCGGCAATTGCCTCGGCGCGGGCGCGCTCGGGTGTCAGCCGGGCATAGATGCGGCTGCCGTAGGGGTGGCGCGCCGCCGCGTCCAGATAGGCCTCGGCCTGTTCGACCGGGCTGATCAGCCCGGCCAGGATCGCCCTGCCCTGTTCCGCCGCCGATGCCCGAAGCCAGTCCATGCGCAGTCCCCCCAGTCATGCGATTGCCTGCGCCAAGCTAGACCCCGGCGCCCGCACCCGCAATGGTGCAGGGTTTCGCCGGTGGTGCATGGACGGTGGTGCATGGACATTGCCGCCGCGAAGGTCATAGTGCCGACCATGAGAACGGATTTCGACATCGTGATCGCGGGCGGCGGGCTGAACGGCCCGGCGCTGGCCCTGGCCCTGGCCGATGCCGGCCTTGCCGTCGCCGTGGTGGATGCACGCCCGGTGGACGCGCGCGCCGGCGACGCCTTTGACGGGCGCGCCTATGCGCTGGCGCTGGCCTCGCAGCGGCTGCTCTCGGCGCTGGGCCTGTGGCGCGACCTGGCCCCCGCGGCACAAGAAATCCGCCGCGTCGAGGCGACGCAGGGCGCGCCCGGCGACGGCCCCGGCCCCTTCGGCCTGCATTTCGACGCCGCCGAGATCGAGGAAGGCCGGCTGGGCTTCATGCTTGAGGACCGTTTCCTTTATCGCGCGCTGGTCGGGGCGATGGCAGGGCGGGTCACGCATCTGGCCGGGGTCGCGGTCAACGGCCAGCAGGCCGGCGCCGCCGGCATCGCGGTGGCGCTTTCGGACGGGCGCGAACTGACGGCGCGGCTGCTGGTCGGCGCCGACGGCCGGCAGTCGGGCGTGGCCGCGCGCGCCGGCATCCGCCGCATCGGCCATGACTACGGCCAGATCGCGCTGGTCGCCGCCGTCGATCACGACCTGCCCCATCATGGCACCGCCTATCAGTATTTCATGCCGACCGGGCCGCTGGCGATCCTGCCGCTGCCCGGCAACCGCAGCTCGATCGTCTGGTCCGAGGCCGCGGCCAGCGCCCGCGCCGTCATGGCGCTGGACGACGAGGCCTTCCTCGCGGCGCTGCGCCCGCGCTTTGGCGATTTCCTGGGCGAGATCCGCCTGACCGGGCCGCGGTTTTCCTATCCGCTGAACCTGACCCTGGCCGAGCGCTATGTCGCGCCGCGCCTCGCGCTGCTGGGCGATGCCGCGCATGGCGTGCATCCGATCGCCGGTCAGGGCCTGAACCTGGGGCTGCGCGACGTGGCCGCCCTGGCCGAGGTGATCGTGACCGCCCGCCGCCGCGGCGAGGATTTCGGCAGCGACCAGGTCCTGGCCCGCTATGAGGACTGGCGCCGGCCTGACGCCACGGCGCTTGCCTTCGGCATGGACGGGGTGAACGCGCTGTTTTCCAACGCCAACCCGCTGCTGCGCGCAGCGCGCGAACTGGGCATGGGCCTGGTCGACGCCATCCCGCCGCTGCGCCGCGGCTTCATGCGCCAGGCGGCCGGGCTGCGCCTGGCACCGATGCCGCGGCTGCTGGCGGGACGCCGGCTTTAGGCCATCACGAGGATGCTGGCCCTGCCCCGAAGCCACCCGGCTGCGGACAGGATGAAGGCCCGAGCGGTTGAGCCGGTCCCGGGAAGGAAGGCGGTGGCGGGCGGCAAGCACTGGGCCGATCCGTTTGAGCGTATGGGGCGGATGTAACCCATTGATTTTGGGCTGGGCAGGCTTGCAAGATGGGCTCGGAACCTGTTTGGAACTCACAAAGTGGTATTTGTGAGGTCATTTCCTGTCGTCAGCCGCCGCCATCCTCGCATAGGCCCACGGCATCAGTGGTTAGCGTCCACGGGCGTGGTGTAATTTCACCGGCGCTGCCGGTGTGATCCCTGTTGGCCATCGAGGTGTATGTT
>NZ_JBDHSP010000021.1:0-50092 GCF_039808215.1 Paracoccus sp. (in: a-proteobacteria)
AACATACACCTCGATGGCCAACAGGGATCACACCGGCAGCGCCGGTGAAATTACACCACGCCCGTGGACGCTAACCAGACCAGGGAAAATCACCGGATGAAGCGCCGCGCCTGCAAGATGTCTTGCCTCGCCCCGCCCCCAACGCGGTCGCAAACCAGCAAGAGCCGCGGCCCCGAAAGGCCGGGATTACGGCAACCGAATGTCGGCGTGCGGCCAGCTTCGGGCTGCGCCGTTGCTGGGTCGGACCACCTCATGCCCACTTCGGAGAATCATGCACGAAACCTGCAGTCGCACAGCAAAAAAAAAAATGCGCCGCGCCTTGCGCAAGGCCGAGAGCTCAGGGAGGAATCCGTTGCCACGGCACCGGATATGCTTGAGGCCACTGGCCATGCAGATGCAAAGCGCCTGATCGCCGTCGCAGATGGCACCGGCCTGCCGCGCGCGGGACGCAGGGTTGCGCCGCCAGCATCAGGCGCCGCACCTGTTGGTTTCCGTCACCGATGCCCCTGTGCGCAACGGCCAGATCCGGCCCTGCAGGTCAGGCGGCAAGCTGCTGACCGGCCCGCCTTCCGGCCGGGCCCGCATCGCCGGCCTCATTTGCGCCGACCCGATGGCGCCCCGGATCGTCCCCGGATCGTCCCTGGCGCACAGGGCCGGACGCGATTCGATCTGCGGATCGAGAGGCGGCTCACCCCGGCCCTCGCCTTCGGGGCCGCTGTTCGGCGCCGCAAATCGGGGCGGCATGCGCATAGCCTGACCGAAATCAGACGATCCCCGAGAGCTGCGGCCATGCCCCCGGCGCTGCCCACATACAGCCGCAGCGGGACGGCATTCCTCAAGCCGAAATCGCGTCTGCCATGGGAATCTTCTCCCCCGGCACCGTCTGCGCCCTTCCCCGGGCGGCCCGCTCGACCAGCTGCGGGCTGATCGCCGTCGGGCATGGCCAGAACGCCCGGGCGGCAATCCGCGGCGGCGAGGATGGCAGACGCGCGAGACATCAGGAAGCAAGCAAAGCCGGCAGGGCCGCAAGCGCCCCGGACGCGTGCCGGCGCGGCTCAGTTCAGGCCGAATTGCAGCGGATAGCGGCCATTGTCGAATTCGCCGAACATCTCGGTCACTTCGGGATGTTCCAGCGGCTCGCCCGACTGGTCGGGAACCAGGTTCTGCTCCGAGACATAGGCGACATAGAAGGTCGCCTCGGTTTCGGCATAGAGGTGATAGAAGGGCTGGTTGCGGGCCGGCCGCGAATCCTCGGGAATGGATTCGTACCATTCCTCGGTATTCGAGAATTCGGGATCCACGTCAAAGACCACGCCGCGGAACGGATGTTCGCGGTGGCGGACGACCTGGCCCAGAGTGTATTTCGCCGTCGTGGACGGAATCCGCATCTTACCCAACCTGATTTCACGCGGCTCATAGCCTGTCCGGGCGCGGCTGTCCACCTTTCGCCGGCCGGGCTGCGGCCAGATGTCCCCGCGCCGGGCTAGCCGGTCTTCAGCCGGCTTTCCACCAGCAGGTCCGCCTCATCAAGGATCGGATGCGCCACCGAGACCACATGGGCGTTGATCCGCTTCAGGTCGCGCAGGATGTCGAGATGCAGCGACGAGGTCTGCTGGCTTTCCGCCCGCCCCTCGCGCAGCCGCATCAGGTGGCGCCGCGAGGATGAGCGCTCGAGCCGGCGGATCTCGAGCTTTTCTTCCATCAGTTGCCTGGCCAGTTCGCGGTCGCGGGTCATGAACACGGTCTGGGCCACGCGCAGGTTCTCGATGGTCATCAGGAACAGCCCGTCAAGCTCGCGGTAGCCCTCGTCGGAAAAGCGCAGCGCCATGCCGGCCTTCTTGCGGATCTCGGGGCCGAGCCCCTTGTCGATGATGTCGCCGACATGTTCGAGGTTGATGACATAGTCGAGGATGGTGATCGCCTGCCGCCGCTCGGCCTCGCCCGCGTCGCGGCCCAGCCGGGACAGGAAGGACTTGACCTCCTGCTGCATGCGGTCGACCCGCTCTTCCAGCACCGAGACCTCGGCCAGTGGTGCGTCGTCGCTGCGCGAAAAGGCGACGCGGGCCTGCTGCAGCATGCGCTCGACCACATCGCCGACGGCCAGCGCCGCCCGGCTGGCGCGGGCCAGCGCGATGGTCGGCGTGTCAAGCGCGTTCGAATCCAGCAGATCCGCCTCGATCACCGCCGGCCGGTCACGCTCGGGCAGGGCAAGGGCGGCAAGGCGGGTGACCAGGCCGGCAAAGGGCCAGATCACCATCGCCAGCACCAGGTTGAAGACCAGATGCGCCTCGACCGCCAGCCCGGTCTCGGGCAGCGGCAACAGCGTCAGCAACCCCGCCGCCTGCTCGGCCAGCGGCAGCACCAGCAGACAGCCGATGGCGCGCGCGACCAGATTGCCCAGCACCACGCGCCGCGCCGACAGCCCCTGCCCGGCGGTCACGATCACCGGCCCCACCGCTCCGCCAAGGTTCGCGCCCAGCACCAGCACCACGGTCAAGGCCGGCGCAAGCCCCAGCGACAGCACCAGCATCACCACCGCCAGCGACGAGGAACAGATCACCGCCAGCCCGGCCGAAAAGGCCAGCGCCACCGGCCAGGCATCGTCCAGCAACCCCAGGAAGGCCGCCATCGCCGGCGAATCGCGCAACGGCGTGGTCGCCTGCGACAAGAGCGACAGCGACAGCAGCATCAGCGCGATGCCGATCAGCGCCAACCCCGCCCCGGACCACCGCCGCCGCGACTGCCGGCGCAGCACATAGCCCAGCACCAGCAGCCCCGGCGCCAGCGCCTCAAGGCCGGAGGCGACGATCCATGCCGTCAGCGCCGTGCCCAGATTGGCACCCAGAAGCACGATCTGCGCCATCCTGGGCTGGATCATGCCGCGATCCACGAACGAGGCCGTCATCAATGCCGTCGCGGTCGAGCTTTGCAGCCCCAAGGTCGCCACCAGCCCGGAAAAGAAGGCGCGCAGCCCGGTTTCCGTGCCGCGCCCCAGCGCCACGTTCAGCTTGGTGCCGAAGGCCCGCACCATGCCATCGCGCACCAGGCCGAGGCCGAACAGCAGCAGCGCCACCGCCCCGGCAAGCTGGAGAAGAACGGACAGGGATTGCACGGCGCCTCACCTCCTGAAACCGGGGCGTCACGCCATATTTGGCCGCGGGCGGCAAGGCGTCAATGGACGCCCGCGATTTGAGGCATTTGCCGGTCGCAAAGCGGCGACGGCTCAGGGCGCCGGGACGGGCTCGCGCCCGTGGTCGGTCAGCAATTGCGGGCCGGCACTGTCCAGCACCACCGTACTCAGCGCCCGGCCATAGGCGGCGCCGGTATCGATTGCCAGCCGGTTGCCGAAATGCGTCACCTGCTCGACGACGGTATGGCCGTGCACCACCAGCACGCCATGGTCGCGCGTATCTTCCAGAAAGCCGCCGCGGATCCAGATCAGGTCCTGCTCGCTCTGCCGGGTCAGGTCGAGACCGGGGCGGATGCCCGCATGCACGAACAGCGCCTGCGGCGTCAGATGCCAAAGCGGCAGCGCCCGCAGCCAGCGCAGATGTGTCGCCGGCACCAGGCGCAGCACCGCCGCATGGGCCTCGGCCAGATCGCCAGCCGCGATCCCGTAAGAGGCCAGCGTCGCCGCCCCGCCCAGCCCGGGATGCTCGAGCCAGTGCCGGCCCGAGGCGAGGCCGGGGTCGACCCAATCCGGCTGCGCGGCAAAGCGCGGCAGGAACCGGTCGTGATTGCCGCGCAGCACGACCCAGGGCTGGCCGGCGGCCTGGCCCTGCATCAGATAGTCGACCACGCCGCGCGAATCGGGGCCGCGGTCCAGCAGATCGCCGACATGCACCACCTGCGCCGCAACGCCATGCGCGGCCGCGTCGCGGGCAATGCGCGCATGCGCCGCGCGCAGCAGCTCAAGCTGGCCGTGGATGTCGCCGATGGCATAGATGGTCATGCTGCCCCCCCCTGAACCGCCCCCTGAACCGGCCCCGGCGCTGGCCGGGGGCGCGCGTCTCAGACCTCGAAATGCAGCGGGCGCACCTGCAGGAACTTGCCGGTGGCGCGCAGCGCCGCCAGCGTATCCTCGCTCAGCGCCTCGTCCAGATAAAGGATGGCGATGGCATCGTCGCCCGCCCTGGTGCGGCCAAGGGTAAAGTTCGCGATGTTCACCCCGAGATCGCCCAGCGTCATGCCCAGGGCGCCGATCACCCCCGGCACGTCGCGGTTGCGGGTATACAGCATGTGCTCGCCGATCTCGGCATCGACATTGATGCCGCGGATCTGAATGAAGCGCGGCTTGTGGTCGCTGAACACCGTGCCGGCGATCGAGCGTTCGCGCGAATCGGTGACCACGGTGACCTTGACATAGCCATCGAATACGCCGGTCTTGCCCTGGGTGGTGGTCGCCACCTGCACGCCGCGCTCATGCGCCATGACCGGGGCCGAGACCATGTTCACATCCGGATTGGTGGCCTTCATCACGCCGGCGATCACCGCCGCGTTCAGCGCCTTGAGGTTCATCTCGGCGGCCACACCGTCATAAAGCACGTTGATCGCCTTGATCGGCTCGTCGGTCATCTGGCCGATGAAGGCGCCCAGATGCCCGGCCAGCTTCAGCCAGGGGCCCATGACCGCCGCCTCCTCGGCACTGACCGAGGGCATGTTCAGCGCGTTCGAGACCGCGCCGGTCAGCAGATAGTCGGCCATCTGCTCGGCCACCTGCAGCGCCACGTTTTCCTGCGCCTCGCTGGTCGAGGCGCCCAGATGCGGGGTCACCACCACATTGGGCAGACCGAACAGCGGGCTGTCGGTCGCGGGCTCGGTGGCAAAGACATCCAGCGCCGCCCCGGCCACATGGCCCGATTGCAGCAGATCGGCCAGCGCCTCCTCGTCGATCAGCCCGCCGCGGGCGGCATTTATGATGCGCACGCCGCGCCTGGTCTTTTCCAGATTCTCGCGCGACAGGATGTTGCGGGTGCGCTCGGTCAGGGGCACATGCAGGGTGATGAAATCGGCGCGCGCCAGCAGTTCGTCCAGCTCGACCTTCTTCACCCCCAGTTCCGTGGCGCGTTCCTCGGACAGGAAGGGGTCATAGGCCAGCACCTTCATGCGCAGCCCCAGCGCCCGGTCGATGACGATCGAGCCGATATTGCCCGCGCCGATCACCCCCAGCACCTTGTTGAACAGCTCGACCCCCATGAAGCGGTTCTTTTCCCACTTGCCGGCATGGGTCGAGACGCTGGCCTCGGGCAGCTGCCGCGCCACGGCAAACATCAGCGCGATGGCATGTTCGGCGGTGGTGACGCTGTTGCCGAAGGGCGTGTTCATCACGATCACCCCCTTTTTCGACGCCGCCGGGATCTCGACATTGTCGACGCCGATGCCGGCGCGGCCGATCACCTTCAGGTTGGGCGCGTGCTCCAGCAGCTTCGCCGTCACCTTGGTGGCCGAGCGGATCGCCAGCCCGTCATACTGGCCGATAATCTCGGCCAGCCTTTCCTTGTCCTTGCCGACATCGGGCAGGTAATCCACCTCGACGCCGCGATCGCGGAAGATCTGGACGGCGGTTTCCGAAAGCTTGTCTGAAACAAGAACCTTGGGCATTTCTCGATCCTTCTGGATATGCAGGGTCCGTGCAGGGCCGCCACGGCCCCGCGCCTGATGGTCTTTCTTGTCCAAATATCGCGGGGATCCGGGGGCCGCGCCCCCGGTCCGGCCCCTCAGACCAGGGCGGGCTGCGCCGCGATCTCGGCCTCGAAGGCGTATTCGATCCAGGGCATCAGCGCCGCGACATCAGAGGCCTCGACCGTGGCGCCGCACCAGATGCGCAGACCCGGGGGCGCGTCGCGATAGGCGCCGGCGTCCAGCGCCACGCCCTCCTTCTCCAGCCGTTTCGCCACCGCCTTGGCGAAGGCCGCGCCGTCGCGGATGCGCGGATCGGTGAATTTCAGGCAGACGCTGGTGGTCGAGGCGGTGGCCGCATCCTCGGCCAGATCGGCGATCCAGTCGCGGCTGGCGATGAAGTCGCGCACCGCGCCCGCATTGGCGTTGCAGCGCGCGATCAGCGCCGGCAGCCCGCCCAAGGCCCGGGCCCATTTCAGCGCCACCAGATAATCCTCGACGCACAGCATCGAGGGGGTGTTGATGGTCTCGCCTGCAAAGATGCCCTCGATCAGTTTGCCGCCCTTGGTCATGCGAAAGATCTTGGGCAGCGGCCAGGCGGGCGTGTGGCTTTCCAGCCGTTCGACGGCGCGGGGGCTCAGGATCAGCACACCATGGCCGCCCTCGCCGCCCAGCACCTTCTGCCAGCTGAAGGTGACCACATCCAGCCTGTCCCAGGGCAGGTCCATCGCATAGGCGGCCGAGGTGGCGTCGCAGATGGTCAGCCCGGCGCGGTCGGCCGGAATCGCCTCGCCATCCGGCACCCGCACCCCCGAGGTGGTGCCGTTCCAGGTGAAGACCACGTCATGGTCGAAATCGACCTCGGCGAAATCGACGATGCGGCCATAGGGCGCCTTGCGCACCACCGCATCCAGCTTCAGCTGCTTGACCACATCGGTGACCCAGCCCTCGCCAAAGCTTTCCCAGGCCAGCGCCTCGACCTTGCGCGGGCCCAGCAGCGACCACAGCGCCATCTCGACCGCGCCGGTGTCCGAGGCCGGCACGATGCCGATGCGGTAATCGGCCGGCACGCCCAGCACCTCGCGCGTCAGCGCGATCGCCTCGGCCAGCTTGGCCTTGCCGATGGCGGCGCGATGCGAACGACCCAGCGGCGCGTCAGCAAGCATGTCCAGCGAAAAATTGGGGATCTTGGCACAGGGGCCCGAAGAGAAGCGCGGGTTGACCGGCCGCGCGGCCGGAGCAGTCTTGCTCATATAGCTAGCCTTCCAGCTAAAAGCGCCGCGTTGGGGCGGCGTGTCCCGCTGACTGCATTACAGGGGCGCGGATGCGCGCGCAAGAAAATTCTGATGCGGCCCCGCCCGCGGCAATGATTGCACCCGCCCCCGGCCTTGCGCTAGTGCTGCGCCACCCGAACCGGCCCGAGGATGCCATGCTGACCGTCACGCTTCTGGCCGCGCCCGGCCGCGCCGATCTCTCTGCCTCGCTGCTCGAGGAACTGCGCCGCGGCTGGAACGGCGGCCCCGCCATCTGGCTGGCACCCGGCATCGCCGCCGAATTCCCGCTGGCGCAGCGGCCCGGGGATTTCTGGCAACTCTGGGCGCGGCTGCAGGAGCAGGGCTTCGACCTGGCCATCCAGCCCACGCCGGGCCGGCGCAAGGCGGTGCTGCTGGCCGACATGGATTCGACGATGATCGGTCAGGAATGCATCGACGAACTGGCCGATTTCGCCGGCGTGGGCGAACGCGTCTCGGCCATCACCGCCCGGGCGATGAACGGAGAGCTGAACTTTCACGAGGCGCTGATCGCCCGCGTCGGCCTGTTGGCCGGGCTCGCCGAATCGGCCATCGGCGCGGTGCTGGACAGCCGCATCACCCTGGCGCCGGGCGGGCGGCAGCTGGTCGCCACCATGCGCGCCCAGGGCGCCTATGCGGCGCTGGTCTCGGGCGGCTTCACCGTCTTCACCGGCCCGGTCGCGGCGGCGCTGGGCTTTGACGAACATCGCGCCAACACGCTGCTGGCCGAGGACGGGGTGCTGACCGGCCAGGTCACCCTGCCGGTGTTGGGCCGCGAGGCCAAGGTCGAGGCGCTGCACGACATCGCCGCGGCGCGCGGCCTTGGCCCCGGCGACGTGCTGGCGGTGGGCGACGGCGCCAATGACCTGGGCATGCTGCAGCTTGCCGGCATGGGGGTGGCGCTGCACGCCAAGCCGGTGGTGGCGCAGCAGGTCGATCTGCGCATCAACCACGGCGACCTGACGGCGCTGCTCTATCTGCAGGGCTACGCCGCCGAGGAATTCGTGCCCTGAGGCGCAACGGCAGGCCCCCAGCCCCACGCGAACTTGCGGAAGCGACGTTTCGGTGACAGAAGCGAAAGCATGAACAATCGCCTCAAGGCCCTATCGGTCCATCTGCTCACCGCCTCGGGTGCGGTGCTGTCCATGCTGGCGCTGCTGGCGGCGGCGCGCGCCGACTGGTCGCAGATGTTCTTCTGGCTGGTCATCGCGCTGATCGTCGATGGCATCGACGGGCCCCTGGCGCGACGCTATCAGGTCAAGCAGCACTGGCCGACCTATGACGGCGTGCTGATGGACCTGATCATCGACTATCTGACCTATGTGTTCATCCCGGCCTATGCCCTGTTCAGCTCGGGCCTTCTGCCGGGCTGGACCGGCTGGATCGCCATCATTGCCATCACCTATGGCAGCGTGATCTATTTCGTCGACACGCGCATGAAGACCCGCGACAATTCCTTTGCCGGCTTTCCCGCCTGCTGGAACATGGTAGTGCTGGTGCTGTTCGCGCTGCGCCCGAATTTCTGGATCATTCTCGTGGTGGTGGTGGCGCTGGCCGCGACCATGTTCACCAATGTCAAATTCATCCATCCGGTGCGCACCCAGCGCTGGCGGGCGATCTCGCTGCCGGTGACCGCGGCCTGGGTCGCCTTCGCGATCTGGGCGGTCATGGTGGATTTCCACACGGAAAGCTTTGCCCGCTGGGGCCTGCTGCTGACCTCGCTCTGGCTGACCTTCGCCGGGCTCGCGCAGCAGCTGACCGAGCGAAGGGCTTGATCGCCGCGGGTTTTGCCCGGAATGTGCGCCCATGGGCATCGGCCACGGGGGCATGACATGTTTGCGAAACTCATCCGGGCGGCGGCGCTGGCCGCGCTTCTGGCCACGCCGGCACTGGCGGCGCAGGACCGGATCACCCTGGCCATGGTGCTTGAGCCGCCCAATCTCGACCCGACCGGGGGCGCCGCCGCCGCCATCGACGAGGTGGTCTATGCCAATGTCTTTGAGGGGCTGACACGAATCGGTCCGGACGGCAGCGTGCAGCCCGGCCTGGCCGAAAGCTGGCAGGCGCTCGACGGTGGCCGGACCTATGTCTTTCACCTGCGCCAGGGGGTGAAATTCCACGACGGCAGCGATTTCGACGCCCGGGACGTGATCTTTTCGCTGGACCGCGCCCGCGCGCCCGACAGCACCAACGCGCAGAAGGGCCTGTTCGAGGGCATTGCCACCGTCGAGGCGCCGGACCCGCTGACCGTGCGCATCGCGCTGAAATCTCCCGACGGCGGCTTTCCCTTCAAGATGGCCTGGGGCGACGCGGTCATGGTCGACCAGGCCAGCATCAAGGGCATCGCCACCCATCCCGTCGGCACCGGCCCCTTCCGCTTCGGCGAATGGAAGCAGGGCGACCACATCACGCTGGACGCTTTCGACGGCTACTGGGGTCCAAAGCCGCAGATCAGGACCGCCACCTTCCGCTTCATCGCCGATCCTTCGGCGGCCTTCGCGGCGATGATGGCTGGCGACATCGACGCCTTCCCGATCTATCCCGCGCCCGAGACCCTGGAGCAGCTGCGCGCCGACCCCCGCTTCCAGGTGCTGGTCGGCACCACCGAGGGCGAGACCATCCTCGCCATGAACCACGCCAACCCGGCGCTGGCCGACCGCCGCGTGCGCGAGGCCATCGCCCATGCGATCGACCGCCAGGAGATCATCGACGGCGCCATGTTCGGCTATGGCACGCCGATCGGCACGCATTTCGCGCCGCACAACCCCGATTACGTCGATCTGACGGCAAAATCGCAGCACGACCCCGACCTGGCCCGAAAACTGCTGACTGATGCCGGCATGGGCAAGCTGTCGCTGCGCCTCGCGCTGCCGCCCACCCCCTATGCCCGACGCGGCGGAGAGATCGTCGCGGCGCAGCTGCGTGCCGTCGGCATCGACACGCAGATCACCAACATGGAATGGGCGCAATGGCTTGAGCAGGTGTTCAGGAACGCCGACTATGACCTGACCATCATCAGCCATGTCGAGCCGATGGACATCGGCATCTATGGCCGCGACAAATACTATTTCAACTACCACAACCCGGACTTCAACGCGGCGATGGCGAAACTCGACGCCGCCACCGACCCGGCGCAACGCTCGGCGCTGCTGGCCCGGGCGCAAGAGATCATCGCCTCGGACTATGCCAATGCCTTCCTCTTCCAGCTGGCCAAGACCGGGGTTGCCAAGGCAGAGCTTGAGGGGCTGTGGGAAAACAGCCCGATGCCGGCCAACGACCTGACCGGCGTGCGCTGGAAAGAGTGAGAGCCGCGCGGGCTTTCCGTCCTGCAGATACCCGCGGGACGCGGCCCGCGGCGCGGCGCCTCAGTTCTTCAGCACCAGGCAGCGGCCGCCGACGCTGCGCAGCCGGTCGCAGAAGGCATGCGCCTCGGTCTTCGAGGAATAGCCGATCTGCGCCGTGAACAGCTTGCGCGGCCCGCCCGAGATCTTGCGCCGCACATAGCTGACGCGCTTGCCGCCCAGGATCGGCCGCAGCTGCCGGTTCAGCCGCGTGACCTGCTGGCTGACCCCGGACTGGCTGGCATGGGTGGCCACGATGACGCCCCAGGGCCAGGGATGCTCGGGGGTGCGGAATTCGCGCAGCTTGCGCTTGCCCGCCATCTCGATGCAGGCGCTGCGAAAGGGCCGGTCCCGGTCCAGCCGCAGGTCCACCTGCGCCGCCGGATGGTCGCGCCAACTCCAGGCGTCGCGGCCGGTGATCGCCTGCACGTAATCCTGCGTCTCCCAGGGCAGGCTGCCGCCCTGCGCGACAAAGCGCGCGGCCCGGTTCTCGCCACCGTTATAGGCGACGGCGGCCAGGCCCACATTGCCGAAATTCGCGCTCAGCGTCGCCAGATAGCGCGCCGAAGCCTCGATGGCCTTGGCCGGGTTGAAGGGATCGTCCAGCCCGACGATCTCGGCAGTGCCGGGCATGAATTGCGCGATGCCCATGGCGCCCACCGGGCTGACCGCGCCGGCCTCGAACAGGCTTTCCTTCCACAGCAATCGCGCGAGGAAATGCGGATCCAGCCCGTTGCGGCCGGCGGCGCGCTCGATGGAGTGGCAGACATCGGGCACATAGCTGGCGACCGAAATGCAGTGGCGCGCATCCGCCGTGCAGCGCATGCCCTCGTCGATGCGCGGGGCGCGCAGGCCCGCTTGCGCATCCAGCGCCTCATATGCCGGCGCCGGCAGGGCGAAAAGCGAGACGACAAGCGCCAGAAGCAGAGAACGCATGCGAAGACCCGGGCAGGAACCGACTGCTTCCCAGATAGCAGGCGGCGCGCGACTTGCAAACCGCAAGTCCCGCGCCGCCGAGGGGCTGCGCGGGCGCGCCCGTCACTCCGGCTTGGTCGAGGCTTCCGGCGCGGCACGACCGGCCAGGCGCGTGGTCTTGCGCAGCGAGCGTTCTGCCTCGCGGGCCTGCTTGCGCTCGCCGCGCTCGCCCTGTTTCAACGCCGCCTTGCGCGACCTGTCAGCATCCGCGCCGCATTTCTGCGCCGCCTTCACCGCCTCGGGCGTGCCCGGCTCGGCGGCCTCGCCCTGGCGCAGATGCTTCTCGGCCGAGGCGCGGCGGATCGCCCGCCCCAGCGCCCGGCGCGCGCTGTCATCGGCGGCCGCGGCCTTCAGCTCGCGCAGCTCGTGCCGCAGCCGGTTCAGCGCCGGCAGCTTCAGCAGCCGCAAGGCCGCCACCTGCGTCCTTTCGGCAATGTCATCCAGATCCGGGGGCGAAACCGGGTCGATCTTCTCGGCAGTCGCGGCCATGCAAATCTCCTCTTTGGCACCTTGCGGTTGTTCTGCCATGGACAGATTACCCGCGCCAGAGAATTGACCGACGGAATTTACACGCATTTTAGGCAGTGGCCCGGCCGGTCTCAGGCCGGGGTCGCCTCGGCGGTCTGCATGTCGCCGGCCGGGGCCAGATAGCCGTTCGGCTGTTCGACCAGCGGTCCTTCCAGTTCCAGGCTTTCGCCCTTGGTGCGGACCTTGACCGGGGCGCCGTTCGGCAGTTCGTCATAGAGGTCCATGACATCCTGGTTGAACAGGCGGATGCAGCCGGCCGAGGTCGCCTTGCCGATCGAGGACGGGTCCATGGTGCCGTGGATGCGATACATGGTGTCGCGCCCGCCCTTGTAGAGATACAGCGCCCGCGAACCCAGCGGATTGTCCACCCCGCCCGACAGGCCGCCCTTCAGCGGGCCGTAAAGTTCGGGCTGGGTGCGCACCATATTGGCGGTGGGCGTCCAGCTGGGCCAGGCGGCCTTGCGCCGGATGCTGGCATTGCCCTGAAAGTTCTTGCCGGCCTTGCCCACCGCGACGCCAAAGCGCATCGCCTCGCCGTTTTCCAGCACGTGATACAGGAAACGGGCATAGGGATCGACGACGATGGTGCCAGGCGCCTCGGGGCCGTTATAGGCCACGCGCTGGCGCCGGTTGCGCTCGGTCAGATAGGCCGGGCGGACGGCGTGGATCTCGATCGGCTCGCCATTGGGACCAGAGTCGGTGCGGGCGCCATAGATGGCGCGGTCGGCGGGCGGCGTGGCGGACGTCTGCGGCGTCGGGGCGCAGGCGGCAAGGCCAAAGCCCAACGCCAGCATGATCGGTGCAAGGCGCATCGGTATTTTCCTTTGTAGCATGGCGCGCCGGCAGGGCGCACCCGTGGCAGCCTGGACGAATGAACGTCAGATCAACCGCCCCGCCCGAGCAGAGGGCAAGGCGCGATTCGGATAGTCACATCAGCCGCAGACAGCATTGCGGCGTCAAGGGCAAGGCCGCATGACGCCGCAGATCGTGACGGAACTGTTGCCGCTCGGCGGGACCGCGCTCAGGCGCGGGCGGGCTGCAGGGTGACGGCACCGCGGGCCTTCGCACCGCGCAGGTAGCGGGCATAGCCCAGATCCTCGGCCACGATGTCCGGCCGGCGGCCCGAGATCAGGTCGGCCAGCAGCCGCCCCGAACCCGCCGACATGGTCCAGCCCAGCGTGCCGTGGCCGGTGTTCAGGAACAGGTTGGCGATCGGCGTGGCGCCGACGATCGGGGTCCCGTCGGGGGTCATCGGCCGCAGCCCGGTCCAGAACTCGGCCTTCTGCGGGTCGCCCGAATTCGGGAACAGCTCGCTGACCGATTTCGCCAGCGTGGCGTGGCGGCGCGGGTTCAGACTCAGGTCATAGCCGGCGATCTCGGCCAGGCCGCCGACGCGGATGCGGTCGCCAAGGCGGGTGATCGCGACCTTGTAGGTCTCGTCCATCACGGTCGAGACCGGGGCGCGGCTCTCGTCCTCGATGTCGATGGTCAGCGAATAGCCCTTGAGCGGATAGATCGGCAGCTTGATGCCCAGGTGGCGCACCAGCTGCGGCGAATAGGGGCCCAGCGCCAGCACATAGCGGTCGGCGGTCATGCGGCCCTTGTCGGTCCTGACCCCGGTGATGCGGCCGCCCTCGGCCTCAAGCGCCTCGATCGACACGCCCCATTTGAAGGTCACGCCGGCCGCCGCGGCCATTTCGGCCAGGGTATTGGTGAACTTGAAGCAGTCGCCGGTCTCGTCGCCGGGCAGGCGCAGCCCGCCGACGATGCGATCGGCCGAGGCGGCAAGGCCGGGCTCGGCGGCGACGCAGCCGGCGCGGTCCAGCACCTCGAAGGGCACGCCATCGGCCTTGAGCACCTCGATGTCCTTGCCGGCGCCGTCCATCTGTTCCTGCTTGCGGAACACCTGCAGCGTGCCCTGGGTGCGCTCGTCATAGCTGATGCCGGTCTCGGCGCGCAGCTCGCCCAGGCAGTCGCGGCTGTATTCGGCCAAGCGCACCATGCGGCTCTTGTTCACCGCATAGGCCGATGAGGTGCAGTTCGCCAGCATCCGGGTCATCCAGGACAGGCGCTGCCAGTCCAGTCTCGGCTGCAGCACCAGCGGCGCATGGCGCTGGAACATCCATTTCAGCGCCTTCAGCGGAATGCCCGGCGCCGCCCAGGGCGAGGAATAGCCGGGCGAGATCTCGCCGGCGTTGGCATAGCTGGTCTCAAGCGCCGGACCTTCCTGGCGGTCCACCACCGTGACCTCATGGCCGGCCTTGGCCAGATACCAGGCCGAAGTGACACCCAGAACGCCCGCACCCAGAACGATGACTTTCATTTTGCGCACCCTTTCGAAGGAGATTGCAGAGAGAATACCCCGAATCGCGGAAATGTGCTTTCAAAGCGGGCCCCGGAATCGACGTTTTTTGCAAGAATCCACCGACCATACCACAATAGGTCGGAAATTCTGCCGCAAGGTCAGGAAACCGCCGAAGATATCACGTTCCGATCAGCATTGCCGCGCCGCGATTGCGGCCCGGTGCGACCCTGGCCTAAGTTGGGCTTCTGTCCCAGGATGATCCGCCATGGCCACGCCCGCCCGCGAAAGCCCGCTCGCCCCGTTCCGACACCGCGATTTCCGCCTGCTGTGGACGGCGACGCTGGTGTCGAACTTTGGCGGGCTGGTGCAGGCGGTGGGTGCGGCCTGGATGATGACGCAGCTGACCGAATCGGCGACGCTGATCGCCCTGGTTCAGGCCTCGAACACGCTGCCGATCATGATCTTTGCGCTGGCCTCGGGGGCGCTGGCCGACATCTTCGACCGCCGCACGCTGCTGGTGGCGGCGCAGCTGCTGATGGCGGGCGTGTCGCTGCTGCTGGCGGTGATGACCTGGCAGGGCTGGATGACGCCGCTGCTGCTTTTGTCGCTGACCTTCCTGATCGGGGTCGGGCAGGCGATCTACAACCCGCCCTGGCAGGCCAGCATGCAGGATCTGGTCCCGCGCGAGGATCTGCCGGCGGCGGTATCGCTGAACTCGGTCGGCTTCAACCTGATGCGCAGCGTCGGCCCGGCGGTGGGCGGCATCATTACCGCGGCCTTCGGCGCCGCGGCGGCGTTTGCCGTGAACGCGGTCAGCTATGTGCCGCTGCTGGGGGCGCTCTTGCGCTGGCATCCGGTGACGCCGCCGCGCACCACCACGCCCGAGCCCTTCGTCTCGGCGGTGGGCGCCGGGCTGCGCTATGTGGCGCTGTCGCCCAATCTGGTGCGGGTGCTGGCGCGGGGCGCGTTGTTCGGTTTTTCCGCCGTGGTGATCATGGCGCTGCTGCCGCTGGTGGTGAAGGAAAATCCCGAGGGCGGCTCGCTGATCTTCGGGTTGCTGCTGGGCTGTTTCGGCATCGGCGCCATCCTGGGCGCGCTGCTCAATCCGCGGGTGCGGGCGCGGCTGGACAATGAAAACATCGTGCGCATCTCGTTTGCCGGCTTTGCCGCCTCGGCGCTGGCGCTGGGCCTGACCGAAAGCACCTGGCTGCACGGGATCGCCATGCTGCCCGCGGGGGCAAGCTGGGTGCTGGCGCTGTCGCTGTTCAACGTCACGGTACAGCTGTCGACGCCGCGCTGGGTGGTGGCGCGGGCGCTGGCGCTGTATCAGACCGCGGTCTTTGGCGGCATGGCCATCGGCAGCTGGGCCTGGGGGGCGGTGGCCTCGGCGCATGGCGTCGACATGGCGCTGGTCGCGGCCGCCGTGCCGCTGGCGCTGGGCGCGGCTCTGGGCCGCTGGCTGCGCATCCCGGAATTCGGCACACTGGATCTGGACCCGGTGAACCGCTTCCGCGAGCCCGAGCTGGCGCTGGATCTGCGCGGCCGCTCGGGGCCGATCATGGTCATGGTGGATTACGAGATCGACCAGAAGGACGTGCCCGAGTTCCTGCGCCTGATGGCGCTGCGCCGCAATATCCGCCGCCGCGACGGGGCGCGCAACTGGTCCTTGCTGCGCGACCTGGAAAACCCCTCGCACTGGACGGAAAGCTATCACATCGCCACCTGGGACGAATATGTGCGTCACAACCTGCGCCGCACCAAGGCCGATTTCGGCACCTATGAGGACCTGCGCAAGCTGCATCGCGGAGCCGGCCCGCCGGCGGTGCACCGCATGATCGAGCGCCATACCGTCAGCCTGGACGACGACGTGCCGCTGGTGGGCAAGCTGGAACTGCCCTGAGCGCCGCACGCGCCGGCATCGGGCCCTACCAAGGGGCTTTACCGGAACCCGCCGCCGCACTAGCGTTTTTCCCATGTTGCGCTATCTGACCCGACGCATGATCTCGCTGGGCCTGAGCCTGCTCCTGGCCTCGGCGCTGATCTTTTCCGTGGTCGAACTGGTGCCGGGGGATCCCGCCAGCTTCATGCTGGGCACCGGCGCGCAGCCCGACACCGTGGCGGCGCTACGCCAGCAGATGGGCCTCGACCTGCCGCTGCCGCTGCGCTACCTGCGCTGGCTGGGCGGCGTGCTGAGCGGCGACCTGGGGCACAGCTTCACCTACAAGACGCCGGTGGCGGGCATGATCCTCGACCGCATGCAGGTCTCGCTGCCGCTGGCGCTGCTGGCGCTGGCGCTGGCGGCGCTGGTCGCGCTGCCCATCGGCATCTTTGCCGCCGGACGGCGCGGGACGGCGGGCGATACCGTGGTCATGGGCGCGACGCAGATCGGCATCGCGCTGCCGAACTTCTGGTTTGCCATGCTGCTGGTGCTGCTGTTCGCGGTCAACCTGCGGCTGCTGCCCGCCGGCGGTTTTCCGGGCTGGGGCCAGCCCGGCGCGGCGCTGAAATCGCTGATCCTGCCCGCGGTGGCACTGGCGCTGCCGCAGGCGGCGATTCTCGCCCGCGTGCTGCGCTCCTCCCTGGTCGAGACCCTGGGCCAGGACTATGTCCGCACAGCCCGCGCCAAGGGGCTGAGCCAGGCCCAGGCCCTGTGGCGCCATGCGCTGCGCAATGCGCTGATCCCGGTGCTGACCATTCTGGGCATGCAGTTCTCGTTCCTGCTGGCCGGCGCCATCATCATCGAGAACGTGTTCTACCTGCCGGGGCTGGGGCGGCTGATCTTTCAGGCCATCACCCAGCGCGACCTGATCGTGGTGCAGGGCGCGGTGCTGGTGCTGGTCGCCGCAGTGATCCTGGTGACCTTTCTCGTGGACCTGTCCTATGCGCTGGTCGATCCGAGACTGCGCGGATGAGGTGGTCGCTGGTCCTTGGCGGGTTGCTGTCGGGGCTGGCGCTGCTGGCGGCGGCGCTGTCGTTTCTCTGGACGCCGGCGGATGTGACGCAACTGGCCATCGCGCAGAAGCTGCAGCCGCCCTCGGCGGCACATTGGCTGGGCACGGACCATTTCGGCCGCGACATGCTGTCGATGATCATGGTGGGGGCGCGCACCTCGATCGCGGTGGCGCTGGTCGCGGTGGGCATCGGCATGGGGCTTGGTGTGCCGCTGGGCCTGCTGGCCGCCGCCCGCCACGGCAGCTGGCTGGACGAGGCGATCATGCGCGGCAACGATCTGGTCTTTGCCTTTCCCAGCCTGGTGATCGCCATCCTGATCACCGCGGCGCTGGGGCCCTCGGCGGTGAATGCGATCATCGCCATCGGCATTTTCAACATTCCGGTCTTTGCCCGCGTCAGCCGCGGCGCGGCGCTGCCGATCTGGACGCTGGACTTCATCCGCGCCGCGCGGGTGGCGGGCAAGGGCGCGGCCCGCATCAGCAGCCAGCACATCCTGCCCAATATCGCCAATCTGCTGATCGTGCAGGGCACCATCCAGTTCAGCCTCGGCATCCTGGCCGAGGCCGGGCTTTCCTATGTCGGCCTCGGCGCGCAGCCGCCCACGCCCAGCTGGGGCCGCATGCTGGCCGAGGCGCAGACCATGATCGCGCTGGCGCCGCATGTCGCCATCGTTCCGGGCCTTGCCATCGTCATCACCGTGCTGGGGCTGAACCTGCTGGGCGACGGGCTGCGCGACGCGCTGGACCCCAGACTGCGCAGGCAACCATGATCGAAACCCGCAACCTCGGCCTGTCGCTGGGCCCGCGCGAGATCCTGCACGGGCTGGACCTGCGCCTCGCCCCGGGCGAGATCACCGGCCTCGTGGGCGAAAGCGGCTCGGGCAAGTCCATGGCGGCGCTGTCGATCATCGGGCTGCTGCCGCCGGGCATGCGCGCCTCGGGCCGGGTCGAGATGGACGGGCGCAACCTGCTGGAACTGCCGGAACTGGCCATGTGCCGCATCCGTGGCCAGCGCATCGGCATGATCTTTCAGGAACCCATAACGGCGCTGAACCCGCTGATGAGCATCGGCGATCAGGTCGCCGAGGTGCTGCGCATCCATCAGGGTCACGACCGCCAGACGGCGCTGGCCCGCGCCCGCGACCGGCTGGACCGCGTCGGCCTGGCAGCGCCGCACTTTCCGCTGACGCTTTACCCGCACGAGCTGTCGGGCGGCCAGCGCCAGCGTGTCGCCATCGCCATGGCCATCGCCGAGCGCCCCGACCTGCTGATCGCAGACGAGCCGACGACGGCGCTGGACGTGACCACCCAGGCGCAGATCCTCGACCTGCTGAAGGGACTGGTGCGCGACGAGCGCATGGCCTTGCTGCTGATCACCCATGACCTTGCCGTGGTCGCCGGCATCGCCGACCATGTGGCGGTCATGCAGAGCGGCCAGATCGTCGAACAGGGGCCGGTCGAACAGGTGTTTCGCAACCGCAGCCACCCCTATACGCGCGAGCTGTTCGCCGCCGCGCATCACCAGCCGCGGCTGGTGCTGGCGCCGGCGCAGGCCGAGCCGCTGCTGCGGGTCGAGGGCGTGACGCGCGAATACCCGCCCACCCGCGGCCGCCCCCAGCCCCTGCGCGCCGTCGCGGATGTCAGCCTGCAGATCGACAGCGGGGAATCGCTGGGGCTGATCGGCGAATCCGGCTGCGGCAAGTCCACGCTGACCCGCGCCATCCTCGGGCTGGAGCCGCTGCAGGCCGGGCGCATCCGGCTTGATGGCGAGGAGGTGCGCTTTGGCCGCGCCATGTCCGCCGCGCTGCGCGCCCGCATGCAGGTGGTGTTCCAGGACCCCTATGGCAGCTTCGATCCGCGCTGGCGCGTCGAGCGGCTGGTGGCCGAGCCCTTCCACCTGACCGGCCTGCCCGGCGACTGGCGCGAACAGGTGGCCGAGGCGCTTTATGAGGTCGGCATCCCCGGCGATGCCATGCGCCGCCATATCCACGAATTCTCCGGCGGGCAGCGCCAGCGCATCGCCATCGCCCGCGCCCTGATCATCAAGCCGCGGCTGATCGTGCTGGACGAGGCGGTCAGCGCGCTGGACGTGCGTGTGCGCGCGCAGGTGCTGGATCTGCTGGCGCGGCTGCGCGTCAGCCACGGCCTTGCCTATCTGTTCATCAGCCACGACCTGTCCGTGGTGCGCCAGATCACCGACCGGGTGCTGATCATGCATCAGGGCAGGATCATCGAATCCGGCCCCACGCATGAGATCATGGACCGGCCGCAGCACCCCCATACCCGGGCGCTTCTGGCCGCGACCCCGCGCCTGCCCGTCGATTGGCAGCCGACGGGCTGAGGCAGGGGCGAATCACCCCCTGCCCCGCCGAGCCCCCTGCAGCCGCCCACTGCGCGCCCCGCGGCACCGCCGGATGCCGGCGCGCCGCCGCAGCGGGCGCGCCATGCAAGTGTCTGAGATGACGCGATCCGTTCCGGGACATGGCACAAAAAACAACAGGCCCCACGCGTGGCAGGGCCTGTTGCTCCTCCCCTGAATGGCGGCCAGCCTCCCCGCGTGGCCGCCCAGGTATGGCGATGAAATTCCGCTCTGCTCAGGCGCCGATCAACTCTGCCTGACGCACGATCACTTCTGCCTGACGAATGGAGGCGATGTCAACAAGTCTGCCTTTGTAGACTGTCGCACCCGCGCCGCTGCGTTTGGCCTCCTCCATGGCGGCGAGGATCTCGCGCGCCTCGGAGACCGCCTGCTCGCCAGGGGAAAACACCTCATTGGCCAGCGCCACCTGTTTGGGGTGGATCGCCCATTTGCCGACCATGCCCAGCGTGGCCGAACGTCGCGCCTGGGCGCGAAAGCCCTCTTCGTCGCCGAAATCGCCGAAGGGCCCGTCGACCGGCAAAAGCCCATGCGTGCGGCAGGCGGCGACGATCGCGGTCTGTGCCCAGTGCCAGGGGTCCGACCAGTGCCGCGCCCCCGCATGCAGCATGTAGTAGTTTTCCTGCGTGCCGCCGATGCCGGTGGTGGCCATGCCCATGCTGGCGGCGAAATCGGCGGCGCCGATGCTCATCGCCTGCAGCCGCGGCGAGGCGGCGGCGATCTCCTCGACATGGCTGATGCCGGCGGCGGATTCGATGATCACCTCCAGGCTGATGCGCTTCTTCCTGCCCTTCGCCGCCTCGACGGCGCTGACCAGGGCATCGACGGCATAGATGTCGGCGGCATTGCCGACCTTGGGGATCATGATCTGGTCCAGCCGCTCGCCCGCCTGTTCCAGCAGATCGACGACATCGCGATACCACCAGGGGGTATCGAGCCCGTTGATCCTGACCGACAGCGTCTTGCTGCCCCAGTCGATGTCGCCGATCGCCTGGATGATCTGCACCCGCGCCTGCGCCTTGTCGTCGGGCGCCACCGAATCCTCGAGGTCGAGGTTGATCACATCGGCCGCCGAGGCCGCCATCTTTTCAAACAGCGCCGGGCGCGAGCCGGGGCCGAACAGCTGGCAGCGGTTCAGGCGCGCCGGGGCGGGGGGTTGCGTGCGGAAGGACATGTCCAGCCTTTCGGTAATGATGTTTCAATCTGCTTCCCCGAAGCGATAGATAATTGCTGCGCCAGCATCAAGCCCATTCTGCACCCGCATCCTTGCCGGGCGGCATTGCTGGGCGCTTGACGCCCCGCGGCTTTCGGCGCAGGACCGCAAGGACGCCGTGGCGAAAGGAGAAGCGCATGACCCGCACCGTCTATCTGAATGGCGACTACCTGCCCGAGACCGAGGCCAGGGTCTCGATCTTCGACCGCGGTTTCGTCATGGCCGACGGCGTCTATGAGGTGACCAGCGTGCTGGGCGGCAAGCTGCTGGATTTCGCCGCGCATCTGGCCCGGCTCGAGCGTTCGCTGACGGCGCTTGGCATGGGCAATCCCCTGGGCGAACATGACTGGCTGGCGGCGCATCGCCGGCTGCTGGAACTGAACGGGGTCAGCGACGGGCTGGTCTATCTGCAGGTCACGCGCGGCAATCCCGGCGACCGCGACTTTGCCTATCCGCCTGCCGACACGCCGCAGACGGTGGTGATGTTCACGCAGTCGAAACCCGGCCTGGCCCAGAACCCGCAGGCGCGGGCCGGCATCAGCGTCGTCTCGGTCCCCGACCTGCGCTGGCACCTGCGCGACATCAAGACGGTGCAGTTGCTCTACCCCTCGATGGCCAAGATGGAGGCCAGGGCGCGCGGCGCCGATGACGCCTGGTTCACCGAGGACGGTTTCGTGACCGAGGGCACCTCGAACAACACCTATATCGTCAAGGACGGCAGGATCGTCACCCGCCAGCTGTCCCATGACATACTGCACGGTATCACCCGCGCCTCGCTCCTGCGCTATGCCGCCGAGGCGCAGATGCAGATCGAGGAGCGCCCCTTCACCATCGCCGAGGCCCAGGCCGCGGACGAGGCCTTCTGCACCTCGGCCTCGGCCTTCGTGATGCCGGTGGTCGCGGTCGATGGCACCAGGCTGGGCGACGGCCGCCCAGGTCCGGTCGCCACGCGCCTGCGCGAGATCTATATCGAGGAATCGCTGAAGACCGCGATCTGAACCGGCGGGGGGACGCGCGCCCCCCCCCCCCGGGCGGTCAGCCGCCGGAGGTCTCACGCAGCAGGGTGATGTCGCGCACGTCACGCAGTTCCATGTCGCGCAGCACCGCGATGTCGGCGCCGTCCAGCAGCACGCGCACGTCCTCGCCGTCCTGCACCAACTCGTAATCCTCTGGGCCGGCGTAATCCTCGGCCAGGGTGATGGTCAGGCTGTCGGCGCTGCCCAGCACGATGTCCGCGGCGCCGCCGGCATCGCTGCGCAGCATGATCGCGTCCCGGCCCTTGCCGCCATCCACCAGATCGCCGGCGCCGGCATGGATGGTGTCATTGCCCTCGCCGCCCAGCAGGCTGTCGGGCGCTTCGGGATCCGAGGCGTCGGGCGACAGGATCAGGTCGTCGCCGTCGCCGCCGTCGATGCTGGCCGAACCGCCGTGATCCTCGATGCGGTCGTCGCCCTCGTCGCCGCTGACCTGATGCGTGCCAAGATTGGTGATGATCGTGTCATTGCCGCTGCCGCCGGCGATGGTGTCCGCACCCTCGTCCGCGCCCAGATCGAGTCCGCCGTAAACGTCGTCGCCGCCGCCCAGAAAGATCTCGTCGTCGCCCGCATCGGCGCCCACCGTGTCATTGCCCAGCCCGGCAAAGACCAGATCGTCGCCGGCCCCGGGTTCGACGGAATCATCGCCGGCAAAGCTGCGGATGGCATCGTCGCCATCGGTGCCGGTGATGGTGTCGTCCCCCTCGGTGCCCTCGATGCGGTCGCGCCCGCCGAAGGGGTCGCCCGGCTCCTCGGGCGGGTGATCGTCGTCATTGCCCGACACCAGCGAGCCGATGCCCGCCAGGCCCAGCAGACCCAGGATCAGGAATAGCGTTTGGTTCATTGCTGCCTCTCGGAAACTACGGCCGGCAGCTTAGACCGCGGCCGCGGCCGGCGGCAACCGGGCATCGACAGCCGTCAATGCCCGAGGATCTGGCTCAGGAACAGTTTGGTGCGTTCCGACTGCGGGTTGTTGAAGAATTCCACGGGCGTGTTCTGCTCGACGATCTGGCCCTGATCCATGAAGATCACCCGATGCGCCACCGCCTGGGCAAAGCCCATCTCATGGGTGACGCAAAGCATGGTCATGCCGTCATTGGCCAGTTCGATCATCGTGTCGAGCACCTCCTTGATCATCTCGGGGTCCAGCGCCGAGGTGGGCTCGTCAAACAGCATGATGCGCGGGCGCATGCACAGCGCGCGCGCGATGGCCACGCGCTGCTGCTGGCCGCCCGACAACTGCCCGGGATATTTCTGCGCCTGTTCGGGGATCCTGACCTTGGTCAGGAAATGCATCGCCGTCTCCTCGGCCTCGCGTCGGGGCACCTTGCGCACCCAGATCGGCGCCAGGGTGCAGTTCTCGAGGATCGTCAGATGCGGGAACAGGTTGAAATGCTGGAACACCATGCCGACCTCGGAGCGCACCTTGTCGATGTTCTTGAGGTCATGGGTCAGTTCCGTGCCGTCGACGACGATCATGCCCGCCTGATGTTCCTCGAGCCGGTTGATGCAGCGGATCAGCGTCGACTTGCCCGAACCCGAGGGTCCGGCGATGACGATGCGCTCGCCGCGGCTGACGGTCAGGTCGATGTCGCGCAGCACATGGAAGCTGCCATACCACTTGTTCAGCTTGCTGATCTGGATGGCGATGTCGTCGGGCTGCGCATGGGTCTGGGTCTGCATGGGGATGTCCTCAGCGATGGTCGCGCTTCAGCCGGCGCTCGAGATACATCGAATAGCGCGACATGCCGAAACACAGGATGAAGAAGATCGCGCCGACGAAGATGTAGGGCTCCCAATAGGCGCCCTTCCATTCGAAACTGGCGCGGATGGTGTCGGCCATGGCCTTCAGCGGATCGTAAAGCCCGACAAAGACCACCAGCGTGGTGTCCTTGAACATGCCGATGAAGGTCGAGACGATGCCGGGGATCGAGATCTTCAACGCCTGCGGCAAGATGATCAGCCGCTGCGCCTTCCAGTAGTCGAGGCCCAGCGCGTCCGCGGCCTCGTATTGCCCCTTGGGCAGGGCGGCCAGGCCGCCGCGGATCACCTCGGCCATATAGGCGGCGGCGAACAGCGTCACCATGATGATCACCCGCAGGATGATGTCGAAATTCGCCCCCGGCGGCAGGAAATAGTTCAGCAGCAACGAGGCCACGAACAAGAGCGTGATCAGCGGCACGCCGCGGATGAACTCGATGAACATCACCGCCAGCATCTTGATCAGCGGCATGTCCGAACGCCGCGCCAGCGCCAGCACGACGCCCATGGGCAGCGACAGCGCGATGCCGGCGACGCCGATGGTGATCGACAGCACGAAGCCGCCGAACTGGTCCGAGGCCACCGGCTCGAGCCGCAGCGGCAGCACCGAGGCCAGCGCCGCCGCCAGCGGCGCCGCGGCCAGCAGCCACCACGCCACCGTCGCCACCACCGCGATGCCGAAGGCCAGAAGGCCAAGCCGTGCCGCCAGCGCCCGCCAGACCAGAAAGCCAAGACCGAAACCCGCCAGCGCCATCGCCGGCGCCCAGAGCTTGCCGCCCCAGAGCAGCCAGACCGCCAGGAAAGGGTATAGCAGGCTGGCCAGCAGCGCCCAGCCGGGCCGCGTCTCGATCAGTGCCGCCCAGGCCAGCATCAGCGCCGCCATGGCCAGCAGCACCGTGGCCCCCGCCCCCAGAAGCAGCGACACCGTCAGCGTCAGCAGCAGCGCCAGCGCCAGCACGATGCGCCGCGCCCGGGCGCTGTCGGAAAACAGCACCGGCGCCAGCGCCAGGAACAGCAGCCCGAAGGCCAGCGCCGGCCGCCAGTAAAGATGCTGCGGATAGAAGCCGAAGATGAACTGGTTCCAGCGGTGCTTGATGATCGCAAGGCAGGCGCCGGTGACATCCGGCCCCCAGCGCTCGGCGATGATCTTGCGGCACTCGGCCATGCTGTCGGCATGCCAGACCGATCGCGCCAGCCACGGCCCGACCGTGCCCAGCACCAGCCAGACGATGCCCAGCCCCGCCAGCGTCAGCAGGATGTTCAGCGGGCTGGAAAACAGGTTGCTGCGCAGCCACAGGATGGCGCCGGAATCGCGCAGCGGCGGCGGCTGCGGCGGCAGCATGGCGTCGCGGACGAAGGGCTCGGGGTGCGTCTCGGCCATCTCAGCGCTCCTTCAGCCGCACGCTGGCATTGAACACGTTCATGCCGCCCGAGATGATCAGGCAAAGCGCCAGATAGATCCCCATCATCAGCACCATGCATTCCATTTCGCGCCCGGTCTGGTTCAGCGTCGTGCCGCCCAGCGTGCCGCGCAGATCCATGTAGCCGACCGCGATGGCCAGCGAGCTGTTCTTGGTCAGGTTCAGATATTGCGAGATCAGCGGCGGCACGATCACCCGCAGCGCCTGCGGCAGCACCACCAGCGACATGGTCCGGTGCGGGCGCAGCCCCAGGGCAAAGGCGGCCTCGCTCTGGCCGCGGCTGACCGCCTGGATGCCGGCGCGCACGATCTCGGCGATGAAGGCGCCGGTGTAAAGCGTCAGCGCCAGCCACAGCACGACGAAGGCATTGTCAAGGTTGATGCCCTCGGCAAAGTTGAAGCCGCGCAGCACCGGCCGGATCAGATGCAGGCCGAAATACCAGGTCAGGACCGCGGGCGGCAGGACAAAGATCGCAAGGCTTTTCCACCAGGTCGTCGGCCGCACCCCGCTTTCGTCCTGCAGGCGATGGGCGCGGGCGCGCAGCAGGCGATAGGCCGCGATACTGGCGATCAGCGCCACGACATAGGCAATCAGCGCCCAGCTGATGCCCTCGCGCCCGATGGCCAGCGTCGCCGGCGGATTGGTCATGCCCAGGGACGGGATGGCGGTATAGCGGTTGGTCGGGGCGATGGTGTCGAACAGGATCATGCCCGCGGCCGGGTTCTCGCCGCGATAGGCGTTGGGCGGCGGCATCACCTCGGTAAAGATCGCGAGGATCACCAGGATCCACAGCAGCAGCGGGATGTTGCGAAACACCTCGACATAGAAGGTCATCAGCCGCGCGATCAGCCAGTTCGACGACAGCCGCAGCACCCCCACGAACACGCCCAGCACCGTCGCGGCGATGCAGCCCAGTACCGAGACCAGCAGCGTGTTCAGCAGCCCGACCACCGCGGCGCGCAGATGCGTGTCGTCGGAATTGAACGGAATCAGCTGCTGCGGGATGTCATAGCCCGCCCGCCGGAACAGGAAATCGAAGCTGATGGTCTTGCCCATAGTCTGCAGGTTGTAGATCGTGTTGTTGATCAGCCAGCTGGCCGCCAGCATCACCAGGATGAAGACGACCGCCTGCAGCGTCAGCGCGCGATAGCGCCGGTCGTAGATCAGCATCGACAGTCGGAACGGCGGGTTCTCCGCCTCCGGATAGGTCACCATGGCATTACCCCCCTGTGGCCGGCGGGGTTCGGGTCTTGTGACCTCTGGGCCGGCCTCGTGCTGCCGGCGCGCGAGGGGTTCTCCCGCGCGCCCGCCTCATGCCCGGCTCAGCGGAAGGGCATCGCATACATCAGGCCACCCTGGGTCCATTGCGCGTTCAGCCCGCGCGCCAGCCCGATCGGGGTCTGCTCGCCGATGGTGGCGGCAAAGATCTCGCCATAATTGCCATTGGCCTTGATGGCGCGCCTGGCCCATTCGGCATCCAGCCCGATCATCTTGCCCAGGTCGTCGCTGCTGCCCAGCAGGCGCTGCACCTCGGGGTTTTGCGAGGATTTCGCCAGTTCGTCGATATTGGCCGAGGTGATGCCGTATTCCTCGGCGGCGATCAGCGCGTAAAGCGTCCAGCGGGCGATGTCGCCCCAGTTGTTGTCGCCATGGCGCACCGCCGGGGCCAGCGGCTCTTTCGAGATGATCTCGGGCAGGATGATGTGGTTTTCCGGATCGGCAAAGGCGGCGCGTGTCGCGGCCAGGCCCGAGGCGTCGGTGGTATAGGCGTCGCAGGCGCCGGCCAGATACTGCTGCTCGCCCTCGGCATTGCTGTCGATGTTCACCGCCTCGTATTTCATGCCGTTCGACTTGAAGTAATCCGCCAGGTTCAGTTCCGTGGTGGTGCCGGTCTGGATGCAGATCGTGGCGCCGTCCAGTTCCTTGGCCGAGCTGACCCCCAGATCCTTGCGCACCATGAAGCCCTGGCCGTCGTAATAGTTCACCCCGATGAAATCGAGCTTCAGGTCGGTGTCGCGCTGGAAGGACCAGGTCGAGTTGCGCGCCAGAAGGTCCACCTCGCCCGAGGACAGGGCGGTAAAGCGCGTCTGGCCGGTGGTCGGCACGTATTTCACCTTGGTCTGGTCGCCCAGCACCGCCGCGGCCACCGCCTTGCAAAACGAGATGTCAAAGCCCGACCAGTTGCCATTGGCGTCGGGGGCGGCAAAACCGACCAGACCGGTATTGACGCCGCAGTTCAGCATGCCGCGGGCCTTGACCTCTTTCAGCGTGTCGCCTTCGCCGGCCATGGCCCCCGTCGCCACAAGAGCAAGCGCGGTCACCGAGCCGAGGAACAGGGATTTCTTCATGGATTTCCTCACTGTTGTTTTCGGGCCGGTCGGCAGGTCCCGGGTGCGGGCGATCGGCAGGCCCCTTTTGCAAGGGGCTTGCAGCGCCCCCTGGGCACCACTGTGCCGATGCACAGGCTTGCGTCAAGAATTAAGCCGAAAGCGACCCTACGTCCGGCTGAGCGACCACAGCCGCTCGGCCGCCAGCATGGCGGCCAGACGGCCGGCGGCGGCCGCCTCGGCCTCGTCGTCGCGGCCCCAGCGCTCGGCCTGAAAGCTTTCGTCGATGCGGGCCAGGGCATGGGCCTGCGCCGCACCGATGCGGCCGCGGATCACCGCCAGCCCCAGCACCAGCGAGCCGGGCAGCGTCACCAGATCGTGCAGCGCCGTCAGGCCAAAGACATCGAGCCCCGCGACCTCGGCCGCCAGCCGTGCCAGCGCCTCGGGCGGCTGCGGTACCGGGATCACACCATGGGTGATGCGCAAGGCCGCGCCCAGCGCGCTGGCGGCCCAGTCAAGCAGCGGGTCCCAGCCCGCAGCCTGGGCCAGGGCCAGCGCCTCGGGCTCATCGGCACGATAGGACAGCAGATCGGTGCTGCCATATTCGGCCAGCATCGCCGCGACGGCGCCGAATTGCGGCGTGACCTTTTCGATGGCGGAATTGGCGCCGCGGGTCAGCGGCATCAGATTGGGGTCGATCACATCGGCCTGTGCGTCCCATTCCGCGGCGATGGCCTGCGCCAGCGCCTCGGTCGGCAAAAGCAGCGCCTGCTTGCCGGGGGTGCGCAGCACCCGCGCGTCCAGCACCACCTCCCAGCCGCCGTCCCGCGCCCGGGTCCCGGCCTCGGTCCAGAACCGCCGCGCCTGCCATTCAGCCATCGATCCACTCCAGCAGCGCCCGGGTCAGCGCCGGATAGTCCGGGGCCACCAGCGCGGCACCGGCGGCCAAAAGCCGCTCGCGCGGGTGATAGCCCCAGCCGACGCCCAGCGCCCGCGTCCCGGCCGCCACCCCCATGGCGATGTCGAATTCCGTGTCGCCCACCATCGTCGCCTGGCCGGGGCTGACCCCGGCCTCCTCGACGGCGGCCAGCAGCATCGCCGGATGCGGTTTCGAGGGGTGGAAATCCGCCGTCTGCCGGCTGACGAACAGCCCGCCCCAGCCCCGGCTGTCGATCAGCGCATCCAGCCCGCGCCGCGCCTTGCCGGTGGCGATCGCCAGCAGCACGTCATCGCGCCCGGCCAGCAGATCAAGACAGTCCTGCGCCCCGGGATACAGCGGCGAGGCGTGCTGCGCCCGCGCCCGCTGGCAGGCGGCGCGATAGCCCGCCACGGCGCGTTCCTGCTGCGCAGGCCCGGCCTCGGGCGCCAGCGTCGCCACCGCCACCGGCAGCGACAGGCCGACAATCGAGAGCACGGTCTCGCGCGGCAGCGGCGCCAGGCCGGCCTCCTCGAAACCCGCAGCCATCGCGGCGACGATCATGTGCTGGCTGTCGATCAGCGTGCCATCGACATCGAATACGACAAGTTTCATGGCGCCTCGGCAAAGGGGTCTTCGGGCACGTCATTCTCGGACCAGCCAAGCGTCGCCCAGGTGCGCACCATGTGCTCGGGCAGCGGCGCGGTGATGGTGATCAGCTTCTTGCTGATCGGATGTTCGAAACGGATCAGGCGGGCGTGCAGGTGCAGCTTGCGGCTGATCTCTCCGCCCAGTTGCGCGCCCCAGCCGTCGCCGAGATTTTCCTGTCCCGAGCCGCCATATTTGCCGTCGCCGACGATCGGATGGCCGATCTCGGCCATATGGGCGCGCAGCTGATGCGTGCGGCCGGTGACCGGCACCATGGCGGCCCAGCTGACGCGGCTGCCCAGCGCGTCCAGCACCGCGTAATCGGTATGGGCGCGCTTGGCGCCCTCGGTCGTGGCCATCTGCGCGGGATGCACGGCGATCATCTTCTCGCCCTCGCCGCCGCGGCCGCGGCCCGGCGCCTTCACCAGCCCGTATTTGATCGAGCCCATGCGCGGGCTGGGCACGCCCGCCACCGCCGCCCAGTAGATCTTGCGCGTCAACCGGTGGCGGAAGGCCTCGGAGAGCGCGCGGGCGATGCGGTCGGTACGCGCCAGCAGCAGCACGCCCGAGGTGTCCTTGTCCAGCCGGTGCACCAGCTTGGGTCGGTCCTTGTAGCCAAACATCAAGGCCTCGGTCAGCCCGTCCACATGCCGGTCTCCCTGGCCCGAGCCCCCCTGCGAGGGCAGGCCCGGCGGCTTGTTCAGCGCGATGATATGTTCGTCGCGCCACAGCACGCAGGACTGGATCATCTCGGCGTCGCTGTGCCTGACGCGCGGCTTTGGCGCCCGGATCGCGGCAGGGGCCGCATCGGGCAGCGGCGGCACGCGCACCTCCTGCCCGGCGTCGATGCGGCTGCTGGCCTTGACGCGGCCGCCATCGACGCGCAGTTGCCCGGTGCGGCACCATTTCTCGATCGCGCCCTGGGTCAGCTGCGGAAAGCGCTTCTTCAGCCAGCGATCAAGGCGCTGCTCGCCCTCCTCGGCGGCGATGCGGATGGTCTGCACGCTCATGCGAAGACCCCCCGGCCCAGCGCCAGCCCGAGGCCGACGGCCAGCAGCGACACCGCCACCGAGGCCAGCACATAGGCCGCCGCCATGCCCGCGGCGCCGCGCTGCCACAGGCTGAGCGTGTCCAGCGCAAAGGCGGAAAACGTGGTGAATCCGCCCAGCACCCCGGTCAGCAGAAAGGGCGCCAGATGCTGGCCGCCGCGATGCGCCAGGCCCGCCGCCAGCACGCCCATCAGGAAGCAACCGGCGATATTCACCGCAAGCGTGCCCAGCGGCAGGCCGGGGGCAAGGCGCCCGGCCAGGATGTTCACGCCGTAACGCGCGCTTGAACCCAGGGCGCCGCCCAGCGCGACCTGCAGGAAAGTATGTGTCATGTCTTGCCCTCGATGCGCCGCTTGTGACGCAGGCCGGCGAACCATTCAACGCGCTTTTTCAACTCGCGCTCGAATCCGCGCTCGACCGGCAGGTAAAGAACCGGGCGTTTCATGCCCTCGGGGAAGTAGTCCTGCCCGGAGAAGGCATCCTCGGCGTCATGGTCATAGGCATAGCCCTTGCCATAGCCCTGCTCGGCCATTAGCCCGGTCGGCGCGTTCAGGATGTGCTTGGGCGGCATCTGGCTGCCCGAGCGCCGCGCCAGATCGCGCGCCTGCTTGTAGGCCGCGTAGCCCGCGTTGGATTTCGGCGCCAGCGCCAGATAGATCGCCGCCTGCGCCAGCGCCAGTTCGCCCTCGGGGCTGCCCAGGCGTTCATACAGCGCCCAGGCGTCCAGGCAATGGCGCTGCGCCGCCGGATCGGCCAGGCCGATGTCCTCGATCGCCATGCGCGTCAGGCGCCGGGCCAGATAGCGCGGGTCCTCGCCCCCCTCGAACATGCGCGCCAGCCAGTAAAGCGCCGCATCCGGGTCGCTGCCGCGGATGGATTTGTGCAGGGCCGAGATCAGGTTGTAATGCTCGTCCCCCGACTTGTCATAGCGCGCCGCGCGCCGCATCAGCCGCTGCGCCAGCTGGTCGGGGTCCAGCCGGTCCGAGAGCTTCCAGGCCATGACCTGCTCGATCAGGTTCAGCACGGCGCGGCCGTCGCCGTCGGCCATGTCCAGCAGCCGCGCGCGCGCCTCGCCGGTCAGCGGCAGCGCCCGCTGCAGCTCCTGCTCGGCGCGCTGCGCCAGGCGCTCCAGATCGGCCGGACCCAGCCGTTCCAGCACGATCACCTGCGCCCGCGACAGCAGCGCCGCGTTCAGTTCAAAGCTCGGGTTTTCCGTGGTGGCCCCGACCAGGGTGATCGTGCCGTCCTCCATATGCGGCAGGAAGCCGTCCTGCTGCGCGCGGTTGAAGCGGTGGATCTCGTCGACGAACAGCAGCGTGCCGCGCCCCTGACCCCGGCGCAGCCGCGCCGCCTCGAAGACCTTGCGCAGTTCCGGCACGCCGGAAAAGATCGCCGAGATCTGCACGAAGGCCGCCTCGGTCTCCTGCGCCAGCAGCCGCGCGATGGTGGTCTTGCCCACGCCCGGCGGCCCCCAGAGGATCAGCGAACCAAGGCTGCCCGCCGCCAGCATCGCGCCCAGCGGGCCGTCCGGGCCAAGCACCCGGTCCTGGCCGATGACATCGGCCAGCCGGGCCGGCCGGATGCGGTCGGCCAGGGGACGCGCTGCGTCGCGCGGCGGGGCGCCCGCAGGCGCGGTATCGAACAGGTCTGCCATGCGGGCACCATGTTACGGCGCCCGCAAGGCGCGCGAAAGGCCCTCGATCCATGCGCCGTTCAATGCATCTTTGTCGCGAGGTTGATCGAGACGCACTGGAAATAGCCGTCGTCGATCCAGACCACCGGGCCCATGGCCTGGGCGTCCAGCCCGCAGGGCCGCAGCCAGCGCGGCCAGGTGGCGGCAACAAGGCAGATCAGCCGCGAGGCGCCCAGCTCGCGCGCCGAGTTGGTCATCTCGGACACAAGCGTGGCATGCACCCGGCGGCGGTCGCGCTGGGGGATGGTGTGATCAACGAACAGCCGGCTCGCCTCCCAGGTGCCGGCCTCGACCGGGGCTTCGGCGTCCAGCAGGTTCTGCGGGATCGAGCCGCCCAGCAGGTCCTGCTGCGCATCGCGGATCATGTAGCTGTACATGCCGCAGCGCGCGGTCGTGGGCGTCAGGCGCACGCCGGCCAGCACGCGGCCATGTTCATGGATCGCCACCCAACGGCTCATGGGCGTGTCGTACTGGTCGAACTCCATGTCGTCGGTCTGGGGCAGGTTCCAGCGTTTCTGGACGATGAAGCTCTGCTTGCGGGCGCGGAAGATATTGGCGAACAGTTCGCCGTGATTGTGCAGGTTGGCGAAGGAAAGGGTGGTGGTCTGCATGGTCTTCTCCTGGGGTTGTGGTGGTGGCCCCCAGGGGTGGACCGCAGCTGCGGAGAACCGCCCTACAGCAAACGGTAATCCTTGGCCCTTTGCAGCGCCTCGGCCGTCGTGCGTGCCATCAGTCTTTCACGCGCCGATATGAGTCGAGCCTTGAACGCGCTTTCGGTAATGCCAAGTTTGGCAGCCGCTGCTGCATGACGATCCCCTTCTGCGATACACCTCAGGGCCTCTTGTTGAGCCTTGGTAAGGCTCTCCGGCGGCTCCGTGATCTCATGCAGCCGCCGAATCATTGTCGAGATCACCTCGATCTCGTCATCCGTGAATTCCCGCTTGTCATGGGCAAAGCAGCAGATCGTGCGCGACTTGATCGGGCCATGGGCGACGGCCAGACCGTAGGACAACCCGTGATCCGCGGCATCCTGCAGAATCGAGAACGGATCCGGAATCGGCAGCACGCTCCAGCGGCAGGCGCCGGTGGTCGAGAACCCCCAGGCGATGGTCGGATCGCGCAGCGCATAGGCACGTTCCGAATAGCGCTGCGCCCAGTCCTTGTTATAGGTCTGGAACTGCATCAGCGGCGCCGCAAAACGGATATGCAGCCCGATGAAATAGCCCGCGGGCGACATTTTTTTCAGCTTGGCAAGGGCTGCGTTTATTTCGGCGCGTGATGACATGACGATTTGGACAGATTGCTATTTCCTGCAGGTATCATGGAAAATGACACGGTTGCCAATGTATTCAAGCGCTACTGCGCCACCAATTGACGATTTCCGGCTTGCCCCGGGGTCAACCTGAGCCTGCGGCGGGATTCCGCCGATGCCAAACACCCGCAGCGGCCCGACCCCGGCTGCGCAATTTCTGTTTGTTTTCCGAACCCCCGGGACAACCGCTGCGGCAGGGCCTTGCTGCAGCCGCAAAAGCACCCTTGCCCGAAGAAATCCCGCACTGTGGCAAAAAAGCCCGCGACCGATGCGCGGTCGCGGGCTTAAACCTTTGCTTAACGGCGCAAAGGCGCCGCTCCGCTTACGATTCGTCGGCCGACTCTGCCTCGACGCGGGCGCGATCGGCCGCCCCCTTGGCGCTGGTGTCGCGGTCGACCAGTTCGATGATCGCCATCGGCGCCATGTCGCCATAGCGAAAGCCCGCTTTCAGGATGCGGACATAGCCGCCCTGGCGGTCCTTGTAGCGGGCACCCAGCACGTCGAACAGTTTGGCGACATGCTGGTCCTGCTTCAGCTGTGCATCGGCCTGGCGGCGCGCGTGCAGGTCGCCGCGCTTCGCCAGCGTGATCAGCTTCTCGACGATCGGGCGCAGTTCCTTGGCCTTGGGCAGGGTGGTCTTGATCTGCTCATGCTCGATCAGCGAGCCGGCCATATTGGCGAAAAGCGCCTTGCGGTGCTCGTGGGTGCGGTTCAGGCGGCGATAGCCGCGGGCGTGACGCATGATGGTCTCCTATGACGTGTTTTCTTTGTCCGGCAGCCCATGCGTTGCGGGCCGCTCTCCTTGGGGCGGGATTGCCCGGATTCCGGGGGCGCGCACGCCCCCGGTATGGCTCAGAACTGGTCGTCGAAGCGCTTGGCCAGATCCTCGATGTTCTCCGGCGGCCAGTCCACGACATCCATGCCGAGGTGCAGGCCCATGCCCGAGAGCACTTCCTTGATCTCATTGAGCGACTTGCGGCCGAAGTTCGGGGTGCGCAGCATCTCGGCCTCGGTCTTCTGGATCAGGTCGCCGATATAGACGATATTGTCGTTCTTCAGGCAGTTCGCCGAACGCACCGACAGTTCCAGCTCGTCGACCTTCTTCAGCAGGCGCGGGTCGAACTCCAGCCCGTCCTCGGCGTCCGAACGCGTCGCGGTCTCGGGCTCCTCGAAGTTCACGAAGACCGAGAGCTGGTCCTGGATGATGCGCGCGGCATAGGCCACGGCGTCTTCCGGGGTCAGCGAACCGTCGGTCTCGACCTTCATCGTCAGCTTGTCATAGTCCAGCACCTGGCCCTCGCGGGTCGGTGCGACCTCATAGCTGACACGCTTGACCGGCGAGAAGATGGCATCGACCGGGATCAGGCCGATCGGCGCATCCTCGGGACGGTTCTTGTCGGCCGCGACATAGCCCTTGCCGTTCTGCACGGTCAGTTCCATGTGCAGCTCGGCGCCGTCGTCGAGATGGCAGATGACATGCTCGCGGTTCAGGATGGTGATGCCGGCGGTTTCCTGGATGTCGCCGGCCTTGACCTCGCCCGGACCCTTGGCCGACAGCGCCAGGCGCTTGGGCGTGTCCACGTCCATCTTCAGCGTCACGCCCTTGAGGTTCAGGACGATGTCGGTCACATCCTCGCGCACGCCGGGCACCGAGGAAAATTCGTGCAGCACGTTGTCGATCTGCACCGAGGTGATTGCGGCGCCCTGCAGCGAGGACAGAAGCACCCGGCGCAGCGCGTTGCCCAGCGTCAGCCCGAAGCCGCGCTCCAGCGGCTCGGCGACGACGGTGGCCACGCGCGTGGCATCGGCGCCCGGTCTGACTTCAAGCTGGGCGGGCTTGATGAGTTCGCCCCAGTTCTTGTGGATCATGCGTTGCCTCCATTCCAGTTTCCGATCCATGACCGGTGATCGGAAACACCCGAGGTAAAAAGGGAAAAAGCGCCCGCGCGGGAATCCCCCACGCGGAACGCGTCCAATTCCTGCGGGATCAGACCCGGCGGCGCTT
Source organism: Paracoccus sp. (in: a-proteobacteria) (assembly GCF_039808215.1). Lineage (GTDB taxonomy): Bacteria > Pseudomonadota > Alphaproteobacteria > Rhodobacterales > Rhodobacteraceae > Paracoccus. The sequence continues at coordinate 34,768 of NZ_JBDHSP010000021.1, forward strand.
TGGCGGGCGGCAGCCGTTATGCGCGATCGGCGTCACGTCACGGATGGCCGTGATGTTGAAGCCGACGGCGGCCAGCGCGCGCAGCGCCGATTCGCGGCCCGAACCGGGGCCCTGCACTTCGACCTCCAGCGTACGCACGCCGTGTTCCTGCGCCTTGCGGCCCGCGTCTTCGGCGGCCATCTGCGCGGCATAGGGGGTCGATTTGCGCGAGCCCTTGAAGCCCATGGTGCCGGCCGACGACCACGAGATCGCATTGCCCTGCACGTCCGAGATCAGGATCTTGGTATTGTTGAAGGACGAGTTCACATGCGCCACGCCGGTGGCGATGTTCTTGCGTTCCTTGCGCTTGATGCGGGTTTTATCGCGTGCCATGTCCGTTCCCCCTTACTTCTTCTTGCCGGCGATCGGTTTCGCCGGGCCCTTGCGGGTGCGGGCATTGGTGTGGGTGCGCTGACCGCGAACCGGCAGGCCGCGGCGGTGGCGCAGGCCACGATAGGAACCCAGGTCCATCATGCGCTTGATGTTCATCTGGGTCTCGCGACGCAGGTCGCCTTCGACGGTGTAATTGGCGTCGATGTATTCGCGGATCTTCAGAACCTCGGCATCCGACAGTTCGTTGACGCGCCGGGCCGGGTCGATGCCGACGCCCGCGATGATCTCCTCGGCGAATTTCGGGCCGATGCCATGGATATAGGTCAGTGCGATCGGGACGCGTTTCCCGGTCGGAATGTTGACGCCAGCAATACGAGCCACGCGTTTTTCCTTTTCATCGTTGCGGTTCCGTAGCCCCGGAACCTTTTTTCACAACCAAAGACCCGAAAGCCTCGCTCTCGGGTCTTGAAGCGACACCCGGACCTCCGGATGATTCCCTGGCGGGATGCTGCGGATTAGGGGATTTGCCCGCCGAGGTCAACCCCGGCCCGCAAGCCCGTCCATGACCCTGGCCACGGCCGCGGCAACCTCGTCGATCTCGGCCAGGCCGTCCACCGCATGCAGGTTGCCCTTGACGTGGTAGTAACCGACCAGGGGCGAGGTTTTCTTGTAATATTCCATCAGCCGGGTCTTGAGGCTTTCGGCATTGTCATCGGCGCGCCGGCGCAGGTCGGCCGAGCCGCAGACATCGCATTTGCCGGCTTCCCTGGTCGGCCGGGTCTGGTCGTGATAGACCTCGCCGCAATTGCCGCAGGTGTAGCGGCCCGAGACGCGCGCCACCAGCGCGGCATCGTCCACCCGCATCTCGATCACCGCATTGATGCGCTGGTCCATCTCGGCCATCAGCGCCTGCAGCGCATCGGCCTGGGCCAGGGTGCGCGGGAAGCCGTCAAAGATGAAGCCGTTGCCGCCCTGGCCCAGCTTCTCGCGGATCAGGCCGATGACGATCTCGTCGGTGACCAGCTCTCCCCGGTCCATGACCGCGGCGACGCGCTGGCCCATCTCGGTGCCGGAACTGCGCGCCTCGCGCAGCATGTCGCCGGTCGAGAGCTGGACCAGCCCGCGGTCCTCGATCAGGCGCCTGGCCTGGGTGCCCTTGCCTGCGCCCGGCGGGCCCAGCAGAATGATGTTGATCGGCATGTCGTCCCTCTCCTAGCCCCCAGTGACGGGTTTTCCCTCAGCGGCGCGCCGGCGCCTTGCGCGGCTTGGCGGCACCGGTCTTGCCGCGCCGGCCGCGAAGCTGCGATTTCTCGATCAGACCCTCGTATTGATGCGCCAGCAAGTGGCTTTGCACCTGGCTGATCGTGTCCATGACCACCGCCACCACGATCAGCACCGAGGTGCCGCCGAAATAGAACGGGATCGCCAGCTGGTCGCGGATGATCTCGGGCAGCAGGCAGACGAAGGCCAGATAGGCCGAACCGATCACCAGCACGCGGTTCACCACATAGGTCAGATAGTCCTCGGTGCGCTTGCCCGGGCGGATGCCGGGAACAAAGCCGCCCTGGTTCTTCAGGTTCTCGGCCACGTCGTCAGGCTTGAAGCTGACGTTGAAGGTGTAGAAAAAGGTGAAGAACACGATCATCGCCGCAAAGAAGATCAGGTAAAGCGGCTGACCGGGGCCGAAATAGGCCAGGATCGTGGACATGATCGGGCCGGTCTGGTTGCCCGAGAAGGTCGAGATGGTGATCGGCAGCAGCAGAAGCGAGCTGGCAAAGATCGCCGGGATCACCCCCGCCGGGTTCACCTTGATCGGCAGATGCGAGGACTGGCCGTCATAGATCTTCATCCCGACCTGGCGGCGCGGATACTGGATGTGGATCTTGCGCAGCGCGCGTTCCATGAACACCACGAAGGCGACGACCACGGCGATCATCACCATCACGCCCAGGATCACCGGGGTGGACACGGCGCCAGTGCGGCCCTGTGCCAGGAACTGCGCCAGCTGCGCCGGGATCTCGGCGACGATGCCGACGAAGATGATCAGCGAGATGCCGTTGCCGATGCCGCGGGCGGTGATCTGCTCGCCCACCCACATCAGGAACATGGTGCCGCCGACCAGGGTGATGACCACCGAGGCGCGGAAGAACATGCCCGGGTCATGTGCCAGATTGCCGGCCTCGAGGCTGACCGCCAGGCCCCAGGCCTGAAACAGCGCCAGGGCCACGGTGGCATAGCGCGTATACTGGTTGATCTTCTTGCGCCCCTGCTCGCCCTCTTTCTTGAGCTGCTCGAGCGCCGGCACCATCGAGGTCAGAAGCTGCACGATGATCGAGGCCGAGATATAGGGCATGATGCCCAGGGCAAAGACCCCCATCCGCCCCAGCGCACCGCCGGTGAACATCGAGAGAATCCCCCCGATGCCGGCCTGCGCCTGGTCCATGAAGTTGCGCAGCGCCGCGCCGTCGATGCCCGGCACCGGGATATAGGTGCCCAGACGATAGATGATGAGAAGGCCCAGGGTGAACCAGATCCTCTGGCGCAGCTCGGTCGCCTTGCCAAACGCGCCCCAGGAAAGGTTCGATGCCATCTGTTCTGCGGCTGACGCCATTCTTGTGCCCCTTCGTGGCAGCGCCGCCGGATCGTCTCCCGATCCCGCGGCGCCTGGAAAACTTGCAAGCCTGTCTATTGGGCGCGAGCGCGCCCTTCAACAGCTTATTCGGCCGCAGCGTCTTCTTTCACCGCGCGGGTGAGGGTGATCTTGCCGCCGGCCTTGCCGATCGCCTCGACGGCGGCCTTCGACGCGCCGGCCACGGTCAGATCCAGCGCCGCGGTCAGCTCGCCCTTGGCCAGGACGCGCACACCGTCCAGCTTGCGGCGGATGACCCCCGCGGCCACCAGCGCATCCTCGGTCACCGCGGCGGCCGCATCCAGCTTGCCGGCGTCGACGAAGGCCTGCAGCTGGCCGAGGTTGACCAGCGCGAATTCCAGCCGGTTGGGCTTGCTGAAGCCGCGCTTGGGCAGGCGGCGATAAAGCGGCATCTGGCCGCCTTCGTAGCCGTTCAGCGCCACACCGGAACGCGAGGTCTGACCCTTGATGCCCCGGCCGGCGGTCTTGCCCTTGCCCGAGCCGGGGCCGCGCGCCACACGCTTTTTCTTGCGGTTCGCGCCTTCGTTGTCGCGGATTTCATGCAGTTTCATATCGCTTCTCCTTGAAGCCGGAAGCGCCCCAGGAAGCGTAGGGGGGCGGACACGGCATTTCTTGCTTGTTCGAATCGTCCGCGCAAATGCGAGACGAGCGCTTTTACGCTTGAAGCGCCGCAGACTCAAGCCGCTTGGGCGAGGTTTGCGGCGCGACAGACCGACGCGGAGGGTCTCAGTCGGCAGGCAACTGGGCCGTGACATAGCCCACCTGGCCGATCACCGTGTTCCGGCCCCATTTCCGCGCCTTGAGCACGCCGTTCACGATGTAGAGCTTCCTGATCTCGTATTCGTCCCAATCGCCATCCGGGTTCCTGATCATGATGAGCCCATTCTCGGCAAACCGATTGCCGGGGATATGGCGGAAAAGCACCGGGTCCGCATTCGCGCCCAAATTGGCCATCATCGCATCAATTTCGGCGTAATCGGTCACCCGCTCGTCCTCGAAATAGCACACCCCCTCATAGGCGCCGACGCCGATCGCGGTCACCGCCCCGGCAAGCACCGTCACCGGCGACATCAAAATTGCGCCCGCAGTGCCGATGGCGCCGGCAGTTCCGCCCATGATGCCGACCGTTCCGGCCGCCGAGGCACCCCCGGCGGTCGATGCCAGCATCGTCAGCCCCGATGTCGCATGGGTCAGCGTGTAAAAGCCCGCGGCCTTCATGCCCAAGCCCGCGGCGGCGGCAGCACCGCCGCCCGCGGCGGCGGCCCCGGCGCCGCCGCCCCCGATCAACTGGCTTGGCCGCCAGTCACAGGCGCCGGCTTGGGCAAATGACACCGAGGAAATCAGCCAGATCATGGCATAACGGCAAATGGTCAACATCGCAAACGCTCCTGAAATCTGGACGGAGCGTCGCATGCGGGGGGGGGGGGGGGGGGGGCAATCTGTCCTTTCCGTCAGATCGGCGGCCCGCACGGCCCTGCCCGTTTCGGCAAGGCCTCAGAACTCCAGCCAGGTGCCGATCTTCAGCGCCGTCTCGCCGGTGCCGGACAGCGGCGCGACAAGCCCCGCCTCAAGGCTGACCGGGCCCGGCAGGTCATGCACCGCCGAGATCGAGAGCTTGCTGGCGAATCCGGTATCGTCGCGCTCCTCAAAGCGGAACTGGTTGATCAGCATGAGCGATTCGGTTGCGTGCCAGCCCAGGGTCAGTTCGGCCTTGGCCGAGGTCTCGGGCGTCAGGTAGGACAGAAGTCCCGCGTCGCTGGCCACCAGATCGTGCAGTTCCGCCTGATCCTTCATCGCGCCGGCCACGCTGAGCCGCGCCTCGGCCGAAAGCCAGCCGCCGCCGGGGATGTGCTCGACCAGCGGCAGGGCGTCGAACCCCCTGCCCCAGCCGGCGGCGATCTGCAGCATGGGCAGGTATTCGCCGTCCCGCGCCAGCAAGCCGGTGCCCAGGGACAGCGCCAGCCGGTCCGGGCCCTGGCCGTCATCCAGCGCCCGCTGCCACCAGAACATCAGGCTGGTCTCGCGCCCGCTGCTGCGGCCAAGTTCGGCCCCCAGCGTGTCGCGCGCACCAAGCCCGTATTCACCGTAAAGCGCCACATAGCTGTTGCCGTCGCGGTCGCCCTCGGCCGAAAGCGAGACGAATCCCTTGCCCTCGGCCCGCGGCCAAGGGTTGGCCGCAGCCCCGCCCGCAGACAGCAGGGACAGAAGCAATGCAAGGCAGCCGAATGCGCGTGCCATCCTGGGTCCCCGGCGCGACCTGCGCCAGCAACCAAGCCTAGCGGCGCCTGGTTAGCGAAAGGTTAACGCCGAAAGCTGAAAGCGCCCAGGAGGCGATCCGGGGCGCTTTCGATGTCGCGGGAAGCGGGCTGGATCAGCCGCGCTCCTCGATGATGATGGCCAGATGCGGGATCTTGGCGACCATGCCGCGGATCGCCGGAGTGTCCTCCAGCTCGCGCGTGCGGTTCATCTTGTTCAGCCCGAGGCCCTTCAGCGTCTCGCGCTGGATGGCCGGACGGCGGATCGGCGAGCCGATCTGCTTGACGACGATGGTTTTGGCCATTCTGCCTCTCCTTACGCTTCGACGGCGGCGTCAGCCGGCTTGTCGTTCGAGGGCAGGATCTCAGCCACCTTCTTGCCGCGGCGCTGCGCGACGTTACGGGGCGAGGCTTCCTTCTTCAGACCGTCCAGCGTGGCGCGGATCATGTTGTAGGGGTTCTGCGAGCCCTGCGACTTGGCCACCACGTCCTGGACGCCCAGCATCTCGAACACGGCGCGCATCGGACCGCCGGCGATGATGCCGGTCCCCGGAACGGCGGTGCGCATGATCACCTTGCCGGCGCCGTGACGGCCCTCGACATCGTGATGCAGCGTGCGGCCGTCACGCAGCGGCACGCGAACCAGGCTGCGCTTCGCCTGTTCGGTGGCCTTGCGGATCGCCTCGGGCACTTCTTTCGCCTTGCCCTTGCCAAAGCCGACGCGGCCGCGCTGGTCGCCCACGACCACCAGGGCCGCAAAGCCAAAGCGCTTGCCGCCCTTGACGGTCTTCGAGACGCGGTTGATCGCGACCAGGCGATCGGCGAATTCCGGGGTTTCCTCGCGCTCTTCGCGGCGGCCCCGGCGGTTGTCACGTTCTGCCATCAGGCATTCCTTGTCATCTGGCGCGACCCGCGCCGTTGCTGTCAATCCAGGTGGGCCATCCCGCAAGGAACGGCCCCCGGATCATCGGGGTGGCGCGGACGCCACCCGCAGGATCAGAACTTCAGGCCGCCTTCGCGGGCGGCATCGGCCAGCGCCTTGACCTTGCCGTGGAACAGGAAGCCGCCACGGTCGAAGATCACGTCCTCGACGCCGGCAGCCTTCGCGCGCTCTGCAATCGCCGAGCCGATCCTGGCCGCGGCTTCCAGGTTGTTCTTGCCGACAACGCCCAGATCCTTTTCCAGCGACGAGGCAGAGGCCAGGGTGACCCCCTTCACGTCGTCGATCAGTTGCACGCTGATGTTCTTGGAAGAACGGTGGACGGACAGCCGCGGACGACCGTCCGAGATAGCCCGCAGTTTGTTCCGCACGCGCAGGCGGCGCTTCAGGAACAGCTCTCGTTTGTTCAGTGCCATTTCTCGCGCCCCTTACTTCTTCTTGCCTTCCTTGCGGAAGACGACCTCACCCTTGTAGCGGATGCCCTTGCCCTTGTAGGGCTCGGGGCGGCGCCACTCGCGGATGTTCGCGGCGACCTGGCCGACCAGCTGCTGGTCGATGCCTTCCACCACGATTTCGGTCTGCTTCGGCGAGGTGATCGTCACGCCTTCGGGCGTTTCGAAGTTCACGTCATGCGAATAGCCCAGCTGCAGCTTCAGGGTCTTGCCCTGCATCGAGGCGCGGTAACCCACGCCCTGGATTTCCAGCTCCTTCTTAAAGCCGGTGCTGACGCCGATGGTCAGATTCTCGACCATCGAGCGGGTCATGCCCCACTGCTGGCGCGCACGCTTGGAAAGACCGCGCGGCGTAACCTGCACCGCACCCTCTTCCAGCGAAAGCGTCACATCGTCGGTCGCGACAAAGCTGCGGGTGCCTTTCGGCCCCTTCACCTCGATCGACTGGCCCTTGATCTCTGCGGTCACGCCTTTGGGAAGGGCGACCGGTTTCTTACCAATCCGAGACATCCCTGCCCTCCTTAGAACACGGTGCAGAGGACTTCGCCGCCGACATTGGCGTTGCGAGCCGCTGCATCCGACATCACGCCTTTCGGCGTCGAGACGATGGACACGCCGAGGCCATTGCGGACCTGCGGGATTTCCCTGACCGAGGCATAGACGCGGCGGCCAGGCTTGGACACGCGCGCCAGTTCCCGGATCACCGGAGTGCCTTCGAAGTATTTCAGACCGATTTCCAGCTCGGTGTGACCCGAGGGGGTTTCGACCGATTCATAGCCACGGATGTAGCCTTCGGCCTTCAGCACGTCCAGGACCCAGGCGCGCAGTTTCGAGGCCGGGGTGCGGACGGTGGACTTGCCGCGCATCTGCGCGTTGCGGATGCGGGTCAGCATATCGCCGAGAGGATCGTTCATCAGCATAATGCCCCCTTACCAGCTCGATTTGACCAGGCCGGGGATCTGACCGAACGAGCCGAGCTCGCGCAGCATGATCCGCGACAGTTTCAGTTTGCGATAATACGCATGCGGACGGCCGGTCAGCTGGCAGCGGTTGTGCAGGCGCGTGACCGAGGAGTTGCGCGGCAGTTCAGCCAGTTTCAGGCTGGCCTTGAAGCGCTCTTCCATCGGACGCGACTGGTCGTGGATGACCTCGTTCAGCGCGGCTCGCTTGGCGGCATATTTCGCGACCAGGCGCTCACGCTTCTTCTCGCGCTCGACCATGGATTTCTTAGCCATATCTTCGTACCTCCGCGATCAGCTGTTGAAGGGCATGTTGAAATGCTTCAACAGCGACTTCGCTTCCGCGTCGGTCGGCGCGGTGGTGCAGATGATGATGTCCATCCCCAGAACTTCGTCGACCTTGTCGAAGTTGATTTCCGGGAACACGATGTGCTCCTTCAGGCCCATGGCGAAATTGCCGCGGCCGTCGAAGGAACTGCCCTTGACGCCGCGAAAGTCGCGGACGCGGGGCAGCGCGATGTTGATCAGGCGGTCGAGGAATTCATACATCCGGGCGCCGCGCAGCGTGACCTTGCAGCCCAGCGGCATCTCCTCGCGCACACGAAAACCGGCGATCGACTTCTTGGCGTGGGTGATGACGGCCTTCTGACCCGCGATCAGCGACAGCTCTTCCGCGCCCTGCTTGACCTTCTTGGTGTCCTTGACGGCCTCGCCGATGCCCATGTTCAGGACGATCTTGTCCAGACGCGGGATCTGCATGTCGTTCTTGTAGCCGAACTCTTCCTTCATGGCTGCACGAATCTGGTCATTGTACAGCGACTTGAGGCGCGGCGTGTAGGTGGCTTGGTCCAGCATCAGATCGCATCCCCAGTGGTCTTGGCGAAACGCACCTTCTTGCCGTCTTCCATGCGGAAGCCGACGCGGGTCGCTTTGCCGTTCTTGTCCATCAGCGCGAGGTTCGACAGGTCGATCGGCATGGCCTTGGCCACGCGGCCGCCCTGGCTGGTCTGCGACTGACGCTGGTGACGGATGGCGATGTTCACGCCGTCAACCACGGCCTTGTTCTCTTTCGGGAACACCGTGGTGATCTCGCCCTGCTTGCCCTTGTCCTTGCCGGCCAGCACGACGACCTTGTCGCCCTTTTTCAGCTTGGCAGCCATTACAGCACCTCCGGCGCGAGCGAGATGATCTTCATGAAGTTCTTGGCACGCAGCTCGCGCACGACCGGCCCGAAGATACGGGTGCCGACCGGCTCGCCCTGGTTGTTCAGGATGACGGCGGCGTTGCGGTCGAAACGGATCGAGGTGCCATCCTCGCGTTTCACTTCCTTGGCGGTGCGCACGACGACGGCCTTGCGAACGTCACCCTTCTTCACGCGACCTTTCGGAATCGCCTCCTTGACCGACACCACGATGATGTCGCCCACGGATGCGTAGCGGCGGTGCGAACCGCCCAGAACCTTGATGCACTGCACCCGGCGCGCGCCGGAGTTGTCAGCGACATCCAGATTGGTCTGCATCTGGATCATTGGGTTACTCCCGACCTTTGGGGACCGCCACGACCTGGATCATGGCCCGGCCCCAGGGTATCGATTAACTGGCGTCAGACCGAGGCTTCGGTCAGCACGGTCCAGCGCTTGGTCTTCGAGATCGGCGCACATTCGACGATGCGAACGATGTCCCCGACCTTGAACTGGTTTTCCGCGTCATGTGCGCGGTATTTCTTCGACGAACGCACGGTCTTTTGCAGCAGCGGGTGCTTGAAGCGGCGCTCGACCAGCACGGTGACGGTCTGCGCGTTCTTGTCGCTGGTGACGCGGCCTTGCAGGATGCGTTTGGGCATGGGCCGGACTCCTCAGTTCGACGCCGCGGCTGCCGCCGCTTTCTGGTTCAGAATGGTTTTCACCCGGGCGACATCGCGACGCACGGCACGCATGCGGGCGGTCGACTCGAGCTGGCCGGTGGCCTGCTGGAAGCGCAGGTTGAACGCTTCCTTTTTCAGCGCGAGCAGCTGTTCCTTCAGCTGGTCCGGCGTCTTGTCTTTCAGTTCCTGCGCTTTCATGCGCCTGTTCCTTTCAACATCACCGGAGAGCCCCTGCAGCGCAGGGCCACCCTGATTCCGGTGGAGTTTCGTGATGAAGGCTTGCCCATACAGGCTATGCCGGGTCTTGGCAACCCCGATTGTCGCCGGGGCCGCAATGGCGGCGCCCCGCCACTTGGGCGGGGCGTCAATGTCTTTGGCGCGCGGGCCGGATTACCAGTCTTCGCGGGCCACGATGCGGGTCAGCACCGGCAGCTTGTTCGCACCCAGGCGCAGGGCCTCGCGGGCGATCTCGTCGGACACGCCGTCGATCTCGAACATGATGCGGCCGGGGTGCACGCGGGCGGCCCAGAAATCGACCGAGCCCTTGCCCTTGCCCATCCGCACTTCGGTCGGCTTCGAGGAAACCGGCACATCCGGGAAGATCCGGATCCAGACCCGGCCCTGACGCTTCATGTGGCGGGTGATCGCGCGGCGGGCCGCCTCGATCTGACGGGCGGTCACCCGCTCCGGCTCGGTGGCCTTCAGCGCGTAGGAGCCGAAGTTCAGGTTGAACCCGCCCTTGGCCTCGCCATGGATGCGGCCCTTGTGCTGTTTGCGGAACTTCGTCCGTTTCGGTTGCAGCATTGCTTCTTCTCCTTAGCGCGCGTCGCGGTCACGGCGCGGACCGCGCGGCGCCGGACCTTCTTGCGCCTCGGCGGCGCGGCGGTCGCGGGCCTGCGGATCATGCTCCATGATCTCGCCCTTGAAGATCCAGACCTTCACGCCGATGATCCCGTAGGGGGTCGAGGCTTCCGACAGCGCATAGTCGATGTCGGCGCGCAGCGTGTGCAGCGGCACGCGGCCCTCGCGGTACCATTCGGTGCGGGCGATCTCGGCGCCGCCCAGACGGCCCGAGACGTTCACCCGGATGCCGAGCGCGCCGATGCGCATGGCGTTCTGCACCGAGCGCTTCATGGCGCGACGGAACGAGACGCGGCGCTCGAGCTGCTGGGCGATGGATTCCGCGACCAACTGCGCGTCCAGTTCCGGCTTGCGGACCTCGACGATGTTGAGGTGCAGTTCCGAGGCGGTGAAATTCGCCAGCTTCTTGCGCAGGGTCTCGATGTCGGCGCCTTTCTTGCCGATGATGACACCCGGGCGCGCGGCATGGATCGTGACGCGGCACTTCTTGTGCGGACGCTCGATGATGACGCGGCTGACGCCGGCCTGCTTGGCTTCCTTGTGGATGAAATCGCGGATTTTCAGGTCTTCCAGCAGCAGATTGCCGTAGTCCCTGTCATCCGCATACCAGCGGCTGTCCCAGGTGCGGTTGACCTGAAGACGCATTCCGATCGGGTTGACCTTCTGACCCATTATGCGTGCTCCTCGACCTGACGCACCTTGATGGTGATTTCCGAAAACGGCTTCATGATCTTGCCGTAACGACCACGGGCGCGCGGGCGGCCACGCTTCATGACCAGGTTCTTGCCGACCCAGGCCTCGGCGACAACCAGGTTGTCCACGTCGAGGTTGTGGTTGTTCTCGGCATTGGCGATGGCCGACTGCAGGCATTTCTTCACGTCGACGGCGATGCGCTTGTGCGAGAAGGTCAGATCGGCCAGCGCCTTGTCCACCTTCTTGCCACGGATCAGCGCCGCGACCAGATTCAGCTTCTGCGGCGAGGTGCGAAGCATCTTCAGCTTGGCAAACGCCTCGTTGTCCGCCACGCGGCGCGGATTGTTTTCCTTACCCATGACGATTACTTCCTTTTCGCTTTCTTGTCGGCGGCGTGACCGTAATAGGTCCGGGTCGGCGAATACTCACCGAACTTCTGGCCGATCATCTCCTCGGTCACGGCGACCGGGATATGCTTCTTGCCATTGTAGACGCCGAAGGTCAGGCCGACGAACTGCGGCAGGATGGTCGAACGGCGCGACCAGATCTTGATCACATCCGACTTGCCGGCTTCGCGGGCTTTCTCGGCCTTGCGAAGCACATAGGCGTCGACAAAGGGGCCCTTCCAGATAGAACGTGCCATGGATCAGCGCCCCTTCTTCTTGGCGTGACGCGACCGCAGGATGTACTTGTCGGTCGATTTGTTCGTGCGGGTCTTGTTGCCCTTGGTGCCCTTGCCCCAGGGGGTGACCGGGTGACGACCGCCCGAGGTCCGGCCTTCACCACCACCATGCGGGTGGTCGATCGGGTTCATCGCGACGCCGCGCACGCTCGGACGGATGCCCTTGTGGCGGTTGCGCCCGGCCTTGCCGAGGTTCTGGTTCGAGTGGTCGGCGTTCGACACGGCGCCGATGGTCGCCATGCATTCCTGGCGCACCAGGCGCAGTTCGCCCGACGACAGGCGGATCTGGGCATAACCGCCGTCGCGGCCGACGAACTGGGCATAGGTGCCGGCCGAACGTGCGATCTGGCCGCCCTTGCCGGGCTTCAGTTCGACGTTGTGGACGATCGTGCCGATCGGCATGCCCGAGAAGGGCATGGCGTTGCCGGGCTTCACGTCGACCTTGGCGCCGGCGATCACCTTGTCGCCCACGGCCAGACGCTGCGGCGCCAGGATATAGGCCTGCTCGCCGTCTTCGTATTTGATCAGCGCGATGAAGGCGGTGCGGTTGGGATCGTATTCGATCCGCTCGACCGTCGCTGCGACATCGAACTTGCTGCGCTTGAAATCGACGATGCGGTAAAGACGCTTCGCCCCGCCGCCCTGGCGGCGCATGGTGATCCGTCCGGTATTGTTCCGGCCGCCGTGCTTGGTCAAACCCTCGGTGAGGGATTTGACCGGGCGCCCTTTCCAAAGCTCCGAACGGTCGATCAGAACCAGCCCGCGCTGGCCAGGCGTAGTCGGCTTGTACGACTTGAGTGCCATCTTTCTGTCTTCCGTTGCTTTGGACCGTTGCTGGTCCGTTTCAGTCAAATGCCTGCGGCCCCGCTGCCGGGGCCGCAGATCCGCAGGCGTCCTGTCAGAGGCCGGTCGACACGTCGATGCTGTTGCCAGCCTCAAGCGTCACATAGGCCTTCTTGACATCCGAGCGCACGCCCGGACGGCCCTTGAAGCGCTTGGTCTTGCCCTTGGTGATGGTGGTGTTGACCGCCTTCACCTTGACGTTGAACAGGGCCTCGACCGCATCCTTGATCACCGGCTTGCTCGCGTCCTTGGCGACCTGAAAGACGAAGGCATTCGCCTCGCCGGCCATGGTCGCCTTCTCGGTGATGAGCGGCTTCACGATCACGTCGTAATGTTCGGGCTTCGTGGTCATTTCAGACGGGCCTCCAGGGCTTCGACCCCGGCGCGCGTCAGCACGAGCGTGTCGCGGCGCAGGATGTCATAGACATTGGCACCCATCGAGGGCAGCACATCGACGCCCTCGAGGTTGCGGGCGGCGCGGGCGAAGTTCTCGTTCACTTCGGCGCCGTCGATCACCAGAACGCGCTTCCAGCCGTTTTCCCGGACCGCTTTCGCCACGGCCGAGGTCTTGGCATCCGCGATGTTCAGGCTGTCGACGATGACCAGCTCGCCCGCGGCAACCTTCGCCGACAGCGCGTGCTTCAGGCCAAGGGCGCGGACCTTCTTGGGCAGGTCGAAGGCGTGCGAACGCGGGGTCGGACCCTTGTAGACGCCGCCGTGACGGAAGATCGGCGCCTTGCGCGAGCCGTGGCGGGCGCCGCCGGTGCCCTTCTGGCGGTAGATCTTCTTGGTCGAATAGCTGACATCCGACTTGCCCAGCACCGAATGGGTCCCGGCCTGCGCCTTGGCGCGCTGCCAGCGCACCACGCGGTGCAGCAGGTCCGCACGCGGCTCCAGCCCGAAGATGTCGTCGCACAGGTCGATGTCCCCGGCCTTGCCGGCATCGAGCGTGATAACGTCGAGTTTCATCAGTTGTCTCCTTCGGGCGCGGCAGCTTCGGCCACCGGGGCCTCGGCCTGGGCGGCAGCCTTGGAACGGGTCGCGGCGGGGAACACGGTGTTCTCGGCCAGCGGCTTCTTCACGGCGTCCTTGATGGTGACCCAGCCGCCCTTGGAACCCGGGACCGAACCCTTGACCATGATCAGGCCACGTTCGGAATCGGTGCGCACGACCTGCAGGTTCTGCGTGGTCACGCGCACGGCACCCAGATGGCCCGCCATCTTCTTGCCCTTGAACACCTTGCCGGGGTCCTGGCACTGGCCGGTCGAACCGTGCGAGCGGTGCGAGATCGACACGCCGTGCGAGGCGCGCAGACCGCCGAAATTGTGGCGCTTCATGCCACCGGCAAAGCCCTTGCCGATCGAGGTGCCGGCGATGTCGACATACTGGCCGGCGAAATAGTGGTCGGCGACGATTTCCTCGCCCACTTCCACCAGGTTCTCCGGGGTGACGCGGAATTCCGCTATCTTGCGCTTGGGGGCCACATTCGCCTTGGCGAAATGGCCGCGCATGGCGCCGGTCACGCGCTTGGCCTTCGCCTCGCCCGCACCCAGTTGCAGCGCCACATAGCCGTCTGTCTCGACGGTGCGTTGCGCGATGACCTGCACGTTGTCGACGTGCAGCACGGTGACGGGAACCTGCTTCCCGTCCTCCAGGAACAGCCGGGTCATGCCCAGCTTCTTGGCGATTACACCAGTCCGCAGCATGGCAGCCTCCTCAGACCTTGATCTCGACATCGACGCCCGCGGCGAGGTCGAGCTTCATCAGCGCGTCCACGGTCTGCGGGGTCGGGTCAACGATGTCCAGCAGACGCTTGTGCGTGCGGATCTCCCACTGGTCACGCGACTTCTTGTCGATATGCGGACCGCGCAGAACGGTGAATTTCTCGATCTTGTTGGGCAGCGGAATCGGGCCACGGACCTGAGCGCCGGTGCGCTTGGCGGTGTTGACGATTTCCTGCGTGCTGGCATCCAGGACGCGATAATCGAACGCCTTCAACCGGATGCGGATATTCTGGCTTTGCATTCTCATCCCTCTGGCGGGGAGTTCAAGTTGAGAGGCTGACGACACACCACGCGTCGCCAGCGTCGAACCGTATAAAACAGCGGCAGGCCGCCTTGGTGGCGGCCCTGCCTGATGGCCGCCGATTCTCGAGAAGCCGGCAGCGATGCGGTCCTATGCCGGAAACGAGTCGCGGCGTCAAGCGGGAGGGGGTGGCGAGGCCGATCCGCGTCGGAAAAGCGATGTCGCGACCTTCGAACGGCGCACGACCCAGGAGGCCATTACTTCACGCCTCTTGCGTAGGTGACACCATCAAGATGATGTGGGCCGGCATCTGCGAGGTGCCTCTGCAGCGCACGTCGGACCTCAGATCGAAAGAGAGATTGTTGCCACGCCGTGCACTGGTCATTCGACTCTCCTCAATTGGCTGATATTACAAAAGCGCCCACCTTGATTTTGTCGCCATCACACAAGGATCCACGCCTGAACAACTTGCGTGCAGGGGCGGGCATCCCCGCCATCTCGACGCGACGAACAAGATCTTCCTGACTGCCTGAACCGCAAGCAGCGTGTTGACCAGTCCTCCGTCTCGGCCCCACACGCGAGCGGGCCGCCCCTTCCGGGGCGGCCCTTTGAACCCATGCAGCAGGCGCGGCGACAACCCCGCGCCCCGCACCATTACTTCAGGATCTTGGCCACCACGCCGGCGCCGACGGTGCGGCCGCCTTCGCGGATGGCGAAGCGCAGCTTCTCT